>CAYMHB010000014.1:0-35024 GCA_964390145.1 uncultured Oscillospiraceae bacterium
CGGACCGACCGGTTATGAGCCGGTTGCTCTAACCAACTGAGCTAAAAGCCCTTATAGCCGCTGAAAAAGGATCAGAACCTAATCCAATGGCCGTATGGTGACCCGTACGAGATTTGAACTCGTGTTACCGCCGTGAAAGGGCGGTGTCTTAACCGCTTGACCAACGGGCCACATTTAAGTATCAGTAAGGATTGCTCCAAACGGACACTTAAAAATTATACAGTATGAGATAGTATTTGTCAAGTTTTTTATAAAAACTTGCACACAATTTTTTGTATATCAGGCACTTTTCTTTTTGAAGTAAACTGCAAAATATGACGCTGCCGCTATAAAAGCAACAGAGAGAAATACTTTCGGGGCAGGGGTAATTCCGTTTATAAAAAATGTTGCAAACGGTGTAAGAATCGGTTTTGCAAAGAAAGCGAGAGATGCCATAATTGCGCCACCCTTTTCAATTGCTTTAAAGTAGCATATATAACCAAGACCTGTTACGAACAATGCAAGGTACAGCATAATTAAAAGTGAGCTTGAATCCAGCGGCATAGATATATCCACATTCATAAAAAGAAGTCCTATAAGAAGAATAATACTTCCCAGGGAAAAGACTATTGATGACTGAATGAGACCGCCGAACTTTCTCGTATATTTCTGGCTTATAACAGTATAGAGACTGAATGTAACAGCAGAAAAAACTGCGAGGAGTACAGAGGTAAGGTTTGTGCCGGATGAGAAATCGGCACAGAGAACTACACCTATAACACCAAGCACGAGAGCAATAATTTTATTTGCTGTGATTTTTTCCTTGTTGATAAGAACAGCAAGGCAAATTGTAAATACAGAGTTAGCTGAGAAAATGATTGCTATAAGAGATGGGGTGTCGGCCTGCTTTACTGCAACCTGAAGAGAAAGCATACTGACGCATATGCAAAGGACGCCTAAAAGAGCCATTTTTACTATATCAAGAGCAGTAAGAGTAATCTTTTCTTTTCTTATCTTAATCAGCGCAAAGGGCAGAAGAATTAAGGAGCCAATCAAGAAACGCCAGAATGTAATTGCAAAAGGATTGACACTGTTTGCAATCAGTTTACTTACCGGCTCTAAAGTTACAAAAAGAATTGCGGTTAATAGTGAGTAAAAAACACCGTTTTTCATAAAATTATTTTCCTCTCTTTAGCTAAATTTCCAACTTAGTAAATTATATCACTGTTTTGTTGGTCTGTAAAGGAAAAAACTATAGATTTTTCAAAGAAGTTCCATCAGAAGTATGTATAACTAACTGCAATGCGGGGAAGATATCAGCAAATTAAGAAGAAAGGATTGTTTGTTATGGTAGAACAGGATACAATAAAACTCCTCCGCGAATGTGATGCAGGAGTGAAAATGGGAACAAGTTCAATTGAAGATGTTATGGATTACGTTAACTCGAAAGAGTTAAGAGAGATGCTTGATACCTGTAAAGACGAGCACGAAAAACTTGACAAAGAAATTCAGTCGCAGCTCGACAAGTATCAGGATGACGGAAAAGAACCTAATCCCGTGGCGAAAGGTATGAGTTGGATGAAAACAAACATCAAGCTTGTTATGAATGAATCCGATCATACAATAGCCGACCTTATGACCGACGGATGCAACATGGGAGTAAAGTCGCTGAACAAGTATCTCAATAAATACGAAGCGGCTGACGAAGTGAGCAAGGACATTGCAAAACGCCTTATAAACCTTGAAGAAAAACTTGCTGTGGATATCCGAAAGTTTTTATAATAAAAATCCTGAATAACTGATAATAATTTTCAAAAACGCTTGACACTTTCTGCCAATAGGTTTATTATATTACAGGCATAATTTTTAAGCAAACGGGACTGAGTCCCGCGTATCAAAGGAAGTAATCAGAATGAGCACATTATTATCAGTATCAATCGCACTTCTTGCAGGTCTTTTAATGACCCGAGCGTTCAAGCCATTAAAACTCCCGTCAGTTACTGCATACCTTATCGCAGGTGTGCTGATTGGTCCCTATTGTATAGGGGCTCTTGGCATTAAGGGACTTGGATTCGACAGTATGTCGGCGGTGCAGGCACTCGCACTCATTTCTGAGGTTGCGCTTGGATTTATTGCATTTTCTATCGGTAATGAATTTAGGGTAGAAGACCTTAAACATATAGGTAAACAGGCGTTTGCTATCGGTGTTTTTCAGGCGCTTACGGCAGCACTTTTAGTTGACTTGGCACTTTTTTGTGTGCATATATTTATCCCCGGCACACTTTCCGTGGCACAGCTTATTACACTCGGTGCGATAGCAACAGCAACCGCTCCTGCTGCAACACTTATGGTTGTTCGTCAGTATAAGGCGAAAGGCCCTCTTACCGACCTTCTTTTGCCTATTGTTGCACTTGACGACGCCGTTGGTCTTATCGTTTTTGCCGTATCATTCGGTATAGCAAAAACACTTGTAACAGGCACAGTAGATGTTTTTTCAATCATCGTCAATCCTCTGGTTGAAATAGTGTGTTCGCTTGCATTGGGGGCACTTATGGGTTGGATTCTTACTCAACTTGAAAAGATGTTCAACTCAAACACAAACCGTCTTAATATGACAATCGCATTTGTGTTTTTGACAGTTTCTCTTTCAATGCTTGATTTTCAGGTTGGGCCCGTGCATGTAGGCTTTTCTTCGCTTCTTGTTTGTATGATGCTTGGTACAGTATTCTGCAATATCTGTCCCTTATCACACGACCTTATGGATCAGGCAGACAAATGGACAAGCCCGCTTTTTGCGCTTTTCTTTGTAATAAGCGGTGCAGAACTTGAACTTAGCGTATTTACTGATATTGCAATAGTATTCATTGGCGTCGTGTATATTTTATTCCGTTCGCTTGGTAAGTATATTGGTACTTTCGTCAGTGCGAAGGCTGTGAAATGTGCACCCAATATATGCAAATACCTCGGTATAACACTTTTACCGCAGGCAGGTGTTGCTCTTGGAATGTGTGCTACTGCAATGCAGCTTGGTGCAGAGGGTAATCTTATCCGCAACATAACACTTTTTGCAGTGCTGATTTATGAGCTGTTCGGTCCCTTGTTAACCAGATGGGCACTTACACTTGCAGGGGATATTACTCCCATCAGCCACGAAGTTAAGATGCGCAGACATATAAAGCTTGAGGCAGCAAAAAACAGACAGAAATAAATTAAAAAGTCACTGCTTTGCAGTGACTTTTTGCATAAAAACTGATATAATGTAAAATATAAGGTAGAAGGTGATAAATATGATTCTTACAATAACTGCAAACCCGACAGTTGACCGTGTCTATTTTGTAGATAGTTTCAAAATGGGTGAGGTACACCGCCCCGAGCGTATGGTATATAGCGCAGGCGGAAAGGGGCTCAATGTTGCGCGTGTTGCACATATTATGGGCGAGAGCACGGCTGCAATGGGCTTTGTGGGTGGTTTTAACGGAGAATATATAAAAAGCGAACTTCAAAAACTCGGTATCAAAACCGACTTCACTCAGGTTGACGGCGAGACACGGGTTTGTGTAAATATTTCAGATAAGCACGGACTTTCGGGCGAAATTCTTGAAAAGGGACCTTCCGTAACACAAGCACAAAGGGAAGAGTTTTTAAACGCCTTTGAAAATCATGCGGACGATTACGACATTATTTGCGCATCAGGGAGCCTTCCGAAAGGGCTTGACAGCAGTTTTTACTGCGAAATAGTACGCATTTCAAAGGCATACGATAAGCGCGTGGTAGTCGATGCAAGCGGCAAGGTTTTAGAGGATGTGATTGAAGCAAACCCCTTTATGATAAAACCAAATCGCTATGAATTGTCCCTCCTTATGAAAAAGGAAATTCAGTCGATTGACGATGTAAAAAACGCACTGAGTTTTCTTCACGAAAAGGGGATAGAACTTCCTCTCATAACACTTGGTAAAGACGGTGCAATGGCATATATTGACGGTGAATTCTATAAATTCAATTCACCCGATGTTAAGGTCAAAAACACAGTTGGTTCAGGCGACAGCACCGTTGCGGGAATTGCAACAGGATTGAGACGCGGGATGAATGTAATAGATTCAATCAAACTCGGTATGGCGGCAGGTACTGCAAATACCCGTTTTGAAGAAACGGGTATGGTTTCGCAGGAACTGGTGGAACAATACTATAAAGAAGTAACAGTAGAAAAGCTGTAAGACATTTGTCTTACAGCTTTTTTGCTTAAATAAATGTGAGTGTATGTTCGCCAATATATTCTTCGCCGACTTCAATGGGGATAATGCCTTCCTTTTTTGTAAAGTCGTGGTCTGTGCCCTCAACATCGGGGAAACCTGCCCATGGCTCAAGGCATATGTAATTAGCGCCCTTAATATGCCAGATAAGGAAAGAACTTGCAAACGGGAAATCTACCTTAACGCCTCTTTTTGTTTCGCGGTGGAGGAGAGTAGCACTGCGAGATTTAAGAGTTCTGATTATAATAGAATCAACCTCCTCAAAAACCTTATCTGTAAGGTGATACGTATCAGTATTCTCAGTAAGAGAAAATGTAGAGTTAAGAACATTTCCATCAGCAAAGTATGAAGATTTGAGGCTTTCCTTCTCGCTGAAGATAACATCATATGCATCAATGCCCTCAGGTGTGTAATACGCCTCGTGAGCACCGATTGAGAAGTACATCTTTCTGTCGTTTTTGTTTTTAACTCTGTATTCTACCTTAATTTTATCGCCTTCAAGAGTGTAAACGATGCGAAGCTCAAACGCGAAAGGATAAACTTTGAGTGTTTCCTCACTTTCGCAAAGAAGGTAAGTTACGCTTTTTTTGTCTGCGCTTTCAAGGGTGAAAGGAGTATTGCGTGTAAAACCGTGCTTTTCCATGTGATATTCCTTGCCGTCAAGGAAATATTTGCCGTCCTTAAGACCACTGCAGATGGGGAAAAGCATCGGCGCAGTCTGAAACCAGATTTCCTTTCCCGGCCACATGTATTCTACGCCGTCTTTTACAACGCTTTTGATTTCTGCACCGATTTCAGTCAGTTTTACTTCTAAAATTTCGTTTTTAAGTTCAACCATTTTTGTCACCTCTAAATATATTTAAATTAATTGCTATCATTTTTTAAGCGCATTTGCGAGGTTGTAAATAATCACCGCCGCCTGTGCTCTTGTAAGAGAATCCTTCGGTGCAAATGTTCCGTCGGGGAATCCTGTTACAATGTTAAGTCTTGATGCTTTTCTTGCAGAAATAATTGCCCAGTCGGAAATTTCGTCCTCATCAGCAAACGATGTATGACTTACAGATGCTGTTGAAGATGTCGCCTTCTCGTAAAGCCTCGTTACCATAGTAACCGCCTGCTCTCGGGTAAGAGCCTCACTTGGCGAGAAGGTTTTTTCAGAAGTTCCGTTTACAATTCCTGCAAGATAAAGCGCAGTTACATGCTTATAATACCAATCATCCTTGGAAATATCGGTAAATACCGCTAAATCATCTGACACGGAATCTACTGAAAAAGCGACAGCGAGCATCTTTGCAAATTCTGCTCGGGTAACAGCTTCTTCGGGAGCGAATATATCATCTTTTCTGCCTGAAACAATATTGCTCTGTGCGAGAATGTTTATATACTCGTTGCTCCAATGAGAGAGCGTGTCTTCAAAGAAGTCTTTTGTCGGCACATCCCAATTTACAGTTGAAGCAAACAATTCATTTTCAGGCTGATAAGTTATAAGAATCGGTGCCGAGCGCACAGCCTCACCTGAAAATCCTGTTATGGGGCAAATGGGGATAACTTCAAAATAAACATACTTGTTGAGGAATGTAGTATCGAAATAAATACTCTTTCCGCTGTAAGGAAGCTCTTTGTATTTGCCATGCATTTCATCTGACATATACCAGCTTATAAAACAGGCAGAAGAGTCCTCGTTTTCAGCAATAGAATTATACAAAATAAACTCAGCATCTGCCGTTCCGTTAACGTAAGTAAGTCCCGTGATGCGTGGACTGAGCGCAAGAATAGATGCACTTTTGAGCGACAAATGGTCCGCGTAAACTGAAAAAGGCTCTCCGTTATCGGATTCAATATAAAGGAAAATTCTGCCTACTGCATCTTCCTCCGCGAGGAAAAGTTCAGGTGAAAGTTTTTCCTCAAGTGTTATTCCTGCGGGTATGAAAAACTGTGCAAGGGGAAGAACATTTCCGTCAAGCGTTTCCATAAACAGTGTGGCAGTACAGTCAGTCGGTACGGCGAATGATGAATTAAATACATAGGGAGTATTCTCTATAAGGTGAATGTAGGAATTATTAAGGAGCATAAAATAGCTTCCGCGACAGTTCACAAGAGCGCGTCTTTCATATCCGTCGTGGCGTATATAAAAGTCGCTGTCAAACGGAGAGGATACCATCCACCATTCATTGGGAGCAGTGTTTTCAAAATCTCCGTCTCCAATAAAGTCATAACTTACTGTAAAGTTAAGTTTTGCATTTATAGATTGGTCTATAAAGTAACTTGCGTAGAGAGTATATACACCTGCAGGGGTATCGGGATGAACTACTATATTTTGCTCTTCATCAAGATAAATCGAAGCGTTTTGCTCTAAAAGCAAGATATCCACATTGTCCGTCGGAATTACATTTCCCAGCTGGTCGCGAAGAAGCGCTGATACAGGATACTTCGTAGTGACAACAGGAACCGTGATATTACCGGGTGCGTGAAGCGTTATATATTCAGGCTCATTGGTTTCACACGAAAGAGTAATATCATCAATGTAGATTGTGCAGTCATTCATCGAGCACAAATCAAGAGCAATATCATATATACCGCTCTGCTCGGGGACAAATGCCGCAAAAACTTCGCGCCATTCTTCACCGGAAATATCCTTTATAGAAAAGACGAGCGTACCGCCTTTTACCTCTGCGCTGTTTTTAGCGTAGATTGCTGAAATCGGTTTGGCACTGTCTGACTTCACTTTTGCACGGATTACATATAAAGAATCCTTCATCAGAATTTGTGACGAGGAATAATTGATTGTCGCAAAATAACCGAAATCACCGTAATCGTTCGTAGGAACGCTGATAAATCTTTCACCGCTGTTTTCTGCAACGGACAAATCAGAAGAACTTGTCCAAAACATCTCTTCGCCACTAAATGAAGAGTTATCTATCATATTGTCGGTAAACTCAACATAAAGCGATGTCGGAGAAAGAAGCTCATTGTTTCGCAGTGCACAGTCAATATAAACGCCGGAAGCTGCCGCCGCATCAGATGTCACGGTAAGCGAAAACTCCTGATGATTAAAACTTACTCCGTTTGCACTGCCGACAGAAAAATGAATATCGCGCGGAGAAAGAATGTCAACAGTCTGATTATCACTTGTCAGAAGATAAGGACGGTAGTAACTTGTTACACTGCCGACTGCGGGAATCAGGATTTCACCCTGTCCGAAAACATTTATAGAAGAAATCGTGCAATTGACTTCTGTAAGCATAAACTCATCTGCAAAGAAACCGAAGTCCGTATGTCCGTCTGCAAAATGAATAGAGAGCTGATACTCGCCACTTTCACCTACATAAAATGTGTTGGAGAATTTTGCCCACTCGTCACCTATACCATTTACGGTAAGAATTATGTTGTTTGTGTTACTGTCAGAAATTGCGGAAGAACGAATAGATGGGGAATATGAACTCAATGGGTTAAAAACAAGTCCGCTTATGTTATAAACCTTACCGCCTTCCAAAGTTACGGTTGGCATATAGTCAAGAACGTGTGTGACAAGGGCGCCCTTTACTTCGCCAAAGGGGTTATTTACATAAAGCGGGTACCCGCTTTCAAAATAATTCGAACCGTCAAAAATGCCCCCCGACCAGAATTCGTCCTCCTCGGGAGTTTCAAAAGAGTACGAAAAAGAGCCCTGAGCAAACGCTACGCAGGGAAGAAGGCAGACAAATATTAAAATAAATATGAAAGCCAGCTTTTTCACACTTTTTCTCCTTGGTTTTTGATACTATTCATTATACAATATTTCTTTACATTTGTCTACTTAAAACAAAAAAGTTTACACACGGGAAATATTGACTTTACAAAAAATAGGTGGTATTATAATAAGGAATTGAATAAATTCACACAATGTGTCTGATATACCGCGTGGGTATATCAGGTGAAAAGAGAATCGGGTGCAAATCCCGAACGGAACTGCCGCTGTAAGCGTCCGAGAATGTATTTGTCGGCGAAAGCCGGTCACTGAGGAATTGGGAAGGCTAAAATACATTCGTTTGAGGGCGTAAGTCAGAAGACCTGCATTGATGGTGTCGTTCTTACCACAATTTTTGGTAAAAGGGCGATTTGTATCTGCTGCCGGGCAGATACAAAAGTAACACAGGCATACAGCTGTGGCATTTTAGCCGCAGTTTTTTTATTTCGCATTACTGCGGTGTGGAGGTGGAAAACAGTAAAAAAATGCGATAGAAAAACTGCAATTAAAAACGAAAGGATGGCTTAAAATGTCACAGATGAAGAAAATATTATCACTTATTATTGCCGTAATTATGGCTTTTTCTCTTGCTGTAACAGGTATTGCAGATGACAATGTGCCCACAGTTATTTATACCAATGGTACAGATGGTACAAACTGGGGCGACAGTTATGCTTATATTGATACTCTGAGTATTGCCGGTGCCGATGTATATTCATATGTATGGAACGGCAATAATTGTACCTTAAAACTTAATCCCGATACAGCGGAGGATGCCGAGCTTGAACTTGCATTTACAGTCGGTGGCAAGTTTTCGACAAGGTTTAGTTCGGCTACACTAAACGGAACGGATATTAAGAGTGCAAAAAAAGGTGCTCTCGTGCTGGAAGGCGGAGAGGCTACCGCTACCATCTACGCAAAAGGGTTGATGAGCGCGGTAACAAAGACTATCAATATTGAGATTGTTCCTACGACACCCCCCGTTTGCCTGAAAACAGAGGATAGTATTGAAGGATATACAGGTGCTGAGAATGTTATTGATATAGCTGGGTATTTTGAAGGAGCAGATACATATTATCTGGTAAATGAAGATGGAACAAAGGAAGAACTTCCTGATAAGAAATACAGTTTTACACCTTCTGTAGCAGGTAGCTATACATATACTTTCGCAGCATCCAATGAATTTGGAGGCGATTGCCCTGATACAGTTACCGTAACTGCCGATATCGGCGAAATTACAAGCGGTGTGTGGCTTGGTATTGAAACCTCCAACGGCGGTGTAAACTATGTGCAATTCACAGATTCAGAAGGGGAAAATATTGAGGGGCTTACTGCATCAATTCAGGATAAAACAATATTTGTAAATATTCCCCGCAGTTATGGGATTGACAGTAACATAACGGCAACTTTTAACCTGACACAAAATGGAGGACTCCCTTTTCTTACAACAAAAACGGGAACGAGTGGCACATCAAGTGGAAAAGCGGTAAATAATAAGTTTACACAAAAAACAACCACTCTTAATAACGGCCTCGGCGTATTTACATTCTATCTATATGATTCTAACCCTACTGTAACCAACAACAACTACACTACCTATAAAATAAACTACGCTATTGAGAATGAAATTCCCACTCTTTCTGACGGGCAGGAAATAGCTTGCAGCGCTGAAGTCGTTGCAGGAGCAGCATATACACTTGACCTTTCTGATGTATTCTCCGATGCAGACGGCGATACCCTTACTTATACTGTAAAGGTAAACGGAGAAGCGGCGGTTGTGGCTGATGAAAATTACAGTTTAACCCCGACAGTCGGCGGAACATATACGCTTGAGTTTTTTGCAAGCGACTCCATCGCAACATCTGAAGACTCATACACGGTTACACTTACTGTGACAAACTCGGATATAACATATGATATGACTGTTATGCTCCCGAGTGATATAACTCCCGCATTTTATGTCACAAACGGCTATGATGAAAATGGCGCAGATATCCTTGGTGATGCACTGACAGCAGTTGCAGGAGAAACATCTAATGATAAGACTCCTTATACAGTTTCTGTACCTGAAAACATTTCAGGTATTTCTGTGCGTGATGAGAATTTTGGAGGTATGACAATCCCTGCAGCAAGCGGAAGCAGTATTTCGCTTTGCAAAGTTCAAACAGAAATTACAGATTTTAGCGACAGCGTGATTGCAGGTACAGTAGGAGTTTCCTATGATAATCACAAGGCGGTAGGCGTTGACGGAAAGTATTTGCTTTTAACTGAAATGGAATACACCTTCACTGCAACACCGTCAGAAACTTCTAAATACAACACGGCAAGTGAAACAGTTACTTTAAGTGAAGATATAAATAAAGTTACAATCAAGGTATCGTACAAGAATCCTAAAACCGTTATTACCACTACGGGAGCCGTCGCAAAACTCTTTAAGTATTCAAACAACTACTATGTTCATACTGTATATGAACCACTGGCAACAGTTGATAACGAAGATGGCACATCTACACATTATTTTGCCGCGAATGGAGACCTCAGTTACCGTGTGTCAATGGACGGAAAAATTACAAAGGCAGGTTATCTCACTCGCAACTCAGCAACTGTGCTTTATTCCGAGGAAGATGCTCTTCCAAAAGACAGAGTTGATTATGCTAAGGCAGGAACAGACGCATCAAGTGTGGCTGACGACAGTTTGCTTCTTAACATAAATCAGCAAAATCATCTTTCTCTTTCTGTAGGCGAAAGCAAAACAATTAAAGGTTACAGAGCATGGGAAATTATCAATAACCATATGAATCACATAATTGCACCTGACTTTAATTTCAATATAATTTCAGGCGAGGATGTGGTAAGCCTTACACCTTATGAAAATCAGCCAATGACCAACGGCAGCGGAAACTGGCGCACACTTACCGCAATCGGAGAGGGAACCGCGATTGTCGAAGTAACATATGATGCAATGGTAATTGACGGCGGTTCATACGCAGGATTTTACGGTGCAACCGATGATGCAAGGACAGGTCTTTTTGTCGTTACTGTAGGCTCTGAAACACCCGATGTCGATTTTGGTATCGAGTGCAGGACAAGTGAGGGAAGCACAGTTTATCAGGAGGCAAATAAAAAGCCCTGGGATAGTGAATTTGATACAGTATACTTCTTTGGAGAGAGCGGCGAAATCAAACTTTCTCCCTCATTGGCAGACGGAAATATAACCGAGGTTGCAGTTTCCTCTGACAAAGGCGAAAACTACACAGTTATTGAAGGAACAGATGGTATTTATACCGCGCCAATCGTATCCGGCAACAACATTATCCGTGTTACCACAGACCTTGGTGTAGCATATCAGATAGTGCGCGGAGATAAGGTTGAACTTGTTGTCAAAAACCTTACAAACCCCGATAAACCTATAGCTGCAGGGGATGAGGCAAGCCTTAAACTCGTTGGAGTGCATACTCCTGTGCCGAAGATTTCGGGCACATTCAACCCCGGATACAGCGGAAACACAGACGGAGACAGCAAAGCACATATCCGATACAGTTTTGGAGAAGAAACTATTACCAGCACAGGAAAACAGTATGATTTCTCGCTGAATGGTACTACTATGGAATTCACAGTTCCCTCCGAAAGCGAGAAAACAGAATTCAAACTCACAGACGGTTATATCGGCGTTGGTGTAATTGGTGTTCAGGGATTTTCAGATGATGGCGACAGCCACAGAAATATTCCCGACAGCGGTAGCGGAACAAGAGGCAGCCAGACTACATTTACAACTCGCAGTATTCTTCCCGATATTATAGTAAGTATTGGAATGTTGCCGAGCGATAACACCGCGCCGTTCATCCGCGAAACCGCTCCGCAGAGCGCAACCTTGAACCTCGGTGGAACCTATGCACTCAGTATGTCAAGAGTATTTACTGACCGTGACGGCGATACCATGACATATACCGCAAAGGTTGGCGAGGGCGAAACTGCCGCAATCGAAGAATACTACACATTTACCCCCGATGCAACGGGCACATATACAATAGTATTTACTGCAAATGATGGCAAGACAGAAAGTGATGCACACACCATTACTCTGACAGTTAAAGAAAAAGAGAATACTTCTTCATCCAAACCCTCGCTTGAATTTGATATTGAGGGCGATGAAATTGCAGGTTATGTAAAAATCAGTTTTGTGGATAAAGAAAAGCGTGTTGAAGGCGAAGAAAATATAAAATATCCCGACGCACTCGGAACTATAATTTTAACAACACAAGTGCCTTTTGCCGAGGGTGACACTGTTGCGGATGTAACCCTCAGGCTCCTTGATGCAAAGGAATTTACATATCAGTATACAGGTACTACAAAGGACGGATTTTATCTCTCAGCAATCGGAGATTTTACACATAAAGGAATTGACTACGATTCCTTTGGCGAGTTTGACGCCGGCAGTGGCTCGGGCTGGATGATTACACTCAATAAAACCTTTATAGAATATGGAGCATCTGATTTTGAAGTGAAAAACGGTGATACAATCAAGTGGCAGTATACTTGTCAACTTGGTGCAGATATTGGAGATCCCTTCTATTCAGGCACAACTTCTTCAACTGTTAAAAAAGAGGAAGAAAAAAAGGAAGATGAAACCACCGCTAAACCTGTATTTACAGAAACGACATTTTCCGATATTAAAAAAGATGACTGGCACTATGAATCCGTAAAATATGTATACGAAAACAGTCTTATGCAGGGCACGGAAAACGGCTTTGAGCCGGAAAGCAAAATGTCAAGGGCAATGCTCGTAACCGTTCTTTACAGAATGGCAAAGCCCGAAAGCAAAACAAGTAATCATAGTTTTGAAGACGTAGAATCAGGGCAGTGGTATACAGACGCAGTAGCTTGGGCGGCAGAGAATAATATCGTAAGTGGTGTAAGCGAAAACAAATTTGCACCCAATGAAGACATCACCCGTGAACAAATGGCGCTCATTATCTATCGCTTTGCAAAGATGCAGGGGCATGATATAAGTACCAGAGCGGATATTTCAGCCTTTGAAGATACGAATGATGTAAGTGACTGGGCACTCGACGCGATTAAGTGGGCAAATGGAGTAACGCTTGTAAATGGAACAAGTGACGCAACTTTGTGTCCCAAAGATACCGCAACCCGTGCACAGGTTGCCACAATTCTTATGCGCTTTTGCGAGAATGTAGAAAAATAAAACTCTCGCTTTGTAAGGAGATTACAATGAAAAAAATCATATCAATATTTTTGACTTTCGTAATGGCTTTATGCTTTTTCACATCCGCACTTGCGTCAGACTATTCGGACAAAGCTATGACAGATACCGCTCAATATATATACGAAACTGTAACAGAACCGCAGGTCGGTTCGATAGGCGGCGAATGGGCTATTATAGCACTTGCGAGAAGCGGAGTAGAAATCGAAGATAAATATTTTTCCGACTATTATAATGCCGTAGAAAAATATGTCGCAGTGAAAAACGGAGTTCTGCATAATAGAAAATATACAGAGTATTCAAGAGTAATTCTCGCACTGACTGCAATAGGGAAGAATCCCGCAGATGTTTCGCGGCATAACCTTCTTTTGCCCCTTGGCGATTTTGAAAAAACAATCTGGCAGGGAGTAAACGGAGCAATCTGGGCGCTTATTGCGCTTGACAGTAAAAATTATGAAATTCCCGAAAATCCCGACGCAAAAACACAGGCAACAAGGGATATGTATATTGAATACATTCTCGAAAGTCAGAATACTGACGGAGGATGGGCGCTTTCAAAAGGAGCGCCCTCCGATATTGATATTACCGCTATGGCACTTTCTGCACTTTCAGGTTACCTTTCTTCTGACAAGGTGAATAGTGCCGTGGAAAATGGACTTAATTTTCTTGAAAAAAGGCAAAATGAAAGTGGCGGATTTTCAGGTGGAGAAACCTGTGAAAGCAGTGCACAGGTGCTTTCGGCACTCTGCGCGCTCGGGATAAAATATGACTCGCCCCGTTTTGTTAAGGACGGAAAAACTGTGCTTGATGATTTGCTTTCCTATCGCGATGAGAAAGGCTTTAAACATATCCGCAGCGGCTCTGTAAATCAAATGGCAACCGAGCAGGCGTGTTATGCTCTTGTTTCGCTGTACCGCTTTGAAAACGGAATGCCGAAAATAAATGATATGACAGACTCTCTTAAAATAGAAGAGAGCGAAATCAAAAACGAAGAAAGCACAGTCACAAAAGAAATATCCTTCATCGACACAAAGAATCACAAAAACGAAGAGGCTATAAAAAGACTTGCTCAAAAAGGCATAATCAACGGAAAAAGCGAGAACGTTTTTGACCCTGAAAACACAATGACACGTGCTGAATTCGCAACAATTATTGTAAAAGCGCTCGGACTTGAATTGAAAGAAGAAAAGGTTTTTTCAGATGTTTGTGAAAATGACTGGTTTTACACCTATGTTGCTACTGCCTATGAGTGCGGCATCATAAACGGAGTAGGGAACAACCTGTTTAATCCCTACGGCACCATTACGCGACAGGAGAGCGCCGTTATGCTTTCGCGCAGTGCAAAGCTTATGGGGATGAATACCGATATGGAAACAATGGCATCACGTGATATTCTGTCAATGTATGTTGACTATATCAAAACATCTGACTGGGCGATAAAACCGCTTGCATTTTGCATCAGTGAAGGTATAATAAATGAAGAGGGACTTGAAATTCTCCCTAAAAAAGAGGTAACACGGGCTGAAATTGCACAAATGGTGTACAACCTTCTGGAAAGGGTGGAAAGAATTTGACATTTCTTAAAAAACACAAGGGAAAAATACTCTTTCTTATTATAGTGGCGGCAATTCTCTTCTTTACATATAACCGGGGAGGGAATATACCTCCCGAAAAACCTTCGGAAAATGAAACGCAGAGCACATCTGTGCAGACGGTAACACCTGACCTTGCTGAAAAAGAGGGAGAACCGGCTACCGAAGAAAAAGAGGACTTTTCTGCCTCTCCCGAAAAAGAAGATGTTGATTACAGTGTTCTTCAGGGTATGAAAATCAATGAGGAAACAGGTCTTGACGAATATCAGACACAACCCGTTCCGGAAGGATACCCCGTTCCCATTGAGCCGCATACAGTTACTATAAGTGACAAAGAAATGACCTGCACGCTCTCGATAAGGTGTGATACACTTCTTAACAATCTTGACTATCTTGATGAAGCAAAATGGACACTTGTTCCCAATGACGGAGTAATCCTTGCTGAAAAAGAGGTCACATTTTACGAGGGAGAAAGCGTTTTCAATGTTCTTCTGCGTGAAACCAGAAGAAACGGTATTCATATGGAATATGTAAGCGCACCCATATATAACAGCGCATATATAGAGGGTATTCACAATCTGTATGAATTTGATTGCGGAGAATTATCAGGCTGGATGTACAGCGTCAACGGATGGTTCCCCAATTATGGCTGTTCGAGATACGCTCTTAAAGAGGGCGACCGTATAGAATGGGTATATACCTGCGCTTTGGGAAAGGATGTAAAATAACTTACGAAAGAGGTGCAACTTGAAGGAATTTAAGACATATCATCCAATAGTAAATTTCATATATTTTCTGTGCGTGATAGGGCTTTCTATGTTCCTGATGCACCCCGTATCGCTTGGAATAACGCTTTTGTGCGCCATTTTATACATATTTGTTTTGAGGGGCAGAAAAGCCGCGCTTATAAGTATTGCCTCAGCAGTTCCAATGATACTTCTCGGTGCTGTAGTAAATCCGCTTTTCAATCACGCAGGAATAACTATAATTACATATTTGCCAAGCGGAAATCCCTTGACGGCGGAATCGTTTTATTACGGCATTGCCGCGACGACTATGCTTGCGGCGGTAATACTTCACTTTTCAGCTTATAATGAGATTATGACAAGTGATAAATTTATCTATCTTTTCGGCAGAATCATTCCGTCACTTGCACTGGTAATATCTATGACACTGCGCTTTGTACCGACATTTATAGCAAGGCTTCGGGAAATTACTACAGTGCAAAAAACACTCGGCTATGACATAAAAGAAGGCAGTATCATAAAGCGCATACGCTGTGCAATAAAAATACTTTCAATCCTTGTCACATGGTCGCTTGAGAATGCTGTGGAAACCGCCGACAGTATGAAAAGCCGCGGCTACGGACTTGAAGGCAGAACGGCATATTCTATTTTTCGTTTTGACAAAAGAGATTTCAAGGTGCTTTTGTGGATGATTTTGCTTACTGTAATAATATTTGCAGGACTATATAAGGGAGTTTTATACTATACATATTTCCCTGTTTTCAGAATCGGAGAGTTTTCATTGTCGGTGCTGACAGTTCATCTTGCATATTTTCTTTTATGCATGACACCCATTATTATTGAGTTGAGGGAGGCGATAAGATGGAAAGCTATAAAATAGAAAACCTGACATTTAAATATCCCACCTCGCACTCTCGGGCGCTTCGTGAAATTACACTTACTGTGAACAGGGGCGAATTTTTAACGCTTTGCGGTCCGTCGGGATGCGGTAAATCCACACTGCTGAGACTGCTAAAGCCCATCCTTTCTCCAAACGGTGAAAAAAGCGGAACAATCCTTTTTGAAGGAAGCAATGTCTCCTTACTTGATAGCAGAACGCAAACTGAGAAAATCGGTTTTGTAATGCAATCACCCGAAAATCAGAT
The DNA here is from genome assembly GCA_964390145.1 of uncultured Oscillospiraceae bacterium. Lineage (GTDB taxonomy): Bacteria > Bacillota > Clostridia > UMGS1883 > UMGS1883 > UMGS1883. The sequence goes on from CAYMHB010000014.1 coordinate 16,661, forward strand.
TGTAACTGACAAGGTATGGCACGAGCTTGCTTTCGGCCTTGAAAGCCTTGGCGTTAAAAATGACGAAATCCGTGCGCGAGTTGCGGAAATGGCATCCTTCTTCGGTATAGAAGAGTGGTTTTATAAAAAAACAACCGACCTTTCGGGCGGACAGAAACAGCTATTAAACCTTGCATCCGTTATGGTTATGCAACCGTCGGTTTTGATACTGGACGAGCCTACAAGTCAGCTTGACCCAATTGCATCACAGGAGCTTTTGGAGGCAGTTGCAAAAATTAACCGTGAGCTTGGTGTAACGGTAATTCTTTCCGAGCAACGTCTTGAAGAAGCGCTCGCATTTACAGATAAAATGGTTGTTATGGAAGAAGGCAGAATAACCTTCTGCGGAAATCCCAACAAGGCCGCGCAAATCCTGAAAAACCAAAAAAGCACAATGCTCGAGGCTATGCCTGCGGCAATGCGCGTTTTTGCCTCCGTCAAAGATGACGAAAAGAACCCCGTCACTGTTAGAGAGGGAAGAGACTTCCTTTTTGACTATGTGAAGGAACACGCAATTAAAGACATAAAAAAGCCTGATGAAGGCATCTGCGGAGAGTCAATTCTGGAGTTAAACGATGTGTATTTCAGATACGAAAAAAATCTCCCCGATGTATTAAAGTCGCTCAGCTTTAAGGTAAGAAAAGGCGAGTTATATGCTATATTAGGCGGTAACGGAAGCGGTAAAACGACGGCGTTGTCCCTTATAAGCAAAATAAGCAAGCCATATCGCGGAGAAGTGAAAATAAACGGCGAAAATGTGGTGAGCGCGCTCCTTCCTCAAAATCCGCAGACACTTTTTACGGGGAAAACCGTAGAAGAAGACATAAAAAGTATGCTTTCAAAAGGGGAAGAAGAAAAATTCTCACAAATCGTATCTCTTTGCGAGCTTGAGAATCTTTTAGACAGACACCCCTACGACCTTTCGGGTGGTGAGATGCAGCGTAGTGCACTTGCAAAGGTTCTTCTCCGAAAACCTGACCTTTTGCTTCTTGATGAGCCTACAAAGGGTATGGATGCTCATTTTAAAAACAAGCTTGCGGGCATACTTACGTCACTTAAAAATGAAGGCGTCACAATAATTATGGTTTCGCACGATGTTGAATTCTGCGCAAAATTTGCTGACCGTTGTGCAATGTTTTTTGACGGCGGTATTGTCAGCGAAAACACTCCGTCAGCCTTTTTTGCGGGGAAAAGCTTTTACACAACAGCCGCAAACCGTATGACAAGGGGCATCCTGGAAAACTGCGTTACAACGGAAGATGTTATAACAGCCTGTGGCGGCACAGTAAACGAGGATAGCTTTACACCACTCCCGAAAAAGCCACAAAAAAAAGAAGAAAAAGATAAGCCTGAAAATAAAAAGAATAAATCCATAAAGCTTTTGACAGGAATATTTTTCGCAATAGTCGGACTTTTTCTTATAACAAAATTCGAAGGCAGATATAACGACTGGCGTACCTATGTGGTGGATTTTGGAGTAATCCTTTCTTTTGGAATAGCGGCAAATCTGATAATTCCGCAAAAAAACCTCGGAAACCAAATCGTCGTTAAGACCCAGAAAAAAGAGCGGAAAATCGGACGAGGATTTCTTTCGGGGGCACTTACTCTTTTAGTGCTGATGCCCCTCACGGTACTTCTCGGACTTTATGTTTTTGACGACAAGAAATATTATTTCATATGCCTTCTTCTTGTGCTTGAGGCGATTCTTCCATTTGCACTTTCGTTTGAAAAAAGAAAACCATCAACGCGCGAGATAGTAGTGATAAGTGTCCTGTGTGCAATCGGCATAGCAGGAAGAATAGCGTTTGTCGCACTTCCTCAATTCAAGCCCCTCGCGGCAGTAGTTATAATAACGGGAATAGCTTTTGGCGCAGAAAGCGGCTTTCTGACGGGCGCGATAAGTGCGTTTGTGTCGAATTTTTATTTTGGACAAGGACCATGGACACCGTGGCAGATGTTTGGCTTTGCAGCGATAGGATATCTTGCGGGACTTATTTTCCACAATCCAAAAGTTCGTAAGACGCGTGTCGGATTATCGCTTTTTGGGTTGATTTCAATATTTGTTATTTACGGACCGATTGCAGACCTCAGTTTTCTTTCTTATGTTTCAATGCCGACATGGGACTATTTTTTATCAGTCCTTGCAGCAGGATTAGGATTTAATGTTATACACGGTGTATCAACGGCAGTATTTCTTTATACCTGTGCAGAAGCAATGATAGAAAAACTCGAACGAATAAAACTTAAATACGGAATACTGGAATAAAAAAACGAGTGTATCAATCGATACACTCGTTTTGATTTATAAATTGTATTCTGCGCAAAAGAAGAGAAGGTGAACTAATTCAGATGCAGAATTGGTAAACTGAACCCGTAGGTGTACAAAGGTACTCCTCGGGTGAAGTTTGCCGATAACTTTAAGGCATAAAAATAGGGATTCGTAAAAACGAATCCCTACCAAAAACATTTTCAAGTATATTTTTGAAATAATCAGTTATTTCAATTTCAAGCACTTTATAATTATTTTTCCTTAAAGTGTTCTGCGCTGAATTAGGAACCGAGAATATATTAGTACATTCCGCCGCCCATTGCTGCTGCCTGCGCCGCTGCTGCAGCCGCATTATCCTCCTGAGGCTTATCAGCAACAATACTTTCGGTTGTAAGAACCATACTTGCAACACTTGCTGCATTCTGAAGTGCGCTTCTTGTTACCTTTGCAGGGTCAACTATACCTGCCTTCATCATATCAACATACTCGTCAGTAAGGGCATTGTAACCGATACCCTTTTCGCCTGTCTTAATCTTTTCAACAACAACAGCGCCCTCAATACCTGCATTTGCACAAATCTGCTTAACGGGTTCTTCGATAGCGCGAAGAACAATTGATGCACCTGTCTTTTCGTCGCCTGAAAGAGTTTCAACAAGCTCCTTAACGCAAGCAGTTGCGGCAATATAGCTTGTGCCGCCGCCTGCAACGATGCCTTCTTCAACAGCGGCTCTTGTTGCTGCAAGAGCGTCTTCGATACGAAGTTTCATTTCTTTCATTTCAGTTTCAGTAGCTGCACCAACCTTGATTACTGCAACACCGCCTGCAAGTTTTGCAAGTCTTTCCTGAAGTTTTTCGCGGTCAAATTCGCTTGTGGTAGATTCGATTTCACTCTTTATCTGGCCTACTCTGTCTTTGATCAACTGAGTATCGCCCATACCGTCTACAAGGATTGTAGCTTCCTTGAGGATTTTTGCCTGACGGCAACGTCCAAGCTGGCTGAAGTCGGCATCCTTGAGTTCAAGACCAAGCTCTTCACTGATAACAGTACCGCCTGTCAGGATTGCGATATCCTGAAGCATAGCCTTTCTTCTGTCACCAAAACCGGGAGCCTTAACTGCAACGCAGGTAAATGTTCCGCGGAGCTTATTTACGATAAGAGTTGTAAGAGCTTCGCCCTCAATATCTTCAGCAATGATAAGAAGCTTCTTACCCTGCTGAACAATCTGTTCAAGGATGGGAAGAATGTCCTGAATATTTGCAATTTTCTTGTCTGTGATAAGAATGTAGGGATCGTCGAGAACTGCTTCCATCTTCTCTGTATCAGTTACCATGTATGGAGAGAGGTAACCGCGGTCAAACTGCATACCCTCAACAACTTCGCTGTATGTTTCAGCGGTTTTTCCTTCTTCGATAGTGATAACACCGTCATTTGAAACCTTTTCCATAGCGTCAGCAATAAGTGCGCCGATTTTTTCATCGCCTGCAGAAATTGATGCAACGCGGGCGATGTCTTCCTTGCCATTAACCTTCTTCGCGCTCTTTACGATACAGTCAACAGCAGTATCAACTGCCTTTGAAATACCGCGGCGAAGCACCATGGGATTAGCACCTGCGGCAACATTCTTAAGACCTTCGCGAACGAGTGCCTGTGCAAGAAGTGTAGCAGTAGTAGTACCGTCACCTGCTACATCGTTTGTCTTTGTAGCAACTTCGCGAACGAGCTGAGCACCCATATTTTCAAAGGGGTTTTCAAGTTCAATTTCCTTTGCGATAGTAACACCGTCATTAGTGATGAGGGGACCGCCGAACTTCTTTTCAAGAACAACGTTTCTTCCCTTGGGTCCAAGTGTTACCTTTACCGTATCAGCGAGCTGATTTACGCCGCTTTCAAGCGCCTTGCGCGCTTCTTCACCGAATAAAATGTCCTTTGCCATAGTAATCTACTCCTCCAATTAGTCTAATTTTGCAAGAATTTCGCTCTGACGAAGGATTGTGTATTCCTGACCGTCAAGCTTAACCTCGGTGCCTGCATATTTGGAAAGAAGCACCTTGTCGCCAACCTTAACTTCCATAACGATTTCCTTACCGTCAACAACTCCGCCGGGGCCTACTGCAACAACCTCAGCATACTGAGGCTTCTCCTTTGCACTGCCGGGAAGAACGATTCCGCTCTTTGTTGTTTCTTCAGTTTCAACCATTTTGATAACGACTCTGTCGCCAAGTGGTTTGATAGTCATATATATTACCTCCTAAAAAATGTTATCAGTGCTATAAATTGTATAATATCATATTTGGGAAATTACTTCAACAGTTATGAGAAAAAATTTTATTTTAATTCATAATTTACTTTTATTCTCCATAATCTTTTTTAGAAAGGTTGTGGAAAAATGAAAAAAGAGATAAATCTTACTCCGCTCGCCGAAATAGGAGAGGGGAGCGCCATAATTACCGATACGGATGTCGCAATAAAAACAAGCGGTATCAGTGGAAGCCTCAAAGCGTGGCTTATCGGTGGCGAGGCTGAGCCGATAGGAAACATCGTTGACGGCAAACTGCAAAAGAGTATCAGTACGAAAAACCATAACGGAATTCTTATCACCCAAAGCGGACGGCAAATGCTTATAGGCCGCTATGCGAAAGAAGTTGCAATCACCGAGGAGATTCCGTTTGATACTATGGGTTTTAACTGGCGGAAAATAACTGAAAAATCCTTTGCAAAAACAGATGGACATCTGCGCTTTATACTCAGCAATAGAAACATATATGACAACTACAAAAAACACCGCCACTATTTTATAGGGGAAAGCGACTGTGGCGGAGCACTTGCGCTCAAATACGACGAAACGGAAGAAAACCCCCTTGAATTTTTAGGAAAAAAGAGACTTTTAAACAACGGATATGTTGTTATTTGCATAGATAAAAAAACAGGAAAACTTTATATTCCCGAGGAAAAGAGATGAGGCTTCTGACCTCATCTCTTTTTCATATAATTTTTGGGATTAAGTGCTACTCCATCTTTTAGTATTTCAAAATGAAGATGAGGACCTGTTGATCTGCCCGTGTTACCGCTGAGTGCAATCTGTGTATTCGGCCCTACAATCTGCCCCTTTGTTACAGAGATTTCGCTCAGATGTGCATACGCCGTAACAATACCGTTTCCGTGGTCAATTTTTACAAGATTTCCGTAAGTGCCCGCATCTCCGCAAAACAGAATAGTTCCACCCTCGGCAGATTTAACCGGCGTGCCCTCGGGAACAGCAATATCTATCCCTTCGTGGTTGCGTCCCCAACGCTTCCCAAATTCCGAAGAAATCTGCCCCTGCAGAGGCTCATAAAGCCCCTCGGAAAGAATGTCCTTGGGTTTGGTTCCTACTCTTACTACTCGTGTTACGGGAACTTGTGTAACACTTTCTGCCAGAATTTTGCTTGATTTTACGGTACCGTTTTCATATATGACCTCACTTGTCAGAGTTAATTCTCCGTCGCTTCCTTCCCGCTCGGTGACACTGTCTCCTATGTAAAGATTGGGGTCATTCCTCGTCTCTGTTTCAAACGGGATAACTTTTTCGCTGGATGTATTTACTGTGCTGATGACTTTTATGTCTGCATTTTCAAGAATAGCCCGACATTCATCCCTTCCCGAAATATTTTCTGCAGGGATAACCGTTTTTTTGTAAGTAATGTCATCAAGGGGAGAAACACGTCCGTTCATGGAATAATCAGATACATACGATGAAACAACTTCGCGGGCGATATCTTCGCTTTTTGCACTAAAAACCGGAGTGTTTCCGCTATAAAGAGTGCAAGCGTCGGAAAATGATGATGCGAGAAGAAGCTTATCGCAGAGGGCATTGCCCTGACATAACGTGCTTCTTAAAACAACGGCAGGATGAATTTCAAAGTTTTCGAGCTGTTCTCCATAAGCATCTGCATAACTTTTTGCCGATGAAAGCGCGCTGTAATAATCTTTTTCCCCGTTTGTATATGCTATGGGCGTATCTCCGTAGCATACAGCGGTGCCAAGTGTAAAGAAACTGCAAAAACCCATAACTGCACACACGGCAATAGCCGTTGATAATGCGCTTTTTACCGCTGTTTTTGTCAAAATATAAGAATATTTTAAAAACTCTTCTCTAATTTGTGGCAAAACTCCGCAGGGGAGTGTGAATTTTCTTTTTTTAATAGGTTTTACTTTTTTTCTGATAACCTCAGGCGCACAAAGTGGAGATATTATAAACCCACCTGTGCGGGGGTATTCTGCCTGCATAAGAATTCCTCCTTTGTCACGATAAATATATGCGCAGAGGAGGAAAAAAAGAACTTCCTGAAAAAACAGTTGACAAAACGAGTTCAAGTAATATAATCAAAGGACGATAAAACTTATAGTAAAAACCCAAGATCGTTGACAACTTCTTCGAATATTATTATGTTTGTGGTAAAATAATAATATAATTAAGGAAAGGAAGTTGTTAAAATGAACAGAAAAATAACTCGAAAATTAATTGAAAATTATAAAAATCATTTAATTGATGAAGAAAAGGCTTCTGCTACACTGGAAAAATATATGCGGGATATCAATACTTTTTTTGTTTGGGTTTCTGGAGGCGAAATAAACAAACGAAAAGTACTTGATTACAAAGAATATTTGATAGGTAAGTTCGCTCCCTCTTCTGTTAATTCTGTTTTATCCTCTCTGAACAGTTTTTTTGACTATAACGAATGGCATGGACTAAAAGTGAAAATGCTCAAAATTCAAAAACAAATTTTTGCACAAAAGGAAAAAGAACTTTCAAAAGCAGAGTATGAGAGATTGCTTGATGCTGCAAAAAGTAAAAATAACGAGAGATTATACATGCTGATGCAAACAATATGTGCAAGCGGGATAAGGGTTTCAGAATTGCAGTATATAACAGTTGAGGCTATAATGCTAAGGAAGGCAACCATTAACTGTAAGGGCAAAATGAGGATTGTGATTTTACCTAAAGAACTTTGCAGAATGCTTGCAGGATATGCTAAAAACAACAAAATAAAAAACGGCCCCGTATTTGTTACCAAAACAGGAAAACCGCTTGACAGAAGTACAATTTGGAAAATGATGAAGGCACTTTGTGAAAGTGCAGGAGTTTCTAAATGTAAAGTGTTCCCTCATAATTTGAGACATCTTTTCGCGCGCACTTATTATACACTTCAAAAGGACATTGTAAGATTGGCAGATATTCTCGGACATTCAAGTATCAATACTACACGTATATACACAATGGAGACAGGTGAAATTCACCGCAGACAAATTCAAAAATTAGGACTTTTAAGATTATAAAAAATATACCACATAATCGAAATTATGTGGTATATTTTTAGTTAAAACTAAAGTTTCTAGTTCTCACATCATAGCAGATTCGGGAGTGTTTGTCAATGGTTTTACATTATTTTACAGAAAGTCGTCAATATACATAAAAAACACATAGCCAAACAGACCGGTTTTATAAAAAAATAACAAAACCGGTCTAAAAAGTATGCCATTTTTCTTAAGGGGTGGCATATATGTGTAATCTTTTTTTGAGAATGACTGCAGTCTTGAAACAAGAGCCACATAATTTCGATTATGTGGCTCTTGTTTGTTGCGTTTGTTTTTTATGAGAATAAGGTGATGTTGTGATACAAACAAGCTCGATAGAATTTGCATTGATTGTTTGGGGCGGTATAATAGCAGTTTTTTTGACAGGTGCGCTTTTTATGAGATTTATTACTAATGTATGTCAGCCATTTGTATATAGGCGCAGTTATATTTCTGCAAAAATCAAGCAATCACATGGAAACGAGAAAAAACATTGGAAACGTGAACTTAAAAGATTGTATATAGCACAAATTCCTTTTGTAGGAAAGATTCTTGTTAGAATGAGCCGACAAAGGAGAAGAAGAAAAAGAAAACAATCCTCTTAGGAGTTTACATATAGCTGCGTATATGCAGGAACAGCAGCAGATAAAAGACAATTCCTGTGCGTGGACGAAAACGCTAATTTCGTAAAAAATCTATTTAAGGAGGCGTTTTTAAGTTGAAACTTAAAAGAATTATGGCTATAGTCATTGCATTTGCAATGGTATTTAGCATGATGAGTTTTTCTGCTTTTGCTGAAGGTACATATGTTGCCAAGGTTGGTGATACAAAATATGCTACAATCGACGAGGCACTAGCAGCATGGACAAACGGCACAACACTGACTCTGTTGTCCGATGTCACCCTGTCGGATGTAATCCAACTGAGTTCCACTGAGTATCACATTCTGGATTTGGGTACATACACGATGATCGCAGCGTCCGGCAAGGATGCTATTCAGTATGTAGTTAACGGCAGAAGCTCTGCCGGTTATGCACTGGACATCAAGGCTGATGCTAGCAACCCCGGTGGTATCACCGCTACAGGCAAGACTATTGTCAGCCATATCAAGCCCAGTAGTGGTGCTCCGAGCAAAGACCGTCCGATAACCCGCTTTTACGGCGGTATATTCAATGCTTCCTATGTTGTGAAACAGGGTGGCACGAGTAATTGGGGCTTCCTTTCATCCGGATATACCGGTGCAAGTGCGCCTTACTTCCAGTTCTACGGCGGCGAGTATAACGGCACGATTTATACCAACCGTTCCCAGAACCAGTTTTATGGTGGCATCTTCAACGGCAGTATGCAGATGTCTGTTGACTCCTCTGCATACACTCTTGTTGCAGGCGGTACCTTCAAGAACCTTTCCAATAGTATGGGTTCTACGCTGAACAGTGATAAATTCGTTATCGGTACGAAAATGGGTGCCAACAACGGTAGCGTTTGTATTGACGAAAACGGATATTATGTAATTTCGACTACTACGCCCACTGAGGCTGAAGCATCTGTTGTTTCGAGTTATAGCAGCAATAACTACTTCTATTACAGCACCGTAAATACAAACGGTATGTACTACGAAGATGTTTACGATGCGCTCGAAGCCAATACGACAGGAACGGTAACGGTTTTTACCGACGAGCTTGATCTTACCGACTCTTCCTTTACCGGAACCATCGTTGTTCCCGAGGGAGAAACGATCACAATCATTGTCGAAGAAGGCACTACTCCTACCTGGACAATTGAAAGTGCAGAGGCTGCTGTAACCTATACAGACACCGAAGGCAACGAGCTCGTAACAGGTGACGACGGTTCATTTGCTCCTGTGGATTCCGATGCAGGTGTTACAGTTGATGGTATTGACATTGAAATCACACCTGTCGATGGTATCGAAAACTCCTACGAGATCACTCTTGCAGAGGGTGCAACATGGACTGAAGGCACAAGCGTCACAATGACCTTCCCTGCAGTTGAAGGTGCTTCAGACGGCGACTCAGCCTACATTATTCACGAACACGAAGACGGCACCTACATCTATGTTGGCGAGGTAGAGGACGGCAGCGTTACCATTGAGAATACGACAGGCTTCTCAACCTTTACCGTATACGATGGTGATTTTGCCGATGCGCTCACAGCAGCAAATGCTTGTACAGGCGATGTTACTGTAGAGATTTACGGTGAGGTCGAGTTTGTCGATGGCATGGAGCTGAATGGCAGTTATACCTCTATCACCTTCAATGGTGCGGCTGATGGTGCAACAATCACCATCAACCAGACCGCTGGTGGTGACTATCTGGAAGCACACGGGAAAACCGTTGCTTTCACAGATCTGACGCTCGCAAAGGCAAATCCTGCCTGGTCAGGCAACTCGGGTCATATGGGTAACTACTTTTCCGTTCAGGGCGGCACTGTTACCTATACAAATTGTACATTCCCCAATGGTGCATGTACCTCCGGTGGTACTGCAACCTATACAAACTGCACATTCCAGAACTCTTCAGAGTATGGTCTTTGGGTATATGACGATGCACTTGTTACCGTTAACGGCGGTACTATTGACAGCACAAAGGGTATCAAGGTATATTCCGAGGGCGAAGACTCTGTTACAAGTACACTCACAGTAGAGGGAGCTACCTTTACAGAGAACGTAACTGCGAAGCCCGCTGTTGCTGTCGGCTATGCAGAGAGCATTACTCTGATCGGTAATACCTATAACAATTCCACCGCAATTATTGAGCTTGACTCCGGCAGCGATGCTGACTGCAACGGTATTGAACTTGTTGCAGAGGATGCGGAAGGAAATGATATTTCAAGCACTCTTACAGTAGTTGACAGAAGCAACAGCAGTGCTGCTTGCGGCGTTCTTGTTGAAGGTAAGATTTATGTTACTGTTACGGACGCGGTAGCAGTTGCTGAAGCAGGCGATACAGTTACACTTCTTTACAGCACTACAGAAGAAGCAGAGTTTGCCGAAGGCGTAAACCTTACTCTTGCTGATGGTGTTGTAGCCGACAATGTTACTGTTAAAACAACTATTACTACAATATCTACTGTTGAAGATTTCATAGCTTTTGCAAATGCTGTAAACAGTGGCGACGATTATGCAGGAAAAACCGTTACTCTGACTGCTGATCTGACATTGACCGATGCCTGGACTTCTATCGGAAACGGTTCTCGTTCCGGCAGCAGCTATACAGGCAATTCCTTTGCAGGAACCTTCGATGGTGGAAACTACACCATCGAAGGTTTGACTGCACCTCTGTTTGGCATTGTTACCGGCACTGTAAAAGATGTAAATCTGGTTGCTGATATCAATGATACAACGAATGACAGCGTTGGTGCAGCCGTGGCTGTTCTCGTAGGCGGCACTGTTGACGACGTTGACGTATCCGGCACCGTTATCGCGGCAAAAGCAGCCGGCGGTGTAGTCGGACGTGTTCTTGCAATCGGCGAGGTTAAGAACTGCGACAATACTGCCGCTGTAACCTCAACCGGTTCAAGTGATGCCGCAGGCGGTATCGTGGGCAAGGCATACTATACTTCTACTTCCGGTGTTATGAACGTAACCAATTGTACCAATACAGGTGCAATCAATGGCGGTTATGCAGTCGGCGGTATCGCAGGCTTCTCTGCTGCTAATGTGTCTAACTGCGCAAACAGTGGCACTGTAACCTCCACCGGTATTGAAGCTGGTGGTATCGTTGGTGAGCAGACCAACTACGGTACGGTTTCGGGCAACGAAAACTCCGCTAACGTAACAGGCGGTATTGCAGGCGGTATCGTAGGCTGGGTTCGTTACCAGAACAACAGCACTGCATATCCTTTGACTGAAACTGTTGTGATCTCGAACAACACAAATACCGGCAGCATTGCAAGTGGCACTGACATCAGCTCGCTCAGCTGCGCAGGCGGTATTGTGGGCAATGTTTACAATCAGGCAACTGTGACCGGCAACACCAATAAAGCTACCACAATCAGCGCGGCTACTTTCGCAGCAGGTATTGTTGGTGCATTGCAGCCTACAAGTGACAACGTTGATATCGACGGGGCAACGTTCATCGTTACCGGCAACACCACCACGACCACGGCAGCGAACATCACGGCAAACTGCACGGATCTGGTCGCATATAATAATGTAGGCTCCGATGCAACCATCGAGAATAACATTTTCCCTGTTGATGTTGCACAGATTGGTGATGTTAAGTACACCTCTCTCACAGAAGCAGCCGCAGCCGCAGTTTCGGGCGACGAGATCGTTGTTCTCGCTGATGTAACAGAGGATGTTACCGTTCCTGCAGGCATTATATTCAACGGTAACGGTAAGCAGGTTGGTACAATCACTGCAGCAGGTGAGATTACCTTCAAGGGACACACCAAGGCTACTAACTTTGGTACTCAGTACACCAATACAACTATCAATATCGGTGAGGGCGCTTGCCTTGAAATCACCGGTACCAGCAGACTGGTAATCGGTCACGGCTGCACCTTTAATATCACAGGCAGCATAACCGATGCTAAGACTGCAAATACAGAAGAACTTACAGCTTCTCTTATTGCTCCCGGTGCATCGCTTACAGGGGCAGGAGTAAACCTTGATGTAACAAATGCTTATGTTAAGTTCACTGCTTATTGTTCATCAAAGAACTCAAGTGCAAGTGGTACATTCAATATCAATGTAACAAACAGTATCTGGGAACAGACAGGCTCATTGGTATTCTCGGAACCGACAAACAGTAAAGACCCGACATTTAACTTTAATCTCAAGGATAGTGTGCTGAATAGCACATCACATCTTGTTTTTGCAGTAACCAAGGGCGAAATTGTATTTGACAACTCCAATGTGAATGTCGATACTTCGAGACAGATAGAAAACCGAAGCACAATGACCATCAAGAACGGCTCTGTTGTAAATGGTGCTGTTGCTACAAGCTCCAATGCTAAGAACCCCGGTACTCTTATTATTGAAAACGCAACCTATAGCGTTACCGGCGAGTTCTCTGGCTCCGATGTTGGAACAGGTACTATTGTCATTATGGATGGCGCAAGCTTTACTGCAGGCAAGATTACGAATGCCAACATCCAGATCGACGCAACCAACATGAGTGCAGGCGATGTGATTAACCTTACAGCGAATCTTTCCGGTCTGACAGGTACTGTCGAGGTTATTAACAACGACAAGCTTGAAGCGAATATCGTTGACGGCAAGATCGTTCTTTCTGCAAAACCCGTTGCACAGAATGGTGATGTTAAGTACGCTGACCTGCAGTCTGCTATTGGTGATGCAGATGACGGCGATACAGTAACTCTTCTTGCAGATGTAGAACTCGACGCTCCTGTTACAATTAAGAAGAGCATTACAATCGATGGTAACGGTCACAATATCACTCAGTCTGCTGAATGCAATAATAATATTGCACTGATGTATTTTGAAGGCACTGCAGATAATGTGCTCAACGTTACTGTAAAGAACACAACATTTGATGGGCTTAAGGCAGGTGCTGCAATACGTACTCTTTATGCTAACATAAATGTCGATAACTGCGTATTCCAGAACTGCGAACACACAGTAGGTCAGGGTCTGGTTCGCTTGACCTATGGTACTGCAAACATTACCAACTCCAAGTTCCTGAATAATAATTGTTCTATGGGCATTTCTTTCAACTGGGACGGCAATGGTCTTGCAACTGATACTCTCACAATTGATAACTGTGAATTTACAGGCAACACTGCTAACAAGACTGCTCTTGTCTACTATGTAAAGGGTGCAGGCTGCGAAATCAAGAATTCAGAATTTACGGATAACAAGGTTAATTGTAAAGATAATGGTGCGGTAATTTATCTTGGTTTCCAAGAAAACTGTGCAGTAACTGGAAACCTTTTTGAAGGTAACGTTGTAACTGAAGCTGGAACAAGCACTCGTGTTGCAGGCGCAGTATTCTTCGGTTACGAAGCAAATATTTCAGGTAACGCATTCATAAACAATACCGCTACAAATGCAAACGGCGATGCTCTTGGTCAGGTTTGCACAAGCACATACTATGAATGCGAAATCGACCTTAGCGGCAACTACTGGGGTGGAGATGCGCCTGTATATGGTAAGGACTACACTGTTCAGCATCAGACAGGCGATGCGGAATTCGCTCTTGACACATACAATGCATCTTACGAAGTTAATGCAGACGGCGGTGTAACTGTAGGCGATGAAACAGCAATTACAAACGTTGCACAGGTTGGTAAGTTTGGCTATGCTACTCTTCAGGCAACAATCGACGCTGCACAAAATAGCGATACAGTAACACTTCTTAGTGATATTGACCTCGGAACTGACCGTGCAGTAGTCAAGGGCAAGGAAATTACTATCGATCTTAACGGACATAACATAACAGGTTTAGGTAATCGTGTCCTTTTCGTTGACCTTAATGCAAACGAAAACAAGGACGGCAAAATTACTTTAACAGGTAACGGTCTTGTAGAAAACACAAACGGTGGCTATGCTGTCTATGTTGGCGGCAACTCCGAACTTATTGTTGAAACAGGTGCAACCGTTAAGAGCGCTGATGGCTATAGTGTTGGTATGTTCCCTATGGGAGCAGGACGCGTTTCTAAGTTGACTGTAAACGGCGGTATCGTATCTGGTAAATACGGCGTTTCAGGTAACGGCTTAATTACTGATACATCTACTGTTGTTACTGTTAACAGCGGTGCTATTATTGGTACTGAAGTTGGTATTTATCAGCCTCAGCCCGGTACAGTTAATGTAAATGGTGGTACTGTTTCAGGTACAGAAGCAGCTATCGCTATGAGAAGAGGTAATGCTAATATCACAGGCGGTACTGTTGAAGGCATTATTGATGTGTTGGGTGACTACGATGCAGTCAATGTTGCTATCACAGGCGGCGATTTCACCAACTCTACACTTAAATATGCCGAAGGTAACACTGTAACAAAAGCTGACAGCGTTACACTTGCAGCACCTGAAGGCTATATGTGGAATGTCGAAGGAAGACTTGTTGAGGAAGTTTATGTCGCTCAGGTAGGTGATGTTAAGTACACAACAGTTCTCGAAGCTTTGAAGGCGGCTGTCGATGGCGGTGCTTCCGAGCTTAAGATTCTTGCTGATTCACGCGAGAAAATGACAACAGATTTTGACATTAAGATTAGTGCGGATCTTGTTATTACAGCAGAAAAGCCTGTTAACGTTGAATTCTATAACGAAGGAACAACCTATGATTTTGCAATTGGTTCTACTAATAACAACAAGTTGACAATTGCGGAGAATGTTCACTTTGACCATACTGACAGAGTAATCTGGGCAGGTTACTGGGGTAACAACGTTGATATACAGGTTGATGGTTACCTTGGCGGATATCAGATATGGCATGGTGCTGATACTACAGTAAGCGCAACAGGTACACTCGATTCACACGGCGAAGCGATGATTATGCGCCGTGATGCAATAATGACAGTAAACGGCGGTAAGGTTAATGCTAACTATATTCAGGCATATTCAGGTCACATTGTTGCCAAGGATGCGCAGATTACTGCCGGACTTGTATGGCTTCAGAATAACCACAGCTATGGTAGCGAAGGAACCATCAGCATAGCGCTTGACGGCACTGAATTTACTTCCAATGGAGTATTTACTGCAACTGCAGGCGAGGGCAAGACTCTTGAAGTCACACTTGCTAATGGTAGCGTGATTGCTGCAAAAGGAACAGTAACAATAGGTGCAGGAGCAACATTTACTGCAGATGCGACAAGTGATGTTACATCAAACAACAAATCTATATTTGTAGCAAAAGCAGACGGAATCAAGTATGCTTCTCTCGCAGAAGCTATTGCAGCAGCGCAGGACAGCGACACAGTAACACTTCTTAGTGATATCGAACTTGCTCAGACAATTACAGTTGCAAATGGCAAGAAAATTACTCTTGACCTCAACGGAAAGACAATCAGTCAGGAAAAGGCTTGTTCAGAAAGCTATCAGATGATAAACAATAAGGGTAACCTTACAATTACCGGCGAAGGTAAAATCAGTTTCAAGGATACAGGTGCAGGCGACCCGAACTTCGGATGGGGCTCATATACTATCCGCAATGAAGGAACTCTTGTAGTTGAGAATGGTACTATTGAACACCTTGGTGAACAGAATGTGACAGGACAGAGTGTAAAGCATATGTACTGTGCTATCTTCCAGTACTCAGGCTCAAGCACTATCAATGGCGGCGTTATTTCAACTCCTACATATCGTTCTGTACGTTTGTGGAAGGGCGATATGACAATCAACGACGGCACATTTGACGGTCAACTTTGGGTACAGTGCGTTGATGATACATCAAATCTGACAATCAACGGCGGTTCGTTTGGACCAAACGGGAATGACGGGTCTTCAGTATTTATAGGAAATGTTACAACAACAGGAACTGTGCATACAGCAGAAATGAATGTAACGGGAGGCACATTTGCTACCAAGATTGGTGCCAACAACGTTGATGCAATTACAGGTCAGAAAATTATCGGCGGTACATATACTGAAACTGCTGTAAATGGAACAAACGCCGGTCTTCTTGCAGAGGGTTACGAATTCGTTCAGAACGATGAGGGCACATACAGCGTTACTGAAAAAGCAGAAGTGGAATTGTTTGAAATGTTCCGCAGAAATATGGTGCTCGGAAATTCTCTTGCAATTAACATTTATTATAATGCAGAGGATATCACGGATTCTGAATCATATGTAGTGGTTGAGCAGCATATGGAAGACGAAGTGAAGGAAACTAAAATTAATATTGCTGACTGCGAACAGAGGAATGTTGAAGGCATAAATTGTTACGTAGTTAGTTATACAGGTGTGGCAGCGTGTGAAATGTCTGACGACTTAGTTTTCACCGTATATAACAGCAACGAGGAAAAAATAAGCGAGCCTTATACAACAAGTATAAGAAGCTATGCCAAGGCTTATCTTGATTTTTGCAGCACTCAAAGCGGCTCCGAGAAGTGGATGAAAACATTTGTGGATATGTTGAACTACGGTGCGGCAGCACAGAATACCTTCGAATATAAAGAAGAGGACCTTGCAAATAGTGACATCGACATTTATCAGGAATATGCAAGTGAAGATGTAGAGGTAGCAAAAGATTTCGAGTGCAGTGAAAGTGGCAGAGCAGCAACATCTCTGTTCTTGAGAAACAGAGTAGAGTTGAATGCATACTTTACAAATGTTACAGAAGACATGTACATAGAAATTGAGTATGTAAATTACTACGGTGAAACGAAAAAAGAAACAATTCAGTATGCTGACTTTGTAACAAACGGAGAATACCGCGGAGCAACAGTATCATCACTTGCGATTGCTGATGCTGCATCTCCCGTAAAGGCTACGCTTTACTCTGCTGACGGCACTGAACAGGCTTGGCTGAAAGAGAGTGTCAACGGATATCTTTACAGAATAATGCAGGTTGATAATGATGAATTATATCCTGCTTTGGCAAAATTTGCGAAATCAGCAGCAGAAAGCTTGAACTAAGAAAGGAGGAAAGTTATCATGAAGTATACAAAACCTGAAATTGAAATGATGCAGTTTGAACTTGTGGATATTATCCAGACATCAGCAACTACACTTCCGGATGGTGAAGATGGAAGTGGTACCGAGAGTGGCGGACGGTACGAAACACCAATAATGCCGGGTTAATAGATGAAGTATATTTATGCAAGGAGTTTCCACTCCTTGCATAAATATTTTAGCCGTTACACAAGGAGAAAACCATGTTAAAAAGAGATATAATTGCGATATTTTATCGATTAGGCGAAATGCTTATAGGCTCCGTTATTATGTCTGCAGTAGTATGCTTCCTTTGTTTCTCAAGATATATGCCTGTTGGAAGCATACAACGGGACATAACATTGATACTTCTTCCGATAATATATATTGTATGGAATGTGTTTATGCTTCGTGGTTGCTATATGGTAGTGGGAGAACGAATAGTTTACTATGTCATAAACCTATGCGCAACAGTAATGTTTATGTTTATAAGTGCAGCAGCTTACCTTTTCCTTCCAAAGGAGTTATATTCATGGGCGTTTTTAGTAACATATCTGGGTGGATTTACTACACTGGGGATATCTGGAAAAGTGGCGATTTTGCTGTTTGACATAATAATTACGGCTTCTGTTTTCTTCTCCATCGCAAATATGTGGTGGGTGCAGGAAGAACTTGAGGACATAAATGACTCTTTTGAAAATCTTCCTCCTGAAATGGAAATAACTCCTCAGATTGCAGTCAGAAATGCAGTGAAGGAAACAAAAGAAGCAAAGTAAGGGAGAGGGTATAATGACGCGAATGTTTTTGATTGTTATATTGCTTATATGTGTGATATTTTTTCTGTGTCGCCTAATAGCTTTTTCTGAACAAAAGAAAAAAGTTGAGCGAGAAAACACCGAAAAAACTTTAAAAAGAATATATAAGTGCGATAATTGTGAAATAGGGAAAAGAAGCTTTGAAATCGATAAACATTCGGAAAACTGTCCTTATTTGGCTTCGTGGAAAGACGAAGAATGTCACTTTTTCAAAGAAATAGAAAGTGGTTGTTCCGAGTGAGAAAAAAGTATTAAAGTAAACAAAAAAGTAGGTTGAATTGGCCACCACCAGATAAGGTAGTATTGTCCTAAGAATCGTCTTTTTTGCGAAT
>CAYMHB010000015.1:0-34546 GCA_964390145.1 uncultured Oscillospiraceae bacterium
ATAATTTCGCTTTGCACGAAAGTGCAAAATTTAGCTAAAATCTGTTGCATCTATTATGTAGCCGAAAGCCAAAAAGAAAACAGAGTACCAAACGGTACTCTGTTTTCTTTTTGACCTTTTCCCCTCTTGTCTGCCTCTATCCACCACCCACTTGTTAATAGCCGCGTATTATGCTAACTGAGCGTAGCGAAGTTGGTAGTCTAAGGGGTGCTCGCTTCCTGCGGAAGATAAAGAGCACTCCTTAGAAACGCAGTAGCCACAGTTTGCAGATGGCGATTTATTCGCCACGCACAAACTGTGATGCTACTAGGTGTCGACTGCACATAGCAGCAGTTCAAACAAAAGTAACGGAGTCTTTGCTATCTCGTTGGTTCGAGCCCAACAATTGAATTGAAAAAATTAAAAATTTTTCAAAAAGTGTAACGACTTTCGGCACTCCACATGTTATTACTATAAAAGTAAAGGAGTGATATGATGAAAGAAAGTGAAAAATGGAAAATGTGGAAGGCAATACTTGATTTCACAACTTGCTTGAATTGTCGTAAGGAGTATGGTAAAATATATGAAATAAATGAAATAGTATATCCGTCACCACCACTACATCCAAAATGCAGATGCATAATTGAAAGATTGAAAGTTCTTCTTGTCGGAACAGCAACAAATAAAGGTTTTAATGGTGCGGATTGGTATTTAAAAAATTTTAAAAAGTTGCCGAATTATTATATAACAGCTGAACAAGCCATAAATGAAGGTTGGAATCCTAAAAGGGGAGATTTATTTTTAGTGTGTCCTGGGAAAATGATTTTTGGTGGCATATATGAAAATAGAAATGGACATTTACCAACAGCTACAGGAAGAATTTGGTACGAAGCAGATATAAACTACGAATTTGGATACAGAGGAACAAATAGGATACTATTTTCAAATGATGGGTTAATCTTTGTAACATATGACCATTACCATACATTTATCGAAATTGAATAGGAGTGATTTGATGAACTACGAAGAAATGAGAAGGAATGCATTTAAGAAAATAGAAGAAAATCCCATTACATTGGATTTTACAGGGTGTAAGTATTTAGGAGAAATACATTTAATATTGAAAACAAAATTCGGATTACCCGAATACTATGGAGAAAATTGGGACGCTTTGTGGGATTGTTTGAGATACCTGTGGTCGGATAGAGAGAAAGTAAAAGTAACTATATATGGATACCTCTCACTTCCTGATGATTTGAGAGAGTATTGCGAAGCAATGCTTGAGGTTTTTGATGATGTGCATAAAAGCACTCCAAATGTGATATTTGAACTTATTTCATAACGCGCATCTAAATCATTTTTCTATTTCACAAAATAACCCAGTGTACAAAAGTACACTGGGTTATTTTTCACTTCCTCACAAATTCCTCTCCATTTATCAAAAAATCAATAGAAACATTAAAATATTTTGACAGTTTATTCAGCATATCAATACTTGGTTCTCGTTTGCCATTTTCGTAGTGGGAAAGGGCTTCGCGTGATATATTAAGGTCCATCGCAACTTTTAGCTGATTCAGATTTCTTTCTTTTCGTATCATTTTTAACCCTTTCATTAAATCACCCCTTGACTTTATTGTAACAATTTGTTACAATAAATATGTTACATAATGTAACATATGAACAGCCAAAAGAAGAAAGGATGTAGACTATGAAAAGAATAATAGCGTTGGTTTTAGTATGTGTATTGGTGTTGGCAACAAACTGTATATGCGCATTAGGAGAGGATATGCCCGAACACATAAGAGAACTTTCAAAATACAATATTATACAAGGCGACCCTGACGGAAATATGCGCCTTTCGGACAATCTTACACGAGCAGAGGCTGTTACTTTGATAGTAAGGTTGTACGGATTCGCTCCCGAAACCAGTATGGCTGCTCCTGCCAATGAATTTCCCGATATGGAGGGACATTGGGCGGGAAATGCAGCTATGATAGCAAAAAGCCTTCGAGTAATTGAAGAAAACGAAGAGATTTTCGCACCCGATGAAAAAATCAACTCAGAAGAGTTTATAAAAATGATAATCTGCCTTTTAGGATACAAGGAGGTTGCCGAGCAGAGAGGCGGAGACCCTATGGGATATCTAATGATGTCATCACAGTTGGGTGTCACCAAAGGCATATCAGTAGCAATCGGAAGTTGCATAACACGTGACGATGCCGCAAAAATGCTTTTTAACAGTTTCGATATTCCGCTTATGGTACAGACAGTTTACGGAGAAAATAATGAATATGAAATTATGGATGGCAAAGACGGTCGTAGCTACCAAACCTTAAGAACAATGTTTGGAACAGAATAAAGAACAAAACAGAGTACCAAAGGCCACCGCCAGATAAGGAAGTAATGGTTTTGAAGCCTTATTTTCCGTTTATGCTTCGTAAAAAAATCCCGAAATACGCTAGTATTACGGGATTTTTATCACCAATTTAATTTTATCATACTTAAAGTATTGGCAATACTCAACAAATTGAGTATAGTTAATAGAAGAATATAAAATATTGTATATAGTATTATTGAATGTAAAGGTGATTATATATGAAAAATGTAATTATTATTGGAACAGGGGGACATGCTAAGGTTGTTGCTGACATTGTTCGCTTAAATAATGATAACATAATTGGATTTTTAACAAACGATACGACTTTAACGTCCTTTTTAGATAAACCGGTTCTAGGATTGGATACAGAGTATAAAAAATTTAAAAATGCACATTTTATTATAGCAATAGGTAGTTCCAGTGCACGTAAAAGTATTTCAAACTCAATGACGGATGTCAAATGGTATACTGCTATACACCCAAAAGCTACTATATCGAAAACTGATACAATTATTGGTGAAGGAACAGTTATATCAGCAAATGCAGTTATTAACTCCTGTTCGAAAATTGGTGAGCATTGTATTATAAATACTAATTGTTCGGTTGAGCATGACAATGTAATTAAATCCTTTTCGCATATTTCTGTAGGAACTATGCTTGGAGGGAATGTGACTGTTGGCATGGAAACATGGGTGGGGATAGGTGCAACTGTAAAAAATGGTGTGACAATATGTGATAATTGCTTGATAGGTGCAGGTGCGGTAGTAGTCAAAGATATAGATAGTCCAGGAACTTATATTGGCGTTCCTGCAAAATATGTGCATAAACATATTTAAAAATAATACATTTTTGATTAAACAATCTGTTCTTATGCATCCATTTTGCACACGAAAGCCAAAATAAAAAATAGTACCAAAAGGCGTGCTTCTCAAAAGGATGTTTGCGAAAAAGCCTTATTTCAAATCCCCCGTTGCAGGGTTGTCTATAAGCTCGCCGTTACTTTCAAAGCGCGAGCCGTGACACGGACAATCCCACGTGTGTTCGTTTTTATTCCATTTAAGAGCACAACCAAGATGGGGACAGCGCTTTTTTGTCGGCGTAATCAGGTTGAAAGTGGCTTCGAATATATTTGTTGCAAGCTGAGGTGCCAAGATGCTTCTTTGGGGAGAGAACAGGTCAGCGAACTCGTTTTTCTTTCCGATTATTATGTCGGTAAGGACAGTCGCAGAAACCATAGACGATGTCATACCCCATTTGTTAAATCCTGTTGCGACATACAAATTCGGCGTTTGTTTTGAATACTGACCTATATACGCAATGCCGTCAAGGCTCATACAGTCCTGCGCCGCCCATTGACGTTCAAGCTTTGAGTGTGGGTAATACTTTTTTGCAAATTCATCGATCGGCTTCCATGCAGGACTGGGTTTCCCCGTCCTGTGACTGCTTCCGCCTATAATC
Source organism: uncultured Oscillospiraceae bacterium (assembly GCA_964390145.1). GTDB lineage: Bacteria > Bacillota > Clostridia > UMGS1883 > UMGS1883 > UMGS1883. Next base: position 3,815 of record CAYMHB010000015.1, read on the forward strand.
AAGGTGTCGTTGTAGCTTCTGAAAGAAAAACCATCCTTTGATTCGTCCAGATACATTCCGTTAAGCGTTTGAGCATTCTTAAACGCAGATACATATGATCGCTCCTGATAAAGCTTGAGAAAGTAACTTCCGTGTTTGTTTATGAACGGAAAGTGAGTGGCAACGATTGCCGCATCATATTTTATTGTGAAATTTTTTGTTATTGCTTTGTTCGGCAACAATTCATAAACAAAAGTGTTTTCATATATATCAAGGTTATGGCAAATTTCAGAAATAAATTTCAAGGGGTTAAACTGTACCTGATTTTCAAAACACACCGCCCCTGCAATCTTGAAGGGAAGCTCTGTTTCTTCTGTAAACAAGGCGTCAAAACCTATTTGGTCAAGAGCCTTCATTTCGTTTTCTATTTTGTTTCTGTCGTTGCGTGAATAAACATATGACGGGCTCTTTTTAAAATCACAGTCCAGATTTTTGCAAAGCTTTTCATACTCGGCTATGGCGGACTGATGTGCCTGTAAATAAAGCTGTGCTTCAGCTGTACTCTTCTTTTTGAGAATTTTTGAATAAATAAGTCCGTGTTGAGAAGTTATTTTTGCAGTTGTATTCTTCGTTATTCCTGATGCTATCGTGTTTCCTTCAACGAGGACACAGTCTATTCCGGCATTTTTCAGAAAATATGAACACAGAATGCCACAAAGTCCTCCGCCAATTATAAGGACATCTGTTTTTATATCTCTTTTAAGTTCTTTGTGTGTGCAAATTTTGGCAGTATCTTCCCAGATTGATTTCTGCATCTTGGCTCCTCCGTTCTATATTGAAAAAACTAATTTACAGGGAACAGTGTAAGTTTGTTTTCCTTATCACATATTCCCAGATATATCTCTTTTGCGCTTTTATATCTTTGCTTTTCCAGTTCTTTTTCAAGCCATGTTAAATTAAGACCAAGCCTTTTTAAGTTTTCGTGCAGAACGCGACCGTCCATAATAATTTCTGTATCTATTTCCGCTTTTTCGGGAGTGATATTCATATCCTTCGGAGTAAGCGGTCTTTTTTCGCTTTTCGGCAAAATGGTAATTCTGCCGTTATACTCAAAAATTGCCGTCTGTATATCGTTTATGTTGAAATATCCTTCCTGACGACACAGAACCATAAATTCGGAAAGTTCGAGCTTGGCTTTCTTCATATTTTCGCGATATATTTTGCCGTTATCCATAACAATAGTCGGTGTTCCGTTGACATACTTGCGTGTTTTGGGGAATTTATGTGCTAGTAATGTAAGCGCAAAAGCGACTGCTCCGTAAATCACCATTGCGATAAGAGGTTTCCACGGAGCTTCCAATTCTGTTGCAAGTTCAGCCGCTATCGAGCCGATTGTGATCCCCGTAATATAATCGAAAAAGTCAAGCTGCGCCATCTGCTTGTGTCCCATTATTTTGGCAATCAGAAATAGTGATACCGCCGACAGTAAAGAGGTTGAAACAACCTTAATAAATTCCATTTAACACACATCCTTTTGGATAGTATGTGTCAGTATTTACACATATATGCAAATTAGTGGTTGATAGTAAAAGCGTTCTGTGATACAATTAAATCAACGAATTTTTAAGGAGTGATGCAAATGAAAAACAATCTGAAATCTCTTGCAGTATCAATCTCAATTTTTATAGTATGTGCAGTTTTATTTTTCCTGTATTCATCAGGAGATATTTCTATGTTTGCTCTTGTTGTTATGGCTGCGGCCGCATATGTGCTTATCTGCAAACTGTTTAAACAACCGCTGTTAAAAGCAGAGAGGCCTGCAGAGGAAACTACTCTTTACCGAAAGGAGCGCGTAGTTCAAAATGGTTCTCAGGCTGATAAATTTATAAATGTTTTCATAATAGCTATGTTTTTGATAGGCGGATGTTTAATTATTGCACAAACATATGCTCCGGGTTTAATTTGCTTTTTGGTTGGTGTTGTGCTTACAAAGAGAAAAATCAATCAAAGCAAAATAGAAAATTACGAAAAGATTATTACCCCTGCTCATTGGCCGAAAGATTGTCAGTACCCTGACTATAATCAGGGGTTGCAGGCAAAAACAATGTTTACGCAATATACAAAAGAAGAAAAATTTTACAAGCGTTGTTTGACAGAGGGTGTTGACAGTCTTGATGGTGTTCATAAGGAGCAAAAAGCACTCCTTATAGCGCAGGATATGAAGCTGAAAGATTTATCTGTTGAAGCAATCCGCCGAGCATTTGCATCAGGCGAAATCGCCTATAAAAACAGCGTTTCGGAGGGCAAGACATTTGAAAGAGAACAGGAACTTTCAAAACTGCGTATCGATGAACTGCAGGTTCTTGCCGGTGCGATGAAATATTACGGCTTGCACGGCAGGGACAAGCGAATTGCGATGCTTGAGGATATGTACGAAGAAGCCAAAAAGAATATGAAAGAAGCTGAATTGCGCAAGGGGTTTGCAAAAAGTACAATGCTGCAAAAGGAACACGACTGGGCAATCCATGGTGGTATAGCAAGCGGTATTGCAGGCCCTGCAGCGGGACTTGTTACTGCTATGCAGGTAGAAACAAAAAATGCGGCTATTCGTGAATATAACGCACAGATGGCACCTTATGTTTCAATGGTAACGAGTGCGTGCTCCGATGAAGCAGAATTTTATAAAAGAGAGATGCAGCGTTACCGCTCGGATATTCAAAAAACGAACATAAAATTGGTTGCTGACGACCCGACACAGAAGGTTTTTGAAAATCTTATCATAAAAAATATGAAATATGCCGTTTCAGAAACGGGTGCGGTTGTTGTAGAGGCGGATTTTGACATCAATGAAAACTATTGTATTTTTGAAGAAATAGAGCCCTCGATTGATGGCGTTGTAGCTGCCCGACTGATAGAAAACGGCGTGCATGTCGGAACATCTTATTTTGTTTTGCCTGTGGATGGTGTGCATAAGAAAGTACGCCTTGCATCTATTTGTACAAGGACAACAAAGCCCAATGCAAAATACGAAGTGGAATATAGCCCTGTGGATTTATGGGCAATTGAAAAGGTGTAATTATACATAATAACGAAAAAACCGGCAGGATTTATTAAAATCCCTGCCGGTTTATTTGTTTATATTAGGATTGTCTGTAATTTCCAAAAGGTAGTCAGTGGAAACATTATAAATAGAGGAAAGTTTTATCAGAATATAAGATGGTATATCTCTTTGACCTAATTCATAATTGCTATAAACCTGTTGCGAACAGTTGAGCAGTTTTGAAATTTGTTTTTGGGTAAAATCATTATCTTCTCGCAAATCGCGAATGCGTTTATACATACTACCACACCCTTTCTTCCGTATTATATCCCACAACAAAATGCGGTATTGACTTATACCGCAAAATGCAGTATAATTACATTGTTTTGTTGGGTGATAAGTGGAAAGAGAGGTCTTATATGAATATAAAACTTGAATTATTAAAAGGTTACATATCTGACATTATAGACAGTAAATTAGATGATTTGGAAATCAATGCATGCGAAATTGCAGATACGGTTGCAATAAATATGCTTTCCGAAATTCAAAATATAATAAAAGATGAAAAACATTCTGATTTTGAAGCTATAGAGCAGATAGTTTCAGTTTTTGAAAAACACAGAATTGATTTTGGTGCGCGTCACGATTTTTGATGCATCTGCACTTGATTTTTGTAAGAAACTATAATACAATAATAAGAGCAGAAAACAAAAAAGGCTGGTGCTGAAAATGCTTAAAGAAATATTGGCAGAGAGAGATTATCTCCCTATTCTTAAAATGAACGACGGCAGCGAAGTTACCCGTGAAAATTGGGAAGAAAGAAGAAAAGAACTTCGTGCGCTTCTTGAAAAATATTCCTACGGACATACTCCCGATGTTGAGGTAAAGGTTACGGGCGAGCTTGAAAGTACAGGCTTCTATCATTGTGCCGGAAAGTGCACCGAAGAGAAGATACAGCTTACATACGAAACCAAGTTTGGTAAGGGAACATTCCCTATCCAGATTTACGCTCCCACCAAAACCCAAAAAGCTCCCGTATTTTTACATATCTGTTTTGGCCTTGCTCCGCACAGATATTGCCCCGTTGAAGAAATCATTGACGGCGGATATGCCCTTGTTGTAGTTGATTATCGCGATATGGTAAACGATGCTCACTTTGGCGATTTCAGTGGTGGTATTGCCGAGCATTTTGGAACTACTGTTGACCGTGGCGACGAAGAATGGGGCAAAATCGGTATGTGGGCATGGGGTGCAAGCCGTGTGCTTGACTATCTCATCGAAAACAGACCTGATCTTGACACGAAAAGAGTGGTTGTTGCAGGTCATTCACGCCTTGGCAAGACTGCGCTCTGGTGCGCGGCTCTTGATGAACGATTTATCGGTGCAATTTCAAATAACTCAGGCTACGGCGGTGCAGCTTCGGCCAAACACGGTACGGGAGAGAGAGTTACAAGCTTTATGAAATCGGGCTCATGGGATTGGTACTGTGAAAACTTCAAAAAGTTTTCAGGCGAACTTGAAGATCAAAAGCCTTATGACCAGAGCTTTCTTACTGCACTTATCGCACCCAGGTTTGTGATGGTTGGCTCTGCAAAAGAGGATACCCCTGCTGATCCGACAAGCGAGTTCCTGACAACTCTTCACGCGTCTTCCGCGTGGGAACTTCTTGGAGAAAAGGGCCTTGTGACAGAGGGTAGAATGCCCGAAACAGGCGATTTCTGGGGCGAAGGAAACATACTCTACCACTACCGCGAGGGAAGACACTACTTCTCGCGCGAGGACTGGGGAGCATATATGAGATTTCTGGATAATAAGATTAAATAAAAAGGAAAAGTCCGCACATTTTTAATGTGCGGACTTTTCTATACAGAACTGTTCTTCTTCAGCTTCAGCGGTGTTACACCCATATATTTTTTGAACGTTTTGGAAAAATAATCGTAGTTTTCAAACCCAAGATAATCGGAAACATCGGTAAGCGCCATTTCGCCGCTTAAAATAATGTTCTTCGCAAGTAACGACTTCTGTTCATTTATATATGCTACAAGTTGCTTGCCCGTTTCACGCTTGAATATGTACGAAACATATTCCCTTGAAAGATGAAAATGCTCTGCAATATCGCGAAGTGACATTCTCTCGGTTATGTGTTCGTCAACATACTTTATAATCTTTATAACATGCTCGTTTGTGCTTCGTAATTTATGCAGGTCATAAAGTTCAAGAAGAATATAATTTAGTATATTCTGACACTTTTCCTTTGAATGAAAACGCTCCACAAGGTGCTGGGGAGGATAAACGGAAATAAGGCGCCGTATATCCTCGCTGATACATTTTTTCATAAACTTGTTAAACGGCAACATTTTTTCATTATCGGACTGAAAGTTGAAACTGATATAATGCGCGGGCGCTTTCCCTTCTTCGCGGTATCTTAAATCTCCGGGGCGCAGAAAGATTGCATCTCCGTTTTCGACAATGACTTTCTCTCCGCCCAGGAAATATGTCATACTGCCATTTAATACAAAAGTGAAATCGTAGAAATCAAGCACCCTTTCTTCAAGCGCAGACGGGCGCGCAACAGAACGGTTGCAATAGTAACTGACATCACTTACAATATAAGAGTGCATATAAATCCTCCTTAAAATCGTGCGAAAAATAACATATACGGATAATATAAACCATTTCATAAAAAACCATTGTTTTATATAATTATATTATAACAAATGTTTTTTGTAAATATTAAATTTATGCGACAGGCGGTGTTTCTATAATGATTAAATTAAGCGGCTTTGCTGACGAGATATCAAGCGAAGTTAAAATTCAGTTTGAAGTTTTTAATAAACTTGGTATTTCTTATTTCGAGCCGAGGGGTATCAACGGCAAAAATATATCTCTCCTAAATGACGAGGAAATAGATGACCTCAAGTGCATGATGGAAAAGTATAATATCAAGGCATCTTCAATCGGCTCTCCTGTTGGAAAAATGAAGATAAGCGATGATTTTGGCGAGCATTTTGAAATGTATAAGCACGTTGTAAAGATTGCAAAAGAACTTGGCACAAAGTATATCAGAATGTTCAGCTTCTATAACGACGGCGGAGAATGGACCGAAGGCGAAGTGGCTGAGGTTAAATCCCGTCTTAAAAAACTAATCGACTATGCAAAAGAAAACGGCGTAGTTCTTCTCCACGAAAACGAAAAGGACATCTACGGCGAAAGCGTAGAGAGGGTGCTTTCTCTTATGAAGGAACTTTCCTGCGACAATTTTAAGGCTGTGTTCGACCCTGCAAACTTTGTACAGGTTCAGGAAAACACACTTGAAGCATACAAGACTTTGAAGCCTTATGTGGAATATCTGCACATAAAGGATGCGCGTATCGAGGACGGATTTATCGTTCCTGCAGGTGCAGGTGACGGACAGATTGAAGAAATTGTGCGCGAACTTATAAAAGAAGGCTACGACGGGTTCTTAAGCCTTGAACCGCATCTTGGAACTTTCGAAGGACTCGCGGACCTCGAACTTGACGACAAAATGTTAAGCCTTCCCAAAGCAGGCGAGGGCACATTCACACTTGCATATAATGAACTTACAAAAATATTAAACAAAGTACAGGAGGAACAGAAATGACAAAGGTAAAACTCGGCATAGTAGGTTACGGAAATATGGGTGCATCTCATTGTAGAAGCATTATCAGAGAGGGTAAGGTTCCCAATATGGAGGTTACCGCAATCTGCGATATTGACCCCGACAGACTTGAGCTTGCAAAGGATAGATTCCCCGAAATAGCGCGTTTTGATAATGCAACAGACCTCTTCAAGAGTGGTCTTTGCGACAGCGTTATCATTGCAGTTCCACATTATGACCATCCAAGACTCGTTATAGAGGCTTTAGAGCATGACCTCAATGTAATCACAGAGAAGCCTGCAGGCGTTTACACAAAACAGGTTCAGGAAATGAACGCTGCAGCGGCAAAGAGCGATAAACTCTTTGGTATCATGTACAATCAGAGAACTAACCCCATGTATCAGAAAATCCGCAATATGGTGCAGAGCGGCGAGCTTGGTCATATCAAGAGGATTTCCTGGATTATCACAACCTGGTACCGTCCTCAGGCGTATCACGACAGCGGCAGCTGGCGTTCAACCTGGAAGACGGAGGGCGGCGGTGCGCTCATAAACCAGAATCCCCATCAGCTTGACCTCTGGCAGTGGATGTTCGGAATGCCCGACAAAATTACTTCATTTGTATCATTCGGTAAGTACAACAACATCGAGGTAGAAGACGATGTTACGGCATTTTTTGAATATGAAAACGGCACAACTGGTACATATATCACTTCTACAGGCGAATTCCCGGGCTCAAACCGTCTTGAAATTGCTTGTGATATGGGTAAAATCGTTGTTGAAGACGGTGCAATGGTATTCCATCGCAATGTTATTTCAGAGCGTGAACATAACAAACAGAATACACTTCCCTTTGGTACGCCTGAGTGCTGGAAGTGCGAAATACCTATTGCCGGCACCGGAGAACAACATGTTGGCATATTCAAGGATTTTGCAAATGCGGTTCTTCACGGGAAAGAGCTTCTTGCTCCCGGTGAAGAGGGTATCCGCGGACTTACAATTTCAAACTCAATCCACTACTCTGCATGGACAGGAAAAACTGTTGATACAAAGAACTTCCCCCACGATGAGTTCTATGAACTTCTTCAGGAAAAAATTAGAAATTCAAAAGTTGACAAGAGCAATGTAAAGAGAAATGCAGCTGATACAGACGGTACTTATTAAGCAGTTAAGTAAGTACACGAGAACCCTACTCAGCATGGTTAAGGAGTGAATTTAATGGACAAAAGAATTGGTGCACAGTTTTTCACTATAAAAGAATTCTGCAAAACACTCGAAGATTTTGAAGAATCCTGCAGAAAAGTCAGCGAAATCGGTTACAAGGTAATTCAGCTTTCAGGTATCGGTGACTTTGAGGCGGAAGACATCAAGAAAATTATTGACAAATACGGTCTTGAGGTTGCGTGTACTCACCGTCCTTCGCAAAACTATCTTGAAAATCTTGAAAAAGAAATTGAGTTTCATAAAACTCTCGGCATAAAAATTGCAGGTCTTGGCTCAATGCCCGGTTTTGACGCGAAGGAAGAAACCGTTGAAGACTTTATTAAAAATTATAAGAGAGTTGCTGAAGAACTTAAAAAGCACGATATCATCTTTGCATATCATAACCACGACTTTGAATTTGAAAAAAGAGATGGCAGACACGTTTTTGACAGAATTGTCGAAGGCATGGACAGCGACAATTTCCAGCTCATCCTCGATGTGCACTGGATTGCGCGCGCAGGTCTTGATGTAGTAAAATTCATCCGCGACCATAAGGATATGATTGCGTGCGTGCATTACAAGGATTTCAAGGTTGTAAACCGCGAGCCTCTCTTTGAAAAAGTGGGCTACGGCAATATGAACTGGGACGGCATTATAGAGGCTTGCGAAGAATCAAGCGCACAGTTTGCACTTGTTGAACAGGACAAATGCTACGACGAAGACCCGTTTGAGTGCCTGAAGGAAAGTTACAACTACCTTGTTGAAAAGGGGTATAACTAATGAAAGCTTGTATAGTAGGATTCGGTTGTATAGGTCCGGTCCACGCAATTTCCATTAAACATACCGGTTGTGCAGAAGTTTATGCAATCTGTGACATAAATAAGGAGCGCGCCGACAAGGGTGCTGCTGAATATGGTGCAAAGGCATACTACGATTATGACGAATGCCTTAAAGACGAAAATATTGACACCGTTCATATCTGCACACCGCATTATCTCCATTTTGAAATGGTTAAAAAGGCGCTTGAAGCAGGCAAAAGGGTTGTTTGTGAAAAGCCTGTAACAATGAAAAAAGAAGAATTTAAGATTCTTCTTGAAAATTACGATGTGGCAAAAGTTTTCCCGATAATTCAGAACAGGACAAACGCTTGTATCGTGAAGATGCAAGAACTTATCGCCGAAAACGATTACGGCAAGTTAAAGGGCGCAAAAGGTCTTGTTACATGGCACCGTGACGAAGCTTATTATAACAGCGAGGATTGGCGCGGCAAAAAGGAAACCGAAGGCGGCGGCGCACTTATCAATCAGTCAGTGCATACACTTGATCTGATGATTCTTTTCTGCGGTAAGGCAAAATGCGTGGAAGCAACAATGAAGAATTACTCCTTAAAGGGTGTAATTGAGGTTGAGGATACCGTTGATGCTTTCATTCAGTACGAAAACGGCGCAACAGGAATTTTCTATGCTACAAATGCGTATGCGGATAATTCCTCGGCGCAACTTGAACTTGAATTTGAAAACACTCGCCTTTCATACATTGACCGCAAGCTTTTTGTAAACGGAGAACTCGTTTGTGAAGACGGCGACGGCTTTATCGGTAAAAATTACTGGGGAAAAGGACACGCCGATACGATAAGCGATTTTTATACTGGCAAAAGCAGACTTACGCTGTGTGACATCAAGGACACGATGGATGCAATGTTTGCCATGTACGAAAGCGCCGAATGTAGCGAACCTGTAAATTTATAAGCTTTTGGGGACGGGCTCCTTTTGTCCTTCGGACATTTTCCCCGCTGACGGGGAAATCAACCCCAAACAAGGAGAAATGAAATGCTTAAAGAAATGATAAAGGAGAGAAATCTCCCTCAGTTCAAGTCAAAAGAAGAAATGCTCGAAATCATGAAGAGCGAGGTTTACGGATATCTTCCTCCTGCGCCTGAAAGTATCGAGTTTATTGAAAATGAAAACTTCATTCCAAACTATTGCGCAGGAAAGGCTGTATCAAAAAAGGTTGATGTAAAGGTAACCGTAAAAGGTAAAGAATTCACATTCCCGTTCTTTGTGGCAATTCCCAAAAAAGAGGGAAAGCATCCGTTTTTCGTTTACATCGGTTTCGGAAGTGAAGTCAATGCCCGCTATCTTCCCATGGAGGAAATTATCGATAACGGATTTGCAGTGCTCCATTTTCAGTACGGCGATGTTACGCGCGACAACGACGATTTTACCGACGGTCTTGCAGGAGTGCTCTATGAAGACGGCAAAAGAGGACCCTCCGACGCAGGAAAAATCGCAATGTGGGCGTGGGCAGCACAGCGCATTATGGACTACGCGCATAAACAGGAAAATCTTGACCTTGACTTTGCTGCAGTATGCGGACATTCGCGACTCGGCAAAACAGCCCTTTACACATCTGCAACCGATGAGCGTTTCAAGTTTGCATATTCAAACGATTCAGGTTGCACCGGTGCCGCGCTTTCAAGAGGGAAAGTCGGCGAGCAGGTTGATAGAATCTGCAACGTTTTCGGCTATTGGTTCTGCGAAAACTATATAGCACATTCCAAAAACGTGGAAGCAATGCCGTTTGACCAGAACTATCTCACCGCGTCAATCGCACCGAGGTATCTGTATGTCGCAAGTGCGAGCGAGGATGAGTGGGCAGACCCCGTGTCAGAATTTCTTAATTGTGTTACCGTAAGCGAGATTTTTGAAGCCTACGGCAAAAAAGGTTTCATCTGCGAGGACAGACTCCCCGAAATCGGTGACGAGTACCACGAAGGCACTGTCGGTTATCATCTCCGTGCGGGAAAGCATTACTTCAGCCGCGAGGACTGGCAGAAAGCAATGAAATTCATCAAATCTAAAATGAACTGAATCAAAGGCTCGTGTCACACGAGCCTTTTTTGTATTGTGTTGAAAAATCTGCAAAGATGTGTTAGAATAGATTTAACAGAGTTAAATCTATTCAGCTAAATTCGCCTGACGGCGAGCTAAATTGAGCAAGCTCAGCTAAATTGCCTGCGGCAGCTAAATGTGCTTCGCACGCTTTAAGGCGAATTTAATTTAGCTACTCCAAAGGAGTTATTTAGCTATGGAACGGAGTGGAATAATTTAGCTTTGCAACTTGTTGCAAAATTTAGCTAAAAGAAAATAATTGGATGTGAGAATGTGGCAGAAAGCATAATGCTTGATAAGGCAAAAGATTTTGCGGTTGAAATTATAAATATGTGCAAGAACATAAAGGAAACAAAAAGGGAAAGTGTTTTAACAAACCAACTTATGCGTTCTGGTACATCAATCGGTGCCAATATTCACGAATCAAAATATGCACATGGTACAGCAGATTTTATATCAAAAATGCAGATTGCCTTAAAAGAATGTTATGAATCAGAATATTGGTTGGAACTGCTTAATCGGACAAGGTATATTGACGATGAACAATATAAATCAATAATTAATAGTTGTGGACAAATTCGTAGAATGTTGATTTCATCAATTAATACTGTAAAGGAAAAATCTCAAAAATCAGGTGAACGATAATGAAGAAAAAGATTATATGCATAGTCGTAGCAGTTCTTTGGATTGTTACTGTTGTATTATCATTTTATGTTGGAATGGCGTATCATTGGGCTTCAACAACAGAAATTGAAATGTCTAAGGATTATAATGAAATAGTAGTAGAAGAAAACGAAATAGCAGATTATACTGTTTTTATAGACATTCCGGAAAAGTATGGTGCATTAAAGCAAATTGAAGAACCAATACGAAAGACTATTTCATTATATATGCAAGCGAATAATTTAAAATTGTCCATGGGAACACATAGATTTAATCGGGTAGATGGAACATTAGAAGAATATTTGAATGAAGAATTTAAGTTTGGAACTATTAAATAACTGGCATCTAAATCGTATACGAATTCCATAATGAGTTTAATCGAAAAAATGAGGTTATATCGTATTTGGCAACAAAATATATCGCACGAACAAAGTGAGTATATCGCAGAAGGTAGAATGAATTAATGGTATCTGCGTGGCAACATTTTTTCTGGAAGGCATATTAAGTGTATGATAGTCCCACCGCATAATAGTTTAGGTAGGTGAAAAATATGGAAATTACAAAAAAATACAGTATTCTTTATCCGAATTTTGATGGCGTGGAGTATAAAACCCTTTCGCAGACCGCTTGTCACGACTTGGCGCTTGATTTGCTCTGCGAAAGCCTGACCGATAATCAAAAGGAATCCAGACTGATAATGGATACCATCTCAAATATGACAGCAGACCCTCGCGTTGCGAAATACAGGCAAGAGGTTTTTTGTGATATCTTAAAATTCCCCGACCTTCGCAAACAAATGATGGAACTTTTCGACAAGTTTGAATACATCCGCAATTTCGGTGTACATCATTGGAAAACTGACGAAAAACTTGGCATATGGCACCTTCTTCGCAGAATGGACGAACTTGGCGACTATATCACTTGTGTAGAGGCTATGCAGTCGTGCCTGAAAGAAAACGCAGTCGAGTCGGAGGGACTCCGTGGCTTCAGGGAATATGTCGACAAACTGTATCGCGATGCGAGATTCGGCGAAATGAAAGCGGACATTGCCGCGCTCAAAGTTCATTCTTCTGAGGTAAAGAGTGTTACCGTAGGCATAAATGTCAACGAACGATTTGAAGCAACATCGCTCGGTCTCATTTCCGTCAATAATCAGTATTTCAAAAAATCCGGCATAATAGGTAACTTCGCCGATGCCTTGGCAAGAAACGGAATTAAAAGCGGAAATGACTGGAACGGGGATATGCAGTATCATCCCGTTGAAAGCGGCAAGGGTCTTGACGAAATAGTAAGCGGATTCATCAAGAAAAAGGCACAGACAGACCTCGTAGGCAGAGCGGCGCTTTCAAATGAAACCCTTGCAAATGTTGGCGGCGGCGACGGTGTGGCAAACTCCACATTCTACCTTTCGGGCGTTGCGAATAAAATGCTTGATATGTTACTTCGTAAACTCCGCGACACGCTCAACAAATACGCAGATATCGTAGTTGTGAATATTTCGCAGATAATTCCCGAATTTGCTTATTACATAAGATTTGCCGAATTTATTGAGAAAAAGATGGGAATGGGTTACACATTCTGTGAGCCCAACCTTATTGACCAAGACAGCGTGCGGATGAAATCACGCGGATTTTATAACCTCAAACTCGCAATTTCGGGAATGGAAAAGGACGCTATCGTTACAAACGAGCTTGATTTTGATAACGAGCATACCGCGTACATCCTGACCGGTGCAAACCGTGGCGGAAAGACGACCGTCACACAGGCTGTCGGTATCATGTATGTTCTTGCACAGGGTGGCATATTTGTTCCTGCGAAATCGTTTGACTACGAACCGCTTGACTGTATTTATACACATTTCCCGGCAGATGAGGACAAGACATTTGACCTCGGCAGACTGGGCGAGGAGTGTATTCGTTTCAAGGAAATCTACAACGCTTGTACAAAGGACAGTTTGTGTCTGCTTAACGAAACTTTCTCGACCACTTCATTTGAAGAAAGTTACTACATAGCAAAAGACTCTGTAAAAGCGCTTCTTAAAAAATCCGTCAGAACTATCTACAATACGCATATGCACAAACTCGGCGAGGATGTCGGCGAACTCAATGCAGAAAATTCCGTTTCCAAAGCGGCATCACTCATAGTGCAGAGTGAGGGTGGAAATCGCTCATTCAAGATAGCAGTCGCTCCGCCCGAGGGTAAGTCCTATGCAATGGATATCGCTGAAAAGTACGGTGTAACCTACGAAATGCTGACAAAAGGATGTTGAAAATATGAAAAAAATCAATTTTGTAATCGTCGGTACAGGGATGATTGCCCCTGCACACGCCGACGCAATAAATGTGGTAGAGCGCGCCTGTCTCTACGGTGTTTGCGGGCGAAACACCCAAAAGGTAACAGAGTTTGCCCAAAAATATGGGGTAAAGTGCTATGACAGTTACGAATCTGTCCTCGCTGATCCCGATGTTGACGCAGTTTCTATCTGTACGCCAAGTGGTTATCACGCAAAGCAGGCGATACAGGCACTCCGCCACGGAAAAAATGTCATAGTCGAAAAACCCATGGCGCTTAACACCGCTGATTGTGACAGAATAATCGAAGTGGTCAAGGAAACGGGAAAAACCCTCGCGGTGATTTGTCAGCTCCGTTTCAGCGAGGATGTTCAGCGCGTAAAAAAACTCTACGAAGAGGGGGCATTCGGCACAGTATCACTTTGCGATTTATATATGAAATATTGGCGCGAACCGTCATACTATGCAGAAAACACATGGCGCGGAACAAAGGCGCTCGACGGTGGTGGCGCGCTTATGAATCAGGGCATACACGGCATTGATTTACTTCTCTATATTACAGGTGGAGCAAAACTTATCTCTGCCCGTGCAAAGACGGCACATCATAATATTGAGGTCGAGGATACAGCAGTTGCGCTTTTGGAATATCCAAACGGTGCAATCGGCGTTATTGAGGGTTCAACCTGCGCATACCCCGGTTTTGAAAGAAGTCTCGAAATTCACGGAAGTAGCGGCTATGCGATGTTAAAGAGCGGAATTATCGAAAAACTTATCTTAAACGGCGAGGATGTTACTCCCAAAAACGGTGGAGTCGAAAGACACAATTCATCCTCCGACCCCAAGGCTACGGGATTCCTCCGCCACGCGAAAGAGTACGAGAATTTCATCGCGGCAATAAGCGGTGAAGAAAAACTTGTAATCGACGCGTACGAGGGCAAAAAGGCAGTTGAACTCATCGAAAATATTTACAAAACCTCGGAGAATATGTAAACGGCAAAAAAAAACGATATTATTTTCCTACCGTAATTGACAAAAACTGCATTTTTAGGTATAATGACAGTTACAAATAAATTGAGTTTATAATAAAGGAGCAAAATAATGAACAAAGAACAGTTTATTAAAGACAGAATTGCACAGATGTCCCTTGAAGAAAAGGTTGGTCAATGTTTCGTTATCGGTTACGTTGGCGCAATGGTAACACCCGAAATCATCAGACGAATTAAAACATATAAGCCCGCAGGTATCCGCGCCGGTCTTATGTGGAGAATCAGAACAGTTAAGCACGACCCCAACGGTACAAATACTGATTTCGCATCTCGTCTTCAGAGACCTTACAAGGGTACTATCAAGGATTTCCTTCCCGATATCCCCGTTCCTCACTTCACAAACGAGGAATTCTGTGAATATACAAACACACTCAAAAAGGCTGCTCTTGAAAACGGCAACGTACCGCTTCACTTCACATTTGACTTTGAAGGCGATGTATCAGCCGACTATTACCGTGGCGGTGTAAAATACTTCCCCAGCAGCATGGGTATCGCACACAGCGGCGACAAAAATCTTGCAAAGGATGCAGCTTGGGCAGTAGGTCGTCAGCTTGCTCCTCTCGGTTTCTCATGGATTCATTCACCCCTTATGGATGTTAATACTAACCCCAGAAACCCCGAAATCGGTGCAAGAAGCTATTCTGAAAACCCCGATGTTGCTATCGAATACGCAGCAGAAGCTATCAAGGGTTATAAGGAAGCAGGCATCATCGCAACAGGTAAGCATTTCCCCGGACGTGGAGAATCTGCAGCAGATGCTCACCACGGTCTTCCCGTAATTGATACCGACAAGGAAACTCTTTACAAAGACCACATCAGACCTTTCAAGGCTATGATTGACGCAGGTATTCCTGCTATTATGACAGCACATACTGCATATCCCGCACTTGACGATTCAGGTCTTCCTGCAACACTTTCAAAGAAGATTGTTACAGGTATCCTTAAGGAAGAACTCGGTTTCAAGGGCGTAGTTACAACAGACGAAATCACAATGGGCGGTATCATCTCCAAGTTCGAAGTTAAGGACGCTTGTCTTGAAGCAATCAATGCAGGTTGTGACCTTGTACTTCTCCGCGATGAGGGCGGTCTTATCGACGAAGTTATCCCCGGTCTTGTACAGGATGTTAAGGACGGAAAACTCAGCGAAGAAAGACTTAACGACGCTATCACAAGAACACTTGGTGTTAAGTACGACTACGGCTACTTCACAGAAGAACAGATTCGCGACGTAGCAAAGGCAAGCGAAGGTATCAACGATCCCAAGGTAGAAGAAATTGCTCTTCGAGCTGCAAAGGCTGCTATGAACGTTGTTCGTGACGAGAACAAGATTCTTCCCCTTAAGGAAGGTACAAAGGCTCTCTTTGTATATCAGATTAACCCCGTTCATGAAAGAACAAACACACAGTCTTGTAACCCTGCAACTCCTTGGCTTGAGATGCTTAAGTACTCTGACGACGTATTCTGCGTAGAAGCAAAGATGAGCTATCCCGAGGAAGACAGAAAGAGAGTATACGAAAGACTTGACGAGGCAGATGTTATAATCGTAACAAACTACTTCGACAGAAGAAACCCCGACAGCGGTAATAGTTTTGTTAAGGAACTTCACGAGAAGTCAGGCAAGCCTGTTATCGTTGTGACAAACTCTCCCTATCAGTTCACAATCCTTGACGAATACAAGACAGTTATCTGTACATACAGCTCTTCTGTAGAAAGCTTCAAGGTACTTGCAAATACTATCTTCAAGGGTGACGGTAATGTCAGATAAGAAGTTTTTCATAGGCGTTGACTCTGACGGAACAGCGTTTGACAGTATGACAATTAAGCACACTGATTCCTTCATTCCCGCTATGTTTGAGGTATGGGGTCTTGACGGTGTCCGTGAGAGAGTGACCGAAATTGAACAGTATATCAATCTTTACTCAAAGGACAGAGGGGTAAACCGTTTTCCCGGACTTTTAATGACCTTTGAAAAAATGATTGAAGAAGGCATCTTTGATAAAGATGTTTCTGACCTTGATGCATTCGTGAAATCCGGCAGAGGTTTTTCAACCAAAGCGCTTGAAGATTTTATAGAGGAAACAGGCAGTGAATTATTAAAGGAAGTTCTTGAGTGGAACAACCTCTCAGACGAACTTTTTGCGAAAAACTGCCAGGATATTCAGCCTTTCAATTTTGTTAAACAGTCTCTTTCAAAGGCTCAGGATAAGGCCGTTGTAGGCGTTATTTCCTCTGCTACAAAAGAAGGACTTGAAACTGACTGGAAAGGCGGAGGCATCGCACAGTACGCGTCAGTTATTCTCGGTAAAGAAAACGGAAGCAAGAAGGAGCAGCTCAAATCAGAAGCTGACGGCAAGTACGATAAGGAAAAAATCCTTATGATTGGCGACGCTATCGGCGACCTTGAGGCTGCAAAAAGCATTGATGCACTTTTCTATCCCATTATTGCGGGCGAGGAAGAAAAATCATGGGAAAAGTTTTATAACGAATCTCTTGATGTATTCTTTGCAGGGAAATACGCAGGCGAATACGAAAAGGCGCTTATTGATGCATTCTATAAAAAATTTGAATAAGAGAAAGCAACCTGACTCTCGGTCAGGTTGCTTTCTGTGTTAAAAGGAGCTTTGTTTATGATAAACCGTGAATTACTTGAAAAACTTGAATTTGACAGTAGCGATATTGACTGCATGCTTGAGTGTGATAAAAAGTACGGGGATAAAATTTCTCCTCTTTCTGCCGAATTTATGCAGTGCGGAAAAACGGGGGCAGAGAGAAGAGCCTTTTCTTCCGAAATTGTTCAAAGAGCAGTAGACACCGTATCGGACTTTGATAATCCATACATTCTGAAACTTTTCTTCTGGCTTTATTCTCCCCTTTGCGAAGGAGTACTATGAAAAAAACAACATAAGCGCAGAAGTTTTCTATGACACGATGAAGGACCTTTCCTGCAAAACGCGTGAGTGCAAGGAGGTCTATGGGAAAACAGGCGTTTATTATCCATATTTTTATCTGCATTTCGGATATGTTTATTTTGCTCTCGGACGGCTTCAGTATCAGGTTGAAACATATAGCCATGACACATATTCATCGGGAGAATATGTGATAAATAACGGTGACAGAATATATTCCTGCCATATCCCCTCGGGAAGCAAACTGACTGAGGAAAAATGTATGGAATCACTTCAGAAGGCATATGAGTTCTTCAAATCGCAGCTTCAGGGAGACATACTTCCCGTAATATGTACCTCCTGGCTTCTGTATCCTCCGTACATAGAACATGTTTTACCCAAGGGCTCAAATATGGAGAAATTTTCAAAATTATTTCACATAATAGGGCAATATGAAACAGGAAGAAAATTCAGTGAAAGTGAGAGGGTTTTTGGCACTCATTTTAAAGAAAGCACTGAAGGTTTTCCCTGTGATAATTCGCTCAGGCGTAATATGATTGAGTATATGAATTCGGGAAACCAGTCGGGACACGGCATTGGAATAATTTTATATGATGGCAGAAAAAAAGAAATAGTAAGAAAATAATTTGCATTTGATGTGTTAAATAAATTTTCTCCTGGCTTGACACGAGTAAGAATGGTGTCGAATGATGGATAACTATGTTGAAAGGAATATAATTATGAAAAATAAAAAACTTGCAAATTTTATATATATGAATATAGGATGTGCTCTTCTCTCTATTGGTGTGTATTTCTTTAAAATTCCAAATGGATTTGCAACCGGCGGCGTAACTGGTATTGGTACCATTTTGGGAAAAATTTCACCCATCACACCTGCGGTATGGATTTGGATTTTAAATATTACACTTTTGTTGTTTGGATTTATACTTTTGGGTTGGAAAAATAGCGTTAAAACAATTTATTGCAGTATGTTTTATTCAGCTCTTACATATCTTTTTGAGTTGTTTATACCTCTTTCTGCTCCACTTACAAATCAACCGCTTTTAGAGTTAGTATATGCGATGCTTCTTACAGCTATTGGTTCAGCTATGATTTTTAATAGTGATGCATCTTCCGGTGGAACGGATATTGCGGCTTTGATTTTGAAAAAATTTACAGATATTGATGTTGGGAAAGCCTTGTTGGTCGTTGATTTTGTCGTTGCTATGAGTTCATTTTTTGTTTTCAATATACAAGCGGGATTGTTTTCGCTGCTTGGACTGTTTTCTAAGACTTTTTTAGTGGACAGTGTTATCGAAAGCCTAAACACCTGTAAATATTTTGTTGTAGTAACTACAAAGCGTGAAGAAATATCGGAATACATTATAAAAACCCTTCATCATGGCGTTACTGTTAGTGATGCGGTTGGGGAGTTTACTAAAAATCAAAAAGTAATGATACATGCAGTATGTAAACGAGCAGAGGCCATAAAACTCAAAAAGAAAATCAAAGAAATTGACCCATCTTCTTTTATTATTGTTACTACAAGTAGTGAAATTATCGGACGTGGATTTAGAAATGTCTGATTATATTTTTAGTCCGTGGCAAGTTGCCAAATTCAATATAATAGTTTGCCGATAATAAATATTTACATATCGGGCAGGAAAATCTAACATTCCTGCGGGTTCTAACGAAAAGCGTTTCAAGAAAAATAGTTGAAATAATCAGGAAAAAATAGTAGGTCCTATTATTCACTGTTCTCCTGTCTTGACACGAGTCTGCCACGGGCAATATCAAAAACGAGTAACAGAAACCGTTAAAAAACACGGTAGTAATTTCGAAAAAAAAAAAAAAAAACAGTTTCAAAAATTCCATATAGTTATGATAATTCCATTTACTTGCATTTGGCAATAATGTATAATAAAGCAAGTATAATGGAATTATTTTTTACCAAATTTAACAAAAGGTTGTGTTATGGATGGAAATTAAACAGGCCGCAATGGTCGGAACGCTGGAATCCAGCGATATCCAGATCAGCATTTCTCCCAATCCCGCGGGAGGACTGGAAATAGGGCTTCAAAGTGTTGTTAAAGCCCAGTTCGGCGATTCTATTATTGCCACTATGACTGAAGTTCTGGAATCCTTTGGCATTAAAGATGCGATTGTAAACGCTGTGGACAGAGGCGCGCTGGAATGGATTATCCGTGCCAGAATGCAGGCTGCTTGTTGCAGTGCTACAGGAACTGGGTTTGACTGGAAAGGGGAGGATAAATAATGCAAACTGCTAAACTCAAACGAACCTCTCTTTACGTCAGCGGTGCAAGTCCGATTAACATGATACAGGCTGCATTTTATAATGAAGACTGCCTTGTTTACGACCTTGAGGACTCTGTTCCCAATTCTGAAAAGGATGCTGCGCGTCTTGTTGTGTATAACACAGTCCGTTATCACAGACCGGCTAACAAGTATGTTATTATTCGTGTAAACGGCATTTATTCAGAGTACATAGACGAAGATCTGGAAGCAGCTGTTCGCGCAAATCCCGATGCTATCCGTATTCCCAAGGTGGAATATAAGGAAGAAGTTATCCGCATTTGTCAGCGTATTACCGAGATAGAAAAAGCCGCAGGTATGGAAGTCGGCAAAATTGAGGTTTGGTGTAATATCGAATCATATCTCGGACTCATCAATGCTTATGAGATTGCAACCGCCGATGAGCGCGTAGTTGCATTGGCACTCGGTGCAGAGGACTTTACTGCAAGTATGAAATCACGCCGTACAAAAGAGGGTATTGAAATATTCTACGCCCGTAACGCACTTCTTACAGCTTGTCGTCAGGCAGGTGTTGAAGCAATCGATGCAGTTTTCTCCGATATCAACGACCTTGAAGGTCTTAAGGAAGATACAGCTCTTACCCGTACATTAGGTTTTGACGGTAAAACCTGTGTTCATCCCAGACAGGTTGACGTGGTTAATTCTTTCTTTACTCCCAGTCAGAAGGAAATCAAATACGCACTTCGTGTACTTCGGGCAGTTGAAGAAGGAAAACAGCAGAGAAAAGGCGCTGTCACACTTGATGGCAGTATGATAGATAAACCTATGGAACTTCGCGCCAGAACAACACTCGCTCAGGCGGAAGCTGCCGGAATCAATATAGGGGAGGAATTACTATGATAAATGCAGTAGGACGTGAATTACCTGAAAAAATCGGAGATTACATAGTAAAGCCTTATGCCGGACCGAAAGAAACAATCGAGGCAGAGCAGACCGTATGTTCCCGCAGAAAACCCAGCAAACGTGTTGTGACCGGAACAAAGCTTATGCCCGACTTAAAGGAAGCTATTAAGGCAACAGGTCTTAGTGACGGAATGACAATTTCTTTCCATCACAGCTTCAGAGAAGGCGACTATATAATCGGACTTGTGCTTTCAGCTATCAAGGAGCTTGGTATAAAGGGACTCCGATTTGCACCCAGCGCAGTTGTAAATATTAAAAATCCCTCTATCGTGGATTTTGTTAAGGATGGAACTATCAATCGTATTCAGGCAAGCGGTATCCGTGGTGAGCTTGGTGATGCAGTAGTTGACGGTTTAGAACTTGCTGAGCCTGTTATACTTCGCCCGCATGGTGCTCGTCCCCGTGCTATTGAATCGGGAGAACTCTCCATCGATGTAGCTTTCATCGGTGCATCAGCAGCGGATGACTTCGGTAACTGTACCGGACAGGTAGGTCCCAACGCTTGCGGCTCACTTGGTTATTCATTCATTGATTCAACCTGTGCCGAAAACGTTGTGGTAATTACCGACAATCTGGTTCCGTACCCTTGCGTTCCCATCTCTATCTCGCAGATGTATGTCGATTATGTGGTAAAGGTTGACCAGATCGGCGATTCAGAGAAGATTGGTGCAGGCGCTGCCCGTAAGACAAAAAATCCGCGTGACCTTCTGATTGCACAGCGTGCGGCAGATGTTATGGCTGCAAGCAGACTCTTTAAGGACGGATATTCCTTCCAGACGGGTGCAGGTGCCATAAGTATTGCTTGTACAGACTTTTTGGCTGAACATACAGAGAAAGCAGGCATTCAGGCAAGTTACGCTCTTGGCGGAATGACCGCAAACATTGTTGATATGCATGAAAAGGGTCTTGTTCGCGCACTTTTGTGCTCACAGTCTTTTGACGCCGTAGCGGCAAGAGCAATCGCGGAAAACCCCAATATCATTGAAATTGACAACTCTATGTATGCTAATATGTTTAACAAGAGCTGTTCTCTTGATAAGCTTAATTTCGGTGTTTTGGGCGCACTTGAAATTGACCTTGATTTCAATATAAATATCTTAACCGGTTCAAACGGCGAGATGATGTCAGGCATCGGCGGTGGCCCCGACGTTGCAGACGGCGCAGATATTTCTATCGTAACACTTCCCATTGTCCGCGGACGAATCCCCTCGGTAGTAGAAAAGGTATTTACCTGCTGTACTCCCGGTTCTTCCGTAGCCGTTGTAGTTACCGAAGCGGGTATAGCGCTTAACCCCAAGCACAAGAGCTACGAGATGTTAAAAGAAGATCTTCAGAAAGCGGGAATCAGAACGGTTTCTATCGAAGAACTGATGAAAACAGCCTACTCCCTTACAGGAGTACCCAAGCCTATTGAAACAACGGATAAAATTACCTGTATCGTAGAATATCGTGACGGAACGGTAATTGATGTTATCCGTCAGATTAAAAGAGATTAATTTAATTAAAATATTTATTAAAATTCTAGGAGGAAAATGTAATGAACACTATGGAAGAAACAAGAAAATTTTTGGAATCACTCGGTCAGCCCGGAGGAGACCTTTATAATCTCCCCGATTCAGACAAGAGATTTGATGACGGTTGTCAGTACCGTTTTGAGGTTCCCGGTATTCAGGGCCCCAGCGTTATGAGAGCACTTCTCGAAGAAGTTGACAGACTCGGCTTCTACATTCACCGTGTAACACAGACAAAGGGTATCTGGACACTTTCAGACGAAGATATTCAGGGTATGGTTGCACTCGCAAAAGAATATCAGGTAGAATTGGTACTCGCAGTTGGTCCCCGTGCTACAACAGATACAAGTGCATCTGTTAAGAGCCCTGAAGGCGTACGTATGGGTTACCGTCTCCGCGGTCAGGATCAGGTAGTAAGAGCTATCGAAGATGTACGTCGTGCAGCTCGTCTTGGCGCACGCACATTCCTCATCTACGATGAAGGATGTCTCTGGGCACTCGGTAAGGCTCGTGAAGCAGGTCTCCTTCCCGAAGATTGCAGATTCAAGATGTCTGCTCACTCAGGTCACGGCAATCCCTGCTCAGCTAAGCTTCTTCAGGATATCGGTGCTGACTCATTCAATATCGTGCGTGACTATCAGCTTCAGCATCTTGCAGCAGTTCGTAGCGCTATCGATATTCCGATCGACTGTCATACAGAAAACCCCACATCTTCAGGTGGTTTCATCCGTCACTACGAAGTTCCCGAAATGATCCGTGTTGCATCTCCCATCTACCTTAAGACAGGTGGCTCAGTTGCACAGACACACAGCTGGGATTCTACAGAAGCAGATGCTAAGAAGCGTGCTAAGCAGGTTATGCTTGTTAAGAGAGTAATTGATTCTTACTATCCCGAAGCAACATACTCACCCAAGGGATCAATCAAGCACTAATTTAAAGTTAGCCTGAGCAAAATAATTTTGTTCAGGCTACACTCCCGTAAATCTGTTGAAGAAAGGGATATGAATATGGAAATCAGAACAATAACAGCACCCTTCACTGATGAAGTTCTCAGCAGTTTGAAGGTAGGAGACATTGTAAATGTATCCGGTATTATATATGCAGGTCGTGATGCAGTGCTTCCCAAAATCGTTGATATGATTGACGAAGGCACACTTGAAGAGCACGGCATCAACCTCGAGGGCAGTGTGATTTTCCACACTGCAGTAAGTCCCGCAGGAGTAGGCCCCACATCAAGCAACAAGCTTGAGATTGAAGGAACTATGCCCGAGCTTACAAAAGCAGGTATCAGAATGCACCTTGGTAAAGGCGCACTCAAAAAAGAAACAGTAGAAATGTTTAACCAGTACAATGCCGTTTACGCGGTTATAGCTCCCGTTACAGCACTTCTTAACAGCAAGGTTAAGGCAAAGCGCTGTGTAGCACATCCGGAACTTGGTATGGAAGCATTCTATGAACTGCAGGTGGAAGAGTTCCCCTGCATCATCGCGGCCGCTCACGGTCAGAGTATGTTTTAAGGGGGTTAGTATGATGACTTTTGACTATAATGAAGTAGTTGCAAAGGTGGCGGATACTCTTGTCAGAGCAGGCTCTACCTTCAGCGAAGATAAGAAAGAAGCTTATCGCCGTGCCATTAAGTCCGAGGAGCTTCCTCGTGCAAAATGGAATCTTGAAACAATTCTTGAAAATGCAGAGGTTGCTCAGTGCAACCGCAGCCCCTTGTGTGACGATACAGGTATACCCCATGTGTTTATTGAGGTAGGTCCTAACCGCGCAGTAACAGGTGCTCTTCTTACTGCTATTCAGGATGGTGTTCGCGAAGGACTCCGCACTCTTCCCGGTCGTCCTATGGCTATCATGGGTAACGACAAGGAAAGAATTGATATGAGTGGCGGTATCAGCCCCGACAGCGACGCACTTGATACAGCACCTTTCCTCATTAAAGAGGTTGAGGAGGATGTGCTTCGTGTTCACGTGCTTATGCTTGGTGGCGGTCCTGCTATCCGCGGCATCACTCACCGTATATTCCACAAGCATAGCATGGACGTTGTGCTTGATGAAATTGTTACCCGTACTAAAGATGCTACCAAGCTTCTTGGTTGCACACCCTGTGCAGTTGCAGTTGGTGTAGGCCGTTCTCAGTACGAAGCTACTGCTCTTATGATGGAAGCGATGGTTTACGGCGATTTCGGTAAGCAAAGCGATATGGAACAGTACATTACTGATGAGGTTAATAAAACCGATGTAGGACCTCTTGGCCTTAACGGTAAGACAACGGTTCTTGCAACCTTTATGAAGGTTGGTCCTCAGCGTGCAAGCGGTGTGCGCGTAGTAGCAATCCGTCCCGGTTGCTGCTTCGAACCCCGTATTGCAAGTGTAGAATTATAAGGAGGGTAAAGAGATGAGCAATGAATTCAAACCTATGAAATTCGGCTGCGGCAGATATGTTCAGGCTCCCGGCGCTCTTGAAATTGTCGGCAGAGAAGCTACTATGCTGAAAAGCAAAAAGGCACTCATTGTCGGTGGTAAGAGTGCACTCGATGCAGTTGGTGCAAAGATGGAAAAAAGCCTCAAGGATGCAGGCGTAGAACCCGTGTTCTACACAATGACATCTGACTGTACATACGAAACACTTGATTATCTTCAGAATACACTTATTCCTCAGGAAAAGGCCGATCTCGTGATCGGTGCCGGCGGTGGTAAGGTTATCGATATGGCTAAGGCTTCAGGTAAGTGCAGCGGCCTTCCCGTGCTCAATGCACCCACATCTGTTGCAACATTCAACTGCTGGTCAGCGATGAGCGTTATGTACACTCCCGACCATAAGCCGATTGACAGAATCTGGCACTCATCGGAGATTGACGGAGTTATCATCGATACTCAGGTTATCGCAGATGCACCTGTTAAACTCTTTGCTTCAGGTATGGCTGATGCTTTTGCCAAGTATATCGAAACAGGCTTTATGGATGAGTCTTATACTGTAAACAACACACCTGCAGGTATGTATACATCCAAGGTTATGGCAGGTACAACAAACGAAATTATCTTAAACCGTGGTGAACAGGCATACCGTGACTGTATCGAGCACAAGGTTACAGATGATTTTGACGCTTGCGTATTCGCAAACGTTGCTACAACTGCTATTGCAGCGGCTGTAAACTACAGCAATCATTCCTTGATTCAGAGCGGTAACGGTAAGGGTGCTACCTTTGCACACGCTCTCTACTACGCTTGTAAGGCAAAGTATACAGAAGAAACAAGCGAGTGGCTTCACGGCGAAATCGTTGGTCTTGGTTGTCAGGCATCAATGTATGCTTATGAACGCGGCGAATACGAAACAAAGAACTTCGCTCGTTTCATGAAGGCAATCGGTCAGCCTATGAGCCTTAAGGAATTAGGCCTTGACACAAGCGACAAGGGTCTTAAGGAACTCGTTGACTGTATGATGGTTGTATGGGGCAAGCGTCCCGAGGCGCAGTGGCCCATCATCTATGATGCATTGCAGAAGATTAAAGGATAATCTATTTGGACCAAGGGGAGCTTGCTCCCCTTGGCTTATAAAGGAGATTTGTGTATGAATTTGTCAGATACTTTTATACATACACTTTATACATTAAAGACAGGTCCCATTCCAAACGAGGTAAAGGAGGAGGCGCGCAAGTGCCTTCTTGACGAAGTGGGAGCAATGCTCGTAGGCGCCAACCTGATGAAAGACCAGTTAGGTTCTTATCTTACTATGTTTTCAGGCGACGATGCAACAGCAGTGGGACTTGGCAGAAAGACATCACTTCAGAATGCGGCGCTCGTTAATGGCATAAGCGGTCACGCTTACGATTTTGATGACGGACACCGTTTCTCAACCGTTCATCTCGGCTCGGCTATAATTCCTGCCGTACTCGCGGTAGCAGAAAAGGAAAATATGGCCATGGACGATGTCCTTCGTGGCATCATAATCGGTTATGAAGCGGCTATCCGTATGGGTAACTGTATTCAGCCGGGTCATCGCGGAAGAGGTTTCCATGCTTCAGGCACAGTAGGAACAATCGGCGCGGCTATAGGTGTAGCAGCTCTTCTTGATTTTGGTGAAGAACAAATGAAATCCACCTTGTCGGCAGCTTGCACCAGCGCAGGCGGAATTCTTGAAATGCAAAAAGACAGCTCAACAATGAAACCTTACAATATCGGTCGTGCAGCGCATGACGGTGCTACATCGGCTCTCGTTGTAAAAGCAGGCTTTCAGGGACCTCTTGACCCGCTTGATGGAGATTTCGGTTTCTTAAAAGCCTATAGCGACACCTGTAAAGCCGAGGTGCTTTCTCTGGAACATAACGCAAACTATAACATCTGCGGATGTTACCATAAGCCTTATGCTTCCTGCAGACATACTCACGGCGCGGTATACGCGGCGATAAGAGCCGTGGGTGACAATAATATAAACTGGCGCGATATTGAAAATATCGATGTAGATATGTACAGTCAGGGTATTAAAGGTCACGACCATACGGACGTTCCCAGTATTGTAGAAGGAAAGATGTCGACACCGTACTGTATCGCATTGGCACTTATTACAGGTAAAATCGGAGTTGCATCTTTTACGGAAGAAGCAATAAATGACGCAGATATTCTTGCACTTACAAAAAAGGTGTCAGTTAATGCGGATGAAGAACTGACATCATGGGTGCCGAAAAAACGCGCCGCAAGAATAACCATTGCCCTTAAAAATAAGGAAACATATATGTTCCAGGCAGACTACGCATTTGGCGAACCGGAACTTCCTATGACAATAGACGACTTCCGTGCAAAGACTACCGAACTTGCACTTGCTGCAGGAAGAGGAGAAGGCGAAGTCGAAAAGATTATAGACACGGTTCTGACATTTGACGGAAATGCCGCAGAACTTATGAAAATATTGGCTTAATAAAAAATATGATAATTCAGAGGTGAAAAATATGGAACAGACACTTATTCGTAACCTTGTCAGCGCAGACGAAGAATACTTACGTGACGAATCTAAAAAGGTAGGTTTTGCAGATACTATTTCTTTCCCCGAAACTCATGAGCAGGTTTGTGAGATTATGGCTCAGCTTTATGAAACAGCAACACCTGTTACAGTTCAGGGAAGCCGTACAGGACTTGCAGCTGCAGCCGTACCTTTTGGCGGTCATGTGCTGAATATGTCAAGAATGGATAAAGTGCTTGGTATGCGTGCGGAGGATGGTAATTTCTACATCACCGTACAGCCCGGCGTAATCCTTCAGAAACTTAACAAGGCTATTGCTGCACGTGCTTTTGATACAAGTGCCTGGGATGAGGCTTCTCAGGAAGCGTACAAGGCGTTTGCTCAGGCTCCCGTGCAGATGTTTACTCCAGACCCCACAGAAAGCACAGCGGCTATCGGTGGCATGGTAGCTTGTAACGCATCAGGTGCACGCAGTTACCACTACGGCGCAACACGCGGACACATTCAGGCAATCCGCGGCGTACTTGCAAACGGTCAGACAATCTCAATCCGCAGAGGCGAAATCTTTGCAAAGGGACTTAATCTTACTATTCCTACCGAGCAGGGCGATAAAATCAGCGTAAGTCTTCCTACTTACAAGATGCCCAACTGTAAAAATGCTTCAGGTTACTATTGTGCTCCCGATATGGATGCAATTGACCTCTTTATCGGTAGTGACGGTACACTTGCAGTTTTAACTGAAATTGAAATTTCTCTTATGCCCGTACCCGCTCTTTCATGGGGGGTTACCTGTTTCTTCCCGAAGGAAGCACAGGCGGCTTCTTACACAAAACTTGCAAGACAGATTGAAAATGGCGTTGTAGCCATTGAATATTTTGATATTTGCGCACTTGATATTCTTCGTAAACAGAAGGCAGAAAACACCGCTTTTGCAGGTCTTCCTTTCCTTCCTGATGAATACGGTTGCGCAGTATATGCAGAGCTTCATTGTGAGTCAGAAGAGCAGGCATACGAACTCTTGCAGTCACTCGGCAAATATTGTGCCGAGGCAGGCGGTAACCCCGATATGACTTGGGTTGCTACAAGCGACAGCGACCGTGATATGTTGCACTTCTTCCGCCACGCAGTTCCCGAAAGTGTAAATATGCAGGTAGAACGCACAAAGCATACATATCCCGAAGTTACAAAGGTTGGTGGCGACCTTGCCGTTCCCGACGAATACTTTGATGAGCTTCTCGGAATCTATGAAACTACACTGGAAGAAGAAGGCTTATTGCACGCTGCATGGGGACATATCGGCGACAACCATATTCACGTAAATATTTTGCCCAGAGATATGGAAGAATACAGCCGCGGTAAGGCACTCCTTGCTAAGTGGGCAGGCGACGTTTCCCGTATGGGCGGCGCCGTTAGTGCAGAACATGGCGTAGGTAAGCTCAAGGCTCCTTTCCTTGAAGTTATGTACGGAAAAGAACACATTAAAGAAATGGCTGCTCTGAAAGCAGTATTCGATCCGCGATGTATGCTCGGACGCGGAAATCTTTTTGCAGCGGAAGGGGAGGTAAAGTAATGAAAATAATCGTTTGTATGAAACAAGTACCTGCCGCAGCAACGGCAAGTATTGATCCCCTTACAAAAACTATCGTGCGTACAGGCCGTAATGCAGTAACAAATCCTTTTGACTTATATGCATTACAGACTGCACTTGATATCAAAAACGGTGTAGGCGGCTCTCTTACTGCTATCACAATGGGTATTCCCGCTGCACAGAAAGTTCTCCGTGACGCTATCAGCCGTGGTGCTGATGACGGTGCAATCCTTTCTGACCGCGCTTTTGCAGGTGCAGATACACTCGCAACATCATATGCCCTTGCACTTGGCATTGAAAAGCTTGGTGGAGCAGACCTCGTTGTTTGCGGTAAAATGGCAGTTGACGGCGATACCGCGCAGATTGGTCCCGAACTTGCCCAGCATCTTGGTATTTCACACGTTTCTGATGTATGCGAAATTCTTGAAATGGCAGAAGACCACCTTGTAGTTCGTCGTGTATGGGATGATGTGGAACAGGAGCTTAATTTACCCCTTCCTGCACTTATTACAGTTGCAAAGGGTCAGGAGCTTCCCAAACTCCCCACAATTCCCGGAATGCTTCGCGGACGCAGCGCAGAAATCCCGATGTTCACTGCAGAAGATCTTAAGGCTGATATTGCCCGTTGCGGTCTTAAAGGCTCTCCCACACAGGTAGTTCGTACATTTACACCTCCTGTTCGTGGCGAGGCACAGTCTATCGAAGGAAACGAGACGGAGCAGGCTCAGCAGTTATCAGAAATTATAAGGGGGGTTCTTAATGTCACAGATTAAAAAAGGCGCCCTTTGGGTATTTTGTGAAGTTCAGGCAAATGAGCTTTTGCCGGTAGGTTTGCAGCTTTTGGGCAGAGCCAAGACATTGGCAGCAGAAAGCAATCGCCCTCTTTACGCAGTTGTACTGGGTAATATTGACAAGGAAAGCATAAAACTTTTGCATGCCAGCGGCGCAGATGAAGTTATCTGCAGCGTTGGAGAAGCTCTTGATGAAAAACTTGAAAAACCCTATGCAGACAGCTTAATCAGTTTGGCAAAAGAGTTTGAACCCGACATTCTTTTAGTTGGTGCAACACCTTTTGGTCGCGCTTTCGCACCGAGAGTGGCTGCGGCTCTTCAGACAGGTCTTACTGCAGACTGTACTGAACTCAGTATTGAGGAAGAAAGCGGACTCCTTCTTCAGACCCGTCCCGCATTCGGCGGTAATATGATGGCTACCATTCGTACTGCTACAAGCCGTCCTCAGATGGCTACTGTTCGTCCCGGTGTATTACCCCTTCCCGAACCCGTGGAGGTAGAGGAGAAGGAAGCCGTGACAATTAAGTATGACGGTCAGGCAAGTCTTGTAAAGCTTCTCAAGGAAACTGCAATCGTTCGCGGTGCAGACATCAGTCAGAGCAAGATTATCGTTGCTGCAGGTCGTGGTATCGGTCAGAAGAAAAACCTTAAGCTTGTAAAGGCATTGGCAGAAAAGCTTGGCGGCGAGGTGGGTGCAACCCGTCCTCTTGTTGATATGGGCTTTGTTCCTTACAGCAGCCAGATTGGTCAGACAGGCTACAGCGTAGCACCCGACCTTCTCATCTGCTGCGGTATTTCAGGTGCGGTTCAGCATCTTGCAGGTATCGGCGGTGCAAAGACAGTTATTGCGATAAATACAGACCCGAAAGCACCTATTTTTGCAGTAGCAGATTACAAAATCGTTGGCGATTGTGTTACTGTTTTAGAGAATTTGCTCAAGGCAATGGATGGGGAATAAATAATAAAAGGAGATGAGCAGTCATCTCCTTTCAGACTGTCGAAAAAGTCGGTCAAGCGCAAGCAAAATAT
>CAYMHB010000016.1:0-34498 GCA_964390145.1 uncultured Oscillospiraceae bacterium
GAAAAACCGCATGAAAAAGCGTGATGACTACTTGCGACAGTAATATCATCACGCTACTATGGCGGAGATGCAGAGATTTGAACTCTGGCGCCGGTTTGAGCCGACCTACTGCATTTCGAGTGCAGACCCTTCAACCACTTGGGTACATCTCCAGATATGTTAATTCGCTCCGATTTGACAGAGCAAAAAACAAGCAAATTATAGAATTTTGTTAGAAATGGCTAGAAAAACCGCTAGATAAGGGTGTAAAAACAAGGTTTAAACCTCGCTTAAACCCGCACGGTTAAGCCATTTGTGAGGGTACAGTTACAGTGTAACCGAGGGGATTTCGAGTGCGGACCCTTCAACCACTTGGTACATCTCCATATTTAATTTTAGTTTTTCTTTCCTTCTCTTAAGGAGGCGAAAAACTCCTTGAGCATGATGGTACACTCTTCTTCCATAATACCACCGTAGACCTTTGTAGTGCTGCCAAAATAGGATTTGGAGAAAAGGTCTATCCTGCCGCCTGCTGCCCCGTATTCCTGATCGTATGCACCGAAATAAACGCTGCGCATTCTTGAGTTTATGATTGCGCCGCTGCACATTACACAAGGCTCAAGCGTTACATACAAATCGCAGTCGGAAAGTCGCCAGTCAGAAAGAAGCTCTGCCGCCTTTCTTATAGCAACAATTTCTGCATGAAGTGTGGGGTCGTGGGAAACATTACGAAGGTTGTGCCCTGTAGCAATAACTTCTCCATCTTTTACGATTACTGCGCCGACAGGCATTTCGCCTTCTTTTGCGGCGATTTTTGCTTCTTTAAGCGCCATTTTCATAAACTTGTTTTCCATTCCCTCACCTCGACTATATTAGCATAAACTGACTGTTAAGTCAAGAATTTATCAGCCGACGCAATGGTGCATCGGCTGAAATTTTTAGTTTAGTTTTTCAAGCTCTTCTTCTACCTTTTCCCTTGTGACAGTGATTACACTTGTAAATCTGCAATTGAGCGCTTTTTCAAAGTTTTCACGCGCACCTTCAATGTCACCCAGTTTTTTGAGAACAAGACCGTAATTGTAATATGGTACAGGTGTAGTCTGTGCGGTTTTGAGAAGCGTGTTGTAAACCTCTCTCGCTTTTTCGTATTCTTCCATATTAAGATAAAGCTCGCCAAGGTTATCAGCAATAGTCTTGTCTGAATCGTTGTAGTCGTATGCTTCAAGCATAAATGGAAGTTCTTTTTCAAAGTCGCGGTCGCGCTTTGCCCTTTCAAGATAAAGCACACCAAGAGTTCCGTAGGTGTTTGTTGCAGTAAACTTTTCGTGAACTTCCTCGAGAAGTTCTATTGCCTCGTCAAGGTTTCCTTCCTTCCACACAAGGACGGCAAGGTTGTGCTTGGCATTCATCTTATTCTCGTTGGTTGAACGCTTGGAATTTATTACTTCAGTAAGAATTCTTCTGCCTTTATCAAAAAGGTTTTCGCGCAAGCAGAATGATGAATAAGCAATTTTACACGCAGGAGTCATATCCCCTGTTTTATATGCCTTTTCGTAAAGAGACTTTGCCTTCTCAACATTACCTTTTACAAAGTAGTGCTGATTTGCAGACCGTGTCATAAGTGTTGCGCGTTTCATATAGCACAGACACACAACAATTACTGCAACAAGTCCCAACACAGCGTAAAAATCGAATATGCTGTTTACTACATACAATGCCGCAAACAAGGCTATTGCATACAGGATTTTCTTCATAACTTCACCCTCTTAGAATTCTGCACTGCCTGTTGTTCTGGGGAAACTCATAGCATCGCGGATGTTCTGGATACCGGTGATGTACATAAGCGCTCTTTCAAAGCCAAGGCCAAAGCCTGCATGCTTTGCAGTGCCGTAACGGCGAAGGTCAAGATACCACCAGTAATCTTTGGGGTCAAGACCAAGTTCTTCCATACGCTTTTCAAGAAGGTCAAGACGCTCTTCTCTCTGTGAGCCACCGATGATTTCACCAACACCCGGCACAAGACAGTCCATAGCTGCAACGGTTTTTCCGTCGTCGTTCATACGCATATAGAAAGCCTTGATATCCTTGGGATAATCCATAACGAATACGGGGCGCTTGAAAATCTTTTCTGTAAGATAGCGCTCATGCTCTGTCTGAAGGTCGATACCCCATTCAACGGGATATTCAAACTTTTCGCCACTTTCCTGAAGAAGCTTGATCGCTTCGGTGTATGAAACGCGTCCGAAGTCGGAATTAAGCACCATATCAAGTCTTTCAAGAAGAGTGTTATCAATAAATTTATTGAAGAACTGCATTTCTTCGGGAGCGTTGTCGAGCACATACTTGATTATGTACTTGAGCATATCTTCCGCAAGTTGAGCGTCGTCTTCAAGGTCTGCAAATGCAATTTCGGGTTCTACCATCCAGAATTCTGCACCGTGACGGGGAGTATTACTCTTTTCTGCGCGGAATGTAGGACCGAATGTATAAACACCGCCAAGAGCCATTGCGTGAGTTTCAACGTTAAGCTGACCGCTTACGGTAAGGTTAGTAGCCTTGCCGAAGAAATCCTGAGAAAAATCGATAGAGCCATCTTCTTTTCTGGGAGGATTTTCAATATCAAGTGATGTTACGCGGAACATCTCGCCTGCACCCTCACAGTCACTTGATGTGATGATGGGGGTATGAACATAAACAAATCCTCTTTCGTTAAAGAAAGAATGAATTGCATATGCGAGAATACTTCTCACGCGGAAAACTGCGGAGAATGTATTCGTTCTGGGACGAAGATGCGCAATTGTGCGAAGGTACTCGTTAGAATGGCGTTTCTTCTGCAGAGGATAATCGGGAGTTGATTCGCCCTCAATTTCGGCAACATCTGCGTTAAGTTCAAAAGGCTGTTTTGCATCGGGAGTAAGCACGATGCTGCCTTCGAAATAAACCGCACTTCCTACATTAAGGGATGCAATCTTATCGTAGTTGTCAATCTTGTCCTTTTCAATTACAACCTGAAGGCAGTCGAAAAAGCTACCGTCATTGATTGAAACAAATCCGACATTGTTATTTGCACGGATTGAACGAATCCATCCTGCAACGCGCACCTTTTCCCCATTTTTGAGGTCGGTGCTTCTGAAAAGTTGTTTTATTGTAGTACGTTTCATAACATTCTACTCCTTTAACCGAAAGTGAATAATCCAAACTCTGATTTTTAGAGGCGGAAGAGGTAGCAAGGCTTTGTGCCTTGCAAGGATGGCAAGCCGAAAGATACCGAAATTCTGCAGTTTAAGGCAGGTTCGAATTACTCACTTTCGGTTTGGGATATTTCAAAAAAAGTGTCACACCCTCAAATTCGCCTTTGAGGGCGTGACAACATATACGAAGTACTAATCAGTCTTCGCAGCATTCACTGCAATTTTCGCAATCGCAGTCAAATTCGATTTCGATTTCTTCTTCACAGTTGGGACAAGTAATCTTGTCACAGTTTTCAAGAGTGTCAAGGTCAAGAACGAGGATGTCACCACAATTGGGGCACTCTACCTCAAACTCGTCATCTTCGAAATCATCTTCGTCATCGTAGAAAATATCTTCAATTTCTGCAAGGTCTTCATCAACCTCATCAAGTTGTGCCTGAATGTCATCCTGAATTTCTTCGATTTCGTCAATTTCGTCTGCAATATCTGCAATAGCTTCCACGATTGCCATGAGAAGCTTGCCTTCTTTAGTGGTTTCGTCAATATCGAGACCTTCTGCAAGGCCGCCGATATATGCCATTTTTTCTGTTAAATAGCTCATATTAACCTCCAAAATTTTAAATTTAAACATTTAGGGGATTGTTAAGGGGGCTTCCTTAACAATAAACCTTTTACTTCAAAAGGATGGCGTTTCCATCCGAATTATGCTCTACCAAGGTATTCGCCTGTACGGGTATCAACCTTGATAACTTCGCCATTGTCAATGAAGAGAGGAACCTGAACCTGAGCACCTGTTTCAAGTGTAGCAGGCTTTGTAGCACCTGTTGCTGTGTTACCTGCAAAACCGGGTTCTGTTTCTGTGATTGCAAGCTCAACAATGTTCGGAGGCTCAATAGCGAAGATATTTCCCTTGTAGGAAAGAATCTTAACCTGCATATTTTCCTTAACGAACTTAAGAGCGTCGCCGAGCTGATCTGCACTTACGGGAATCTGCTCGTAGCTTTCGGGATCCATGAAATAGAAAAGATCACCGTCGTTGTAAAGATATTCCATATCCTTGCGGTCGATATGTGCCTTAGGCATCTTATCTGTGGGGTTGAAAGTTTTTTCAACAACACCGCCTGAAATAACGTTCTTAATCTTTGTTCTTACGAACGCTGCACCCTTACCGGGTTTTACATGCTGGAACTCGATTATCTGATAAACGCTTCCATCATATTCAAAAGTTACACCATTTCTAAAATCGCCTGCTGAAATCATTTTTATACTATCCTTTCGTAAATAAAATTACCTATGCTATAGTTTACAACATTTTCCTGTAAATATCAAGTCTTTTTTAAATTATTATTTAAGTAAATATCCTCTTGTAAAGACGGGCGGTTTTACTGCTTCTTTTTTGCCGAGATACATATCGATTGTATTTTTTGTTTCTGCGCCATTTTCAACAGCGAAAACAAGACGGATACCGTCTACACCGCTCATTCTTATTTTTCTTATTTTGTCTGCAGTAAAAGTGGGACGCGAGTTGTATACTGTGTTAAAGTGGGTATCCTTATCCCCCGTAATCATAAACTCGGCACCCGTTTTGTCTTTTACGAAAACAGGTTTTGTGCAATCACATTTACCAGTTATTCCGCGGATGAGACAGGCACGGCTTGTCATAACTGCCTGATAGCCGTGACAGACTATTTCGCATGGGGCTGATGTTTTTGACGCAATCTCCTTTACATCGCCGAGCGAAAGTTCAACGGAAAGAGTTATACCGTCACATTCGTTTGCAAAAAAATTCGCGCTAACACTATTATATATATTTGCTCCCCAATCGGCATAAACCGCCTTTCCTTGCTTTTTGGCAAGCCTTAACATACCGAGGCTTGATGCATATACGCCGTACGAGGCGGGTATCTTCGATAGTTTTTCCTCAACTGCTTTGTCATTCGTCACAACCTGCGGAAGCAGAACAAAACACCTTCCGTCAGGTGTGATTTCGTCCCACAGAGAAAGCGGAACAAGTATTCTGTCTGCATCTTGCGCGTTTTCAAACTGTTCCTTTGTAGAAATCTGCACACAAAGGTAACTGTTCTTGTTTACCGTAGTTTTAATTGTGGGATATTCAAAGGAATATGTTTCTTTTTCCACAATTTCCACGCGTTTTTCAAGGAGCTTTTCCGCTGCTTCACGGCGCATGGAATTAAGTGCCGACACGGGAAGCGTTATATTCTCGTCTGCGATAAATTCAAAATCATTAAGGACAAAAGGCGTCTGCCCCATTTTGCCGATTTGCGCTTCGGCACGGTCTTTTGCGAGTGCCACATTCTGCGCAGTTTCGCCCTCGTCACCAAGGGCGGTTACGCTATATTTTCCATCGGTTATTATAAGTGATGATTTTTCTCCGTAGCGCAGTGTGAGTGTCGCATTTACGGGGATTTTTTTATTCTCTGCGCCTTCTCTGAAAGTAGCGCGAGCCTCTTTTAAAACGCTTTCATCTGCACGGGACGAGATGTTGTCGTTACTGATGGAATAGTTCATAATTTCAGGCGTGTTTTTTTCGTCAAAGTATGCCTTTGTGAAACCGTCTCCGCGGACAAATATTTTTTCAAGTTTTTCTTCGTCAAAGCGCTCCAGAGGAGCAAAACTGTCGAGGTATTTTCTGTATACCCCCGTTACAGTTGCAACATATTCGGGGCTTTTCATTCTGCCCTCGATTTTAAAGCTGGTAACACCTGCGCCTCGCATTTTTGAAAGCTCGTCTGCAAGGCACAAATCACGCGGGCTTAAAAGATATCCGCTTTTTCCACAGGATGAGTATTTTTGCCTGCAGGGCTGTGCGCACATTCCGCGGTTTCCGCTTCTGCCGCCAATGAAGGATGACATAAGGCATTTTCCCGAGAAACTTATACAAAGCGCACCGTGACAAAAGGCTTCGATTTCCGCAGTTGTCTCGTCAGCGATTCTTCTTATTTCCTTTTCAGAAAGTTCGCGCGACACGACAACGCGTGAAAACCCGAATTCTTCAAGCGCGGCAACATCATATTTGTTTGACGATGTCATCTGCGTACTTGCGTGAATGGGCATATCGGGGCATACTTTTTTTGCAATCAGTGCGGCGCCCATATCCTGAATTATAATGGCATCTACACCCGATTTTGCTGCATTTATAACGGACGCCTCAAAAAGAGGAAGTTCGCTGTCTGAAATCAGCGTATTAAGTGCAAGAAAAACACGAACACCCCTTGTGTGACAGTAGGCGGTCGCTTTCTTAATCTCGTCCCATGTGAAGTTTTCTGCATTTTTCCTCGCACTGAAAGACTGTTCGCCAAGATAGACCGCGTCGGCACCGTTTTGCACCGCTGCCGTAAGTGATTCCCACTTTCCTGCAGGAGCGAGTAGTTCAACGTAGTTTTGTTTACTCATAATTAAAACATCCTAACAGAGCTGCCGCATATCGCGACAGCCCCAATTTTAGTATCTTCTGTTTTTGCTTTCTGTTTCAAGTTTTACAACTTCCATTTTAAGTGACTGATTCTCGGCGCGAAGACGCGCGAGTTCGGCGTTTAATTTATCAAGCGCGAGTTTGCTTCCGCCAGCCTCCTCGGCATATTTTAAAAGCTGTGCACGGAGTTTTTCGTTATCCTCCTGTGCCTGCATATACTCATCACAAATATTGACCGCAGTAAGCACCGCTGCCATAGATGTCGACAGACGCTTGTCGCGTTCTATAAGTTCGCGCATATTCTTGTCAACATGATACGCAACGTGACGGATATATTCCTCGTCAGCATCGCATGAAATTCTGTATTCTGCACCATTTATTTTAACAACCGTTGTAACTTTGTTTTCTTCCATAGTAAATCTACCTTTCATCATAGATGATATAATTATATATTATTTTTGATCAAAATTCAACAGTTTTAGTGTTATTTTTTCTATTTGGAATTTCTATTCTTGTAAAGATGGCTTTTTTGTGATAAAATAACCAAAAGCACTTCGCACTCCGTACCATAGCGTTGCCCAGACAAATGCTATCGAATACGCATTTTCGTAAAACAGCGCGATTGCGCTGATAAGGAAAAACGGTGCAAGTTTTTTCGGCGATGCATATGAGATTACGACAGTGCTTATAAGAATAAGAATCTGAGTGGCAATTTTCATATCATCGGCAAATGCAATGGTGATCACACTGCACGAAAGCACAGCAAGCGGAATTTCCCATAAAAACGAATCGTGAAACCGAAAAAGCGACATCAGGAGAAATACAGATGTAAAACCGAGCCACAAATTTCCCACTCCGAAGATGCGGCAGACAAAAAAAGTTACTATCAGATATATCAATTTTCGCATAATACACCATCCTTGAAAGAATAATACTAGTTATTTGCTATTGGAGTTTTAACTATGCACGAAACAGAAAGAGAAATTGAAAAAGTAATATTGTGCGGTGTTCATACAGGCAGAACAAACACGCTTGATGATACGACCGAGGAATCAATGGCGGAACTTTATGAGCTTGCAAAAACTGCGCAGGCAGAGATTGTCGGCGAGATGATTCAGAACAAGGATCATCCCGAGAACGCCACTTATTTCGGTGAGGGCAAGATGGAAGAGCTTCGTATTGCGGCGCAGTCGCTTGGAGCGACACTTCTTATTTTTGATGACGAGCTTACAGGAAGTCAGATAAGAAATATCGAAAATTATACGCACGTGCGCACAATTGACAGAAGCACTCTTATTCTTGATATTTTTGCGCAGAGAGCGATGTCCAAAGAAGGTAAAATTCAGGTTGAGCTGGCACAATTAAAGTACTCTCTTCCCCGACTTTCGGGTATGGGTACAGAGCTTTCAAGACTTGGCGGCGGTATCGGAACGCGTGGTCCCGGTGAAACAAAGCTTGAAAGCGACAGACGTCACATTCACAGACGCATAAATTCGCTTGAGGCAGAGCTTCGCGAGATTCAGGCGCATCGCGACCTGCAGCGCAGCAGACGTGAAAAAGACAATGTCGTTGTCGCGGCGCTTGTCGGCTATACAAACGCAGGAAAAAGCACGATATTAAACTATTTTACAGACTCAACGGTGCTTGCTGAAAATATGCTTTTCGCGACACTTGACCCGACGATGAGAAAGCTTGATTTGCCTGACGGCAGAAACGCCGTAATTGTAGATACGGTTGGATTTATAAGAAAGCTTCCTCATCATCTTATCGAGGCGTTCAAATCAACGCTCGACGAGGCAGTTCTGGCAGATGTTCTTATCCACGTAATAGATTCGTCAAACCCTGAAATGTATACACAGATGAGGGTTGTTGACGAGCTTAT
Organism: uncultured Oscillospiraceae bacterium; assembly: GCA_964390145.1. Lineage (GTDB taxonomy): Bacteria > Bacillota > Clostridia > UMGS1883 > UMGS1883 > UMGS1883. Next base: position 8,486 of record CAYMHB010000016.1, read on the forward strand.
ACAAACGCTCGGATGCCGTGCGCAGAGGATTATTGCAGTATTTAATAAAAGCGATGTTGCTCCTCCCCTTTCTCCGCGTCCCGAGGGCAATTATACGGACTTTGTTTCGGTAAGTGCAAAAAGCGGAGAAGGTATGGAAGAACTTGTGGAATTACTTCACGACGCTCTGCCCGGCAAGAAAAAAGAAATTGAAGTGCTTATCCCCTATTCTGACAGTAAGACTGCGGCACTTTTGCACGAAAATGAGGTAATTCTCGAAGAAAGTTATGAGGCCGAGGGCACAAAAATACGCATACTCGCTGACGAAGCGCTGTATGCGAAGTTAAGGAATTATATTATATGATGGAAGATTACAAAACCGTAAAGCAGGATGCAGATGCGGAAATGATTGAAAGAAAAAGCCGTTTTATCGGCTATTGCCGTCCGGTCAGAACTCAGGACGAGGCAATCAATTTCATAAATGAAATACGCGCTATGCACCGTCAGGCAACGCATAATGTTTACGCATATGTACTGCGCGACGACAATATTATGCGATACAGCGATGACGGAGAGCCTGCAGGCACTGCAGGTGTGCCCGTGCTTGAGGTTATAAAAAAAGAGGGCCTGACCGATGTGGCAGTCGTTGTGACAAGGTATTTCGGCGGAATACTCCTCGGTGCAGGCGGACTTGTCCGCGCATATGGAAAGAGCGCAAAGCTCGGGATTGACGCGGCGGTAAGGATTGAGAAAATCTACTGTGAGCTTTTCCTTGTGCGATGTGATTATTCCACATACGGGAAGCTTGAATATCTGATAAATACCGAGGGATATATATTAAGGGACTGCGCGTTTGAAAACGATGTCTGCCTGACGGTCGGCGTAAAGCCCGAAGATGTTCCGTCTTTCAGGAAAAATGTTGCCGATATTTCAGGCGGAAGTGCACGGGTTGACGAAATTTCAGGCGAATACATAACAAAAGAGCTTTGAGAATTCTCAAAGCTCTTTTATAATTTTATTCAATGGGTATTAAAAGTCCTGTATTGAGATTTACTAATCTGGGAATACGTGAACTGTTTGAAATGCAGTAGAGATTTCCGTCAGGACCGAAGAAGGTTTCTCCCGAGATATAGGGATAGAGTTTTGTAACCTCCCCTGTTTCAAGGTCAAGTGTGTAGTAACCGCCGTTAACTGTGCTGAAAGACGGATATGCTCCGTCGCCGAAGTGCTCTTTTTGGGCATCGTACCACATACCGAGGAAATAAATTTTGCCGTCCTCTTTGCCCAAAGCGTACATAGAATTAAAGAGGTCGCTGTGCTTCTCGGTCAGCGGTTCAAATTCATCCGCGCCCTCTTTATAAAAATAAATATCGCTGAATCTGTTACTCCATCTTCCTGAATATGCAGGTCTGAACCTCCTCGTTGTGATATAAAACTCCCCATTTGTGCCTTCGTAAATTGCACTGAACCCATTTCTCGCATCCCACGGAATTTGTTTAATACTGCTTTCGTCTTTTCTGAAGAAATATGACCTGTATTGGGTGTACGGTGCCGGGGCATTTCCGACCTGCGCTGAAAAATAGATAAGAGAGTCTTCGCCTGTTTTGTACTCGCGCACAGTTGCTCCGTTTACTCTTTCTTCGCCGTCAAGAGTTATTAAAAGCGTGTCTCCGATATAGATGCTTTTATCCTTTATTGTTGCCTCTAATGTTTCCGGTACGAGTTCATCGTTACGCTCGGGCATAGAGCCGCTTTGGCCACTTTCAGTATTTTCTTTGCGGAAAACTGCTTGCAAAGATGTATCAAAGTCGTAGTGAGAATAGTAGCGGTAGAGAAAATGGTGTCTTTCGCTTCCTTCCTCTGCAATTGTTGTTTCATAGACATCATTTACATTTTGAAGTTTTACGATATCCCCCTCAACTGCGCGTGCATACGGGGGATTGCATTTCCCGTCGTCGTAAAGTTTGAAGGAATAATCTTTTTCAGACCATTCAACATCAAAGTTTAATTCCTCGTAGGCAAAGCGCCATGTCATCGGGAAATATGTGATTCCGCGGAAGTTTATAAGCGGGTATTCTTCTTTTTCATTGTCGATATAAATACCGTTAAGATATATCGGGTATGTAGGAATTACTGCATCATAAAGCTTGTCATAATAGTTCAGCGCATCGCCGCCAAAATAATTGGGTGTTTCGGTATAGTAATTGATATACTCGCGAGTGATGAAAAGACCTTTTTCACTGTCAAATCCGCACATAAGTCCAAGACGGTCACAAAGGTCGAAGGTCATCGGGAAATATGTAATATCCTTATAGGTTATGAGGGGGTATTCAACATAGCGGTTATCTACGCTCATACGGTCAATCTCGGTATAAAAAGGCGCAATTTTAACCTTTACCTTGTCGTTTTGCGCAAAGGCAGGAAATGATGATATGCACAATGTTAAAACAAGTAATAATGTCAATATCTTTTTCATATGTATCACCTCAATTTCAGTATAGCATATGCAGAATTTGGTGTAAATACAGGGATTGATTTTTTAATCTTATTGTAATATACTTGTCTTAGGTGATTTTATGATTAAAATATTATTTGTATGCCTCGGAAACATTTGCCGTAGTCCTATGGCAGAATTTGTAATGAAAGATATCGTTAAAAAGCGTGGTATCGCGGATAATTTCGAGATTGCATCCGCTGCGACAAGCAACTGGGAAATCGGGAATGGCGTCTATCCCCCTGCAAAGCATAAACTTCGCGAAAACGGTATTTCCTGCGAGGGAAAAACTGCAAGGCAGATGACAAAAAATGACTATGTATATTATGACCTCATAATCGCAATGGATGAAGGGAATCTTCGTGATATGGTGCGTTTTGTGGGTAATGACCCTATGGGTAAAGTATCACTTCTTATGTCACATACAAGCACTCCGCGAGATGTTGCTGACCCGTGGTATACGCGCGATTTTGAGCAGACTTGGAAAGATGTAAATGAAGGGTGTAACTGTCTTTTAAAAGAATTAGGTTTTTGATAAAAATAACAGGGTATCGCTAGCGCGATACCCTGTTTAATTAGCGATTATTCTTCGTCGTTCTCTTCGTCTTCATCCTCGAAGTCGTCTTCGTCATAGTCGTAATCATCATAATCTTCGTCGTCTTCTTCATCTTCACCTTTTTTAAGGAAGAGAGATGTTGCAATAAGGACACATACGATTATAATAATAACGAAAATTGTGATAAGGAGACCCCTCATAAAGCTGCCGGATTTTTTCTCTTTCTTAGAAGTATCCTTATCTGCTTTTGCAGTTTCTTCATCGTTTTCTTCAGAATTTACGTCAGCTTCCTCACCACTGTTTTCAGCGATGGTTTTGTTTGCTTCAACAAGATCACCCTTGAGTTTTTTGTTTTCACTTTCGAGGGTTTCTATTTTTGTCTGAAGTCGTGTGATTTCAATTTCGTCTTCGTGTTTAATTTCTTCAATTCTCTTTTCAACTTCTTCAGATTGTTTGTTTGAAGAAATAGCTCTTCCGCACAAAATACCGATAAACATTGCAAGCACACAAAGCACGAGAGCCGCGGACATTGTAATCTTTTTTACCTTTTTCTTCAACGGAGTAACGCTTCTATAGTTATTGAGTTGTTCCATATGTATCCCCCCACTTATTTACTGTTGTCTTTAGTATAGCACAAGAAATGACATCTTACAAGAAAAAAATACAAAATTTGAGCATTTTTTTAATATCAGAGGGAATGGTGAACAGCGAATAGATAAAGCGAATAGATAGTAAGTAAAAATCCTCGTACGATTGTACGAGGATTTTTGGTAGCCGAACTAGGATGTGCCTTGCTTCGCAATCCACCCTGCTTGACGACCAAACGGCTATGCCGTTCGGTACCCGTCTTCGCACCAACTTCGCTAAAAACGATTATCAATCGTTTTTTATACGCTCGTTGCCCTCCTCAGGGTTCGAATCCTGTTAGTCAAAAAAAACACCTGCGACAAAAGTCACAAGTGTTTTTTTGGTAGCCGAACTAGGATTCGAACCCAGACATACAGAGTCAGAGTCTGCTGTGCTACCCTTACACAATTCGGCTATTTTTTTGCTACCCGTTTAATATACAACATTTAAAATTGTTTGTCAACTGTTTTTTTATTTTTTTCCAAACTTTTTTTACTATTCAAAAATAATTGATTTTTACTATTTTTTCCTTTAATACTTGACATTATTACCTATATAATAGTAAAATAAAGTGATATCGTGTGTAAAAATGGGAATATTGTAATTATTAAAAGAAAGGGATGGTTTTTGTGGCAATTACTGCACCAAGAGGTACTGCAGATATACTTGCACCCAACATTCTGAAATGGAAATATATTGAAAAGAAAATATCCGAGATCAGTTCTCGTTTCGGATACAGTGAAATACGCACACCTGTATTTGAACATACAGAGCTTTTTGAGCGTGGCGTAGGCGATACGACAGACGTTGTTCAGAAGGAGATGTATACCTTTAACGACAAGGGTGGCAGAAGCATTACTCTTCGTCCCGAGGGTACTGCCTCCGTCGCAAGGGCGTTTCTGGAGCATAATATTTATGCCCAGCCCCTCCCTGCAAAGCTTTGCTATAACATAACGTGTTACCGCTATGAAAAGCCGCAGGCAGGCAGACTCCGTGAATTCCACCAGTTCGGTGCAGAGTGCTACGGTTCATCAGACAGCAGCGTTGATGCAGAGGTAATTTCTCTTGCTAAAACCGTTCTTAACGAGCTTGGTATAGAAAAGCTTACCTTAAATATCAACTCTATCGGTTGTCCTGCTTGCCGTGCAAAGTATAACGAAGCGCTCAAGGATTATTTCCGTCCGTATATCGAAGACGGTACACTTTGCGGAACATGCCGCGAGAGATTTGACAAGAATCCCCTTCGTATACTCGACTGTAAGAGTCCCGTCTGCGGAGAGGTTGCTGCAAAGGCACCTGTTCTTCTTGATTACATCTGTGATGAATGTCACGACCATTTTGAAGAAGTTAAAAAGCACCTTGAGGCAATGGGCATTGAGTACAACGTAGACGGCACAATCGTGCGCGGTCTTGACTACTATACGAAGACCGTGTTCGAGTTCAAGACTGCTCTTTCAGGTACTGCAGGAACAGTTTGCGGCGGAGGAAGATACGACGGACTTATCGAGCAGTTGGGCGGTGCGCCTACTCCCGGTATCGGTTTTGCAATGGGTATTGAGAGAATTATCCTCGCGCTCGAAGAAGCAGGCGCTATGCCTGACCTTTGCGATGTGCCTGACATATACATTGCAAACATCGGCGAAGAAACAAAGCTTTTTGTAACTGCTCTTACCGACAAACTTCGCAAGGCAGGCGTGAAATGTGAGCGCGACCTGTGTGCAAGAAGTCTTAAGGCACAGATGAAATATGCCGATAAGTGCGGTGCACGCTACTGCATGGTTATCGGCGGCGATGAGGCAGAAAAGAAGAGTGCAACCCTTAAGAATATGAAAGAAAAAGAACAGTTCGAAGTAAGTCTTGAAAATCTTGACGAGCTTATAAAGATAGTGAAGGAGTAAGAAAATGGACACAATCAAAGGATTAAAAAGAACTTATATGTGCGGCGAGCTCCGCGAAGAGCATATTGGCGAAACAGTTACCCTTATGGGTTGGGTAGCAAAGGCAAGAAATATGGGCGGACTTGTTTTCGTTGACATCCGCGACAGAAGCGGTATCTCCCAGATAGTTTTCGAGCCTGACAACGCTCCTCTCCAGGAAAAAGCGGCAGAGCTTCATATGGAATATGTTATCGCCGTTACAGGTAAAGTAAGAATGAGAAGTAACATTAACAATGTCATTCCTACCGGTAAGGTTGAAATTGAAGCGAGCGAGCTTCGTATCCTTAACACCTGCGATGTTACACCATTCGTTGTAACTGACGATGTTAAGGCAGGCGAGGACCTCCGTCTTAAATACCGCTACCTTGATTTGCGCAGACCTACACTCGTAAACACACTCCAGATGCGTCATCGCGTGACACAGGTTGCAAGAAGATATTTTGACGAAAACGGTTTCCTTGAAATTGAAACCCCTATTCTTACAAAGAGCACTCCCGAGGGGGCGCGCGACTATCTTGTTCCCAGCCGTGTTTACCCCGGTAATTTCTTCGCTCTTCCCCAGTCACCTCAGCAGTACAAACAGCTTTTAATGCTCGGCGGTATGGACAGATATATTCAGATTGCAAAATGTTTCCGCGACGAAGACCTTCGTGCTGACCGTCAGCCCGAATTCACACAGATTGACCTTGAAATGAGTTTCGTTGACGAGGACGATGTTATGAATATGAATGAAGGTTTCCTTCAGAGAGTGTTCAAGGAAGTGCTTGATTATGATGTTACTCTTCCCCTCCCCAGAATTACCTGGCAGGAGGCTATGGACCGTTTCGGCAGTGACAAGCCTGATACAAGATTCGGTCTTGAGCTTTGCGATATGAGTGACCTTTTCCGCGATTGCGGTTTCAGTGCATTTGCTGATACAGTTAAGAATGGCGGTACCGTTCGTGCGATCAATGCAAAGGGACTTTCCGACAAACTCACAAGAAAGACACTTGATAATCTCGTTGAATTTGTTAAGACATATAAGGCAAAGGGTATGGCGTGGCTTATCGTTGATGAAAACGAAATTCGCGGCTCTATTGCAAAGTTCTTCTCTCCTGAAGAACTTCAGGCAATTGCCGATAAAGCCAATGCCAAGGCAGGCGACGTTATTCTCTTTGTTGCAGACCTTAAAGCAAGCGTTGTTTATGCATCACTGGGAGCACTGCGCTGCGAAATCGCAAAGAGATTTGACCTTATTCCCGAGGGAATGTTCAATCTCCTTTGGGTAACTGACTTCCCGCTCCTTGAATATGATGAGGAAGAAAATCGCTATGTTGCAATGCATCATCCCTTCACATCTCCCAAGGATGAGGACGTTGCGCTTCTTGATACCGACCCCTCAAAAGTTCGTGCGAAGGCTTATGATATTGTTCTTAATGGCTACGAACTCGGCGGCGGCAGTATCCGTATTTATGATGCAAATATGCAGCAGAAAATGTTTGAAACACTCGGCTTTACTCCCGAGCAGGCTCAGGAAAGATTCGGTTATCTCTTAAACGCGTTCCGCTACGGTACACCTCCGCACGGTGGTCTTGCATACGGTCTTGACAGAATCGTTATGCTTATGGCAGGTGCAGATTCAATCCGTGACGTTATCGCATTCCCCAAGGTTAAGGACAGCGGCGAGCTTATGATTCAATCTCCCGATGTTGTTGACCAGAAACAACTTGATGAACTCGGACTTGCGATTGTGAACCAAGTTGAAAGAATTAAAGAATAATATAAAGCAGGAGAAAGGAAGTGAGCACATTGGCGGCTATAATTAAATATGTTGAATCCGAATCTATTGCTGAAGAAATAGGACTTGAAGCAGGTGATACCCTGCTTGAAATCAACAATACTGAAATCAAAGATGTGCTCGACTACCGTTATCTTATTAATGATGAATTCATCACATTAAAAATTCTGACAAAGCAGGGCGAGCTTGTCGAGGTAGAGTTTGAAAAGGATGCGTATGAGCCTCTCGGCGTCGAGTTTGAAAATTCTCTTATGGACAAGCCGCTTCACTGCACCAACAAGTGCGTCTTCTGCTTTATTGACCAGCTTCCCAAGGGCATGCGCGAAAGCCTTTATTTCAAGGATGACGATACACGCCTTTCCTTTTTTCAGGGAAACTATGTTACTTTCACTAATTTGAGCGATGACGAAATTGAAAGGATTATACGACTTCGCATAAGTCCTATCAATATCTCCGTTCATACTATGAATCCCGATTTAAGAGTAAACATGCTTAAAAATCCAAAGGCAGCAAATCTCCCCGAGATTATGCAGAAACTTTGTGATAATGGTATCATAATGAACTGCCAGATAGTTTTATGTCCCGATTATAACGATGGTGAAGAGCTTTCCTATACAATAGAAAAGCTTTATGAAATGCGCGAGTGCGTAAAGAGTGTGTCGGTTGTTCCTATCGGTCTGACAAAACATCGTGAGGGATTGTGTCCGATGAAAGCGGTTGACAGCGATATGTCAAAAGAGATTATCGCCCAAATCGAAAAGTGGCAGAAAAAGGCACGCGAGGAAATCGGTACGGGATTTGTGTACGCATCCGATGAAATTTACTTAAAAGCAAACCTTCCCATCCCCGAATGTGAAAGCTATTTCGGTTTTCCTCAGATTGAAAACGGCGTTGGTATGATTGCGTCATTAAAAGACGAATTTGAAGACGCTCTCAAAGATGCTGAAAGTTCGGACAAAAAACGCAAGGTAACTGTTGTTACAGGTGCTTGCGTATATGAAACAATGAAGGACATAGTCAGCCTTGCAAAAGAAAAATTCCCCAACATAAAAGTAAATGCTGAAAAAATTATAAATCATTTCTTCGGCGAAGAAATTACCGTTTCAGGTCTTTTATGCGGATGCGATGTGATAGAGCAGCTCCGCGGAAAAGATTTGGGCGAAAATCTTATAATCACAAAAAATATGCTCCGTGACGGAGAAAATGTGCTCCTTGACGATATTACAACGGAGGACATCGAAAAAGAACTCGGATGCAAAATTATTGCCGTTGGCGATAGCGGATATGAGCTTTTGGAGGCTATATTGGGATAGAAAGGCAGGTTTTCTGACTATGAAAAAAACTATTAAATTGTTTCTTTATATTCTTTTATTACTTGTTTGTATTCCGTCTGTCAGTGCAAAAGCAGCTGCAAAGTGTCGGGTAATTATTCCCGACTATGAAATCGAGCTTTTTGGCGGACCGATTTACTACCGTGACTCCCTCTATCCGTTTATTTCGTATAAGGATATTACATACTTCCCAATGACGTATGATTATTGCAGAGCACTTGGTCTTAGCACATACTGGGACGCTGACGATGGCTTGTATATTGCACATACAGGCGGTAAGGGTACTCTTCCAATCTATGAAACTGCAAATAACTATTCTAAGCTTTGGGCGTATTATCCGTCATACAATATTTATGTAAATGGAAAGGCTATTGATAATTCAAGATTGGATTATCCGCTTCTCAATTTCAGGGGCGTGACCTATTTTCCGATGACATATGATTTTTCAAAAGAATTTTTCTGGGACTTATCGTTTACTCCCGAAAAATTCACAATTAAAAACGAAAAGGAAAACTGCAGTGCTTACCTTTATAAAACGAAGGACGGCTCCACAGTGTTTGAAATCTACACATGGGAAACCTACTACAAGGAACCCGATTTTATTTATACTGTTTACCCTACCCTTGCTACAAGAAATGAAAAAACCGAGTACTACAGACTAAATACACAGGAACTTACTATTGAAAGCATTTCTGAGGCTGAAGTAGGTGAAAAGGTTCCAAATCAAATGTTTGAAGATTTTACGTTTGAAAATGCTGAGGTTTCAGAGCGGGACGGAAAATTCTTTGTAGACGGAATGGAAATAAAAGATTTTGATTTTGACGCTTTTAAAGAAACATATCTTGCCAAAGATGCTGATGCAAAATTCTCTCTTTATGCATCAAAAAAGAGCTCAGACGAGCTTGTGTTCTATTATATAGAAAAGATTGCCCAGTACACTACAAACGTAAATCTATCAAGCAGATCGGAGACGTACTACATCAAAATCGGTGAAGAGCTTTTCCCTTTCCGCTATCAAGCCACCCCCGAAGAAAGTATTTGCGTAGACGGCAACATCTATTTTACTGCAAGAAGATATATGAGAACACTAATGACTCACTATTCTGACCAGTCGATGCTGTTTATGCAAAAGGGCGGCACAGATAAACCGATTTCAATTTCTGAGGAATATGGAATATATCACGCTGAAATTCTCGGCAGCAGCGATGACAAGCTTTATTTGAAGCTAACTTTTACTTCACCTGAAGAAAGTCACGAAATAAATATTGCCGATAGCGGATATTATACCTTTGACGGTGAAAATCTTGTAAAAATTCATTCTTATTTACCTTGTGACTATGAAATATTTAAGGATGATGGTACGCTTTATATGGTTGATTTGTTTAGAAAGGAAATAAACAAGCTTGACTTTGTCAACTAAGTGTTCGCTTTGCTCATCTTTTAAAAATTTAATCTGATGAGCATTGGGATAAGGAGGTAATACAATGAAAAGGCTGACAGTTTTATTTACAATCATCATTCTTTGTATGGCATCAAATGCGTATGCGAAAGAGGTTGCCTCTATTCCCTCTTGCTCCGTTACATTAAGCGGACAGAGTGTGGATAATTCTTACAGACAGTTTCCGCTTTTGCAGTACAAAGATATAGTGTACTTCCCTATGACTTATTACGATTGCCGCTTTCTCGGCGTTGCTACTAGGTGGAATGCGGATACGAATACACTTGAAATTTCCAAAGAAAACATTTCGGGTGCATACCGTAACTACAACTGGGAATGGAAAAACGGAAAAAAGAACGAAATTTCAATCTGTGATTTTAATATTATCGTAAACGGAAAAGAAATTGACAACAAAAATGAAGAATATCCCCTTATCCTTTTCCGTGATGTGACCTACTTCCCCCTCACTTGGCGTTTTGCAGTGGACGAATTCGGTTGGGAATACAGTTACGATAACAAAAACGGACTTATTATAAATGCGGATAATTATATCTGCAAGACTCTTAATTTACCCGATTTAAGGGAAGGTGAATTCATGTTCCCCAATGCCGCAACCGATGGAAAATATTATTACTATACGGGAAACGATAAGAAGGTTTATCGCACTCCCGTAGATAACATAAATGCAAATGAGCATATCTATACAATGGCAACTAATATTTATTCGCCCGATGGAAGCAGCACTATACTTTTTTCCGTGCAGGAGGATGATGTTTATCTTTCCTATCGCACGGGGGCATCTATGGGAACAGATTACCGTGTAAAAATAAATCCCGACGGCACTGTTGAAGACTCTGAAGAGGGAGATTACTCTCACAGTTTTCTCGGTGGTAGCGAATATATCTATGACCTTGACGGATATACGGTAAAGGTTTTCCGAGGCGGCGGACCCGGTACTTCAAGAGTTCTTTATTACAAGGATGGAAGCGAAGAATACACCGAAATTCTCTCCGAAAACATAGTTTTTGCTGAAATATGCTCCCCCGGAATCAGCAATTGGCAGGACCGAGAAAACTATGCCTACAATGATATTCAGATAATAGGCAAAAACATCTATATGACGGGATATAATAAGGCTACGGGAGAAAACAGTGCTTTGTACTGCTATAATCTTGACACTCAAACGCTTACTCCAATGATTGGAAATGTAGCGAATTTCCTCGCCTTTACAGGTTGGGATAACGATGTAAACAGCAATTCTGAAATGATAGTATATTATCAGGACGGAAAAATGTACCGCTACTCGGATGCAAGCAGAAAAACAATTGTAATTAAGGAAAATTCGCTTCCTCTTAATAAAGGTACATGTTATCAAGGCGCTCTCTATCTTCATACTAAGAATGAAGACAAATCTGCTGTAGACTTTTATCTTAACTACGGTATCGGAAGCGGTGCGGGAACCACCATTTTTGAAACAATTCTTTCTACCGACTCGTATATAAAGGACGGAATGCTCATTACAGAATCATACGGTGATACAGACGGAGAAGGTGACATCCGCACCTGTGTATTTAACAGGCCTGACAGTTTTTTCCGTTCAAGCGATAATATGGATTATTATTTTTTCATTCACGACGGAATACTGATATATACGCCCGTTGGAGAAACACCTCTTATAGAGGTAGATTTGAACAAAACTTTTAACTAACCAAGAAAGGGGCAAAAAGAAATGTCAAAGCCCATAATTGCCATAGTTGGCAGACCGAATGTGGGTAAATCCACACTTTTTAATAAAATAGCAGGTAAGCGCATATCTATCGTAGAGGATACGCCCGGTGTTACCCGCGACCGTATCTTTGCAGACGGAGAATGGTGCGGAAAAACCTTTACCATGATTGATACGGGCGGTATCGAGCCTTATTCCAAGGATATTATTCTTGAACAGATGAGAATGCAGGCAGAACTTGCTATCGATATGGCGCACGTTATTATATTTATGACGGATATCCGCGACGGAATGACCGCTGCCGACCAGGAAGTATGCACAATGCTGCAAAAGTCAGGCAAGCCTATCGTTCTCGTGGTAAACAAGGTTGACACCCCCGGTGAGCCTCCGCTTGATTTTTACGAGTTTTACAATCTCGGTCTTGGCGACCCGATTGCGATTTCCTCGCTTCACAAAATGGGCGTAGGCGACGTGCTTGACGAATGTGTTAAACACTTCCCCACCGCTGAGGAAGAAGAGGAAGACGACACAATCAAAATTGCAATCGTTGGTAAGCCGAACGCAGGAAAAAGCTCACTTGTAAATAAACTCCTTGGCGAAAACCGAGTGATTGTATCAAATATCGCAGGAACAACACGCGACAGTATTGATACTCTTTACGAGCGTGACGGCGAGAAATATACACTTATCGATACGGCAGGTATCCGCAGAAAAGCAAAGGTTACAGACTCGCTCGAGCGATACAGTGTTATCCGTTCATACAGTGCGGTAGAGCGTTGCGATGTGTGTCTTATTATGATTGACGCAACCGAGGGTATTTCCGAACAGGATGCAAAGATTGCAGGCTACGCTCACGACGAGGGTAAGGCATCTATCATTTGTGTAAATAAATGGGACCTCGTTGAAAAAGACAACAACAGTGTAAATGAGTTCACAAAGGAAATTCACGAAAAGTTAAGTTTTATGACCTATGCACCCATTCTCTTTATTTCGGCACAGACAGGACAAAGGCTTGACAAGATTTTTGAAATGGTAACTTATGTTACAAATCAGAATTCAATGCGTCTTCAGACGGGTGTTCTTAACGACTGCCTTGCAGAGGCGACAATGCGTGTTCAACCCCCGAGCGATAAGGGTAAGAGATTAAAACTTTACTATATGACTCAGGTTAGCGTAAAACCGCCGACATTTGTTATATTTGTAAATGACCACGAGCTTGCTCATTTCAGCTATATCCGTTATATAGAGAATTGTATCAGGGATGCATTTAATCTTAAGGCTACTCCGCTGAAGTTTATTGTGCGTGAAAGGAGTAAAAACGATGTATAAATTACTTCTTTGCCTTATTTTAGGCTACCTTATAGGTTCGCTTAATTTTGCGATTATTTATTCAAAGCTTAAGGGTGATGATATCCGCAATCACGGAAGCGGAAACGCAGGTGCAACAAATGTACTGCGTACATACGGAAAGCTCCCTGCCGCGATTGTATTCTTGCTCGATATTTCAAAGGGTGTTATTGCAATACTCCTTGTCCGCAGTGTTTTCGAAGGGATGCTTTATGACTGCGCAGCGGCACTCGGCGCGGTGCTCGGTCACAACTTCCCAGTTTACTATAAGTTTGCAGGCGGCAAGGGTGTATCGACAAGCCTTGCTGTGCTTTTAACACTCCACTACCCCACCGCACTTGTGGCAATGGCGACATTTATTGTCGTGGTACTTATTTCAAAATACGTTTCTCTTTCATCAATTCTTGCATCGGTGGCTGCAATGATTTTTGCGTTTATCGTTTTCAAGATTGATGTATTCTCGGTATTTTGCCTTATAATCGGAATACTTTGCATATACCGTCACCGTTCAAACATAAAAAGGCTTATTAGCGGTACTGAAAACAAACTCGGTCAGAAGAGAAAGGACAAATAATATGAAAATTTCTGTTATAGGAAGCGGCGGCTGGGGAACTGCGATTGCACTTCTCCTTTGTAAAAACGGACACGATGTCTGTCTGTGGTCATACAAAAAGGAAGAAAGTGAGCGTCTTTCCAGAGACCTCGAAAACAAGGAATTTCTCCCCGGTGTAAGCTTTGGGGATTATGATATGAAATTTACAAGCGACATTGAAGAAGCGGCGGCGTTTGGCGAAATTATCGTTTCAGCCGTTCCGTCAAAGGCGGTGCCAACTACTGCACGCGCGCTCGGAAAATGTGCAAACGGAAAGACACTCGTGAACATTTCAAAGGGTATTGACGAGGAAACTCTTGAAAGACTCAGCCAGACATTTGAACGTGAAATGCCTGATTCTGCTATTGCAGTTTTGAGCGGACCTTCCCACGCGGAAGAAGTTGCGCGCGGTATCCCCACAACAAATGTTATTGCGTGCAAAGATATGGAAATGGCGAATAAACTTCAGGATGTTTTTATGGCGCCTTCCTTCCGCGTATATACAAACGACGATGTTGCAGGTGTTGAATTCGGCGGCGCACTTAAAAATGTTATCGCGCTTTGTGCAGGTGTTACCGACGGCCTTGGTTTCGGAGATAATACAAAGGCGGCACTTATAACACGCGGTCTGCACGAGATTGCGCGTCTCGGCGTGCATCTTGGAGCAAAGGCAGAGACATTTGCAGGGCTTACAGGCATTGGCGACCTTATTGTTACCTGTACATCAATGCACAGCCGTAACCGTCGTGCAGGTATCCTTATCGGTCAGGGCAAATCTCTTTCCGATGCTCTTGAAGAAGTTCATATGACTGTTGAAGGTGTTTGTGCTACAGAGGCGGCGTACAAACTCGCTAAAAAGCATAATATCGAAATGCCTATCGTGAATGCGGCATACCGCGTTTTATTTGAAAATGCTGACCCCAGAAGTGAAGTTTTATCGCTCATGACACGCGATAAAAGAAGCGAGGCTGATATACTTTGAAAATTGCAGTAATCGGTGGCGGTGCAAGCGGTATCGCTACGGCAATTTATGCAAAACGAAATAACAAAAAGAACTCTGTCACTGTGTTTGAGCGCAGTGACAGAGTTTTAAGAAAGCTTTTAGCCACGGGAAACGGCAGATGCAATCTTTCAAACGAAAGCATTTCGCCCGATAATTATTTTTCCCATACGCCCGATGTGGTTTCAAATATACTCTCTGCCTTTACTCCTGACGTTGAAAGGCAGTTTTTTGAAAGCATCGGTCTTTTGTTATGCTCTGAGGACGGAAGAATTTACCCCTATTCCAAGCGTGCAAATGCGGTAAGCGATGCCCTTCGGTATGAATGTGAAAGGCTTGGGGTAAATATCCGCACAAATGCATTTATTGACAAAATAGCAAGAAAAGAAGACAAGTTTTTAATTCTCGGTGAAGTTTTTGACAAGGTTGTTATTTCCTGTGGCGGTTTTTCCGCGCCGTCTTTCGGGACTGACGGAAACGCCTTTACTTTATTAAAATCGTTTGGTCATACTATCACAAAAACCTGCTATGCCCTCTCTCCTGTTAAAGTTTGCGAAAATGTAAAATCGCTTAAAGGAATCCGCACAAACGCGACAGTTACCCTTATGAATGGTGGCAAAAAAATCCGTAGTGAAAAAGGCGAACTTCAGCTTACCGATTACGGTCTTTCGGGGATTGCGATTATGCAACTTTCAAGAGAGTGCAAAGAGGGAAGCATTATAGAAGTCGATTTAATGAGCGTATTTTCAGAGGAAAAGCTTGAAGAGTTTCTTACAGAGCGCAAAGGTGCTTTTCCGCATCTTAAAGCAGATGATTTCCTTACAGGATTTTTGCATAAAACCCTTGCACAGTACATTCTTGCAAGATGTAATATAAAGGCAAATATTTCTGCAGGAAGCCTTACCGGAAAGGATGTTTCTGTCCTTGCAAACGAGATAAAGGCGCTTTCCTTCACGGTAAAATCAGTCCTTGGCAAGGAGCAGTCACAGGCAACAAGCGGCGGAGCACTTTTAAGCGAATTTGACACCGAAACACTTGAATCGAAAAAGGTTAAAAATCTCTACTGCATCGGTGAGGCGCTTGACTGCGTCGGCGATTGCGGAGGATATAATCTGCATTGGGCATGGGCAACAGCATATATTGTAGGTAATAAATTATGATTAAGATAACTAATCTTTTTCTGCCAATTAAATATACTGACGATGACATAAAAAACGCAATAAAAAAGAAATTGCGCATCGGCAATTACGATATTTTATCGTTCGAGGTTATAAAGGACTCAATTGATGCTCATCGTCGCGGCGAAGTACACCGATGTATCAGTGTAGCGGTTTCTCTTCGTGGCGAAGCGCGTTTTGAAAATGTCAAGGGCGTGGAAAAGTATCAAAAGTACAGTTATGAGTATCCGCCCGTGTCGCGCCTTAAAAAGCGCCCTGTCGTAGTAGGAAGCGGACCTGCCGGACTGTTTGCGGCGCACGTGCTTGCAGTATGCGGAGCACAGCCGATTGTAATTGAACGCGGTATGGATGTTGATGCACGAAAAAAAGCCGTTCTCTCCTTTTTTGAGGGCGGAACGCTTGATACAGAGTGCAACATTCAGTTTGGTGAGGGTGGCGCAGGAACTTTTTCTGACGGAAAGCTTAACACAGGCACAAAGGACCCACGTCAGAGGAAGGTGCTGGAGGAATTTATAAAGCACGGCGCACCCGAGGAAATCGGTTATATCGGAAAACCTCATATCGGCACTGACTTACTTTCAGGTATTATAAAAAGTATGCGAAACGAGATTATATCTCTTGGCGGCGAAGTGCGTTTCGGATGCAAACTCGAAGATATTTATGTAAAAGATAATAAGATTGTCGGCATAAAGACAAGCCATGGCGATATTGACACCGATACAGTTATACTTGCGACAGGTCACAGTGCGCGTGATACTGTAAAGATGCTTTATGACCACAATATTTTAATGGAGCGCAAAAGTTTTTCCGTCGGTGTAAGAATTGAACATCCGCAAAAACTTATTGATGAGGCGCTTTACCACTCGTTTGCGAAAGAACTTCCTGCTGCAGATTACAAAGCGGCGGTACACCTTAAAGACGGCCGCGGCGTGTACACCTTCTGTATGTGCCCCGGTGGCAGCGTTGTTGCCGCTGCAAGCGAGGAAAATACTGTTGTCACAAACGGAATGAGTAACTTTGCCCGTGACGGAGAAAATGCAAACAGCGCACTTTTAGTTTCAGTTCTTCCTTCTGATTTTGAAGGCGACGATGTTTTAAGCGGAATCGAGTTTCAACGCAAACTCGAAAAGAGCGCTTTTTATATGGGCGGTGCAAATTACTACGCGCCCGTACAGACCTCGGCAGATTTTATAAAGGGCGAAAAAACCGTTTCACTCGGCAGTGTGAATCCCACCTACCCGATAGGTGTTACGCCGTCAAATCTCTCAAAGTTATTCCCCGAATTTGTGACACAGTCACTTAAAGAGGCTATCCCGATGATAGACAGAAAAATCAAGGGATTTGCGCTTCCCGATGCCGTTCTTACCGGTGTTGAAAGCCGTTCCTCCTCCCCCGTCCGCATTGTGCGTGGAGAGGATTTTCAGGCCTCGGCAAAGGGACTTTATCCTTGTGGCGAAGGTGCAGGATATGCAGGCGGTATTATGAGCGCTGCCGTTGACGGGATACGCGTTGCAGAGCATATTTTAGGAAAATCATAATTAAAAGAATACCGACTGATAGGTAAGCAAATATATATGTATCCGAACATATTGCAAGTGTGATGATGTATGAAATCGCACTTGCAATTATTTTTCCCCAATAATATATTTTCATATCAAATTCGCCTTTTGTAAGCGCTGATGCCTGAAAATGCACACTCATTCCGCCCCATGATAAAAGTGCGCTGATAAGAGGAAGCGCGCGCGCTCCATCACGCGAAAGTTCAGCAACACCGCGAGTTACCTCGAGTATTCCTGTGAGAAATTTGTACTCTCCAAACGGGAGAATTTCAAGTATTGCGCTGAATGTTATGATAAAAACGCTGACATTTATAATTGCCGATGCACTTTCTACTGCAGATTTTGTAATAAGTTCTCCGAATGGGGGCTTATTTTTTTTGTAATCCTTCCACGCGTCTTTGATTTTTACTTCTTTTTCATCTGTTTCTACGGAAAATAAGCGTGCGCAAATAAGCGCCGTCATCACCTGAATAAGGAAAAGAGTTACTCCGACTGATTTACTTAAATAAAAGCTTATTCCCACCGTCGCAATTACAAAAAGCGGTCCTGCATTATTGCAAACAGGAAGCAGGCTTTGCGCCTCTTCTTTTGAAATTTGTTTTTCTTTGTAGCTTTCGTAAACTGCCCTTGCCCCTGCACCGTATCCACCGAAAAGTCCCGTCACAAAAGCGACACATCCGGTTGTGCTTAAATTTGTAATGGGAGAAAGAATTTTTGAAAGTGCCACACCAAGCGGACGCGAAAATCCGCTTTTTATGACGCACAAACTTACAAGCATAAATGGAAGAAGCGACGGAATAACGGCGTTTATACACAGTGCAAGTCCGTTTTGAGCTCCATAGAGTACCTGTGCCGGGAAAAGCGCAAAGCATGCGCAAACTATGAAAAATAACATTTTACACAAACTCCATTCTTATTATTGTTCCTTTGATATTGACACTTTCATCACTTATAGATTCAATTAAAAGCTCATCGCCTTCAATTTTCAGTATTCCGACTGTTGTATTTATCTTTATACAGTTTTCGTTGTAGTCCAGAATGCCCCGTGTATTTTCCACCCATATTTCACTTTTTCCCATAAGTTCAATCCTTGGTATATCGCATACCACATCAAGTGGCAGGTCAAGCATATCTGCTACGCGCTGTGCACGATTTTCTTTCTTTTTCATTTTTACACCTCATTTATAGTTATGCACTACCGATGAGAAACATACAATAAATTGAGGAGTGAGGCATAATGTTAGGTTTTTTATTGAATGCAGCGAAGGGTAAAAGTATAATTCGTGCGAGCGGAAGATTTCCCGAAAGGATATTAAATATTGCCTCGACCTCGGGGATTTTTATTTCCGATGTAAAACGGGATGGCGAGGACTCTATCGTGTTTTGCACGGGAATAAAAGGCGGTGAAAAACTACTTTCATTAAATCTTGAAGGACTTACACTTGAAATTGTGGAGAGCTATGGAATACCAATCGTTATCAGAAAATATAAAAAACGTGTACTCTTGTGCCTGCTTCCCGCTATTTTTATCTTGTCATCGTATATTTTTTCGCTTTTTATATGGAGGGTTGAAGTTGAAGGCGGTGACTTAAAACTTCAGGAAGAAGTTTTAAGCACGATTTCGGAAAGCGGTGTCTATGTAGGCGCTCTCAAGAAAAAAATAGACCGCTATGAAGTAAAACGCAAAGCGATAATGTCTATTGATGAATTGTCGTGGCTGTGGGTTGATATCCGCGGAGGGGCGGCAAAAGTAAAAATCAGGGAAAGGAAACCTCACCTTGATTTAATTCCGATAACTGAACCATCTGATGTTATTGCCATGCATAGCGGACTGATTGAAAAAATGCAGGTCTACTGCGGAGTCCCTCTTTTCAAAGAGGGACAGTCCGTTAAAAAGGGTGATGTGATTGTGACCGGTATTTTCCGCAGCGAAAATGAGAATATCCCTACTTACTATCACCATGCTGTTGCTGATGTTACTTTGCGACTTTGCGAAAGCAAAACTGTTATAATTCCGCGAAAAACAGTCAGAAAAACTCCTACTGGCAACAAAAAAAGCATATATCGGATAAATTTTGAAAAAAATAATATAAATTTTTCATTAAATAGTAGAATTTCATACAAGGAATATGATAAAATAGTAAAAAAGTATACCCTTCCTTTTACGAGCATTTCGTTTGAAAAAACAACTTATATTGAAAACAACGTGTCCATAAGCGATACAGATGTACAAAGCGAGCTTTCAAAGCGCAGAGAATCGTTTTTGGATTCTCTCGCCAAGAAGAGTATGGAAGTTGTTAATTTAAGCGAAGAGGTTATTGAAAACGAAAACGATATTACTGTGATTTTTCGTGCGGATTGCCGCGTTAAAACAGATAAAGAAATCCCGATAAATAAAGGAGAAACAGATGGAGAGAATTCTTGAAGTTAAAAGCACAGATACCCTGATGTCGCTTTTTGGTAGTTTTGATGCGAACATAAAACTTATCGAACGCGAGATGAATGTTAAAATTACAAATAAGGATACAATAGTAAAAATTATCGGCGATAACTGCGATAAAACCGCAAGCGTACTCCAGCGGCTTATTGACGAGATTGAAATCGGCGAACCCCTTACCGAGCAAAATATACGCTATGCCATTTTTTCAGTTAATGAGGATATTGATTATGTCCCCCCTGCAAAGGGCGACTATATCTGCATAACTGCAAAGGGTAAAAGTGTAAAATGCAAAACACACGGACAAAAAAACTATATACAGAAAATTCGTGACAATACTGTTGTTATTGCAATCGGCCCTGCGGGTACAGGTAAAACATATCTTGCAGTTGCGATGGCGGTAGACGCATTCCGCAGAAAAGAGGTAAGCCGTATTATTCTTACCCGTCCTGCCGTTGAAGCAGGTGAAAAGCTCGGTTTCTTACCAGGTGATTTGCAGATGAAGGTTGACCCGTATTTAAGGCCTCTTTACGATGCACTCGGCGATATGCTGGGTATGGAAAACTATCAGAAATATCTTGAGCGCGGAGTAATTGAAATTGCACCTCTTGCTTATATGCGAGGCAGAACACTTGATGATGCATTTATCATTCTTGATGAGGCGCAGAACACTACCCCTGAGCAGATGAAGATGTTCCTTACCCGTATAGGCTTCGGTTCAAAGGCGGTTATTACGGGCGATATCACACAGATAGATTTGCCCGACGGCAAGCGAAGCGGACTTAAGGATGCCGCAAAGGTTCTTAAAAACATTGACGGACTTGATTTTTCATATCTCTCTGACAAAGATGTTGTTCGTCATCCCCTTGTACAGAGAATCATTGCCGCTTACGAAAAATTCGAAAAACTTAAATGAGGATTGATTACAATATGAAAAAGACGTTTTTTAGCAACACACTACATGCTATAATCTCGGGTGTTTCAATTATACTTATCATTCTCGTTGTTCTTTTTTCCGGAAAGACGGGACAAGTTGACCTTGAGGTTGGCGAAGTTTCCCCCGAAGATATTTATGCACCCAGAGCGGTTGTTGACGTTGCCACTACCGCTGCAAACCGTGAAGCCGCACGCAAGGGTGTGGATAATGTCTATGTAGTTAACGTTGATAAGACCAACAGTGCAGTAGAAAGCGTTTCTGAATTTTTTGCCATTGCTACATCGTTAAGGGGCGATTCAGATAAGACCCCATCCTCTGCACAGGCATACCTTCAGGCTCAATCAAAGCTTGTTATCTCTGATTCGGTGGCACGTACAGTTATAATGGCAGACCAATCCGATTTCAGGGAAATGAGAAAAACAGGTGACCTTGTAAATGAAATTATGAAAAATGGTGTTTCTGACATTTCCGAGGCTAATGAAAAATTCGAGAAAGAAGCAGACAAGCTTAACCTCTCTTCCCAACAAAGAGAAGTAATTGCGGAGATAGCCTCGCTTGTAATGACTCAAAATCTCGACCTCGACAAAGAGGAAACGGAGCGCAGGCGCGATGCCGCAGCTACTGCTATTACAGATATAGTTTATGAAAAGGGCAGGATCATCGTAAGAAAAGGTGAAATAGTATCAGAAGCACAACTTGAAATGCTCCGACAGCTTGGTCTTTTGAAGGGTACTAATCCTATCTCTATTTCTTACATATTTGGAGTTATTATTCTTATTATCACTTTCTACATCATAATTGCTCTATTTTATGTAAAACAGGAAAAGAGGACGCCGTATGCAATTCCTATCGCCTCGTTTACGGGATTGATTGTAACGCTGATGGTATTTTATGGGTCGAAGCTTATTCCTACAAACCTGATGCCTGTTCTTCCAATCGGTCTTTTCCCGGGAATTGTAGCAATTTTCGCTACATCGCAGTTATCCATAGTTGCAAATCTTGCACTCTCAATTTTCTGTGCAATGGCGTTTGGTGCTAATTGGAGCTATGCAGTTTCTCTTATTATCGCAGGAACATTGTCATCATTTTGTTTTTCGACTGTAAAAAGGCGTAATCACCTTCTTCCTGCATCTGTTATTTCTTCGCTTTTTTACGGACTTGCTTTCTGCGCGATGTCACTTATTGAATCAAGCAGTGCATTTTCCGCATTCACATCCTTTGCAAAAGGTTTTATGGGAGGATTCCTTTCAGGACTTATAACTACTGGTTCTCTTCCCCTTATCGAATGGATTTTCAACGCAACAACTCCTATGAAGCTCAGCGAACTTGCAAACCCTGAAAACAAGCTTCTTAAGAAACTTCTGGTTGAAGCACCAGGCACATACCACCATTCACTTACGGTGGCAAATATTTCTGAAATTGCCGCACGCAGTATTCATGCAGATTCTCTTCTGGCGCGTGTCGGTGCATATTATCACGATATAGGAAAGCTTCGTCATCCCCTTTATTTCAAGGAAAATCAGTATGACAAAAACGTTCACGACAATCTTTCTCCCGAAAAAAGTTCACAGATTATTATAAGCCATGTGACGGAGGGCGTTGAAATTGCCACAAGGAACCGTTTGCCGCAAGCTATTATTGATATCGTCCAGCAGCATCACGGTCAAACTACCACCGGTTATTTCCTGATCCGTGCAAGAGAACTCGGCAAGGTTGACGAATCTAAATTCACATATCCCGGTCCTGTTCCGCAGACAAAGGAAGCAGCTATTGTAATGCTTTCCGATTCATGTGAGGCTGCTGTAAGAAGTATCGAGGATAAGACTGAAGCCAAAATCGAATCTATGGTGCGTAAAATTGCAACAGATAGAGTAAATTCCGGTCAGTTCTCGCAGTGTAATATGTCATTCCAGGAACTTGAAACGGTAATAAGAGTTATAACAAAAACACTCGGCGGTTATTTCCACGAGCGAATCAAATATGAATAGCGGATATACAGAAGAATTCGGAATGCGGAATGAAGGAAGAAAATCTTGCGATTTTCTTCTGAAATAATGTTCCTATGTGTGACAAACAAAAATAAACAAAGATTTTCGTAAAAACGAAAATCCACCATCATTTCGAACTTCAAATTTCGAATTTAAAGAAAACACTGTCTATAACACACAACCTTATAAATAT
This sequence comes from uncultured Oscillospiraceae bacterium, assembly GCA_964390145.1. Lineage (GTDB taxonomy): Bacteria > Bacillota > Clostridia > UMGS1883 > UMGS1883 > UMGS1883. The sequence continues at coordinate 31,582 of CAYMHB010000016.1, forward strand.
AGAACGGAGAAAAATTATGATACAGTATATTATTGAAAACGAACAGGACAAGCTTGATTTTACTAAAGAGCTTGAAGAAATTATGCAAAAGGCGGTTGCAACCACACTTGAGGTTGTAGGCGGTGATGACGAAACTGACTTTGAGGTAAGTATTCTTATCACAGACGATAATGGTATCCACGAAATCAACAAGGAAACACGCGATGTAGATTCGCCTACCGACGTTTTGAGCTTCCCCATTCTTGAGTTTGACGAGGACGGCGTTATGATTGAGGAAAGCGGCGACTACGACGGAGAATTGCTCCTTTTAGGTGATATTGTTCTCTCTCTAGAAAGAGCAAGGGCTCAGGCAGAAGAATACGGTCACTCAATTGAGCGTGAAGTCGGATTTTTAACCGTTCACAGCACACTTCACCTGCTCGGATTTGACCATATGGAAGAGCCGTTTACATCCGTTATGCGTGCCCGCGAAAAAGAGATTATGGATATTATGGATTTACACAGATGACTCGAAAGTGGAGTTTTCTCAGAAAGGAAATATAACTAATGAGTAATTTTAAGTCAGGCTTTGCCGCTATTGTCGGCAGACCCAATGTCGGAAAATCAACGCTTACAAACGCATTTATCGGTGAAAAGGCGGCTATCGTTTCAAACAAGCCGCAGACAACAAGGACAAATCTTGCCGCTATTGATAACGGTGATAACTACCAGATTGTTTTCGTAGACACTCCCGGTATGCATACTCCAAGAACAAAACTCGGTGAATATATGAATAATTCTGCCGGAAGTTCACTTGCAGATGTAGATGTGGCAATCCTCGTTGTTGAGGCGGGTCGTGAGATTTACGACCTTGAAAAAAACATCATCAAAAATGCAAACGGAAAGAAAATCCCTCTTATCCTTGCTATCAACAAGGCTGATACTGTTGAAAAGGATATTATTCTACCCCAGATTCAGGCATTTTCCGAAGAAGGCGACTTTGCCGCAATTATTCCCATAAGCGCGCTTAAAAAAGACGGAGTTGATGCTGTAAGGGAAGAAATTTTAAAACATTTTGACGAGGGTGAGCCTTTCTACGATACGGAAATATATGCAGACAGCACCGTTCGTGAAATGTCGGCAGAAATTATCCGCGAAAAGATTTTGCGCCTTTTTGACCGCGAAATTCCGCACGGAACTGCAGTCGAGATTGAATCAATGGATGAGAGCGAAGATGTGACAAAAATCAAGGCGGTTATATACTGCGAAAAAGAAAGTCACAAGCCTATCATTATCGGCAAGCGCGGTGAGGCGATAAAGCGCATCGGCTCATATGCCAGAGCGGATATTGAAAAACTGCTTGATACGCAGGTATATCTTGAATTGTGGGTCAAGGTTCGAGAGGATTGGCGTAACAAGGGTTCTATTCTCAAGGAACTCGGTTATACAAAGTAAATTTTACAAGTTTTTATTAACCAATAAACTCACATAATACTTTTGAGGTGATTTGATTGGCAAGAACCAAAAGTATTATGTGGGATATGTTTACTACTACAGGAAATATTGATATTTACCTGAAATACAAAAGACATGAAAAGCAAAAGGAAAGAGTAAAATGTCAGACGACACAATCAAACTCAGTGCAATAGTTATTAAAGCGGTAAAAAGCGGTGAAAACGATAAAATGCTTACTCTCCTTTCACAGGAAGAAGGAAAAGTGACCGTTCTCGCGAAAGGGCTGATGAGCCTTAAGCACAAGAGCAAAAGCGCTTGTGCGCCGCTTTGCTACTCTTCTTTTGTTCTTAAAAAAGTTAAAGACGGATTTTATACACTTATAAGCGCCGAACTCGTCGAAAGTTTCCGCCCTCTTTCAGAGGATGTGGTACTTTTGTCGTACGGCGCTTATTTTGCTTCTCTTGCCGAGATGTGTGTACAAAGCGGTGTTGAAGCGGATGAGGAAGTACGCCTTCTCCTGAACACTTTATACGTCCTTTGTAAAAGGCCCGACGAGGCACCCCTTATAAAAGCGGTGTTTGAGTTCAAGATAATGGAGCTGTGCGGAATAATCCCCGAATTCGAATATGAATGTCCTTGCGGTGACGACGGCTCATTCTTTTGCATATCCGACGGCGAAGTACGATGCGCTTCACACAAAACTCCCGATGCGCTCCCGATAACGATGGCACAGATTCAGCTTGCAAAGTATATAACTGAAAGCTCACTGAAAGACGCTCTTTTTGCCGTTTGCAGCAAAGAAGTTTCGTCTTCTCTTTCCTCGGTTACAGAGCCATTTTTGCAGTATCATTTAGGTAACTTGCCTAATTCACTTGACTATTTGCACTCTATTATTAAGAAGTTGTGATAAAATTAGCAATTTTTGAAAAAAATACTGGCTTTTTTCGAAAAAGTAGTGTATAATAGTATTCTCGTTGGAAATACAATTAATTTTATAATATTTTTAGGAGGTAATCCAAGATGACAAAGTTTGTCTATCTCTTCAAAGAAGGTAACGCAACAATGAGAAACCTTCTTGGTGGTAAGGGTGCTAACCTTGCTGAGATGACCGCTATCGGTCTTCCCGTTCCTCAGGGTTTCACCATCACAACAGAGGCTTGTACTCAGTACTATGAGGACGGCCGTAAAATCAACGATGAAATTCAGGCTCAGATTATCGAGTACATCGGTAAGATGGAAGAAATCTGCGGCAAGAAGTTCGGCGACAAGGAAAATCCCCTTCTCGTATCAGTTCGTAGTGGTGCAAGAGCATCTATGCCCGGTATGATGGATACTATCCTCAACCTCGGTCTTAACGAAGATGTTGTTGAAGCTATGGCTGCTAAGAGCGGTAACCCCAGATGGGCTTACGACTGCTACAGAAGATTTATCCAGATGTATTCTGACGTAGTTATGGAAGTTGGTAAGAAGTACTTTGAACAGC
>CAYMHB010000017.1:0-32418 GCA_964390145.1 uncultured Oscillospiraceae bacterium
TTCGCAAAAAAGACGATTCTTAGGACAATACTACCTTATCTGGTGGTGGCCAATGCGATAGCCTTTTTCTTATCCAAAATCATGACAACTTCCACAATCTATTTCATATTCTTCCATAATACAAACTATTTTTTCAACAATATCAAAATCAGATAATTCATACTCCCTTAATACAGAAACTATTTCTTCTAAAATTTCCGTTGCAAGAGAGTTCGCTTTATCTGTAATATTATATTCTAATTTAGAAACTACCTGCTCAACCTCGCGCCTTATAACATATTGTAGTAATTCATTGTAAATATCACTCACAACTTTCATCTCCTTTATCATAAAATATACTCTATATAACGACAATTGTCAATAATTAAAGTATATTTTATGCTTTAATTGAGGTGATAAGAGTGATTTCATATGAGCCTTTTTATAAAACTCTTAAAGAGAAAAATATGACTACCTATAAGCTTATAACACATTATAATATAAGCCGTAGCTTGATTGACAGATTAAAACATAATAAGCCTATTACCACAGTAACACTTAACGATTTATGCAAAATTCTCGACTGCAGGGTTGATGACATTATAATGTATATTAAGGATTGAAATAGGCTTGGATTTTTTCGGTAAAACTATTGATTTTTTCACTTTGTTGTAGTATAATCATATCCGTTAAGCCGATGTGATGGAATTGGCAGACGTAACGGACTCAAAATCCGTCGGTGGCAACACCGTGCGGGTTCGACTCCCGCCATCGGCACCAAAAACAACTACTCCTCGCAAGAGGGGTGGTTGTTTTTTTGTTTCCTTCCTATATTTTTATTGAACTTTTCCTATAAATATGGTAAAATATATAATGTATTTTTATGTATTATAAAAGGATGTTTGTTATGTATTACGAAGAGCTTCGAAATACAATTAAACAAGGTAAAATTGCACCTCTTTATGTTTTTGAGGGGGCGGAAGAGTATCTGATAGAATTCTGCATAGGAGAGCTTAAAAAGGCGCTTGTGGAAGAGTGGTCGGAGATGATGAATTTCCAGAGCCATACTCAAATTCCACCCGTGAATGAGGCAGAGGATTTCCTCGAAACTCTTCCCGTTATGAGCGAGAGAAAACTGCTCGTTTTCAGAAAGTGCGGTCTGTTTGAGGGCAATATCAAAAGCAAAGCGCAGTGGGAAAAGATTTTTTCGTCAGTCGCACCGTATAACTGCGTTGTTATCTGGGAGAAAATTCCTGAAAAGGGTAAGAAGGCAAACACTGTGCGCAAAGCAGCGATAAGCGGCGGTGCGGTTGTAGTTGAGTTTCCCCTTCGCAGTGAAGCCAACCTTAAAGGCTGGGTGGCAAAAATTGCCGCTGCAAGCGGAAAGACGATTGATGCTAAAAATGCTTCGTACCTCATAAGCTCGCTTGAGAGAAATATGCACAGTATCAAGACGGAGTTTGAAAAGATTATCGCATTTTCAAAGAACGAGCAAATAACGCGTGAAGATATTGATGCGGTTATTATAAAACCTGCGACGGAAAATGTGTATGCGCTGATTGATGCAATTTTTGAAGGCAGACGCGAAGCGTGTTATAATCTGCTTTACACATTGCGTTCTCTTCGCGAAGAGCCGGTGGCTCTTCTGACACTTCTTTCAGGTCAGCTTATCACAATATATAAGGCAAAGTTATACCTTTTAAGCGGAGAGAATTTTTCATCGACAGTATCGCTTCTGGGTGGTGGTTTTGTCGCAGAAAAATCAACACGCAAAGCAGATAAATTAAAACTTGAAAATATTGAGACATTGATTTCTCTGTGTCAGGAGTGCGACAGAAAAATCAAAAGCGGTCTTTTAGGCGGTTGGGCGGCACTCGAAACGATAATCGCCGAATACAAATACTATTAAAGGAGATGTGCCATTTATGAAATACGAACTTAAAAACGGTTGGAGTAAAGACATTGACAAGGAAATTGTTTTTAAATTTTCCGAAGGATACAAAGAATTTCTGACAAAGTGTAAGACCGAGCGTGAATCGGTGAAAGAGGCTGTGCGTCTTGCGGAAGAATGTGGGTTTAAATCCCTTGAAAGCTATAAGACATTGAAAGAGGGCGACAAGGTTTACGCAGTCAATAAGCTGCGCAGCCTTTTCCTTGCAGTAATCGGAAGCGAAAAAATTGCAGACGGCGTTAATATCGTAGGTGCTCATATTGATGCGCCCCGTCTTGATTTAAAGCCTAACCCCCTTTATGAGGATGGTGAACTTTCCTACTTCAAAACACATTACTACGGCGGCATCAAGAAGTATCAGTGGACGGCAATTCCGCTTGCTCTTCACGGCGTGGTTATCACAAATAACGGGGAGAGTGTTGATATCCGCATAGGCGACGAAAATGACGATGTTACATTCGTTATTACAGACCTTCTTCCCCATTTGGCGATGGATCAGATGAAGAAAACTGCATCCGAAGTGATTGAGGGAGAACAGCTTAATATCTTAATCGGCTCTATGCCGAAGAAGGATGCCGAAAAGGACGCGGTTAAGGAGAATATCCTTTCTATTCTTAATGAGAAATATGGTATCTGTGAGGAGGATTTCCTCAGTGCAGAATTACAGATAGTACCCTCCGCAAATGCGAAGGATGTAGGGCTTGACAGAAGTCTTGTCGGTTCATACGGCCACGACGACAGAGTGTGCGCATACCCTGCACTGATGTCAATTCTTACAACAGAGGCGTGTGACAAAACTGCGATTTGCATGCTGACCGACAAAGAAGAGGTCGGCAGTATGGGTAACACCGGTGCAAAGAGCGATTTCACAAAGCTGATGCTCCTTGAACTGATGGAAAAATGCGGCGAGGATGCAAATGAGCTTAATCTCCTCCGCGCACTTGACAGAAGTTACTGTCTGAGCGCGGATGTTAATGGTGCATTTGACCCGACATTCCCTGCTCCGTACGAAAAGCGCAACTGCGCGATGATAAATTACGGTGTAGCAATTTCCAAATATACAGGCGCGCGTGGAAAGAGCGGTTCAAGTGATGCATCGGCAGAACTGATGAGCAAGGTTCGTACGCTCTTTAATAAAAATGGTGTATTGTGGCACGTTGCCGAACTTGGCAAAGTAGATGCAGGCGGCGGTGGAACAATCGCGCAGTATGTGGCAAATCTCGGTGTTGAAACGGTTGACTGCGGTGTGCCCGTACTTTCTATGCACGCGCCGTTTGAGGTTGTGTCAAAGCTTGACGTATATATGGCATATAAGGCGTTCCATGCTTTCTTTAATGAGGACTGAATATGAGAATAGATAAATTTTTAAAGGTATCAAGAATTATAAAGCGCAGAACTGTGGCAAACGAAGCGTGCGATGCAGGACGTGTAAGCATCAACGGAAAAGTTTGCAAGGCAAGTGCCGAAATTAAGTGCGGCGATATTGTCGAAATCCGTTTTGGAGAAAGACTTATCAAAGTAAGAATTGAAGATATCCGTGAGCATACGCTGAAGAATGATGCAGCATCGCTTTATACTGTGTTGGAAAACAATTAATAGGGTATTTTCTTTTAGATTCAAAAGAACAAAAAGTTTTGCAGAACTGCAAAGGTGTATGCCGTTTTGAGCGCCAAAACGGAGAAAAGCGTTGGGGGGTTCCGATTCCCCCCCCCCCCCCGAAATTTTGGTACTTTTGACACCAAAAGCACATATGCATTCAGCACTTCTGCGGAAATTTTCAGCACTGTTGTGCGCATTACACAGTTAAAAACAATTGAGGTGTTCTTTGTGAAAATTTTATGGGAATTATTTTCGACCTTTTTTAAAATAGGTGCATTTACATTTGGCGGTGGCTACGCTATGTTGTCGCTTATTCAGAGAGAGGTTGTAGAAAATAAAAAGTGGGCAAGCGACGAGGAAGTACTTGATTACTATGCCGTTGCGCAGTGTACTCCCGGTGTTATTGCCGTTAATACCGCAACTTTTGTCGGTTATAAGAAAAAAGGTGTTTTGGGTGCAATCGCCGCTACTTTCGGCGTGGTGTTTCCTTCGCTTATAATCATAAGTGTTATCGCGGCGGTATTGCAGAATTTCATGCAGTATACGATTGTAGGACACATTCTTGCAGGGATTCGCGTTGCAGTTGCCGTTTTAATCATAAACGCAGTTGTGACAATGGGCAAAAAGGCAATCGTGGACAAACTGTGTGCGATACTTGCCATAATAGCGTTCCTTGTGTCGGTTATGTTCCCGTCGGTATCGCCTGTATTTATCGTACTTGCGGCAGCGCTTGTCGGAATAGCTACGATGAAGAAAGGGGGCGAGAGTAAATGATCTGGATTAAATTATTTATTGAGTTTTTTAAGACAGGCCTCTTTTCAATCGGCGGTGGTCTTGCAACAATCCCCTTTTTAAGAGCGATGTCAGAGAGCACCGCTTGGTTTGATGCTCAAACGCTCTCCACAATGGTTGCAGTTGGCGAATCAACTCCCGGCCCTATCGGCGTTAACATGGCGACATATGTCGGCTTTACGGTAGGTCACGACGAGGCAGGTATTCTGGGTGCGCTTTTCGGCGGTTTTCTGGCAACATTTGCACTCGTGCTTCCGTCAGTAATTATTATTATAATTGTTGCGAAAGTCCTTGCGGCGTTTAAGGAAAATAAAATCGTAGCACGTTCGTTTTATGCGATTCGCCCTGCCGTAACGGGTATGATTGCTTCTGCCGCGCTGATGATGACAAAAAGCGGCGTTTTCACAAAAGGCGGCAATATTCTTAATTCGATTGATATCAAGGCAGGAATACTTTTTACAGCGCTTCTGATATTTACGCAAAAAGTTAAACTTCACCCTATTTTTTATATTTTAATAGCAGGCGCGGTCGGCGCAATCTTCTCAATGTGAGGTCTTCAAAATGGATATATTAAAACAGCTTTGTACAGAACTTAATACAGACGAAAAGAAAACTCAGAATGTCGTAAATCTTCTTGACGAGGGAAATACCATTCCCTTTATTGCGAGATACCGTAAAGAGCTTACGGGAAATATGGACGACCAGCTTATCCGTAAAATTTCTGACCGCCTTAATGCACTTCGCACGATAGAGGAGCGCAAGGCAGAAATCGTCCGTCTCATCGACGAGCAGGGCAAGTTGACAGATGAAATCAAGAGTGCGGTCGAAAATGCAAAAACGATGACCGAACTTGAAGATATTTACCGTCCTTACCGTCCCAAAAGAAAAACCCGAGCAAGTGTTGCACGCGAAAAGGGACTTGAACCGCTTGCGATTCTTATTATGGAGCAGGAGTTTACAGGCGACATAATGGAAGAAGCGGCAAAATATATAAACGAAGAAAAAGGTGTTGTATCCTCCGAGGAAGCAATCCAAGGTGCGCAGGATATTATTGCTGAGGATATTTCTGACAACGCAGATTTCCGTAAAAACATCCGCCGACTTACCTATATGAACAGCGCGATTGCAAGTAAGCAGGGCAAGGGCGAAAACAGTGTTTATCAGATGTATTACGAATTTTCCGAACCTGTAAAGAGCGTTGCTGACCACAGAATTCTTGCAATGGACCGTGGCGAAAAGGAAGATATATTAAGCATCAAACTTGAACTTGAAAGCGATATCATAACAGATTATCTTTATAAAGAAATTATCAAAAAGGACAACACGCCTCTTTCCGACCTTGTAAAAGAAGCGGCACAAGACAGCTACAAGCGACTTATTGCACCGTCTATTGAGAACGAAATCCGTTCTGACCTTACAGAGCGTGCGCAAAACGGCGCAATATCGCTTTTCAGCGTGAATCTGAAGAATCTCCTTATGACACCGCCCGTTAAGGGGCATATCGTACTCGGTGTTGACCCTGGTTACAGAACGGGTTGTAAACTTGCCGTTGTAGATTCTACGGGCAAAGTGCTTGAAACGGGTGTCGGTTATTTCACCCTTGAGCATCACGATATAGAAAAAGCAAAGAAGCAGATAATGGGCATGATTGAAAGAAATGGCGTTACACTTGTTTCAATCGGTAACGGTACTGCGACGGGTGAAAGCGAGAAGTTTATCGCGTCGCTTATCGGGGAGCTTGACCGCGAAGTTAAGTATATGGTCGTTTCAGAGGCAGGTGCCTCCGTTTATAGTGCGAGTGAACTCGGTGCAAAGGAATTCCCCGATTATGATGTATCGCTCCGCAGTGCAGTTTCAATCGCAAGACGACTTCAGGACCCGCTTGCTGAACTTGTTAAGATTGACCCGCGTTCAATCGGTGTCGGTCAGTATCAGCACGACTGCAATCAGAAGAAACTCTCAGGCGCGCTCGGCGGTGTAGTTGAGGACTGTGTTAACAGCGTAGGCGTTGACCTCAATACCGCGTCTGCATCACTTCTTTCATATATTTCAGGCGTTTCATCGGCGGTGGCAAACAACATCGTTTCATACCGCGAGGAAAACGGCTCATTCACTAAGAGGCGCGAACTTCTTAAGGTAAGCAAGCTCGGCGAAAAGGCATTCGTTCAGTGTGCAGGTTTCATGCGTATTCCTGACGGAAAAGAATTTCTGGATAACACATCCGTTCATCCCGAAAGTTATGATGCGGCAAGAGCGCTCATTGAAAAGTGCGGTTACACAAAAGAAGAAATTAAAAAGAGCAGTTTCCCCGATATCGTGGGCCGTGTTACAAAAGAAATTGCCGAGGAGATCTGCAAAGAGTTTGAAATCGGTATGTTTACACTCCGCGATATTTGTGACACACTTGCAAAGCCGGGCAGAGATATGCGTGACGAACTTCCAAAGCCTCTCCTGCGCAGCGGTTGTATGTCTCTTGATGAACTGACAATCGGTATGATTTTAGAGGGGACTGTGCGAAATGTAATTGATTTCGGGGCATTTGTGGACATCGGCGTGCATCAGGACGGACTTGTTCATATTTCGCAGATTTCCAATAAATTTATAAAACATCCCACCGATGTTCTGAGCGTTGGCGATATCGTAAAGGTTAAAATTCTTGATGTTGATAAGGAGAAAAAGAGAATTTCCCTTACGATGAAGATATGAGGTGGAGTTTATGAAATATATAGGACAACTTGTAATTATATTGGGTGTTTCGTTTGTCGGAGAGGTTTTAAACTACCTTCTGCCCCTTCCCGTGCCCGCAAGTATATACGGTCTTTTGATTATGTTTATTCTTCTGTGCACAAGGGTTATCAAGATTGAAAATGTAAGAGAAACAAGTAGCTTACTCCTTGTGGCGATGCCGATACTTTTCATTGCGCCGGGCGTTGGCGTAATTGATTATTGGGATATTATTAAACCTATGCTCCTCCCCGCGATTATAATAATGTTTGTTGTAACGATTATTATTATGGTAGCGACAGGTCACGTAACGCAGTGGATAATAAAGGCTACTCAAAAGGGGAGGGATAAAAATGTTTGACAGTTCTGTATTCTTTTACACTTTTCTGACCCTTCTTTTCTATATGTTCGGGGTGTTTCTTCAAAATAAATTTAAAAAGGGCTTTTTAAATCCGCTTTTAATCTCAATCGTTCTTATGATTATAGTGGTGATTGTGTTTGATATAAATTACGAAAGTTATGAGGAGTCTACCTCTGTTATATCATTCTTTTTAACGCCTGCTACGGTGTGTCTTGCAGTTCCGCTGTATGAGAAGCTTGAGGAGCTTAAAAAGAATGCGGTGGCAATTCTTGTCGGCATTTTCTCGGGCACAATAATTTCGGCGGTATCTATTCTTGCAGTTGCGCTCATATTCAAGTTTGACAGCGAGCTTTTTGCATCGTTCTTGCCCAAATCTGTTACAACGGCAATCGGTGTAAGTATGGCAGAAGAGCTTGGCGGTATTTCGGCACTTACTGCAATTTCAATCGTTATCACGGGAATTTTCGGAAATATTATTGCGGTGCCTGTATGCAAAATTTTCAAAATTTCTCATCCCGTCGCAATAGGTGCAGCGATAGGTACGAGTTCCCACGCAGGTGGCACGGCAAAAGCACTTGAGATGGGAAGAACTGAGGGTGCTATAAGCGGTCTTTCGATAGCAGTGGCAGGTGTGATGACAGTCGTTGTCGCTCCGCTGTTTATGAAGCTTTTTACAATTTTATAACTGTTTCGGCAATAAAAAGCCGTCATACGAATTTCGTATGACGGCTTTTATCAATATATGTTTTTATTATGCTTATTCTGAACAGCTATGTACACATAGCGTATTGCATATTCAAGTGCAATCAATCCTAGAATCACCACGGGGACCATATAGACTTTTACAAGCGAGTTTGAAACAATTTTATAAAACGCCCACAGTTCTGCCAATACCACAACCGCTTCCATTGCCCTGAACCGATCAAAGACAAACGAATGGCATTTAGGGCATTGGAGTTTCATTGCGTCTAATCTCCAAAAAGAAAATTTCATTCTTTTTCTGCAGTTAGGACAAATCGCTTTCAATTAAATACATCTCCCAAAGATTTATTCTACTGGGTCTACAGGTTCTGTTTCTGACTCTACATACTCACTCTGTCCGTCATAAACGTCTGCTTCTACTGCTTCACTGTCAGCGGAAGGAGAATCCTCCACGCCCACTTCTTCTGTATTTTTTATGTCGTCAATCGTTTTGCGGATAAATGCAATCTTTTCCTCGATGGAATCGATTTTTTCAAGGAGAGGAAGTATCGCTTCTTTTACATCGCTTCCTTCCTGAAATGCCTTATACGATTCAAAACCAACCTCTTTATAAAGGTTTTTTACGCTGTTTTGTTTTTCAACCACTTCGAGATTAAGTTTTGCTATTGAATAAAGTTTCTTGCTCTGCTTACTTGAAGCAGCGGCAACATCAGTTGCTACTTTTTTTACTTTATCTAAAAATTCCACTTCTATCTCTCCTTAATTATCAGTCAAAGTTGGGCTTCTGGAGAAAACCGGGGATTTCAAGTTCGCTGTCGTCTCCAATTGTAGCGAAGAAACCATCCTTTTCCTTCTTCTTTCCTTCAAGACCTGTTGCAATAACAGTGATGATGATATCGTCTTCAAGGCTTTCATCAATTGCTGCACCGAAGATAACGGTTGCATCTTCATCTACGCAGTCACCGATAAGGTTAGCTGCAGCATTTGTTTCGTGAAGATTAAGGCTTGCACCACCGATGATGTTGATAAGTACACCTGTTGCACCATCGATTGTTGTTTCGAGAAGAGCACTTTCGATAGCCATCTTTGCAGCTTCTTCTGCACGGTTTTCGCCGCTTGCACGACCGATACCCATATGAGCAAGGCCTGCATCCTTCATAACTGTTGTAACGTCAGCAAAGTCAACATTGATGATACCTGCGCCTACGATTAGGTCAGAGATACCCTGTACGCCCTGACGAAGGATTTCGTCAGCATCCTTGAATGCATCAAGCAAGCTTGTCTTGCTGTTGCTGATGTCAAGAAGTCTGTCGTTAGGAATAACAACAAGTGTATCAACATTACCGCGAAGCTGTTCAACACCTTCTTCAGCCTGAATCATTCTTCTTCTGCCTTCAAAACCAAAAGGCTTTGTAACGATTGCAACTGTAAGAACGCCAAGTTCTTTTGCAATGCTTGCAACAACGGGAGCTGCACCTGTACCTGTGCCACCGCCCATACCTGCAGTTACGAATACCATATCGGCATCTTTAAGAATCTGCTCAATTTCGCTACGGCTTTCTTCAGCAGCCTTTCTGCCGATTTCAGCTTTACCGCCTGCGCCCTGACCCTTTGTCAGCTTGTCTCCAATCTGGATTTTCTGGCTTGCATGGCTCTTTGTAAGTGCCTGCTTATCTGTATTTACTGCAATAAATTCAACGCCCTTAATTCCTGCTTCTACCATTCGGTTAACAGCGTTGTTTCCGCCGCCGCCTACACCGACAACCTTAATTTTCTGAGCTAAACCCAGTTCTGCTGCATATTCCATTCTCATTGGAACTCCTCCTCTATGTGTAATATGGATATACCAAACACGATTATATACTGTTATCATACACCTAAACGGCGTCTTTTTCAAGAGGTTTTTTTCATTTGTTAATAATTTATTCTACTTTTTCTTCTTTTGGCGCTTCTTTTTCCAGAGGAGCATATGTCGGGTTATCATGTTTAAGATTTATATACCCTTTCGGAGGAGATTCAATTTTTTCAAGAATTGAACCAAAGCACTCCAGTTTATACCCCAGCTTTTCAGTAGTTCCTATCGTTGCGCACAAATCTTTGCTCAGGTAGTAGAACTTGATGTCTGTAATATCGGTTATATCAATTTCACGTATATCAAACACGTAATTGTGTTTAGAAAATTCGTGCAGGCATGTCGTGAGAGTCTCTAATTGGACTTCATTTTCAGTTGTGATTGTTTTTCCCACTTTATACTTGACATTCTTCATACCTTTTACAAGAGGAAGGTCGGGTGTTTTTACCGCACTTTCCCCGTCAGTACCGTCATTTATATCGATACAGCGCCCGTCCGCGGCAATGATAACAAAGCCTTCCTCCGCCTTAAGATATGCAACGCCTACCTCTTCAACCAGCGTTATTTTAATGGTCGATGGGAGAGAGCGTTTCACCTTTACACTCTCTACATATCCGAGAGATTTAATGTTTTCTCTTGTTTCTTTAACGGATATTCCGAAAATATTGATTCCTTTTACGATTCCGCTTGCCTTAATAATCTGTTCGTCTTTCAGAACAGAGTTTCCGTGAATCTCAATTTTATTTATGTTAAAGGCAGGGGTGAGAAGTATTATTGCCAAGATTGATGCTGCAAGCACAAGTCCAATCAGGAAAGCAAGCTGCTTTCTCTGGCGTTTTTTCATTTTTCTCATTTTCTCCTGCCTCCTTCTCTCATAGTTTTTTGATATCTGCACCAAGCTGGTGCAAAATGTTATCAAGGTTAACATATCCGCGTTCTATATAATGAACTCCGGAAATTTCGCTCTGCCCGTTTGCGCCCAATGCTGCAATCGTCAGTGCCGCACCGCCGCGAAGGTCCATAGCTCTGACATGCGCTCCACAAAGGTTTGCTCCTTTTATGACTGCCACTCTGCCGTCCTGAAGAATATCGGCACCCATATTGCAAAGCTGGGGAATTATTTTATATCTGCTGTCAAATATATTTTCCACAATTACACTGGTTCCCTGCGAAAAGCACAGCATTGCCATAAACGGCGATTGAGCATCGGTTGGGAAGCCGGGGTAAACCTGTGTTTTTATCATATCGGTACTTTTAATTTTTTCAGGAGCGCGTATATACATCTTATCCCTGAAGAATTCTATTCTCGCGCCACAGTCACGCAGAAGCGATACTACTGCTCCAGTATGCTCGCTTCGTACATTCAGCAGTTCAATCTCACTTTTTGTAATCATTGCTCCGCACATAAGCGTCGTGGCAACAATTCTGTCCGGAATAACCTTGTGCTCTGCACCATGAAGATGAGCAGTTCCGATTATGCGGATAAATTCGCCTCCTGCGCCTTCAATATTTGCGCCCATTTTGTTCAAAAATTCGCACAAATCGAAGATTTCAGGCTCTCTTGCGGCATTTGATATGGTTGTTTCGCCACGAAGACATACTGACGCCAGAATGATGTTTTCAGTTGCGCCTACGCTGGGAAAATCAAGATGTATATCTGCCGAATGCATATGGTCTGAGATTGCCTCAATAAACCCATTTTCTTCGCGAATTTCAATTCCTAATTGTCTGAGCGATTTAAGATGTAAATCTATCGGGCGGTTTCCAAGTTCACAGCCACCCGGAGAGCACAGCCTTGCCCTGCCCATTTTAGCGGCAAGTGCACCAAGAAAAATTATAGAACTGCGCATTTCACGCATTAAATCCTCTGAAATTTCCCACGAATTTATGCCGGAGGAATCTATTTCGAGAATATCATCTGAAAGGGTTACTTTGCAACCTAATTCAGAAAGGATTTTCATCGTATTCCTCACATCACTAAGATCAGGGCAGTCATACACTTTGCATTTATCTCCCGACAGGACAGATGCCGCCATTATGGGCAAAACTGCGTTTTTTGCACCGTGCACGCGCACCCTTCCCGAGAGTTTTTTACCACCATTTACTATGTATTTATCCAACCCTACACCCCCTACACCTATATAGTATGCTGCAGGGGTGTTTATTGTTATACCAACTCTTTAATGCAATTATATATTTTTTCGCAGGCGTCTTCTATGCCGATGCTTTTTGAATTCTGCTTCATTTTTTCCAGAACGCTCGCATTTTTCAGAATCAAGCCTATTTCTTTTGAGATTCTCTCGCCACTCACTTCGTTTTCGAGCACGACTTTCGCCGCACCGTTCTTTTCAAGGTAGCGCGCGTTATATTCCTGATGGTTATGCGCTACATAGGGGCTTGGAATAAGGACTGCCGCCTTGCCGAGAGCTGTAATTTCGCTGACGGTGATGGCGCCTGCTCTGCCTACGACAACGTCTGCCGCGAAGAAGATTTCTTCCATATTGTATATATAGGGCATAACTTTTATGTTTTTGAGTTTTTCGATATCAATACCTTTTTCAGCAAGGATTTTCTTTACTTCTTCGAAATGTCTTTCACCTGTTGATGCAATAAGATTGAAAGTTTTAATCTTATTTTCGGCAATCATCTCTACGAGGGCTTCATTCATCTTTTCGGCACCGAGAGAGCCTCCAAACATAAGCACAATCGGTTTTTCATCAAATCCACACTGTGCGCGAAGAACATCAATATCGTGTTTTTCAAAAAGATTAGGTCGTAAAGGATTGCCTGTAAGAACCATTCGTTTTGCTCTCATCATGCTCTCTGTTTCGGAAAAACTTATTGCGGTAATATCCGCCTTTTTAGAGAGCATCTTTATTGCAAGACCGGGGAAAACATTCTGCTCATGAATAAGTGAGGGGATTTCAAGCGATGATGCCGCCTTTATTACAGGAGCACAGACATATCCACCCGTACCTATGACAACATCGGGTTTAAATTCTTTTATGATACGCTTTGAATCGCGTATGCTTTTTATATAATTTACGAGTACTTTTATATTTTCTGCGCTGAGACTGCGACGAAGACCCATTACCTCTATAAATTTAATGTCGTAGCCGCATTTAGGCACAAGATTTTTTTCCAGTCCACGCTGCGTCCCGACAAAAAGGAACTCGCTTTTACTGTCTTTTTCCTTTATATAATTTGCGATTGCAATCGCAGGGTTGATATGTCCTGCCGTTCCGCCACCCGTAAGTAGTACACGCATACTAAAGCACCCTTTTTATATTTTTTTAATTCTGCTGGTTTTAGATATATTAAGGAGAATTCCCATTCCCCACATTGTCGCAAGCATTGAAGAGCCGCCCGAACTGAAGAGGGGAAGTTGCATTCCCGTTGAGGGAATAACTGAAAGCACAACGCCGATATTTATAAGCATCTGCAAGCCGATGATGCTTGTTATTCCAAATGCCGTAAGCATACCGAGTTTATCTTTCGCCTTAAGTGCGATTGTCATACCTCTCCATACAAAAAGAACGAAAAGGATAATTACCGTAATACCGCCGATGAATCCAAGTTCCTCACACACAATCGCATATATGTAGTCGTTCTGTGCTTCGGGGAGATAGTTGTATTTTTGTCTTGACTGACCAAGTCCAAGCCCGAACATTCCGCCACTGCCAACTGCAAAAAGAGACTGAACAATCTGCCAGCCGATACCCTGCTTATACTTGAACGGGTCTGCAAGGGCGAGCAGTCTGTCGGAACGGTAACCTGTTTTTGTTGCGAAGAAGAGGAATGCGACAGCAACTATGGCTCCGATGCCAATGAGTCGGTAACTTAATCCAGAAATAAACAACATCAGTGCTATAATGAGCGCGATAACAACCGTTGCCGAAAGATGACTTTGCATATAACAGGTAAAGCAGATAGCGCCCAAAACGCCAAACGCTTTTAACATATTGCTCCTGTCATTTGTAATGTTCTGCGTTTTGGGATTCGAGAGGAATGATGCATAATACAAAACCATTGCTACTTTTGCAAATTCCGACGGCTGAAAGCTGATAAATCCAAGTGAAATCTGTCTTGTTGCACCGTGAGATACAAAACCTATCGCGGGAACGGCAGCCATTATAACCAACGTAATTACAAGAATTTTCTTGCGATGAGGGCTGTATATGTGATAGTCCCACTTCAACGAAAAAATCAGCATTGCTATACCCGCTGCAAAAATCAGACCCTGTCTCAGCAAAATACCGTATATACCGCCACCTGCAGCTTTCGGAGCATTGGCGGAAAAGAGCATAACAAAGCCGAAGAGCATAATACTCATAATTATAAAAAGAAGCACGAAATCCACTTGACCGTTTTTCTCTTTCGGAGTTATTTTACTCTTCATTTTTGTTCCTCCCTGGTTTCAAATTTTAAAGTGCCACGTAACAGATAGCACAAAGAAGCAGTGTGATAAGGCTGAAAACCGCTACTATTTTTGTTTCTTTCCACCCACTCATTTCAAAATGGTGGTGCACCGGCGCCATTTTAAATACGCGCTTTTTTGTTTTTTTGAATACGCCGACCTGAATAATTACGCTGAGCGCTTCAAAAAGGAATACAAACGCGGCAATAATTATGAAAAGCTCCATTCCCGCGCTGATTGCAACTGCAGAAATGATACCGCCTATGAAAAGGCTTCCTGTGTCGCCCATGAAAACTTTTGCAGGATATGAATTATAAATCAGGAAACCTAAAAGGCCGCCTGCAAGTGCGCCGGATATAGCGCTTCCCTCCGCTCCGAGCTGTACAGTTGCGAGGGCAAAGAAAAGAGCGATTATACTGCCTACGCTTGCCGCAAGACCGTCAAGACCGTCGGTGAGGTTTGCACTGTTCGTTGTTGCAAGAAGCACAAGCATTACAAACGGAATATAAAAAATCCCGAGGTCAAGGCTGATATCGGTAAAGGGGATTTTTGTAGCTGTCTGCCCAAACGCAAAATATAAAAATGCCGCATAGAGGAGGCTGACAACTGTCTGCGCAAGAAACTTTTGTTTTGCAGAAAAACCCTTGTTGCGCTTTTTAACAACCTTTATATAATCGTCAATAAAGCCAATCACACCGAAAAGCACACCGCAAAGAAGTATCGCTCCGCCACGTATATCGCGCACAAAAAAGAGTGACGCTATAGCTGTAGCTAAAATAAAGGCCATACCTCCCATGGTGGGAGTGCCCTGCTTTTTCTCGTGCCATGAAGGTCCGTCTTCAAGAATTGTCTGTCCGAATTTGAGCTTTCTTAAAAAGGGTATTAAGACGGGTTCTGCTATTGCTGTTATTAAAAAGCTGATTATACATGCCTTTATCCACATAGTTTGATACCTCGTTTAAAATTTAAATCTCTGCAAGAATTTCTTTAATAACAACGCGTTCATCAAAATCGTGTTTTATATGGTCAATTTCCTGATATGTTTCGTGACCCTTTCCTGCAAGGATGATAATATCGTCTTTTTCGGCAATTTGCATTGCGTATTTTATTGCTTCGCGTCTGTTTGCAATCACTGTGTGATTATCTTTTTTCATCCCGCCGAGGATGTTGTTTATGATATCTTCGGGGTTCTCGCATCTTGGGTTGTCGCTTGTAACAACCGCAATGTCGGAAAGATTTTCTGCGATGGCGCCCATTTGCGGACGTTTAGCTGCGTCGCGGTTTCCTCCGCAACCGAAAACGGTTATGACGCGCGCCCTTGCAAATGCTCTTACTGCCGAAATGATGTTCTGGAGCCCATCGGGAGTATGCGCATAGTCTATTATTATGGTGTAGGGTGTATTTGTGTGAACAACCTCTATTCTTCCTTTTACGCTTTTTGCAAGGACAAGACCTTTTTGAATATCCTCGGTCTCCATACCTATATTTATGCAGGCACAGATAGCCGCAAGCGCGTTATATACGGAAAATTCGCCCGGGATTCCAAGGCGCATTTTCGCATCTTCACCATCTCTCTTGATGTCAAAAATTACGCCACGCTCGCTCATTTCAATATTTTGAGCACGGACAATGGAATCTTTCTTTATTGAATATGTCAGCACATTTCCTTTTGCGTTTTCTATGTACAAATCAGCATAGTCTGAATCAAGATTGACTGCACAAGACTTGGAGGCGGCAAAAAGTTTTGCCTTCGCCTGCGCGTAGTTTTCCATAGTTTTGTGGAAATCAAGATGGTCCTGCGTGACATTTGTAAGGAGCGATGTTTCAAACTCTACACCGTACACGCGGTCAAGTTCAAGTGAATGACTTGAAACTTCCATTACCACATATTCTCCGCCGGTTGCCAACATTTTGGAGAAAAGCTCAAAAAGGTCGAGCGATTCGGGAGTTGTACGGCTGCTTTCAACAACCTCGTCTCCTACGATTGTCTGATTTGTTCCGATAAGGTCACAACGCAGTCCCTTCATCATAAGTATCTGTCTGATAAGATATGATGTTGTGGTTTTTCCGTTTGTGCCTGTAATTCCTATTATTTTAAGTTTTCTCTCCGGATGGTCATAAAACTGTGCTCCGCAGATTGCAAGTGCACGTCTGGAGTCCTTTACCCTTACATATGTGAAGTTTCCACTGATGTCATCCTCGCCAAGAACTGCTGCCGCACCGTTTTTAACGGCGCTTTCTATATATTTATGTCCGTCGGTTTCAAAACCCTTTATCGCTATAAAAAGGTATCCTTCTTTGACTTTTCTGGAGTCGTAGGCAATGCCTCTTATTTCGATTTCATCGTTTCCGTAAACCTTATACTCTATGTCTTTTACAAGTTCTCTTAATGTCATTTCACACCTCCGTCAGTCTGTTTCCCGTTTGACGAATTTTACATATACGCTCGTTCCCTCTGCAACTTCCGAATTCGCCGTGGGACTTTGCGAGGCGGCGATACAGTCGGTCGAGCTTGCATCACTTGGCGATGCTGAGTCAAGCTTCATCACAAGTTTTGCATTTTCTATTGCCGTTTTTGCATTTTGGTAATTCATTCCTACTACATCGGGAACTATGGCAGTTCCTTTCTTTTCTTCGGTCTGAGTATAAGCAATAACCGTGCTTCCCTTGTGAAGCTTTGTTCCTGCTTCCGGAACCTGGCTGCCTATCTTTTCGCCGCTTCCTTTAGGATCTATTTTAAGTCCGACAGCGTCCAGTTTTTTCAGAGCCTCTTCCGTGCTGAGTCCCACGATATCGGGAACTGCAACGGAGATTTTTTCTGCATTTTCTTCTGTGTACTGAGGTTCATATCCGAGATATGGAAGAACATCCTCGAAAATTCTTCCTACCGCAGGTGCTGCTATCGCGCCGCCGCCTGTTGCGCCCGCGTTAGGCTCGTCAAGGAGAAGCAGGCAAACAACCTGAGGATTATCTGCCGGAGCAACGCCGACGAATGATGCTATATACTTTTCGCTTCCGCGAGGAAGCTTTTCACTTGTACCTGTTTTTCCGCCGATACGGAAGCCTTCTACGTATCCGCCTTTACCTGTTCCCTCGGATACTACGCGCTCCATTATACCGCGCATTGTGGCACTTGTTTCGGATGAAATAACGCTTCTTACGATTTCAGGTTCGAAGGTTTGTGTTATTTTGCCTTCGGAGTCAGTATATGCTTTTATTATTCTGGGTTTCATAAGGTTTCCGCCATTTACAACGGCTGAAACTGCACTTATTATCTGAAGTGGTGTTACGGTGAAGGTCTGACCGAAAGAAGATGTTGCAAGTTCGACAGGCCCCATTTTGCTGTGGAATGTTCCTGCCGATTCACCGGGGATTGTGAAACCTGTTTTTTCTGTGAGACCAAATGCCTTAAAATATTTCTGGAATGTTGATGTACCAAGCCTTGATCCGAGTTCCATAACAAAGGGGTTACACGAATTCATCAGCCCCTGCGAAAAGGTCTGCTGTCCGTGTCCTGCATGTTGCCAGCAACGAATTGTACGGTTTGCTACCTGACGCGAACCGCTGCATGCAAATACATCGTTAGTTGTAGCTACGCCTTCTTCAAGCGCGGCGGCAGCCAGGATTGTTTTGAAAGTAGAACCTGGTTCGTAAGAGTCGACAACCGCCTTGTTACGCCACATTTTCGTAACTGCGGCAGAATATGCCTTGTCATAATCTTCGCCCTCAACCTCAAGAGACGCCAGCTGTTCTAAAAGAAGCTGGTCTGTTATTACCCGAGGTGCGTTAAGGTCGTACGTGGGAACTACCGCCATAGCAAGAATTTCGCCAGTATTGGGATCCATTACTATTGCGGCACCGCCGTTGCCGAGAAGATTTTCCTCGTACGCCTGCTGAAGATGTTTTTCGGTATATCTTTGTATTGTTTCATCAATTGTCAGGACTACGCCTTTACCGTCCTGCGCCTCAATATAGTTTTCGTATTTGTAGGGCATTTCGTTGTTTGCAACATCCTTTGCCGCAACGATTCTGCCATCAACCCCGCTGAGTTGCGAGTCGAGTACATTTTCAAGTCCTTCAAGGCCCTGGTTGTCACTGCCGGTAAATCCTATAACCTGTGCCGCAAGAGATCCGTAGGGATAATACCGTTTGGAATCCTCTTCAAAATAAATACCTGTTATATTTTTTTCACGAAGCAGGTCTGTTGTACTTTTTTCCACCTGCTTTGCGATGACAACAGACTGCATACCGGTACGGCTCAACTGCTTGCGCACAAATCCTTCATCTACGCCGAGAACGCTGACAAGTGCATCTACAACTTTTTCACCGTTTTTAAGTTGCTCAATTTGTTTTGGGTTTATTGTAACACGTTCTGCCGAGGCGCTTTGCGCAAGAACTTTCATATTGCGGTCATATATGCTGCCACGCTTTGCGGTTATTACGCTGTCGCGGGTCTGCTGTTCTGCCGCGAGTTTACTGTAATAATCACCTTTTACAAATTGTATCCACGCAAGCTTTACAACAAGTACCATTACACCTACTGAGAAGAGCAACAGCATGATTTTTATTCTGTTCTTCATCATCGCTTTATTCATTTTATCGCTCTCCTTTCCTGTAACCAATAGGGGTTCAATAACTCGATTCCCGTGTGCTTAATCAATAAACGCAAAAAGGGATTTGGCAAAATTCATCATCGCCACTTCCCTTTATTATATTAGTATAAGTATTCCAGTATGACCGATATGCGATTTATAAACGCAGCAAATGCGCTTGGTTCTTCCACTTTCAGAACTTCGCCGTTATCAGAGTTTCCGAGCGAAATGTACTGAACCTGTTCTTTGAGCGGAGGTCTGAGGCCGAGACGTTCAGCTTCTCTTTCGATTCTCTTGGGGTCCATGTCTCCTTCTGCCTGAACCTTTGTTTCAACTACCTTTGCGCTGACGAGCTCAAGCTTAGCACGGGCATCGGTAAGCTTACTATATTCCTCTGTAATTGCCGCATACCTTAAAAGCACCGTAAACGCCATCAGGAAAGCAAGCACAATAGCAGCTACCGCTCTCTTCTTCATTGCCTTGGTTCTCTTTAATGCTGCCTTCCTTGCCCGCTTCTCCGCCAATACACTTTCTACGGGTGCGTTGGCTGTATAATATTCACTTTTCAACGCATTTGAACCGTGTGTGTACATCACTCTTTACTCCCATTAAAGTATTTTTTCAATAGTTCTGAGTTTACTGCTTCGTGCCCGAGGGTTTTCGATAAGTTCTTTTTCAGAAGGAACAAGGGGTTTTTTCATTACACTTTTAACCATAGGTTTTTGTCCGCATACACATACGGGAAACTCTCTGGGGCAGATGCAACCTTTTTGAAGAGCAAGGAATGTCTGTTTTACTATTCTATCCTCAAGGCTGTGGAATGTGATGACACTCATTCTGCCACCTTTTTTGAGGAGGTCTGCGCCGTCGCGCACTGCTTGTTCTAAAATTGCAAGTTCGCCGTTAACCTCTATCCTGATTGCCTGAAATGTCCGTTTTGCAGGATGGGGGCCGTCCTTTCTTGCCGAAAGGGGGATTGCGGCTTTTATAATGTCAACAAGCTCGAATGTTGTTTCGATTGCTTTCTTTTCCCTGTGCTCGATTATGAAATTTGCAATTCTGCTTGCCCAGCGTTCCTCTCCGTATGTGGAGATTATTCTGAAAAGTTCTTCGGATGAATAGGTATTTACGACATCACGCGCGGTGAGGGTGTCGCGGTTATCCATACGCATATCGAGTGGCGCGTCATGCATATACGAAAAGCCACGCTCAGGCTCGTCAAGTTGGGGCGAAGATACTCCCAAATCTGCTATGATGCCGTCAAATTTTTCTATGCCAAGATTTTTCGCTATGTTTTTAATGTTTGAAAAGTTGTCGTGTACAGGAATGAAGTCTTGTCCGCTGAAACGGTCTTTTGCGTTTTCAATGGCGGTGATGTCTCGGTCAATTCCGATTACCTTTCCGCCGCGCTCAAGAATAAGCGAGGTATGTCCGCCGCCACCGAGTGTGAAGTCGGCATATACGCCGCCCTTTTTCACATCAAGGCTGTCCACCGTTTCATTCAGTAGTACTGTAACATGGTTAAACTCCAAGTTTACTCCTCCTGTTAGAAGCTGATTTCTTCGAGGCTTTCTGCTGCTTCTTCAACAGTCATTTCTTCTTCGCTCTGAGAATATTCAATCCAACGCTGTGCATCCCAGATTTCGACACGTTTACTTACACCGATTATTACAACCTCTTTTGAAAGGCCTGCATATTCACGGTGAGGCGGTGTTATCAAAACCTTACCCTGTTTATCGGGTTCAGCCTCGGCAGCTCCTGAAAGGAAAGTTCTCTGCAAATAGCGGGCGCTCTTCTGATTAGAAGGAAGTTTTGAAAGACTTGCCGAAAGTTCTTCCCATTCATTCATGGGGTATACAAACAAGCATCCTTCAAAGCCGTTGGTGATGATGAACTGTTCACCGAGCTGCTCGCGGAACTTGGCAGGGATAATAACTCGTCCCTTTGCGTCAATATTATGTGAGTACTTGCCCAAGAACATTCAAATCACCTCCACTTTCTTGCACTTTGATGCACTTTCCTACACTTTGACTATATTTTACTATACTTTCATAAGGATTGCAATACTTTTTTCAAATTTTTTCTCGTGTTCAGGCAATTTTTTTGTTGTGGCGCAAACATTATCTATATATGGTAAAACAGGCATTTTTTACCACTATATTTTGTAACGGGTTTTACTCTCTTTAATAAAAATTTGTTTCAATATTGTTAACGGAGGTAAAAGTTTGCAGTTCGGGGCAAAATTCACTTGCTTTTTTAAGAGTTTTATATTATAATTCAGAATGTTGGATATTTTGCAGGCGTCTCTTCGGCGAGGATGCCGCGGCAACCTGCTCAAATATCTTTCAAAAATTTAATAATTCAGTTTCGGGGTGTAGCGCAGCTGGTAGCGCGCCTGCTTTGGGAGCAGGATGCCGCAGGTTCAAGTCCTGTCACTCCGACCATAAAAAGACAGTTGGTGCTTTTGCATCAGCTGTGTTTTTTTATTATTGAGAAGGACTTGAACCTTAAGAAGGCAACGAGCGTCAAGAAAACGATTGATAATCGTTTTTAGCGAAGTTGGTGCGCAGACGGGTACTGCAAACGCAGTTT
The DNA here is from genome assembly GCA_964390145.1 of uncultured Oscillospiraceae bacterium. Lineage (GTDB taxonomy): Bacteria > Bacillota > Clostridia > UMGS1883 > UMGS1883 > UMGS1883. The sequence goes on from CAYMHB010000017.1 coordinate 21,562, forward strand.
GCGGTCGTCAAGCAAGCAGGATGCGAAGCAGCCGTGTCCTGTCACTCCGACCATAAAAAGACAGTTGGTGCTTTTGCATCAGCTGTGTTTTTTTATTATTGAGAAGGACTTGAACCTTAAGAAGGCAACGAGCGTCAAGAAAACGATTGATAATCGTTTTTAGCGAAGTTGGTGCGCAGACGGGTACTGCAAACGCAGTTTGCGGTCGTCAAGCAAGCAGGATGCGAAGCAGCCGTGTCCTGTCACTCCGACCATAAAAAGACAGTTGGTGCTTTTGCATCAGCTGTGTTTTTTTATTATTGAGAAGGACTTGAACCTGCGGAGAGCGAGCAAAGCAGGTTCCTGCTTTGGGCAACGAACACGACTGCCGCCGGTGGCGGGTGAAGGGAGTGAGAGTTGCGATAGCGGTAGACAGATGACAAGGTGGCTCTGCCGCCGAGGGCAGATGTCGGGCACCGCTACGAGGCGTCGTAGACGATGATGCCGTTTCCGTCCAGCAATTCAGGACTTGATTCCCAAGAAAATGTAAAAATTTCTTTTTGCGGAATCAGTCCTGATATTGGCATTGGAGAAGGCATTTATTTAAAAGTTGAAAATTCCCGTTCGGAAAGCATTATTGTAAATATTGCCGAAGTATCCTTGAATGATACTATGCAAGCTGTAATACAGCCTCAAGCACCTTTGCATTTAACTTCCCCCGGCAAACAATCAAAGCAGCCATTTGTTTTTGCAAAAGTAACCGAATTAAGCGGAAAATCTCAGTTCAAAATCAAGGTTCTAGACGAGAATTTCAAAGAGTTGTTTGTTACTGATTTTGTGGAGATATCTTTTTAGCACTGTCTCCACTTCTTCGTCCCAATATAAATGCAAATTTCCCACAACAAAAAAGACCAAGGTCAACGACCTTGGTCTTTCATTTTTTCTATTTTCCTTTATTTCGCTTCTTCGAGGAGCTTTTCCAAATCTTCCTTTGTGTAGTCGTACACATTGTCGCAGAAGTGGCAGGTCATCTGAGCCTTGCCGTCCTCGTTTATGATTTTTTCAAGCTCTTCCTTGCCAATGCTGATAAGTGCACGGTCTGTTCTTTCACGAGAGCAGTCGCAAGAATATTTTGCAGGAACATTCTCGAAGTATTCAATTTCGTAATCTTTGAGAAGCTGCTCCACAATATCTTCGGGCTTCTTTCCGCTGTCCAGAAGTTCGGTAACAGAGTATATTGACGCTATTGTCTTTTCAACGTTATCAATATCTTCGTCGTATGCACCGGGAAGCACCTGAAGAATAAATCCGCCTGCCGCTTTTATGGAATAATCCACATCCACCAGAACACCAAGTGCTACTGCGGTCGGAAGCTGTTCACTCGTTGCGTAATACTGTGTAAGGTCTTCTGCAACCTCGCCGTTTACAAGGGGAACTTGTCCGACATACGGTTCCTTAAGCCCAAGGTCACGCACTATGCCGAGCATACCGTCACGACCGATAGCTCCGCCTACGTCAAGCTTGCCTTTGTCGTTCAGGGGCAAGTCAACGAGGGGGTTACTTACATAGCCCTTAACATTGGCATTTCCGTCGGAAACTGCCACGACTTTTCCGATGGGGCCACCGCCGTTCAACTGGATTGTAAGGCTGTCTTCGCTGCTTTTGAGCATACTGCCCATAATTGCCGCCGCGGTAAGAGTTCTGCCAAGTGCTGCCGCTGCCGTAGGAGACATCTTGTGAATTTCCTGCGCGCGATTGCAAAGCTCGGTAGTATCTGCTGCAACGACACGAATTGCGCCGTTTGAAGTTATTGCGTTAACTATATAGTCTTTCATACTATTCTCCTAAAAATAAAAGGGTTATGCCGTTATGGCTATTGGGGACAGGTCAATTTTTGTTGCACCTACGGATTACAAAAATGTTCCCGTCCCCTATATAATTCTTAATTGAACATATGTTGTATGCTTAATTAAAAATTATACAAAAGGCAGAGGCGACGCCTCTGCCTTTTTGCATAGCTAAAACAAAATTACTTAAGTTCAACCTTTGCGCCAACTTCTTCAAGCTGAGCCTTGATCTTTTCAGCGTCTTCCTTAGAAGCTGCTTCCTTAAGAGTTGTGGGAGCACCGTCAACTGCTTCCTTAGCTTCCTTAAGGCCAAGACCTGTGATTTCACGAACAACCTTGATAACCTTAATCTTTTCTGCACCTGCATCTGCAAGTACTACGTCGAATTCAGTCTTTTCAGCACCTGCTGCTGCACCTGCATCGCCAGCTGCTGCTACCATAGCAACGGGAGCTGCTGCGCTTACACCAAATTCTTCTTCCATAGCCTTTACAAGCTCTGCTACTTCGAGGAGCTTGAGTTCTTTAATTTCAGCAATAATTGTTTCGATCTTACTCATTTTACTTACCTCCTATAATAAGTTAATATTTTTTATTCTTCTGTGGGAGCTGCTGCTTCGGGGGCAGAAGCTTCTTCTGCTGCGGGAGCTTCCTCTGCGGGAGCTTCCACTGTTTCGGGAGCAGTTTCCTCTGCGGGAGCTTCTTCCTTTTCTACTTTGATGTCAGCGGGCTCTACGCCGTTATCAACCAATGCCTGCAATGTACGTGCAAGATTGCTGATGGGAGCGTTGAGGCTGCCGAGCAACTTCGCAAGAAGTGTTTCACGGTTGGGTGTAGCTGCGAGTGTCTTAACTTCGTCAAGAGCGAGCACCTTTCCATCCAGGAAACCTGCCTTGATTTCGAGCTGTTCGTGACTTTTTGCAAAGTCTGCGATAACCTTTGCAGGAGCAACTTCATCAGTCATGCTGATAGCGAGTGATGTAGGTCCGTTAAGGATGGGGTCGAGCTCGTCAAAGCCAACTTCTTTTGCAGCAAAGCGTGTAAGGGTATTCTTGACAACCTTGTACTCAACGCCTGCTTCACGAAGCTTGTTACGAAGCTGTGTATCTTCTTCAACAGTAAGTCCGCAGTAATCAACGAATACGCCGGAAACTGCTGTCTTGAACTGTTCTGCCATAGAAGAAACTATCTGCTTCTTTTCTTCAAGAACTTTCTGACTTGGCATGATTTCACCTCACAAATAATAATGAAAAAGGGATTCTCTGCCCATAGACGCAAAGAATCCCATTGATGTTTTTAGGAATACTTCCTCGGCAGGGCTTACCTTTATGCCTGCTGTCTATGGAAACTAACAGTGCTATTATACACTGTGTTTAAACTTTTGTCAATAGCTAATTTATTAGCCAAGTTTTGACGCATTGATCTTGATGCCGGGGCCCATTGTGCTTGCTACTGCAACGCTCTTAATGTACTGACCCTTAGCTGTTGCGGGCTTTGCCTTGAGAATAGCTGCCATAAGAACGTCGAAGTTCTCCTGAAGCTTTTCAGGGCCGAATGAAGCCTTACCGATGGGGCAGTGGATGATGTTTGTCTTATCAAGACGGTATTCAATCTTACCTGCTTTTACATCGTTTACAGCCTTAGCAACGTCCATGCTTACTGTACCTGCCTTGGGGTTGGGCATAAGGCCCTTGGGTCCAAGGATTCTTGCGATACGGCCGATTACACCCATCATATCAGGTGTAGCGATTACTACGTCGAAATCAAGCCAGTTTTCTTTCTGGATCTTTTCAACGTATTCTTCTGCGCCTACATATTCAGCGCCTGCTGCCTGTGCTTCTGTTGCCTTTTCACCCTTAGCGAAAACAAGAACACGAACTTTCTTGCCTGTACCGTTGGGAAGAACAACAGCACCTCTTACCTGCTGGTCAGCGTGACGTGAGTCAACACCGAGTTTTGCGTGGAATTCGATTGTTTCGTCGAACTTCGCGCTAGCAGTCTTTACAACAAGGGCAAGAGCTTCGGCAGGATCATACTGCTTGCCAGCTTCAACAAGTGATGCGCCGGCTACATATTTCTTACCATGTTTCATTACTGTTAACCTCCTTGTGGTTCATCGGGAATTACCCCTCCCACATACTTCTCTTAGATTATTCTTCTACTGTTACGCCCATGCTTCTTGCTGTACCTGCGATCATGCTCATAGCAGCTTCTAAGCTTGCAGCGTTGAGATCGGGTCTCTTAAGTTCTGCAATCTGCTGTAAGTCTGCCTTTGAAAGCTGAGCAACCTTCGTCTTGTTAGGTACACCACTACCGCTCTCGATCTTACAAGCCTTCTTGATGAGGACTGCAGCCGGGGGAGTCTTGGTGATGAAGCTGAAGGATCTGTCCGCATATACGGTAATAACTACAGGGATAATTAATCCTGCGTCTTTAGCTGTTCTCTCGTTGAATTCTTTTGTGAACTGCACGATATTAACACCGTGCTGACCGAGAGCCGGACCTACCGGAGGAGCCGGAGTAGCCTTACCTGCGGGGATTTGCAACTTGATATAACCTGCGATTTTCTGAGCCATGGTTTTGCACCTCCTATGAAAAAAATGTGGTGATAACGAACGCACTGTGTGCGTCCTCCCATCTATAACAAGTCAATAAGACTTATTAACTAAACCTCTTATTCCAGCGGTTCGATCTGGTATGAGTCAAACTCAACCTGCATTTCTCTGCCGCCGAACATTGTAACCATAACGCTTATCTTGCGTTTTTCTGAATTAATTTCCATAACTTCACCCATGAAGCCTTCCATACTTCCGTCGGTAATACGAACTGTATCGCCAACTTCAAAGCCGAGGTCAACTACGGCAGTTTCTACGCCGAGACGTTCAACCTCCGCATCAGAAAGCGGAACGGGTTTGCTTCCCGGTCCTACAAAGCCCGTACAGCCACGGGTATTGCGAACCACATACCAACTTTCGTCGGTCATTTTCATCTTTATAAATACATATCCGGGATAGATTTTTCTGGAAACGGTTTTCTTTTCACCCTTATCGTTTTCCTCGACTGCTTCCTCAACAGGAATGCACACATCGCCGATAAGTTCGCCAAGACCGCGGTTTTCAACAGTTTTTTCAATACTGTCTTTTACCTTGTTTTCGTAACCCGAATAAGTATGAGCAACATACCACTTAAATTCAGCACTCATAATATATCAGGCGAAGCGCCCTTCCTCCTTTTCAAATAAATTAGCGAATAAAGAATATTTCAGCCAACTTAGTAAAGAGTGTGTCGAGCCCAAATATTACAAGACCAATGATAACAAGCGCTGCAATAACAATCATGGTGTTGTTCAAAAGCTGCTTCTTTGTAGGCCAAGTAACCTTCTTGAATTCAGATTTTGTACTCTTGAAAAACTTGCCTATGCGACGGAAAATGTTTTCCTTTTTAACCTTTTCAGCCATTTACTTCACCTTCTATTATTTAGATTCTTTATGCACTGTGTGCTTGCGGCAGAAAGGACAATACTTGTTCATTTCAAGTCTGTCAGGATTGTTCTTCTTATTCTTGATAGTATTGTAGTTGCGCTGCTTGCACTCTGTACATGCCAATGTTATTTTAACTCTCATGATTTGCGCCTCCCGAGTAAGATTTTCCTCATTTTTTATGCACGTAAAAAAAGCCCTGCATAGCGAGGTAAGAATAATATACCACAAGGGATTTTCTTTGTCAACATATTTTTTTGCGAAAAATGCAGTTTTTTCTTTATTTGTTGCTTTAGTGCAGTAATACTCGAACACCTGTTGGTTTTGACAGGGGTTCAAGTATTACTGCACTAAAGCAAAGCGAAGGGGCGAGCACGCCCCTTCTGTGTTTCTTATTACTGTACTGATACTACTATGGCTCTTACTACGCCGCCTGCTGAAAGGATTTTGTCCGAGTAAAGGTCTATCCTTGCTATATTATTGCTATTAAGTATCTGCGACAGACTCATTGACTCATATCCTCTTTGTTCACTTGCGCCATATATCTTTACATAGTCGCTGACAACATAGTTTTTGCCGTCCAGACGGATACGTCCTTCTTCGAAGCCTTCAATTGAATTTGACGTTGCAATTTTGACAAGAGGTTCTACCTGCTGTCCGCTTGAAGTATTTATAATTTCTACTGCACTGCTTATTCCCATTAAAAGGGATGTATTTACATTTATGGTTTTATCCTCGACCAATATGGTATGGCTTCTGCCGGATATCTTTGTAACAACACCGTAGGTGGCATCAGTCTTTGTAACGTCCTTTACATAAAGGAAATGAATATCCTTCATCGCTCCGCTTGTATACGCGTGAATAACCTGATCGCTGTTAAGAGTTGTTGTTTCGATATCAAGCAGAGCAATCTTTTTAACGGTTGCAGCATCTGCGCTCTCGGAAACCAATTCAAGTATAGAGCAGTCTTTTGACAGCCAATGACCGTCAAGCGAAGGAACGCTCTTATCAAATTCGCCGTAAATAACGGTTGGAACTACATAGGTAAGTTTTGCAATGTTGCCGTTAAATTCAATTCTCATAACATCGCCGATATAGTCACTGTAATCACGGTCTGTTTCATAGGTTACTGCGGTGCCGTCAGTAAGAACTACATCAACATAGCTTATACTTGCTCCGCTGTTTTCTCTGTCTGTTGAGATTTCCTTATAACTTCTTGTAAGAACTGCAAGGTCTGAAGTTTCACCTGAAGAAAGAGATACTGCATCAACGACTTCATTATTTTTACCGAAAAGGAGTGTTACGCGGTCGCCGATTTCAAATGCTCCGACTGAAGTATTCATCTTGCGTATAGCAGTCTGCGAGGAAAGGGGATACTCTCTGCCGCCGACTTTTACGCTTGTTACATTTGATTTATAAGGATATGCTTCTTCGTAAGTACCGCTTACCTTGTCGGAATATGCGTAGAGAGTATTTGTATTTTCCATATAATATACAACATCGTAGAGTTCCACATCTAAAAGGCTTGCGTTTTGTCCGTCGCGGATTACTTTGATATCATTTCCTTTTATATTAAAGGAAGAATAAATCTGTGAAGAACCTGAAGTAATTGTTACGGGACCGCTAAGTTTGAATTCTTTTAAATAAACTCGTGCAAAGTTTCCGTCCGAGTCATACAAGAGAAGAGCCTCTCTGCCTGATTCAATCTGCGATGAAACCAGTGCAAGAGTTGCTGCATTGCCGTCATAGTAGGCAGGTGTGTTTGCGCTGATTTTTTCTTCCTTTACTATACCGTCTTCTTCAAATGTCATTTCGACTTTGTCACCGTTTAAAACAGCAGAAGAAATTGTCACGGCTCTTGCGGTTTCGTTTTTAGGAAGGAAAGAGATTGCCTTCTTATTGGAATCGAGGTAGATTGTACCTGATTTTCCGTAAACATCTTCGCCGATAGTTGAGTTGTCAGAAAGCTTATATGTGCCTGCCGTTGTTAAAATGTAGCCACTTGGTACAGAGGCAACCGTTTTACTGTCGGCATATATAATGACATCTTCGATAGAACTTGAACTTAAAAGGTTTATAGTTGAGCCTGCCTTCTTTTCTGCCAAGAGAGTGTTATAGATGATGTACGCTGCATTACCGCGTGTGATATTTTCATATGTCCCGAAAGTCATACCCTTTGTAATGCCGAGCGCCTGCGCTTTTTTGATATATCCGTCGGGCCAGTTATAATTAACATCCTGACCGTCGTATCCGAGAAGTCTTACGAGAATAGTAAGTGCCTGCGCATAAGTTATGGTTTCCTCGGCACCGAAGGAGCCGTCGGGATATCCGTTTATAATGCCCTTTTGCGCAATGCAGTTTATGTATCCGCCCGCCCAGTGATTTTCACTGACATCACTAAACACGCTGGTTCCCGCAAGGGATGATGCTTCTTTTTCAACGCCCAGCATACAAACTGCAATTTTTGCAAACTGCGCGCGCGTAAGAAGTCCGTCGGGGCAGAAAGATCCGTCGGGATATCCGCTTAATATTCCTAAATTTACAAGCTGTGTTATTGCACTGCCTACATCGCTTGTTGTGTCAACATCTGTAAATGCCGCAAGCGACACCATCTGAAAAGCCATTATTAACACAAGAAGAATTGCTGTGATTTTTGTTTTCATATTTTCTATCGCCTCCCCTGGTTTTACTCAAATCGAAGTGCTTCGATGGGATTTAGTCTTGCTGCCTTTCTTGCAGGATAAAGTCCAAAGAAAATTCCAATTGCCGCCGAGAAAAGGAACGAGCCTATTATTACGGTTGACTGTTTCGCAAGAGGCACCGCCGACATACCCATACCTATACACAAAAAGTGACTGCCGACGACGCCCAGCACAATTCCAACAATACCTCCGAGGCAGCTTACAACTGCCGACTCGATGAGGAACTGTACAAGGATTGTTCCCGTTTTTGCGCCTATTGCTTTTCTTATACCTATTTCACGAGTTCTCTCCGTTACAGTTACCAGCATAATATTCATAATCCCTATGCCGCCGACTATAAGCGATATACCCGCAATGCCTGCCATAAGAAGCGTCATTACGGAAAGCGCCTCGTCAATAACATCAATCGTTGCCGCGAGATTTGTAACTGTGTAGTAATCATCAGACTTGAACTTGCGGTAGAGAAAGTTTTCTATTGCCGTTGTCGCCGCCGTCATTGTATCGGAACTTTTTGCCGATACGGCAAAGGAATTTATGTTGGCGTTTCTGATAAGCCTTGTCGCTCTCGAGTACGGAATAAGTATCACATCGTCTTCGCCGCCCTGCGACACATTGGAGGATTTAGCTTCCAAAAGTCCTACAACCGTGAAAACTTCGTTATTGATTTTTATTTCCTGCCCAATCGGGTTCTGCGTGCCGAATAGCTGTGAGCGTACATATTCGCCTATAAGCACGACGCTTTTGCGGTCAGCCACGTCAGTTTCAGCGATAAACCTGCCCGAAGAAACTTCACGGTTTCTTATCTTTCCATAGTTCTCATTAACTCCATAAAGAGTTGTTGAAACATTGCTGTTGCCGTACTTTACTGTACCGCGGCTGCTAACTATGGGAGTTATGTACTCGATGCTTTCTTTATTTTCCTCTGCTATTTCTTCAATTTCCTCAACGCTTACGCTTCTGGTCATACCCCATCCGCCACGGCTTATTGAAACATTGATAAGGTTTGTTCCCATACTTTCGAGCTGACTGCGCATATCAAGTGTTGCCGCCGTTACGTGTCCAAGGTCCGGATTATCCGGGCAACTAAGGACAGCAAGGGCAATGTCCGGAAGCTTCCATGGTATCTGGAGGTGGAAAACGGAAAAGGTATTCCGTTAAAGAACGCTACCGGTGGCACCTACATGAAGGCGAAGTCCTTTGTGAGCGAAGGAAAAGTGTATGCCAACTTAAGCGACATGGACATGTACAAGCTGCTTGGCAGGGTATCTTCCTACATCAACGCATGGGAAAAAGCCATCGGCCCGCAGCTGATTATCCAGGCAAAGAATACCATTGCAAAAAGGCAGGCAGAGCGAAGGGCTGCTTAAAAGAACCAGTAAGAATAGGAAGTTTAGGAAGGGAATGCCTTTTGGGTGTTCCCTTCTGACATGAAGGAGGCATGTAAAGTGAAGAATGAAAGAAACATCGGCATAGTCCGGCACATGGACGATCTTGGCAGGATTGTGGTACCAAAGGAAGTAAGAAAACAGCTGGAGATTGAAGCAGAGGATGCCGTGGAAATCAGCGTGAGCGGGCGTACTATCCACATGAGGAAGTACCAGCCGCTTCAGACACTGGAAACCCTGTGCAGGACCTATCTGGATGCTTTCTGGAAGTCCTGCAAGGTAGTCTGCCTGGTGTGCAGCACAGAAAAAGTGATTGCTACCAGGGGGATGGAGCTTTCCACGGAGCTTCTGCTTTCGGATGAAGTCAGAAGCTATATCAAAAACCAGAAAGAGTACCAGTTCACAGAAACCTTTCAGATTAGCCTGTTTGAGAACAGCAAGTATCTGGTGGATTCCATTTACCCCGTCGGCATGGCAGGAAATTCCATGGGTGCGGTTATCCTGATTCACTTCAGGGACGCAACCCCGGTGGAGCGTGGCTGTGCAAAATATCTGGCAGACATCCTTTCAGAGCTGACAAAGCAGAAAGAGGTGTAACCTGCATGGACAAAATAGCACAGGCAGCAAAACTTCTGGAACGTGAATTTGGACCGGACTGGCTTACCATTGCCCAGCAGCTTGGCACGGAGAACCTGCGGAAACGGGTTGGCAAGGAGCTGACTTCGTTTTTGGCATTCCCTGAGCGTGGGGAAGGCGGAAGCAGCACCTGGCGGGGAAACTGTTCCCCGGAGGTGATTTCTGCGGTCCTTAAATATGTTCTGGATACCAAGCGGTATTACGGAAAGGACATATCACAGTTTACACTGCTTGATCCTATGTCCGGTTCCGGTACCAGCAAGGCAGTAGCAGACAGGTACGGCATAACATCCGTTCTGTATGATTTGAACCCTGCGCCAGCCGCCGGAATTGGAAACTGGAATGCCTTAAAGAATGATGTGGAGGATTCGGCAGACCTGGTATTTTTCCACCCGCCATACCACGATATCATCAGGTATTCCGGAAATATGTGGGGAAAGCCGCACCCGGATGATTTGTCCCGCTGTGAAAATTACAATGACTTTCTGGAGAAGCTGAACCTTTGCATCCGGAAGTTTTATATGGCACTGAGAAAGGATGGCCGTCTGGCCGTCCTTGTGGGCGACATCCGTTCCAAGGGGCAGTTTTATTCCATACAGCACGACATGATGCGGATGGGCGAGTTTGAGTCTTTTTTGGTAAAGGGACAGTTTAACTGCGTATCGGATGGCAGAAGGTATGAGAAGCCATTTATCCCGATTGTGACAGAGTATATGCTGCTCCTTCACAAAAAGGATGTGTTTATGGTTCCGTTCCATTATTCACAGAATAGCTGCTTTTCGGTTGCAGAAACGGATTTGACAGCACTGACCTGGCACCATCTGGTTCGCAT
>CAYMHB010000018.1:0-31473 GCA_964390145.1 uncultured Oscillospiraceae bacterium
GCACCGCGGGCACGCATTGCAGTAAACGCTTCGTGACCGGGAGTATCAAGGAATGCAATCTGATTACCGTTGATGTTTACCATATAAGCACCGATGTGCTGAGTGATACCGCCTGCTTCGCTTGCAGTAACGTTTGTAGAGCGAATTGCGTCAAGAAGACTTGTCTTACCGTGGTCAACGTGACCCATTACGCAGACAACGGGAGGACGGGGAAGAAGGTCCTTTTCTTCATCGGGAATTTCAAAATCGCTGAGGAGCTTATCTTCCTCTGTAACGATGATTTCTCTCTCAACTTCTGCACCCATATCTTCTGCAACGAGAGCCGCTACATCGTATTCAATATCCTGTGTGATAGCCGCCATGATACCAAGCTGCATAAGGCGTTTGATAATTTCAGTAGCACCCACCTTAAGCTTCTGTGCAAGGTCGCCGACAGTAATTGTGTCGGGAATAACAACGTGAAGAGGCTGCTTCTTTTCTTCCTTCTTAGGCTTAGGCATTTCAGGCTGCTTGGGCTGATTTTTCTTCTGAGGCTGCTGCTTGTTCTTATTCTTTTTAAGACGCTGTTTATTAGTCTCAGTGTCTTTCATTTCGGGAGCAAGCTCTTCTGCCTTTTCCTTTGCAAGCTGCATATCAAGGTCAACCGCGTTGGAACGGGTATCTACATAACGCACAGTTTTCTGCGTGGAAATAGACTCTTCTTCTTTCTCCTCGACGGGAATTTCTTCTTTTGTCTTTTCGGCTTCCTTTTCTTCCTGAATTTTCTTATGCTGAGATTCCACATATTCTTCGATGCTTGTGCCATCGTCGAATTTTTGTGTGTAATATTCCATTACAATACTCATTTCCTCTACGTCAAGAGAAGCAGCAGTACTTTTTGTAATGCCTGCCACCTCGGCGAGCATCTTTGAGATTTCCTTGCCGGGAATGTTTATATCTTTTGCTATTGCGCTGATTTTCTGTTTTGCAATCATTTATTGGCACCTCCGTATATTTTAGTTCATATCGGGCTTCTGCTCGGAATACTTTTTCATAATAGCCCTGGCAAACCCTTCGTCGCAAATTGCAATTACGGGAACATCCTTTTTCCCCAAAGCTCGGCTGAGCGATGCTTTGTCAGAATAGAATATTAAGTTTACACCGTAATTCTGGCATTTTCCTTCTATTTTGCGGCGATTACTTGCGCCGATGTCTTCCGATGCGATAACGATTCGGGCGCGGTCTTCATCAAGTGCCTTTTCCGTCATAAACACGCCGAAATTTACTTTGCCGGCACGCACTGCCAGTCCTATCATTCCAAGTATCTTGTCGTTCATTAAATCAGTTCCTTTTTAATGGCTTCTTTCACATCTTGCCCGAGCGTGCACTTAAAGGCACGTTCAAACGAACGCTGTTTTTCAAATTTTTCACAGCAATCGCCGACTTTGCATATGTACGCACCGCGACCCTGGGCTTTACCCACAGTGTCAACAGAAAACTCTTCACCTTTTTTAACCACTCTCAAAAGCTCAGATTTTTCCTTCATTTTTCTGCATACAACGCACATTCGAAGCGGAGTGGACATTATCCTTCAATCTCCTCTGCGTTTTTATCGCTCTTAATATCTATCTTCCAGCCTGTAAGTCTTGCCGCAAGACGAGCATTCTGTCCTTCTTTACCAATGGCAAGAGAAAGCTGGAACTCGGGAACGGTTACAAGGGCTGACTTGTTCTTTTCGTCGATTTCGACGCTCAATACCTTTGCAGGGTTAAGCGCTGCACTGATATATTCCGCAGGGTCTTCACTGTACTGGATAACATCAATCTTTTCGTCATTGAGCTCCTGAACGATGCCTGCTACGCGGATACCTCTCTGACCAACGCATGCGCCAACGGGGTCAACATTGGGGTTTTCAGAGTATACTGCGAGCTTACTGCGACTGCCTGCTTCACGAGCAATGCTCTTGATTTCAACTGTGCCGTCTGCGATTTCGGGAACTTCCTGTTCAAAGAGCTTCTTAACGAGGCCTGGATGTGTTCTTGATACATTAAGATTTACGCTCTTTGTAGTTTTCTTAACTTCGAATACATATACCTTAAGTCTCTTTCCGGGGGTATAATCTTCACCGGGAATCTGCTCAGAAGGAGCAAGGAGGGCTTCTGCAGTACCAAGGTCAATCATAATGCCTCTGCGGTCAAGCTTTTCAACCTTACCGCTCATAACATCGTTTTCCTTGTCGCTGTATTCGTCATACATATTTCCGCGTTCTGCTTCGCGGATTTTCTGAACAACCATCTGCTTTGCAGTCTGTGCGGCAATTCTGCCGAACTTTGCAGGAGATGCCTCAAAATCAACAACATCGCCAATCTTATAGCGCTTATTGATTGAATGAGCCTCCTCAAGTGTGATTTCGATACAGGGGTCTTCAACTTCTTCAACTACTGTCTTTGAGCAGTAAACACGCATATCACCGTTTTCACGGTTAACTTCTGCAAAACAGTTGTAACCGCTGCCGAAGTTTTTCTTGTAAGCAGTAACAAGTGCCGCTTCAAGAGCTTCAAACATAACTTCTTTTTTGATGCGCTTTTCCTGTTCAAGTGCCTCAAGTGCGAGTATAAGTTCTTTGTTCATTTTTTCTTAAACACTCCTATCAAAATGTAAATGCAAGTCTGACTGATGCAGCCTTGCCTTTTTCAATTGTAATCTCTTTATCGTTGACATTGACTGTAATTTCGCCATTCTCATAGTTTGTAAGAATTCCGGAAATTTCTTTTTTACCCTCAATCGGTGCAAACAGTTTGATGTCAATTTCCTGCCCCATAACTTTTTCAAAATGCCAGTCGCGGGTAAGCGCGCGGTCAATGCCGGGGGAGGAAACCTCGAAAATATACGCCTCTTTAATAAAGGTCAGATTATCGAGCATGGGACTTATCTCGCGGCTTACATTTTCGCAGTCCTCAATAGTTACGCCGCCGTCCTTGTCAATATAAAGGCGCAGAAAATATTCGCTGCCTTCTTTTTTGTATTCGGTGTTGTAAATATAAACACCGTGTCTTTCACAGACGTCTGCGGCAATTTTTTCAAGAGCTTCGTCAATCTTTGCCACGGTATCATCCCTTTCATATAATGCAAAAGAGCGGGTTTTGCAACCCACTCCTTTGTTTCTGTCAAACGTATTATATCATCTTATATTATATAATGCAAGCATTTTTTTGAAAATATTAGAAATCGCCGAATGAAATGCTTTGTTCAAGCATCATTTCTGAAAAAATGAGTTTGAAGAACTTTTCATTATATCTTTAAGGTTTGTTGTGTTTCCTTGAAATTCTGCAGATACAGGAAAATCAACCCTTGTTCCAGCCTCAGGGGCGTTTTCTTTAGATTGTGCGATTACATCGGTAAGAACTGCGTCTCGGGATGTTTCGGATTGAGAATCTAAGACCACAGTATTAAAATGAGTAAGAGATGTTTTTGCACTGCAAATGATAACAGAAGAGAGAATTGTTACTGTGATAACTGCAAATGAGATAATTGTTTTTTTCATAGGTACTCCTTTCTTGTGCGCTATATCAAACAGGGACAGACCTTAGAAAGTCCTGTCCCTGTTTATAAATCAAAGATTAAAAATTACGGAAGTTTTTTATATTGTTCTGCAGACACGTTTGCAACACAGGGAATAGAGCCGGTAACATAAGCATCGATAAGACCACCGAGGTTTCCTGTCCAGTTCTCAATTGTTGCAAGAAGAGTCTTGTTGCCCTTTGCATCAACAACCCAGTATTCTATCTTGTTTCCGTTCAGTTTGAAATATGTATTTCCATATTCGCCTGTAGGAACTCTGTAGATAGGCTGGCCGTTTAAGTCAACTGCTTTTACGCCATCAACATACTTAGTTTCAACAACTTCATAGATGTTTTCGATGAGATTTCCGTTAGCGTCTTTTGCGTTCTGGAAGAATGCAAACTTCCATTCAACCTTGGGAGAAGCCTTGCCGCCTGTGTAACGGAGAACTCTGTCTTTTCCGTTCGTACCGTCAAGAACGATACCGTTTACGATAAGATACTGATAGTAGTTGTAAGGCTCTGCCATTTCATAATAGGACTTACTCCATGTGATCTTTGCATCGTGTCTGATCTCGAAAGAATCTGCATCCCACTGCCAACCGTCATTCATGTGAAGAAGATATTCGTCTGCAACGCTCTTTGTTGCGAGACCTTCATTGCCTTTTTCGTTGAATTTAGCAGTAACATACTTTGAGTATACAACAGGGATAAGAGCAGCAATATCACTGTCTTTCATTACGAACTGATTTGTTTCAGGATCTCTTTCGCTGAGTTTTGCTACAGTAAGAGAATTATCGCGAACGCTATTCCATTCAGAAACAGCCTTTACACTGAAGTCGGAATACATTCTCTGCTGATCTGCAGTGAGGAGAGAACCATTCTTATAGTAGGGACCAAAACCATACTCTTTCATGCTGATATCAACAACATATGCCTTTCGTGCAGTTCTTGTCTTTAACGCGGAATCAGGAATGTTGAAGTCTTTGTTTCCAAAATCCCATGTCCAGGTTTTATTGTTAACCTTTGTCTGCTGGCGTTCCCAGATTACATAGGGGGCTTTGATTTCCCACATATAATCACGGCGTCTTGTTTCCCACTGGGGGAAGAGATTGTTATAACATGTGATATCCTGCTTTTTGCCATCAAGATACATTCTGCTGTAACCTGCGTAAGGATATACACTTTCGTAGCCCTCTGCAGACCAAGTGGGAGTTACGGGAACAAGTATCTGCTTGTTTGTGTACTTACCATTAATTACTTCATTATAAATTCTGTTGGGATTATACGGATCTGTAGTATCAAAACCAGCAAACACCATATTATCCATTTCTGTCTGCGCAAATGCTGTTAATCCCAAAGTTGCTATCATGGTAATTACAGCGATGCACGCAACAAGTTTTGTGAAAAGTCTTTTCATAATAAGACTTTCCTCCCTTCAATAAAAAATTTTTTATTCTACATCATTTTTGGTTTTGAGGAACCAGTCTGCATCGCGCCTTGAAACCAAAAATAAAATGTATTCATAAAGAATAAAAATAATATTTTGTCAAATATTAGAATACTATAGTATTTTAAAAATGTCAAGTAATATTTTACAATAAGTATTGTGAAATTTGATATCGAGGGGGAAAGGTCATGTTGAATGTAAGCATAAAGAAACTTCGTACTTCCAGAGGTATAAGTCAGGTGGAACTTGCAAAAAAACTGTCTGTTACAAAACAGACAGTCTCAAATTGGGAAAATGATAATATACAACCATCGATAGATATGCTGGAAAGATTAGCGGATTTTTTCAATGTGTCTACAGATTATCTTTTAGGAAGAAGCAGTTCGGCAGACATATCTGCAGAAGGCCTTACAGATGAAGAATTGACTCACGTTGTACTTCTTATAAATGACCTAAAAAAAGCAAAGGGAAATGACAATAAATAAGGAAGGAATGGGATTTTGTCCCATTCCTTCCTTATTTTGTGAAGAGAAAATCAGTCAACTTTTATATAGTATGTCTTTTCAGCCACCTTAACTCCGCTTGTGTTAAATGCCATTGCACGAAGCGGAACAGTCGTTCCCGAATATGCTGAAAAATCAATATTCGCGCTGTGCGGAATACCGTACGATGTCGCAACATCCGTGTCATAAATGCTATACACCACATAACTTGTATCGTTTGCGGGAGTTTTGATAAAAGATGAAATCTCAACAACCTTTGGCTCAACCGATACATTCGTTCCAAGTTCGTAGTACTGTGGCAGAATTGCATTCTCATCGGGAGTAGCAAGATACAGCTCGCTCTGAGTTCCGCGCTTGAAAGCATCCAGATACTGAGAATTATTTGAAAGCGAGAATCGGTAGCAACCGCTGTCTGCATTTTTGTCCTGATCAAAGATAAATACGGCTTTTACCTGAGGATACTTGATAGGAAGATATGTGTAAAAATCATAAAGCTGTGATGAAGCAAAGGGAGTAATATCCGCCCATGTCCGATAATCGATATAGGACGCACCACCCTCAGAAATTATGATGGGCTTTTTGTGCCCGTAAAGACTTACGATGTTATCAAGCTGATCACTCCAGCGGTTTCTGTCAATCCCCTGACTGAGAGGGTCTGTCTCGGGCTGATGATTCATGTACGAGGAAATTCCGACATAGTCAACATACGCGTCACCGGGGTAGTAGAGGTGTATGTTGTTTGCGGGGTAGAAGTTGGGAGACCACACAACGGGAACAGACGGCGCGTATGTGTGGAAAATGTCAGCAACAATCCTGAATTTTTCAATATAAAGGTTATAATCTGTTGTATACCACGGACAGGAAGAGTCATTCATTTCGCAGGCAAAACGCAGAAAGAATTTTGCTTCACTGTTTTCCATATCCTGTGCAAGCTTTATGTATGTCGGGTCATTTGGCTGAATGTTAAAGAAATTAACAGGCTCTACCGCAAGCTGAATAATTTTATTCTTCTGTATTGCGATATCGATATGGCTCTGATAATTGGAAAGGGGAGTGGTGCTCGGCATATAAAGAAGATATGCCGACATATCACGCTCCACGAGTTTGGGAAATTCATTCATATAGAATTTATTCATTGACCACGGGTCGTGAACGGCTCGGTCGCCTTCTGCATATGCGCCGATATAAAGTCCGTTTAAAGGCTCATACATCTCGCCAAAATCTTTTCTTGTTTTATAGCTGTCATTATATGTCTTTGCATACATCTGGACAGACGAATTTATAAGAGTTCCGCGCCTTTCGGCATCAATGGTTTCCTGCTCCTTGCCCGCCTGTGACCAGTAATAAGCTTCGCGCTTGAAACAAGCAGCGGCTTCTTCGTTTTTACCAAGTGCGCTGTAACATTCGCCAAGATGTTTATAGAGCATGGCATCACTGTTACTGTCGTGCTTTGCAAGGAAATCAGGCGCAAGCTTTATGAATTGGTCAATAGCGCTCTCGTAATTTCCGCTGTTTTTTTCTGCAAGAGCCGTTTCCCAACTTTTCCAGATATTTGACACATGCAGACCGCTGTTTTCAATCGAGTGGATAAGATTACCCGCACCGCTTGTCGAAATTACAACATTTCCGTCCCAAGAAACAGTTGCGTCGAGCGCCTCTGCAACAACTCTTATAGGAAGATATGTACGCGAATCTCTTATGGTTGCAGCGGCATCGTTGTTTATTTTAGTGCCGTTTCTGTAAATGCACGCCTCGTCTATATAGCATACAACCGTTGTCGGACCCTTTTTGACGATGGCACATCTTTGCTCATTATCCCATGTGACTTCTGCGCCGAGTGCTTCCATAGAAGCACGAAGAGGAACGAGTGTGCGTCCGTTTTCGATAAAAGGAACTCCTGAAGAATCTGTAAAATTAACCTTTATTCCATCAACAAAAACATCAATCGCATTAACCGAAACGGCGAATAAAATTATCGTAAGCGTAAGCGTGAGGCACACTAAAAATTTTTTCATTTTTTATTCCTCTTTCTTAAAAAAGGTTTTTCCAAAATCCTTTTAACTGCTATAAAGAAGCCTTCTCCTCCGCTGTGCAGAGGTTTTGTAAGAATAGCAAAACAGCCTGCTCTTCTTGCGCCCCATACATCGGTAAAAATCTGGTCGCCGATTGCGGCGATTTCTTTTGCGGAAAGATTCATTTCCTTTGCAGCAAGCAGATATCCGTAAGCACGCGGCTTTAATGCCTTGTGCACAAAATACTCAACATCAATTTTCTCGGCGAAATTTTTAACTCTGTCATACTCGTTGTTGGAGACGATACAAAGCTTAAGCCCCTCTGCCTCAAAAAGTCTTAAATGAGCAAGAACTTTTTCATCGGGAATGGGAACATTGTGACCGATAAGAGTATTGTCAATATCGAGGATAACTCCCGAAATCCCCTTCTCCTTAAGATAAGAGGGGGAAACATCGGTAATCTTATCAAAATAAGCATCGGCATAAAAATTCTTAAACATTATATTTCCTCCAATAGAACAAATATTGTTGTGCAAATCCGCTATAACGACCAAATTCATCCTCACCGAATTTTTTTGCGTCGAGTGAATTGAACTCTTCTGCCATAACGCGCTTTATCCACACATCAGACGGAAAAAGGTCATATTTTCCAAGAGAGAAAAGAAGTACGCAGTCGCAAACCTTGTCGCCGACTCCGTAAAGGGATAAAAGCTTTTCTCTTGCGGTGGGGGTGTCTGCCCTCTCAAGAAGAGAAGCATCTATCTCGCCGTTCAAAACCGCCTTTGCCGCTTTTAATATATAAGGCGCGCGGTATCCTACACCGATTTCGCGCAGGTCTTCTTCGGTAAGGTTTGCTACCTTTTCAGGCGTGGGGAAGGCGTAATAGGTTTTCCCTTCAAACTCTATTTTGTCGCCGCAAAGCTGACACAGTTTATTGACACAGCTCTTGATTTTGGGGATAGAACTGCGCTGAGATATTATAAATGAGACAAGTGTCTCAAAAAACTCCTGACGGAGTATGCGTATCCCGTAACCAAACTGTATTGATTTATTCATTGTTTCGTTTATGTTTATTGCTTTTTTAATGGCGGAGTAGTCTCTCTTAATATCGAGGTATCTTTCCCAGAAGGATTCATAATCCTCTTTTGTGATTCCCTCAATAAAAGTATCTTCTCCGTCGGATTTTATCCTTACGACCTGATTGTTGGCAATTCCTATAAAACTGCCGTCATATTCTTTCTCCCAACGGAAACATTGACCGCAAAGGAAAGTATGCTCGGGGACAAAATCTTTGATTTTAATTTTCATATTATTCCGCCCTTCGTTTTCGGATGGGTGTTTCAATTTCTTTTATAACGCTTTTAACGAAATCTTCAGCCTTGCTGCCTGATTTCTTTTCAAAAGCAATCGATAAAGCCCTTCGAAGCCAGTTTGCCGCACCTTTCATTTCAAACTCATTTTCGAAAATAGCGGCTATTGATAAAAGCGATGACAAGTGACTCAGATTTCCGATTTCTTCATATGGAAGAATTTTTCTGCGATAAATCTTATGCTTTTCGCCGTGGCTTACTATAAAACCTGACGGAATATCAGGCATTGAATAAAGATGCATCGCTATCAGTTCTGCGTACTCCTTCGCCGTCAGCACAACATCAAACGAGGGAACCGTTTTCATACACAACGAAATCATTTCGTCAATAGAAACAAGCTCAGAGAGAATTCGCTTTTCCTTTCTAAGTATAATCTCCGCTTCGCTGAGGAAAACAGTGTCGATTTCGTTTGTTGGCATAAGACATACTGAAAGAGAATGCTTTTGTTTTTTAGCCATTTCCAAAGAGAGCTTTGCTGTCTTTTCAAGATTCTCTTTTTTGTAAGTCTTTGAGTATGTTACAGCTTCCGCGCTATCCTCAATTTTTTGTTCTTGCTCAGGATAACAAACCGCGCGTCCCGATATATGATACGATGAGGCAAAAATGTCAAATGCAACCTTCAATAAATCCATACAGGGAAAAACATTTCGGGCATCGCTTTCAAGGAAAATCGCACCGCGGCGCGAAGTTTCGTCATGAATTAAATCGCACATCCTGTCCCGACAAGGTGGGGAAGTGTCAATCTGCAAATACGAAAACAGTGCGCTTTGCCTGAATTTGCGCAAAAGTACACGGATAATGTTTTCGTATAAACATATATCTTCTCTATTCTTTTGAGTGCAGTATAGAAAAACTATTCTTTTACTCACACACAATCTCTCCATCTTTTATTGTAACATTTACGGTGTCCTTGTATGAACCGCTGATTATAATACTTGCAAGTCGGTCCTCTATCTTGCGACTGATGATACGGCGAAGCGGTCTTGCGCCAAGGTGCTCGCCAGCAGCCTCATCTACGATGATTTCGCGCGCGTCGTCCGATACGGAAAGCGTGATACCCTTGCCTGTAAGCATTTCGGAAAGCTCGCCAATCATGATATCCAGAACTTTTCCCATTTCGTCTTTTGAAAGTTCGTCAAACACAACGATTTCGTCAACGCGGTTCAAAAATTCGGGACGGAAAATGTTTTTAAGTGCACGGTAAACTTTATCCTTGTTTTGTTTTGCAATATTTTCTGCAAAACCGATTCCGCTGCCTTTCCAGTCGCTTCCTGCATTGCTGGTCATAACGATAACCGTGTTTTCAAAGCTTACAACTTTGCCGTGACTGTCGGTAACTCTGCCGTCATCAAGAATTTGAAGCATTATATTAAGCACGTCCGGATGTGCTTTTTCAATCTCGTCAAAAAGAACTACGCAATAAGGTTTTCTCCGTACCTTTTCAGTTAACTGACCTGCGTCGTCATATCCGACATATCCGGGAGGTGAGCCGATAAGCTTTGATACGGAATGCTTTTCCATAAATTCTGTCATATCAACGCGGATAAGAGCATCTTCGCTGTCAAAAAGTTCTATTGCAAGTTGTTTTACAAGCTCCGTCTTGCCGACACCTGTCGGGCCTACGAAAATGAAACTTGTCGGGCGAAGCTTCTTTGAAAGTGCGGCACGGCTTCTGCGTATAGCACGGCTTACGGCACTTACTGCTTCGCTCTGTCCGATAATTCTTTTGTGAAGTCTTTCCTCAAGACCCAAAAGTCTCTCTGTCTCCGCCTGTGTGATTTTCTGCACGGGGATTTTCGTCCATGCTTCTACAACATATGCGATATCCTCGGGAGTAAGGTAAACTTCCGCAAGTTGGGATTTAAGATTTTCCATCTCTTCATTGATTGCACATTCCTGAGACTTGAGTGTGGCAATTTTTTCGTAATCCTTTTCTTCAGTTCCTTCCTTCGGGGTATTTTCTTCTTCTATCTGCTTTGCCACTTCGCCAAGTTTCTGCTGTGCGCGTGCAAGCTGGACTAAAATTGCATTTTTGAGGTTAGCACGGCTGCCTGCCTCGTCGATAAGATCAATCGCTTTGTCGGGCAAGAAACGGTCGGTTATATATCTGCGCGACAGATTCACGGCGGTATTTATAACTTCGCCAGAAATTTTAACTTTGTGATAATCTTCATAATATTTCTTTATTCCGCGAAGAACTTCTACAGTTTCCTCGGGAGAAGGCTCCTCAACAATAACCGTCTGGAAACGCCTTTCAAGTGCAGAATCCTTTTCAATAAACTTTCTGTATTCAGCAAGTGTCGTTGCGCCGATAACCTGAATTTCGCCACGGGCGAGAGCAGGCTTTAATATATTCGCGGCACTCATCGCACCTTCTGCATCGCCTGCACCTACAATGTTGTGAAGTTCATCAATAACGAGGATGACGTTACCGAGCTTCTTTGTCTCTTCTATTATTCCTTTAAGACGCGCTTCAAACTGACCGCGATACTGTGTACCTGCCACAATAGCGGTAAAGTCAAGAAGATACACTTCTTTGTCAAGGAGCTTTTCGGGAACGTTGCCCGAAACAATTCTTTCAGCAAAGCCTTCTGCAATTGCAGTCTTGCCGACACCCGGCTCACCAAGAAGGGCAGGGTTGTTTTTTGTACGGCGGTTTAATATCTGCACTAATCTTTCAATTTCGCGCTCGCGACCTACCACCATATCAACTTCACCGTTTTTTGCTTTTGCCGTAAGATTTGTACCGTAGGTATCAAGAAGCTTTTTCTTCTTGTCAGCCTTTTTATCTTTTTTGGACGATTTCTTCTCCTCTGCATCTTCCTGTGATTTCTGGGGTGCTCCACCGAAAATGTTTGAAAGAAAACTTGCAAAGGGATTGCCCTCGTCGCCTTCTTCCATATCCATTTCCTCAAACATACCCATCATCTGAGATTCAAGGTTCTCCATATCACCCATATCAAGACCGCCAGCCATCTGCTGCATGGTGTTTATGCCAAGCTCTCTTGCACACGGCATACAAAGACCTTCGTTGATTGACTTGCCACCTTCCATACGGGTTACGAATATAACAGCAACATTTTTGTTGCATCTTGTACATAACATAAAATCAATTCCTTTCCTAGAAAATTTATTATACCATAAAAGAAGATTGAGTTCAATTAAAATCTCGAAAATTAACAATATGTGCACAAATACAAAATGTAGTGCTTTTTGCACAAAAAAATGAACAATATTACACATTTTTTTGTGTTTTTGTATTGCAATTTAATAATTTCTGTGTTATGATAGAAACAAGTATAGGAAGGAGGACGATGGAAATGAAAAATAAATTTCTGTCCGTTATTATTGCACTTAGCTTGATACTCTCTTGTGTAGCAACCGCAACATTTGCGGAGAATGTATTTCCTGACGTTCTTTCACCCGATCATGATTGGGCGGCAGAGCAGATCGACGAAATGACCCAGCTCGGTATTATCAAGGGTTATACAGACGGTACATTCAAACCCGACAAGGCAATTACAAAGATTGAGGCACTCATCCTCTTTTCAAGAGTTGCCGGCTTCTCTAACGAAAAATACAGCGAAATTATAGATTTTGCATACGACAAATATCAGTATACACTTGAGGAACTCGACCTTGGTGCATACGATTCTTTCAAAAAGGAAATTTCATTCCTTCTTTACAAGGATATTATTGCAGAGGATGAGATAGTATCTTATCTTGAGGACGAGCAGTATGCAGAAGAATTCCCCAGAAGTGATGCGGCAATCCTTCTTTCAAACCTTATGGATGCCGAAATAGAAAAAACTGATGCAGACGACCTCGATTTCGAAGATAAGGAAGAAATCAGCGACAGCGATGCAGGTTATATCGCATATGTTGTTAAAAACGGATTCATGAACGGCGTTCAGAAGGACGACGGCACAATCGTTTTCGATGCTGATGCTCCTCTCAGCCGTGCACAGGTTTGCGTACTTCTTCACAGAATTATGACAAAACTTGAAATGAGCGTTGAAGCAGGCGTTGTTTTCGATATCGTTAAGGAAGGCAGAGCAATCTACTTCGAAAATTCAGAGGGTGACGACAGAAACTATATCATCCCCGAAGATGCCAAGATTCTTATCGACGGCGAGGAAGACCTTGCAGAAAACATTCTTGAAGAAAGCAAGATTGTTGTTGTAAGACATGGCAAGAATATCTATTCAATCGATGTTATAAGTCCCATTACAAACAAAACTGTAGAAGGCACTGTTGAAGGTCTTGTTACAAAAGACAATTATGTAAGAATCACTGTTAAGGAAGAAAAAACAGGCGAAAGCATTTCTTTCTATGGCGACGGCGAAATTCAGGTTACAACAGACGGTGTTGCAGATTCAATGAAATCTGTAAAAGTTGGTGATTATGTTGTTGTGAACCTTCTTGGAACAGATGTTGTTTCAATCGACCGTCTCACAGCAGAAGCAACAGTTCAGGGCACAGTTAAGTCAATAATCCTTGACGATACCGTAACACTTTCTGTTGTTACAGTAGAGGAAATCTCCGAGGAAGAAACAGTTTCAAAGTATCCCGTTTCTGAAGAGGTAACAGTTCGCCGTGATTCAACGAAAGCATCACTCAACGAAGTATTGCCGGGGGACAAGGTTGTTCTTACTGTTAAGCGCGGCACAATCACAAAGATTGTTGCTACAAGCGTTAAGGGCAGTGCAACAGGTTCAATCACAGCAATCAAGATTGCATCTCAGTCTTCAATCACAATTTCTGCAGGCGGCGTTGAAACCGAGTATGCAGTAGCGCTTGATGCTGAATATGTTGTTGCAGGAAGCGCGGCTACAATCTATGACCTTCGTCTTGGTAATGTAGTTACACTTACTCTTTCCGGTTCAACTGTAAAGAAGCTTGAGCAGACACAGGCTTCCAGCACAACTACAAAGAGCGGCGCTGTTGAAAGCATCAGCACAGCTTACGGCTATATCAACATGATTTCAAACGATGGCGTAAGCGAGCAGATTTTTGCAAGCAAACTTGGTTCTACAATTTCTGCAAAAATTATCGACGGCGAAACAGGTAAGGAAATCGCATTCAAAAACCTTAAGAAGGGCGACTATATCATCGCAACAGGCGCATATACAAACGGTGCATTCGTTGCAAAGACAATCGTAGTAACCCCCGTCGCTCCGTAAAATAAGTAAAAAGAGAGGTTGCCTCGACAGAGGCGACCTCTTTCTTTTTTTTCAAAAACAATAAAAAAGAAAAAAATAAATTTTTTTGAAAAAAGATGTTGACATTCCCAAATCCCTCTGTTATAATAATCTACGTTGTCACGGTGTGACACACGCGATATGCGAGAGTGGCGGAATCGGCAGACGCGCACGTTTAAGGTGCGTGTGGGAGACCATACGGGTTCAAGTCCCGTCTCTCGCACCATAAGCACGACTTTTTCAGTCGTGCTTTTCTTTTACTCAAAAATACCTGTAAACCCTATTATATAGCCATTTGAGAGCACTAAATAATAACAAACATATAACGATAGTTACAAGTCTATTACTGTTTGTTAGGCAACAGTTAGGCAACACACCACATTGCACCCACTCCGCAGGTGGCTTTTTTTATACTGCTTTTTGTCCCAGTTTTGTCCCAATTTTGTCCTGTTGCAAGGAGAATTTTTTCAGTAGTTTTTTGTAATACTTTTGTACTGGTTTTGTCATATCGTTTTTTCGCTGTTTTTCGTACAACTTTTGTATAGGTTTTATTCAAGTTGTTTTTTCTGATGTTTTCTGCTCACCTTTTGCACAAGTTTTGCTCAACCTTTTTAGGGCATAGGAAATGTCGGGACATAGGCTTTTTTATATGCGTTTCTTCATAATATTTTGAATTTCAGGTTTTTTAAGGTTTTCTCCCACATAATACGCTCGCTCTGATGCAGACCGTCAGCGTGCAAAAAAAATATTTCGGGAGTGCGTAGAGGGGGAAAAGGTTACCCTCTCTCGGTATCCCATTGAAAACACCTCAGTACAAAGGGTGGGGGGTACCTTTGCATTTTTATCCGCTTATCCCTGTTATTACCCTGTTCGCAGGCATATACCCCCTTTATACGCGTATATCGTGCGTAAAATTTAAGGTACCCCTCTCGGTACCCTTAAGCCTACCCCTGTTTTATTTAGAGGGGGGAGTATGCGCATAACACGCTGCCACACGCACACATTTAGCCTCTGTCGTGTTTTTATTCTTTTTGGGTGTCGTTTGTTATCCGCAGTCTTAATATCGTTTCTGTTCCGTTCTGTGCGTTGTCGTGTCAACAAATACAAAGACGGTAGCACTCAAATACTACCGTCCTAAAATCATCTATTGTCCTTCATACATGGCATAGATAATCTCATACTGTCTTGGCTCTTTTGCCAATATCCTTTTAACCTCTGGAAATACCTCACTATATGCAAGGCGGTCTATCAGAGTATCAGCCTTTTCCGCTGCATCGGTGTCCTCTACAGTATCAGCAAGCGTCAGCTCATCGGCGCCCTCAATAGGCGCATCAAGACTTTTACAATAGTTTAGCGGCTCTCTTCTCTGCTTTTCAGTTCTTATTCCTGCCATCTTCTGAAAGTATAGCAGAGTCGCATAATACAGATAACTTGTAAATTTATATTGTCGCTCGCCCTTTGCGTATGACTTGGCAGCGGTATATACTGCGAAATAACACTCGTTAAGCATATCATCAAGCGTAACACCTGCAGATATACAACGGTCAGAATGAAGCACATAAAATCTGTATGCGTGTTTATATAGCAAACCTCTGTTTCGCTGATAAAGTTCTCCTACCAGGTCCTTGCTACCGTCTGCAATATGTATAGCAAGTTCTTCATTTGTCAATGTTACCACCTGCTACACCTTAGTATTTTTTGACTTTTTCTCTTGCTTCGCTCTTGCTTCATTCCTGGTAGCATAGATATCTGTTTCTGCTTCACAGTTGCTACAGTATACATAATACATTCTTCCAAAGCGACACACAGATATATGTTCCGCCATAGCACCACAGAACGGACACGGATTTAATTTGTTCATTTTCTCAATACCTCCCGTTTTAAGCAGCAGATTTTATTGTTTTTTGTGTCTGTTTTCTGTCTGCTTTGTGCTGCTACACTTTTGTATTTTTGGTCTTTCCTCTGTTCCATGCACTTATGGCTTCATCCCTTGTAGTGTAGAGATGAGTTTCTACTTTGCAGTTGTCACAGTAAACATAACAATCTCCGTCAACATAACTGACTTGTATATGTTCCTGTGATGCTCCGCACTTGCGGCAATACTTACTTAAAACTTTTATCTTTATCACTCCTTATATAATATAATTTGAGTACAGTAAAATATATAATGAGTACAGTTTGAGTACAGTTTGAGTACAGTAAATTTCCCTTTGTTATGGGAATGAGTACAGTGAGCACAGTAAAACATAAACAATCCTACGCGCGAATACATATACTTTTCAAAAAGACACTCATAAAATATTTATGTTTATACGCGTATAGTATATTTTTTCAAAAATAGTGGTCTCACTGTACTCATTGGCTTTATATAGGCGTTTTTACTGTACTCATTTTGGTCTCACTCTGTGCTCAATCCCCTGCGATTCCCTTTATATAGCCACTTATACTGTACTCAAAAAGGCAAATTATCTTTCTGTTCTGATTGAGTTACCGCTATATCAAACTTATCTTTACGGATACAAACACAATGCACCTGTGAGCCTCCGTCTATTCTTTTTCTCATAGTATTTCTTGCATACTCTGTTTCAATAACTCCGTTGTCTTTCGCCCAGGAGAGAAATGCAGCGGAACTATAACCGTTATCCTCAAGCATCTTATCAAACTGCGATTTGATAATGTATATATATTCTTCGTCAATAGTCCCCCACACTTCGCCTGTGTAGTCTGTGCCATGGCTAAACTTCCTGATATTTACGCCTATCTGATTATAGAGAAAGTCCAAAGCTCTGACCGCCATTGATACGCTACGCTTGGTAGCAAGATATGGCTTTATGTCTTGCATCCTTAAAACTGCCTTGCTCTTGAATATCCACTCATTAGCGAGTGCATCCGCAGTTAAAATAAAAGATGCTGACAACGCCTGCTTGTCCGTTATGTCTCCGTCTGCAGTTAAGTTTATCTGATTCATTTGTTGCAGTTTTTCCGCAAGCTCTCTGCCCTCATCGGTCAGAAGATGCTCGACAAAGATTTTTCCTGCGTGTCCGTAGTTTTTACGAATAACCTTGAGGAACTCTATAGGATTATCTATGAGCCTTTTATGCTTGCAATCAACCTCTATAATACGGTTAATTGCACCGCCTCCTGAAGTCGTATTTGTGATTGGCTTTTCCCCCGTAGTAAGTATGCAGTTATGCCATTCGGGAGCTTGTCTCATTTCTGCGTTCTTATTGGCTCTTTTTCTTCCTACACCTTCAGCAAGCATATATATCAGCTCGTCAAATTTATTTCTGCCCTCTAATATTTGCAGTTCGTCAATTCCTAAAGGCAAACTATTCACAAATGCAGCGGTCAACTCGTGCCCTGCTGATGTGCTATTGAATGAATGTATGTATTTTCCCATTGACGGATTCGCCCATACGGAAGCTGCTGCCATAAGTGCAACTGTTTTTCCTGCTTCTGTACCACCCCATAAGTGTACGAAGAAAGTAAGACCGTTTGTCATACCTATAAGAACACTCGCAAATGATGCAGCTATGTAAAGGCGTGTTACAATATTCTTTTCTCTTACATCGTTTATAGCATCTCTCCACTTGTCAAAGTCACCTACGGGACAAACACTGTTATACATATCTCGGTACGCATCCGCTGCATCAAAAATAAGTCCTTCAGAGTACGGACTAAAACCGTGCTCGCCGATAAAGCCTAAACGAGATACGCTTTTTTGTAGCGGTAACACTTCTAAATTAAGATTTTCAACCTCGGAAAGATACTTTATAAGGTTTCGGGCGGTCTCGCTATTTACCGCTATACCATAATCTGCAAGAGATATAATATTATTTGTGCTCGCTATTGTCTTGCGGTCCACTGTGACAGTTCGCCACTTTCCCCCACGCTTACAAAAAGCAAGTACAATTTTTTCGGTGTGCGTCTCTATATTTTCAAGTCTGCGGATTGGCATTATAGGATGATTACAGGCTTCTACCTCTCCACCAAACATATTACGGCCATAAATCCCGTAATCGTCTGCTTGCCAACTTCCGCAATTAAGCTGAAGAGGTTGCCCTGTAAACTCTGTTACATTATCATCCGTATAGGATATAGCGCCTATTGTCTGCACGGTAGCAAGATACGCTTTCCATAAGGTTATAAAATTCGATATGCCGACCTCTTTCGCCCTTGCTTTCATAAGCTCAATATTTTGTGCGTATTGCAATTTATTGTCCTTACTCTGATATATCCACTCAAAAGGCTCAACGCCTGTTAAAAAGTCCTCTTTTGTGTACGCAGGAACAAGCGAATTTTCCTCTATAGGCTCTGCATCGGTAAGCTCTTCAGCTTCCTCAAGCTCATTTTCCGCTGCCTCTATATCAATTTCGTTTTCAAATTCTTCTTTGCTCAACTCTTACACCCCCTCTCTTTTAGATTTTCTAAAGCTATCTGAAGCATATCGCATTTATATCTCTGATATGGTAGCTTATGCAACGCTTCACAATATAGCTCGTTAAATGGCTCTGTAGTCGTTTTAGGCTTGTACATCGTTAAATTGCCCTCTAATCTTATAAACTCGTCACACGCAGAGGAATACGCATCAAATAAGCGGTCATACTCTCGCTCTCGTTTTTCGGTTTCTTGTTTCCTTGCCCTGCGTTCCTCGTTAGCTCTGATGCGGTCTTGAACTGTTAAAGGTTTTGCTCCTGCAATTTGTATGTTAAATTCAGATGCAAGTCTTAATATAGCTTGTCCGTAGCTTAATGAGTAGTACCGCATAACAAAAGTTATAACATCCCCACCGACACCACAACCGAAACACTTAAATTTGCTCCCGTTCTGATACACCTTGAAACTCGGTGTCTTTTCTCTATGCAGAGGGCAGCACATAGAATTGTGTCTGTTAAGACGCAATCCGCAGCGGTCTAACACATCATACATAGTTATGTACTGCTTTATAAGGTCACTATTGTTCACTGTTTTATGCCCAATCGTCCTCTTTGTTATGATTTCTTGAAACAAGCACTACGGAGCTATACAAGGACATAACACACGCTATTATAATTACCGCTGCATATACTGCAGGAAGTACACCCTTGTAGCAGAAATCAAATGCAGCACACCCCGAAAGAAAAAGCAGGGCAGTTTGCACACCAAAATATATGTCTTTAAGCACCTGTATCACTCCTTTACAACAAAGCACAGGCAAAGGCATCTGCCTGAATTTCCAAAAGAATTTTATTAGTCGTGCTGATACGCTTACATTCAAGATGCCCCAGCATAATGTGTCCCATTTCGTGATATAAAGAATAAACTTTATCTTCGGGAGAAATATTGTTGTCTATAAAGATAATTTTTGCAGTAGCACAATATGTAAAAGCATTTGTATTCTGCGCCTTTTCTGTTAAGCAGTAACGGGCAAGTTCTGTATCGCCTGCATTGGTGTTGAAAAAAATAATCTTATAGCCGACATCATTCAAATATTCCTCAATGCTTACAAAGTCTGTTCTTCCTTTGAGTTTTCGCTTACACCGTATGGCAAGCCTATTTATTTGTTTTGCATTAAGCATTGGCTCCCACCTCGATATTTTTTAATATGTCGAAAATAACTTCCGACACCGTTTCTAGTTCTTCTGCTTTCCTCTTTAATTCGCAAACATAGTCCCTTACAACATCAAACATAACAACAAAATGTGTATAATTACCTAAAACAGTAATTCTCCCTATTTCATCATCAATAGTTCCAGAAAAGTATTTCTCCGCGATTTCAGATGTTAGTGCGTTGATTTTATTTGATAAAATTTCTATTTCTACAGAAACATTATCAAGCCTTGCCTTTGGATTCTCTATTTGTTTCGCCTTACTCATTACTGCACACCTCCGCAAGAATTTTCTCCTGTGCTTCAGAGAATAACCGTGCAGCATACTGGAAGCCACGAATAAAACCCTGTCTTTGATACATCTCTAAAGACATACCGAAACAGTCTTTTATTTTCTCTTGTAACTCTGCATCAGGGACAAGTTCTGCAAGTTCTTCACATCCCTTTTTGTACTCTGCCTCTAAATCTTCGCATCGGTCCCAATCCTGCGAAACATCAAGATATATCTTTGTGAGTTCCTTAAAATCCGTTGTCTTGCTCATATGTACACACTCCTTAAATTCTTTTTTCTGATGCCCACTTTATAAGGGCAGATTTTAGCACAAGCCACTTATTACCCAGTATGAGCAGGGGAAAATCTTCACGCCTCATTATTTCCCTCGCAGTTGGGATGCTGCAGCGGAACATATTCGCCACCTCTTTTGTCCCGTAAAAAACAGGCTCGTTCTCGGTAACGATATTTGTTTCTATTGTCGTGTCTATAAACTGTTCTGTGTTGTGTTCAAGCATTTGCCTATACTCCTTTCTAAAATTACGCTTTAAGCGTATTTGGGTGCAAAAAAATAATGTCATCATAAGAAACATCATACACAGAGGAAATGAGTTTTATCTTATCTGCACGAGGATAAGACTTTCCATTTTCCCAATTCCCGATGGTATCTTTTGACACTCCAAATTTTTCCGCTGCCTGTTCACGGCTTAACCCCTTATTTATTCTTGCAGCCTTTAATGTAATCGCCATATATAACACCTCCTTTTCTCTTTTAATTATATTACGCTTAAAGCGTTTTGTCAATGTTTTAAGCGTAATTTATTCATTTTTCTATTGACTTTTTTACTCTAAAAGTGTAAAATATAAGGCAAGGAGAGGAGTGGGAAAATGAGCGACATAGGAAACAAAATAATTTTCTCTAACAACTTAAAGTATTATCTTGATAAAACAAACAAAGACCGTAAAGAAATATGTGAAGAATTAGGTTTTAAGTATTCCACTTTCTGTGAATGGGTCAATGCAAAGAAATACCCCCGTATTGATAAAATAGAATTACTTGCAAACTATTTTGGAATATTAAAATCTGACTTAATAGAAGATAAAAGCAAAAAAACAGACGAAATTCAACCTCTTTATGATAACATTACTCTTAAATATGCCTCTATGTTTTCAGCACTCAGTAGCAGCGGAAGGGAAAAGGTAATTGATTATATAACCCTTATATACAATTCAGAACAAGGCAAATAAAAAGCGGTACCGCCGCGCCGATGGGCGAGCAAGTAACCGCTTAAATGATAAAAATTAAATAAAAAATGCCCCTGTAGTGCTGGAACACCACAAGGGCAGAGCATCAAGGAATGTAAGCCTGTAGGAGTGTGTAACCTATAAGAGCATAAACAAACCTCAACACAGAACAAATTTATTATAATACATTCCTTTGATTTTTGCAATATAAAAAACAAAAAGGAGTGTATTTTTTATGGCTAAAAGAAGAGCACGAGGGGACGGGGCAATTTATTTCGATGAAAAGAGAAATGTATTTGTAGGTCAAGTAAACCTCGGTTATGATGAAAACGGAAAACGCAAACGCAAAACTGTGTATGGTAAGACGAAAACAGAGGTTAAGGAAAAGGTCAAGAGTGTAGAATATCAAGTTTATACAGGTACTTTTGTTGATAAATCGCAAATTACCCTGTACCACATGGCGAAGCAGCTTCTTGACGATAAACTCAATCAGAACGAAATCAAAGAGCCGACATATTTTCGGCATATGGAAACACTCAAAATATTAAGACCGATATACAATACTCCGCTGCAGGATGTTACAGAAACGCAGCTCCGCCACTTCTTTAACAGTAACCTTGATTATTCACAATCTGTTATAAATAAATTCTATGAGCTTCTCTCTCGCACTCTGAAAGAGGCACACAGAAGAAAAATAATCGGTGTAAACCCTATGGAGTTTATAAAACGCCCGAACTCGAAAAAGAAAACTATTCCAGTGAGAGCATTTACCAAAGACGAGCAGCGGAAACTAATGAATGTTCTTCAGACTGAAGACATAAATTATAGCAATCAGATGTTGCTCTCGCTCGCTCTCGGTCTCCGTATGGGAGAAATAAACGCTCTGCATGTAGAGGACATCAATTTTAATTTTAACCGCCTCACAGTTCAGCGCACCATCTCCAAAGGCAAAAAGGGAGAGGCTATTCTGAACGACACCACAAAGACCGCTGCAGGAACTCGCACCCTTACAATGACTGCGCAAGTGCGTGAGCTTCTCCTCGATTGTACACGATTCAAAACAAGCGGATTGATATTCACACACAATGACAAAATGATAACTACAAATCAAGTCAATGCACAGTTCGGCAGAGTTCTGAAGAAGTATAACATACTTGATGAAAGAGTAACGGACGGAAAAATCGACCTGCACTCTCTCCGTCATACTTTCGGTACTCGATGCGCAGAGGCAGGTATGCCCCCGAAAGTTCTTCAAGAGATTATGGGACACACGGATATTAAAATCACTATGAACACTTATTTTTATGCTACTCAAGACTACCTGCAGGACCATATCTCAAGAGTGGATGCTATTTTAGAGAGCGAAGGTCTTACAATAGGGCTGCAGGAAACAAAACAGATACAAGAACTACACGCGTGAATATACCTCGTTATAACCTCATTGGCAACAATTAGGCAACATATAAAAATATAAATGGCTTTATATAGGCATTTGTGATGTGTTGTGTCCCGTCTCTCGCACCATAAAACAAAAGAGCATCAACGAAAGTTGGTGCTCTTTTGTTTTATAATAAAATGAAAGGGACTTGAACCCAAAGTGGGCAGCGAGCGAACTAAAAACGATTAAAATCTTTCAGGCAACACTTAAAATAGCCTCAATTTAATGATACAGTATAATTTTTGAAAGTTTTATTGAAACAAGATAAATTTGGTGTTATAATAAAGATGTATAATGCCTGGAATCAGTCCAAAATAGAAAATTAGGATAAGTTCCGAATTTTACAGGAGGATTAAATATGAATGCTGCTGCGATCATACTTTGTGCAGGAAAAGGTACAAGAATGGGGGATGACTCCAAAAATAAAGTGTGCTTTGATTGTGCGGGGATTCCTACAATTAAAAGAATAATTAACAGTATGAAACAGGCAGGTGTTACAAAATTTGTAATTGTTATAGGTCATAATGCTTATAGTGTGATGGATTGCCTTGACGGTGAAGAGGGGATTGTGTACGCTTATCAGAAGGAGCAAAAAGGAACAGGACATGCTGCAATGTGTGGTCTTAAGGCTCTGCAAAGCGTTGGGTATTCAGGCCCTGTAATTATTTCTATGGGTGACAAAATCATTTCAACTTCTGTAATACATGACATGCTGTTGGAATCTAAAAATGCAAAGGTCGTCTGGGGCGTTCAGCCTCTTTCGGCAAATTTCAACGGAGGACGTGTTGTAACATCCCAAGGTAAACCTTACGGTGTAGTAGAGTTTGCTGATGCAGCCCTTATGAAACTTGCGGAAGTTTCGGAAGACTGTTATGAAGAAACCCTGAAGAAAATCAGACTGAACACCAAAAAAGCCCAAAAAGTATTGAAACTGGCATTACTGAGTAAACCTTGCGGAACAATTAATCTTTGCGGAAAAAATTTTACGGCAGATGATGTGCTTAATACAAAATATGCTAATGCCGGTCTTTATTGCTTTGATGTCGATGAAGCGGTTAATGTTATTGAAAGTATAGGGTCTGATAATGCACAGGGAGAAGTGTATTTAACAGATGCACTTGAAAAGTTTTCTGCAAATGATGACGCTGTAATTTATGAAGTAAAATCTTCTGATGATATGCTTACATACAGCACAAAGCCTGAACTTCGAGAAATCAGCAGGCGATTTATGAGGACGGCAACAGAGTTTATTGATGACATCAAAAACGGAAAGCTTGATGATGACTTTAAGCTTCTTTACGGAGAAAATGTTGAAAGTCAGAAGCTGCGTTATACAGAGGTGCTTGAGCTTTTCATAAGAAAGTTTGGTGACCAAAAAGTTGTGATTACCCGCTCTCCGGGCAGGGTAAATCTTATTGGAAGACATATTGACCACAGAGGCGGCGGTATAAACGTAATGACAACTGACAAGGATGTTGTTTTTGTTGTGTCTCCGCGCGACGATGATGATATGGTAAGTATCACGAATACTGATTCGGCATTCGCTGATAAAACTTTTTCTGTCAAGAAGACCATGGGTGATAAAAAATATACAAAGTGGATCGACTATCTTGACGATGAAAGAGTTGTAAGAGAACTTTCGGAAAGTGACGGATGTTGGTCAAATTACGTAAAAAGTGCTTTGCTTCGAGTTCAGTTTGAAAACGAAGAACCTCTTTGCGGAATGAATATTGCAGTATCAGGGATGATACCTGTAGCGGCGGGACTTTCCTCGTCTTCAAGTATTGTTGTTGCAACAATGGAGGCAATTGTTGCGCTTAACTGCCTTAATATATCTGACAACGATTTCATATCACTTTGCGGCGAAGGCGAATGGTTTGTCGGATCAAGAGGTGGCGCAGGCGATCACGCAGCAATGAAGTGCGGAAGAACCGGCAAGATAGTACATCTTGATTTCAAACCCTTTGAGGTTGGTCAGAGTGCAGCTTTTTCGGACAAATATTCGGTGATTGTTGCCAATAGTATGATAAAGTCAAGAAAATCTGAAGGAAGTAAAGATAAGTTTAATGCTAAAGTTGCGGCATATGAGTTTTCTTTTATGCTTATAAAAAGACTTTTCCCCGATTATGGATTTGCTGAATTCAGAGATATATCAAAAGTGAGACCGTATAGCGACATATATAAAATTCTCAAAGCAATTCCCGAAACAATAACCCGCGGAGGCATAGAACTGCTGCTTCCTGAACATAAAGAAAGAATCAATCAGATTTTTTCAAACCACAAAGATCCCGAAATATACGATCTCAGGGGAGTATGCCTTTTTGGTATTTCAGAGTGTGCCAGAGCGGAAAAGTGTATGGAGCTATTAAGTGAATCCAAGTATGCAGAACTTGGCGCACTAATGAAAAAAAGCCACGACGGAGACAGGGTTAACGGCGGCAGAGTGACCGATGAAATGCTTGACAGACTTTATAAAGAAAATGCTGATGTTTCGCTTCAATGTGGTGCATACGATTGCTCTACCGAAAAGATAGACTATTTGTGCGATGTTCTTAATGAAACCGACGGTGTTTTAGGAAGTTCGCTTGTTGGTGCAGGCCTTGGTGGATGTGTTGTGGCACTTGTTGAAAAATCCAAGGCAGAAAGCATAATTTCAGTAATCAATGAAAAGTATTACGACAAATTTGGTTTTGACAGAGCGGCAAATGTTTATTCGGCATCGTGCGGTTCTAAAGTTATTTTTTAATTGTTTACGATATAAAAACCTCCCCCGAAGCTTTAGCGGCGGGGAGGTTTTATTTGAAATATTCAGACATAAAACTTGCTGCAAATAAACCCTATTGACAAATTCCCTTCCTATGTGATATTATATCACAGTATGGTGATGAACGCGTGTAAGTAGGATTTGCACCGCACTTTTAAGAGAGGAAAAATCACGGGCTGAAAGTTTTTCCATTGTGCGCAATTCTGAATTTCAGCGCGGGAGCCCTTTGCGAAAAGTATATCGCGTTAAGCAAAGCGTGGCGCTGCGTTAAAGCGACAAAAGTGCAAAGCATTATTGCTTTGAATAAGGGTGGTACCGCGAGAACTCTCGTCCCTTTGGGATGGGGGTATTTTTTATTTTATCAAAAAAATTTTTACATATATTTAAGGAGGTTTATTCGTATGAACAGTAAAGTAACAGATATTAAAGCACTGTTTGACGAAAAGCTCGCTCTTGTTACATCTTCCGAGCAGGTTGAAGAATTAAGAGTTGAGTTTATGGGGAAAAAAGGCTTAGTCGCGGCGCTTATGAGCGAGCTTAAGAATGTACCCAATGAAGAAAAGAAAGCATTTGGCCAGGAGGTAAACGTTCTTAAAACAGAAATAGAAACAAAGATTGCTGAAAAGAGAGCAGCTATTCTTGAAGCAGAACAGCAGAAGCTTATCGACAGTGCTGAGCAGTATGATGAGTCGCTTCCCTATGACATTAAGCAAGGTTCATACCATCCCATCACACTTGTACAGCGCGATCTTGAACGCATCTTTACAGGTATGGGTTTTGCGATTGAAAACTATTCTGAAATTGTTGACGATTATCACTGTTTCGAGGCGCTCAACATTCCCAAGCATCATCCCGCGCGTGATATGCAGGACACATACTATCTTTCAACCGAGAACCAACTTCTCAAAACTCATACCTCAGCGGCACAGAATGCCATTATGAAAAAGTACGGCGCACCGCTTCGTGCAATTTTCCCCGGTCGTTGCTTCCGTAACGAATCAACTGATGCGTGCCACGAAAACACATTCTTCCAGATGGAAGGTATTATGATTGATAAGGACATTTCAATTTCAAACCTTATCTATTTCATGAAGACTATGCTTTCAGAAGTATTCCAGAAGGATGTAACAGTTCGTCTCCGTCCCGGTTTCTTCCCCTTTGTGGAACCAGGTTTTGAACTTGATATTCAGTGTCTTAACTGCGGCGGCGAGGGTTGCCCCTCATGTAAGAATTCAGGCTGGCTTGAACTTTGCCCCTGCGGTATGATTCATCCCAACGTACTTACACACGGCGGCATTGACCCCGAAGAATATACAGGCTTCGCATTCGGTCTTGGTCTTACAAGACTTGCTATGATGAAGTACGGAGTAAAAGATATCAGAACATTTAACAGCGGAAGCCTTAAATCACTTTCGCAGTTCAAGAATGAGTAAGGGGGGTTAAATCATGCTTGTTTCAATGAATTGGATAAAAGAATATGTTGACCTTGAAGGACAGGACCTCGAAAAACTCATTATGAAGTTTACTCTTTCTACTGCAGAGGTTGAAGATATTTACTTCAAGGGTAAAGAAGTAAATAATGTTGTAGTTGGTGAAATTGTTTCTTTCGAGGAACATCCCAACTCCAAAAAACTCCACATATTAAAGGTGGACGGCGGCGACAGAATTTATGACTGTGTATGCGGTGCGCCCAATGCAAGACTTGGTATCAAGGTTGCTTTTGCCAAGGTCGGCGGAAGCGTGCCCGGACTTGAAATCGCAAAAAGAGAAGTAGCAGGCTATATGTCTGAAGGTATGTGCTGCAGCGAAGCAGAACTTGGTATCAGCGATGAAAACAGCGGTATTATGGAGCTTGATTCTTCGCTTAAAAACGGTACAGACCTCAAGGAAATTTTCGATATTGACGACGTTGTGTTTGAGGTTGATAATAAATCTCTTACAAACCGTCCTGACCTCTGGGGACATTACGGTATTGCGCGTGAATTCGCGGCACTTACCAATCAGGAGCTTAAGCCCCTTGCACTTACCGAGCCTGTGTACAGCGGAGACCATAAAATCCCCGTAACAGTTACCCGCGAAGACCTTGTTTACAGATATTCATGCCTTGAAGTTTCAGATATAAAAGAAAGCGTAAGTCCCATGAATATGCGTATCCGCCTTTACTACTGCGGTATGCGCGGAATAAACCTTCTTGCCGACCTTACAAACTACATTATGCTTGAACTTGGTCAGCCCACTCACGCATTTGATGCAAGAAAGATTGACGCAATCAAGGTTGGAACACCCGAAAAGGAAATGAAGTTCATAACACTTGACAATACAGAGCGCGATATAGATACAGATACACTTCTTATCTATAACAACGACACCCCCGTTGCAATCGCAGGTATTATGGGCGGTCTTGACTCTGAAATCATAGACGGCACTACGTCCGTTGTGCTTGAAAGTGCAAACTTTGACGGTGTAAGTGTGCGTAAGTCATCAACAAGACTTGGACTTCGTACCGATGCAAGTATGCGTTATGAGAAAATTCTCGACCCTGAAATGACAATTACTGCGGTAAAGAGATTCTTGAATCTTCTTCTTGAAATCGACCCGAGTGCGAAGGTTTCATCACTTCTTACCGACGAATATGTGCAGAAGTACGACGAAATCGCTCTTTCATTTACCAAGGCATATGTTGACCGCTACACAGGTATCGACATTCCTACCGAGCAGATTCTTTCAACACTTAATCTTCTCGGCTTCAATGCAAAACTCAGTGGCGAAGATATCAGCGTAACAGTTCCCACATGGCGTGCTACCAAAGACGTTACAATCAAGGCGGACGTTATCGAGGAAATTACCCGTATCTACGGTTATGACAACTTTGAAATAACAACAACAAAGAGTGCGCTTACTCCCGTAAGAGCGACTGTTATGCACCGCGACAGCGAATGGATAAAGGATATCCTCGTTCAGCGCTATATGATGAACGAAGTTCATTCATACATCTGGTGTGACGGTAATAAGTACAAGAAACTCGGTATCGAAGTTCCCGAAAATGTTACAATCCTCAATATTGCAACTCCCGAAAACGGAACTATCAGAAAGAGTATGCTTCCCACGCTTCTCACATTTGCTTATGAAAACAAGCAGTACGCACCCTCTTACAGTCTCTTTGAAATCGGCAGAGTGGTAGACGGTGTGACAGAAGAAAAACTCGCAAACGAGAAAGAACGCCTTGGCATCGCTCTTTTTGACAAGACTTGCAGTGAAAAGGAACTTTATTTCAAGGCAGTTGAAATCATAAGATACATTACATCACAACTTCGCCACAGTGAACCTCAGTTCACAAGAATTGCACCTGAGTATAACTGGCAGCATCCGAAGAATACATCGGAAATCTCTGTAAACGGACAGAAGGTGGGTGTTCTTTGTACACTTCATCCGTCAAACCTTAAAAAGATTGACAAGAACGCAGCGGTGGTATGTATCGAAATCGATATGGCAGACTTTGAAAAGGCGGCTCTTACTCCGCTTAAGTTTAACGAGCCTTCAAGATTCCCAGGCGTTGACTACGACCTTTCACTCGTGACAAACGGCAAGAAATACAGCGAAATTGAAAATGCATGGAAAAATG
Source organism: uncultured Oscillospiraceae bacterium (assembly GCA_964390145.1). Classification (GTDB taxonomy): domain Bacteria; phylum Bacillota; class Clostridia; order UMGS1883; family UMGS1883; genus UMGS1883. The sequence continues at coordinate 29,004 of CAYMHB010000018.1, forward strand.
AAAACATCGCAGAACTTGATGCGGTTACACTTGTTGACACATATGAAATGAATGGCGAAATGTCAATCACACTCCGATTTGCCTTCTCGTCTGACGAAAGAACGCTTTCTATGGAAGAAATCCAGAAGCATATTGATAAAATCATTGAAAACCTCAATGCTGTTGGAGTAACACTCAGAATATAAAACGGAAGGGGCATCGCTTGTCGATGCCCCTTATTATTCATAAAACTTGACATAAAAGGCATTTTAAGATAGAATTATAATGAGAATTTATAGTGTACGGAGGATAATTATGTTTTCCAAAAAATACTCTAAACCCTTGCAAATGAATAACTTCCACCGTGTTTTTACAATGATAGCTTTTGACGCTCTCATTATGGTTTTCGCCGCATGGTTTGCCAACGCGCTCAGAATGGATGATTTTTTTATAAATCCCATTACTTTTTACGTCGGCAAATATAGGGAACTTATAATCCTTTGCCTTGCAGTAACTGCATCAATGGGACTTGCCGGATGTTATGCGACAAGCTGGCGTTATGCAGAATTTATGGAATATATGAAAATGTATTTATCTGCTGCCGGTGGAACGCTCCTGACATACGCTCTTTCCAGAGTATTGGTTCTCCATGAGAATCTTTTTAAATTCTCAGACTTTATTCTGATTGGAATTATCTCCCTTTGCGGATTCACTCTTGAAAGATATGCGGGTAAATATATCCGTATCTGCCAGAAGAACAGAAAAAGAATGAAGGATTCTGCAAAGAAAACCCGCACTATGATTATTGGCGCAGGTGATACAGGCTCTTTACTTATAAAGAGTATGCTCAGGGATAAAAACCAGATACCTGTTGTTGCAATTGATGACGATGTCCGTAAACATGGTATGCTTATATCTGACGTTCCGATCGTTGGCGGTCGTGACCAGATTGTGTCAGCAGCAATACAGTACAAGGTTAAGGAAATCGTTATAGCAATCCCGTCAGGCAAAAAGGAAGACCACAGAGCGATTATGCACATTTGCCGTGAAACAGGTATCAAAACATCAACCGTTCCGTCACTTCTTGATCTTGCCAGCGGTAAAGCAAGCATCAGTCAGATTCGAGAAGTTACTCCGCAGGACCTCCTGAACCGCGAAGAAGAAATTATAGACGGCAATGATGTTTTCGATTACATTTGGCAGAAAACAGTCCTTGTTACGGGTGGCGGCGGTAGTATTGGCAGTGAACTTTGCCGTCAGATTGCAAAATATAACCCCAAACGTCTTATAATATTTGATATATATGAAAATAACGTATACGACCTTCAGATAGAACTTCGAAAGAATTATCCCGAACTTAAACTCGAGGTTCTGATAGGTTCTGTACGTGACTCAAAGAGGCTTTGTGACGTTTTTGAAGCATATAAACCCAAGGTTGTATTCCATGCAGCGGCACATAAGCACGTTCCGCTTATGGAAGACAGCCCTGACGAAGCAATCAAGAACAATGTTTACGGTACATATAATGTAGCATCAACCTGTGAGAAATTCGGTGTTGAAAGATTTGTTCTTATTTCAACTGACAAAGCAGTTAATCCTACAAACATTATGGGAACAAGTAAGCGTATCGCAGAAATGGTAGTTCAGCAGTTCGCACTTTCACAAAAGAAAAACGGTGGCAAGACAATCTATGCCGCAGTACGATTCGGCAATGTTCTCGGAAGTAACGGCTCTGTCATCCCGCTTTTCAAAAAACAGATAAAAGATGGCGGCCCCGTAACCGTTACACATCCGGAAATCAACCGTTTCTTTATGACAATCCCCGAAGCAGCGCAGCTTGTAATGCAGGCAGGTGCTTTTGCAGAAGGCGGAGAAATATTCATTCTTGATATGGGAGAGCCTGTAAAGATTGTTGACCTTGCACGAAATCTTATTGAGTTCAGCGGATATGTCCCTGATGTTGATATAAAAATTGAATTTTCAGGACTTCGTCCCGGCGAAAAAATGTATGAGGAAATTCTCCTTGACAAACAGCGCCATACAGCTACCAAGCACGACAAGATTTATATCGAGCAGCCTATAAACGATTCTGAGAAACTGATTGAGGAAATATATTCATTGAGGGAAAGGCTTTCTTGCGAAATTCCACTATATGACGGAATGATAGAATGGTTTAAAACTCAAATTGTTACAAAATAGGACGGAAAAAAGCCTTGAATATTCAAATTTGAAGAAGGCAGTGGCACTCAAATTTTCAGAAGTAATAGAACCTCGTGCTACTTTTTAACAGCACGGGGAATTCTTTTTTTAAGCACACGGGAGTTGAATCCCATATGGTTTTAAGATGCCAATTTTTGCTAATACTGCGTAAAACTCCTTGAAAATACGAAAGTATTCTCTGCGGAATTTTACTTGTCTTAACCGAAAATTGTCTGTCTTAAAACTCTTCGACCTTAAATGCATAAAATTTAGTGCAATTTTTATGCGGAGG
>CAYMHB010000019.1:0-30752 GCA_964390145.1 uncultured Oscillospiraceae bacterium
CATTCCTTGATACTCCCGGTCACGAAGCGTTTACTGCAATGCGTGCCCGCGGTGCTCTCGTTACAGATATTGCAATTCTTGTTGTTGCGGCAGACGATGGTATTATGCCCCAGACTATTGAGGCGATTAACCACGCAAAAGCTGCTGAAGTAAGCATTATCGTAGCTATCAATAAGATTGATAAGGACGGCGCTAACCCCGACAGAGTTAAGCAGGAACTTACCGAGCACGGTCTCGTTCCCGAGGAATGGGGCGGCGATGTTATCTGCGTTGAAGTTAGTGCTAAACAGCGCAAAAATATTGATTCACTTCTTGAAATGGTACTTCTTACTGCCGAGGTTAAGGAACTTAAAGCTAACCCCAACCGTAAGGCAAGAGGTACTGTTATCGAGGCTAAACTTGATAAAGGTCGCGGTCCCGTTGCAACCGTTCTTGTTCAGAACGGTACTCTCCGTCAGGGCGACATCATCGTAACAGGTACTGCAGTAGGAAGAGTCAGAGCAATGGTTGACGACCGCGGCAAGAAGATTAAAGAAGCTCTTCCCTCTACTCCTGTTGAAATTGTGGGTCTCAGCGAGACTCCCGACGGCGGCGATCCCTTCTTCGTAGTAGAAGATGAACGTGCCGCACGTAACGTTGTTGAATCAAGAAAGCAGAAGATTAAGGATGAGGCTAACAAGGCAAGACAGCGCGTTAACCTTGAAGACCTCTTCAGCCAGATTCAGCAGGGTGATGTCAAGGACCTTAATATCATCGTTAAGGCTGACGTTCAGGGTAGTGTTGAGGCTGTAAGACAGAGTCTTGAAAAAATTTCAAATGAAGAAGTTCGCGTACGCGTTATCCACGGCGCAGTTGGTGCAATTACTGAAAGTGACGTTACTCTTGCATCTGCATCAAACGCAATTATTGTCGGCTTTAACGTACGTCCCGACGTCGGCGGCAGAAATGCGGCTGAACTCAACAAGGTTGATATGCGTATGTACCGCGTAATTTACGAGGCTATTGAAGAAATCGAAGCCGCTATGAAGGGTATGCTTGCACCTACCTTCCGCGAGGCTGTTATCGGACATGCAGAAATCCGCCAGACATTCAAGGTAAGCGGTGTTGGTACTATCGGTGGTTGCTACGTTACAGACGGTAAGATTCAGCGTAATTGCAGCGTAAGAATCGTTCGTGACGGCATCGTAATCCACGAGGGCGAGCTTGATTCCCTCAAGCGCTTCAAGGATGACGTCAAGGAAGTTGCAAGCGGCTACGAATGTGGTATGGGCTTTGTACGCTTCAACGATATCAAAGAGGGCGACAACGTAGAATGCTACGTTATGGAAGAGGTTGCTCGCTAATAAATTTACGAAACGAAGATAAAATAAGTAAATGGGCGAAAAATCCCATTTACTTATTTTTGAAAGAAGGGAAATACTATGTCTTTTAAAAGAACTGACAGAATTTCAGAAGAAATAAAAAAGGAACTATCTGTTGTCATCCGTGACCTTAAGGACCCCAGAATCCCTATGATGACGAGCGTTGTGAATGTAAATGTAACAAACGATTTAAGTTATGCAAAGGCGTACATCAGCATTATGGGAACAGATGAGGAAAAGAAGGATGCTATAAAGGCGCTTTCTCAGGCGGCAGGTTTTGTGCGCCGTGAGATTGGCGGCCGCATCAAGCTTCGCTGTGTACCCGAGTTCTCGTTTGAACTTGATACCTCAATTGAGTATGGCGCACACATCAACAAGTTATTAAACGATATAAATAATAACAACAACTGAAAGGAGCGATTACATCAATGAAAGAAGTAATCACTCAGATAAAAAACAGTAAAAGCGTTGCTATTTTCGTTCACGAAAATCCCGACTGGGACTGCATAGGCAGTGGTATGGCACTTCGTAATGCACTTCGCAACAGCGGTATCAAGGCAGATGTTTTCACGGAAAAAGCGCTTTCAAGACATCTTTCCTTCCTCGAAACAGATGTCATCACATTCAGCGAGGGAGCAACTGCGCCCGATTATGATTGCTACTGCGCACTCGATGTTGGCAGCAGCTCCAGAATCGGCAGTTGGGGGCAATTTTTTGACGGAAAAGAAAACACAGTCTGCATTGACCATCATCATCCAAACGGAGAATTTGCAAAGGTAAGTCATATTGAGCCTTCGCGCAGTTCAACTGGAGAACTTATTTACGAGTTTCTTACAGATGGCGGCTTTGAGATAACAAAAGATATTGCCGAATATATTTACTGCGCGATGTCATCCGACACAGGCTCATTTCAGTATGCTTCCGTAAACCGACGCACATACGAAATACTGATTGCGCTTTCAGAAACAGGAATCAACACAACATACCTTTGCAGTATGCTTTATGAAAGAAATTCCATAACTCAGCTCAGGCTTCAGGCAGAACTTATTAACTCAATTAAGTTATATAAGGACGGCAAAATAGCACTTGCAAAAATAACGAACGAAATTATGGAAAAACACGGTGCCGACCGCAGTGATACCGAGGCACTTGCACAGATTCCAAGAAGTATAGACGGTGTTATGATAAGCGCATTTTTAAAGGAACTTCCCGAAGGGGATATCCGCGTAAGTCTTCGCAGTCTTGGAGATTACAATATTGAGCCTGTTGCAAGAAAATTCGGTGGCGGAGGTCACAAAAAGGCAGCGGGTTGTACATTCAAAAACTCTTCAATAGATGATGCTGAAAAGGCACTCGTTGAGGAACTGGAGAAATTATGAAAGAATATAGCGGAATTATAATTCTGAATAAGCCGATCGGAATATCTTCGCACAGATGCGTGGGTATTGTAAGGCGTGCACTCAATATGAAAAAAGTAGGCCATACGGGAACTCTTGATCCCGATGCAAGCGGTGTGCTTCCTATCCTTGTGGGAACTGCTACAAGAGCTGCAGAATTTCTGACTGCCGAGGATAAGCGTTATCGTGCGAAAGTTCTGCTCGGCACAAGGACTGACACGCTTGATATGGCAGGTACGGTGCTTGAAAAAAACGAGGTAAATGTTACCGAGGGCGAAATTAAAAAGGCTGTCAAAAGGTTTATCGGCAACATTTCGCAGATACCGCCGATGTACAGCGCAATTCAGGTAAACGGACAGCGTCTTTATACGCTTGCGCGTCAGGGAATTGATATAGAGCGCACTCCTCGTGATATAACTGTATTTTCCATTGATATTATTTCAATCGACCTCCCCTATATCACAATTGATGTGCATTGCAGTAAGGGTACATATATCCGCACGCTTGCAAGCGATATCGGTGACGCACTCGGCTGTGGCGCTTGTATAAGCGAACTTGAAAGAACATCATCGGGAGATTTTACCATTGAAAATTCAATCACTCCCGAAGAACTCAGCGCTCTTTCAGAAAAAGGAGAGGCTGATAAAGCTCTGCGCCCCCTTGATTCATTTTTCAAAATATACGATGCAATTTATCTTGACAAAAAGCGTGCAGACCGTGTTAAGAATGGTGTTTCCATATTCTATCGCGGAAAACAGCAGGGCAAATTTTACAGACTTTACGACGAAAACGGTAATTTTATCGCGCTTGCCCGTGCAGATATTTCCGAGGAAGAGGAAGGCCGCGAGTGTCTTAAACTCATAAAGGGGTTTTATAAATGATTGGAAAAGGCAGTGCAATAGCACTTGGATTTTTTGACGGTGTTCATATAGCACATCGGAAGATCATTGAAAGTGCCGTATGCTATGCAAAACTGAATAACCTTTCGCCCATTGCGCTCAGTTTCGACAGGTCTCCGCTCGAGATACTTTCAAGCGGGAATGTGCGTTATCTGACAAGCAAAGAAGATAAGGCTCAAATCATATCCTCGCTTGGCGCAGAGGCAGAATTTTTGCCGACAGACAATACTCTTCTTTCCATGGAGGCAGAGGAGTTTATTGAGAAAATCCTTGTCGAAAAATACAACATAAAATACGCCGTTTGCGGCTACAATTACCGTTTTGGCAAAAACGGACGCGGAGATACCGATTTACTTATAAAAGAAGGTATCAGACACGGTTTCGAGGTCGAGGTTGCTCCCTGCGAAATGTATGATGGCGAAAGCGTGTCCTCAAGCCGAATAAGAAGTTTGCTCGCAGATGGTGAAATATCCCTTGCAAATATTCTTTCTGGCAGAAATTTCTTTATAAAAGGAATTGTGGAAGAGGGGAAAAAGCTTGGAAGGAAACTTGGTTTTCCTACGGCAAACGTGTTTTTTGAGCATAGTACTGTCCGTCTTAAAAATGGCGTTTACAAAACTCTCGTCACAGCAGATGAAAAACGCTATGAGTCAATTACTAATGTGGGAACGAACCCTACAGTTTGCGACAAAACGCTTCGCGCGGAAACTTATATCCCTGATTTTGACGGAAATCTTTACGGAAAAGAACTTAAAATTGAGTTTATCGATTTTATCCGTCCCGAGATAAAGTTTGACAGTATAGAAGAACTAAAAGAGCAAATCAAAAAAGATTTGAATAAATTATAAAGAGGCATATTATTATGAAAACAGGTCTTGTTTTAGAGGGCGGTGCAAGCCGCGGTTATTTTACCGTAGGTGCACTTGATGCTCTCATTGATATAGGTTTTAAGGCTGATTTACTTGTCGGCACATCGGCAGGTATTGCAAATGGCGTTTCCTTTGTGTCAAATCAGCGAGGACGCGGTCTTAGAATTGGTCTTGAATACTTAAATGACAAAAGATATATGGGATTTCGTCATCTTCTCAACCCCAAAAAGCGCAGTTATTATAATGTGCAGTTTGTATTTGGCGAACTTCCCAACAAGATAATTCCTTTTGACAAGGAGGCGTTTGACAAATCAGGTACTAAGGTTTTGGCGGCGCTTACGAATCTTGAAACAGGCAAATGCGAATATCATACAGTTACAAGCGACGATAAGGAATGGAAGGTTGTCGTGGCAAGTTGCGCTCTTCCGATAATGTTCCAACCGGTTGAAATTGACGGTAATCTTTATATGGATGGCGGAATTACCGAACCTATTCCTTTCCGCAAGGCACTTGAGGAGGGTTGCGACAAAACTGTTGTAATCATCACAAGAGAGCGCAGTTACATAAAGAAAAAGGAAGCAGGTCTTGGTATAAGCGGATTTTTGTACAGAAAGTATGAGGGGCTTAAAAAGGCACTTGAGACGCGTACCGAAATGTATAACAATGCTCATCATGAACTTTTAGAGCTTGAAAAAGAGGGCAAAATTATCCTTGTCGCGCCCGAAGAGGATACATCTTCCTGGAAGCGCACAGAAAAAAGGCCTGAGAAGATACAGGAAATGTATGACATAGGTTATGCTACTGTAATGAAATACAAAGATGTTATAATGAAATAAAAGTTGAGGAGAAACTTTTGGTCACCACCAGATAAGGTAGTATTGTCCTAAGAATCGTCTTTTTTGCGAATTTCCGTGTTAAAAACAGCCCGTATCCGTCAGGATTTCGGGCTGTTTTTGCCTTGAACTTCATCAAAAAATTTCGATTTTAGGATGCTTTGCAGTTTTGAATATCTGATTTTTCGCATTAGGCGAGTAATAAAAATCCCGTAATACTAGCGTATTTCGGGATTTTTTTACGAAGCACAAACGGAAAATAAGGCTTCAAAACCATTACTTCCTTATCTGGCGGTGAACTTCTCCTCAACTTTTTTACTTTTCCTTTATATTATCCCAGTAGGCTTTTGTCTGCTGTTCAAGTTTACTGTCGCCATAGACATAATACTTACTGTTTTTAAGCGTATCGGGAAGGTATTGCTGTTTTACATAATGATTTGGGTACGCATGCGGATATTTATACTCCGTGCCGTGACCTAATTTTTTCGCACCGCTGTAATGTGCATCCTTCAAATGAGCAGGAATGTCGCCCATCTTACCGCTTTCAATATCTGAAAGCGCCGCATCTATCGCGCAGATAGCACTGTTTGACTTAGGCGCAGTTGCAAGCATTATAACCGCTTCTGCAAGAGGTATTCGAGCCTCGGGAAAACCGAGTTGAAGTGCCGCATCTACACAAGATTTGGTAATCACAATCGCGTTGGGATATGCAAGTCCGATATCCTCAGCCGCCATTACAAGTATTCTGCGGCATATACTTTGCAGGTCGCCTGCACTGACAAGTCGCGCGAGGTAATGAAGAGCTGCGTCGGGGTCGCTTCCACGGACGGACTTCTGGAATGCGCTTAATACGTCGTAGTGACTGTCTCCGTCACGGTCGTGGCGAAACGCTTTTTTCATTGTTACACTTTCTGCAACTTCAAGGGCTATGGTAACATTCTGATTTTCGTCGGGAGCGGTTGCCATAACGGCAACTTCAAGGGCATTTAAAGCCTTCCTGACATCTCCGCAAGCAGTTGCGGCAATATGCTCCGCTGCGTCCTCTTCAAGTACGATTGGGAAATCAAGTTTCTCTTTTGCTCTGTAAAGGGCTGTTTTGATTTCACTTGTTTCAACGCCGTAAAATTCAAACACGGTTGAACGCGAAAGTATCGCATTGTATATGTAGAAATACGGGTTTTCGGTAGTCGATGCAATAAGCGTTACCTTTCCGTTTTCGATACATTCGAGTAGTGACTGCTGTTGTTTTTTATTGAAATTCTGAATCTCGTCAAGGTAGAGTATTACGCCGTCTGCACCGAGCATCGTTTCCGCCTCATTAAGCATCGCCTTGATGTCGGAAACCGACGCATTGGTAGCGTTGAGTTTATAAAGAGGCTTGCCCGCATTTTTTGCGGCAATATTGGCAACAGTGGTCTTCCCCGTACCTGACGGTCCGTAGAAAATCATATTGGGGATGTCGCCGCTTTGTATTATGTTGTAAAGAATTTTTCCCTCGGAAAGAATGTGCTTCTGACCAACAACATCCGAAAGACTCTGAGGGCGTATTCTGTCTGCCAACGGACTGCGCATCTTTACTCTTCCTTTCGCAAATTTACTATTATCTATTATACAAAGTTTTTCTTTCAAAAACAAGTGTTTTGTGTTAAAATATCGGTGAGGTGATATTATGCGCAGAAAAGAAAGAGCATTGGCTTTTTTTGAGATATTAAAAGAACTTTATCCGGAGGCGATTTGCTCGCTTAACTATTCTACTACGCACGAACTTCTTATTGCAACAATGCTCTCCGCGCAGTGTACCGACGCGCGCGTAAATATAGTGACAAAGGATTTATTCCGCAAATATCCCGATATAAATTCATTTGCAAATGCAGATTTGAAAGAACTTGAACAGGATATAAAACCCACAGGATTTTATCATAACAAAGCAAAAAATATTATAGAATGCTGCAAAAAAATTATATCAGATTTCGGCGGCGAAGTTCCCGATAATATGGAGGATATGCTCTCCCTTGCAGGGGTTGGCAGAAAGACGGCGAATTTAGTCCTTGGCGATATTTTCGGCAAAGGCGGAATGGTTATTGATACCCACGCAAAAAGGATATTGAAACGAGTGGGGCTCACCAAAGAAACCGAGCCTACACGCGTGGAGAAAGACACTGAAAACCTTCTGCCACGCGAGCTTCACAGTGACTTTTGTCACAGACTTGTCCTTCATGGCAGGGCGTTTTGCACAGCAAGAAATCCCAAATGTGGTTCCTGCGCAGCTTCTCCTGTCTGCAAAAAGGTTGGAGTTTGAAAAAATGTATTGAAAATAAATCACAAATGATTTATAATGTAGTTATGTATAATATTTTCGCCTTTAAGGCAGAATGGAGTTTTTTATGAGTAACAACGATAAAAACTTATTCGATCCTAATATGGCTCCGCTTCCCTACTTTGAATCGGAGGATGATTTCTACGATGATGAGGAATTTGTTGAATTTTCAAGCCGCAGGGAAATGATTGCCGCAAATTTGAAAGAATATTGGGCAAATTGTAAAATTATGATGGCAAGCTCTGTTTCCCATCTGAGGGCGCCTTCTACTATTATCGTAATTTTCCTTCTTATCGCTGTTTACATTCTTTTAGGTGTTGCGGGCAGAGTAGGATTCTCGTTCTACAACAATAATAATGTAAAGGAAATAACAACAAATCTTGATATTATTGTTAATGCCCTGTTTGGTTTCTTCTACGGACCTATAACTTGCTGTATCAGCGTGGTTCTCTGCTGTATAGTAAAAATGATTACATCCGGCGAGGGTGTTTTCATCGGCTATATTATAGGTTCTGCCGTTGCAGGTTTTCTTCACGGTTGGATTTTATACAGGAATAAGACCACTTGGTTCGGCTCACGTTTCCGCGGTTTTTATACAGACCTCATTTTTAAATCCTTTATGGTAAGACTTGTAGTTTCCGCATTTGTTAACATTATCCTGATGGCTGTGGTGTACAAGGTTCTTATCGGTTATCCTGTGATTGATTTTATTATGCACTATTCAAAATCAGAGGTTGTTCTTACTGCATTTTCTGATTTCTTTATAATTTTCTTCGTGAACCTTATATTTGAAACACTTATTGTTTTTATTTCACTTGCTATAGTTGACTTCATTGTATTAAGAGCTTTCCCGTCTCTTACCGAAACACCGTCTCTTATTATAGATGAGGATGGCGAACTTATAAACCTTGAAGAAGAAATGTTGACCGGTGCAGTGCCTGTGCCTGAGGAGGATCAGCAATAGAAACTTTTTAACATAGGGGAGGGTTTTTCTTGGATTACAGCTTTGACGAAAAAGTAGATGTGAAGCTAATTGCTCTGTTTATTATTGACAACTTCAAAATGCCCGTTCCCAACTCATTTATTGTGGACACACTTTCTCTTGAGCCGTTTGTAAATTATTTCGATTTGCAACATCAGATAGGAGAACTCGAAGAGGAAGAGCTTGTAACATACTATGTAGAGGACAGCAACAGATTTTATTCTCTGACAGAAAAGGGAGCGCAGGCATTGGGCTTTTTTGGTGACAGAATCCCCAAAACAGTTCGCGAAAGGCTTATGCGCGCTATAAAAATTAAGATAAAAGACCTCAAAAACGCACTTAGTGTAAAGGCTGATTATGAGAAAGTGAACGATATCGAATATCTTGTATCGCTTGGAATTTCCGAAGGGAATTTTGATATGTTCAATGTGTCAATATCAGTAAGCGATGAGCTTATGGCAAAGAAGATGTGTGCTTCGTTCAAAAACGACCCTCAATCGCTTTATTCCGAATTTTTGTCGGTGCTTACAAAAAATCTGTAAAATAAAATACCACGAACTCAGTTCGTGGTATTTTTTATGTCTGTAATATATAATATGTTTTCTCTTATTTCAAAAGAAATATCATAATCTGCGTATTTCATTGCGTAGGTTTTTCCTTCTCCCTTATAGGACGGTGTCGGGTTATGAGAAAGAATGGTTATGATTTCCTCTTTTATATTTTCAGGAAGGTCATCAAATAATTCTGTCTCTGCCACGACATCTATTTTTCTTTCGGCGAGGTTTTCGGTAAATCCTCCGACAGCATCGGGAAATGAATCGGCATATGCAAGATACGGCTTGATGTCATAAATCGGTGTACCATCCATCAAATCGGCTCCGCTTACAAAAAGCACGGGGCCAAAATCCTTGGTGTATTCTATTTTTTCGAGTTTAACACAGGAAAGTCCTATGGGATTTGGTCGGAACGGAGAGCGTGTGGCAAACACACCCATCCGCTTATTTCCGCCGAGCAGCGGAGGACGGACAGTAGGAGACCATTCCTTCCCTTCATGCTCGGAAAAACTCCATAATAACCATATATGAGAATAATCCTCAAGCCCTCTAAATGCCTCACGCACACGGTATTCTTTTTCAAAAATTATCTGCCCCGCAGTTTCCGCAATTCCGCTTTGGCGCGGAATTCCAAACTTTTCACGAAAGGGCGTTTTTATATGAGCAATTACTTTCATAGTTACTCAACCACATAATCGTATGCACCGGTTTTACTGTTGTAGCGGCAGCTCAATGACCAGAAGAAACTTTCCGAATACAAATACGGGCTCATATTTCCGCCATAAGCACCTGATTTCACAGGACGAAGGCTGAATTTTGTTTTGCCCATTGCAATCTGCGCTACAAGGCATTTTCTGTACATATCCGCACTTGTTATATTGTTGGGGTCAAGCTTTTCCCATTCGGGGTCATATTCTTCAGGCATAGGGTAGTCATCCCAGATTCTGCTTCTTGCCAGTGTCTCTACGCCAACTAAGAAATAAGAATGGCTGAGCTGCGGCTTGCTTGATACGGGATCATCCCACGTGGCATCGACAAAAAGCCACTCGCCATTTACATATACCATATTCCATGCATGGCCTTCAAGCCCGTAACTGCCCGATGTTTCTCCCGATACATAGAAACAGGGAATTCCGCTTCTTAAGTACATTTCATTTATAAGAAGTGCATAATGATGACAAACTCCGTATTTTGAAGCCAGCGTCACATTGTTATCAAAATTATATGTTTCCTCTGCAGAATTTTTTGACGATTGCACCTCGTCAAGTTTCGCCTGAGTTATTCCTGAATATGCCATAACTGTCGGGTCATAAGTGATGGTGTTCACTATATAGTCATGTATTGCACGGGCGGTATCCTTTGCATTTGCACGCTGAAGAGATGCAAGAGCATTTCCCGCCATATCAACTTCCTTGTGTATAACTGACGCGTATCTTTTTACAGGAAGTACAAAGTCATTTCCTTCTTCATACGCACCTATTGCTTCAAGGCTTACCAGTTGGAATTTGCCGTCTATCGTATAAAGGCTGTTATAACACGCAGTTTGGTAGTTAAAATAAAGTATTTCCTGTGCAGGTTGCGCAGTTCCCATTACAATCCCCGAAGGCATTGCAAAAGAATAGTCAATTGCATAGGCAACATCATCGGGATAGCCGTCCTTCAGGTCAAGATAATAATCATTACTTTCTTTGTTGAAAGTTAAAATTCTGCCATTAACTTCTCCATGAGTAGCCTTGAAAAGTTCAGGCATCATAAAATACTTTCCGCCGATTTCAACTATTCCGTAGCCGTAAACTCCGCCGATGTTAAGCCTTTTATCTGTAGTCTTTACGGTATAGTCAGAAGGAGCCTCCACAACAGTAAAGTTTCTGCGCTGATTCTCGTCAAGAAGCCTTGCTACAAGTGCCGCAGCCTCTGCACGGGTTATATTTTTGTACGGTTCAAAAGCGGCATTGTTCCCGCTGCCCGTCAGTATTCCTGCGCGGTAGAGTTTGTATATCTCCCCGTTGTAGGGAGTCATTTCATTGACATCGCAGATTGCATATACATTATTTTTGGCTTTGTAAAAACTTTCGGGCTTTACTACGCCAAGAAGGCCCGCAACTTCTGCACGGGTTGCTTCTCTGGTGAAGCTATCAAATTGACCTTCCTTTATAATACCACTTTTGATGGCTGAATTAACTGCTCCGTCATACCAGTTTTCGCCGGAAGCTTCTGTTTTAAGACCCGCAAGCCTTACTGCTATTGTAAGGATTTGGGCAACGCTTATTGAAGAATCAGGAGAGAAAGTGGTATCACTCGTTCCCTTCATTATTCCGCTCTCTACACAATCCTGTACATAATAGTAACCCCAATGGGTATAGTCCATATCAGTAAAGTCAAGGTCATTCCCATATGAATAATACGCTCCTGTCGGGATGTAAATCACCAACATTGCAAGAACAAGCAATACTGAAAATATCTTTTTCATTAGTACATCTCCCTGTTAGTCAGTAAATACCATTACGCTCTTTTTGAAAGCTTCCAACTTTGCCTGTGCTTCTTCCTGAGTTTTGCCGCATACGCCGAAATAGAACTTAATCTTCGGCTCGGTGCCTGAAGGACGAACTGCAAACCAGCTTCCGTCTTTGAGGAAATATTTAAGCACATCGCTCTTGGGAAGACCGTCTATACCCTCTTTGTAATCAAGCATTTTTTCAATATCAAGAGGAAGAGTCTCTTCCCTGAATTTCTTCATGATTGCTTTGATTTGTTCTACGCCCTCGATACCTGTAAGAGTCTTTGTTTCAAGAGATTCAAGGAAGTAGCCGTACTTTTCATAGAGCTCGATAAGTCCGTCGTAAAGTGTCTTTCCCTGAAGTTTAAGGTCAGCGGCAAGCTCGGCAACGAGCATTGATGCAACAACGGCATCCTTGTCACGCGCGTAGCTTCCCTTTAAGTAACCATAGCTTTCTTCAAGACCGAAAAGGTATTTGTCGTACTTGCCTTCTGCTTCAAATTCCTTTATCTTTTCGCCGATAAACTTAAAGCCTGTAAGAACGTCTATTGTGTCCATACCGTAGCTGTCAGTTATTGCGCGAATCATTTCAGTTGTAACGATTGTTTTTATTACTGCGCCCTCTGTCGGAAGAGTACCGTTCGCCTTCTTGGTTCTTAAAATAAAATCACAAAGAAGCGCGCCTGTCTGATTACCGTTGAGAACTGCAAATGTGCCGTCTGCCTTTCTTACAACAACACCGATTCTGTCGCTGTCGGGGTCTGTACCGAAAATGATATCTGCGTTTTGCTCTTTCGCGTATTCGATAGCGAGGGTGAATGCTTCTGCATTTTCGGGATTGGGACTCTTAACAGTGGGAAAATTGCCGTCGGGGGCTTCCTGCTCGGGAACAACGAAAACATTTTTTACACCTATTTCGTCAAGCACGCGTCTTACGAGTTTGTTACCGCTGCCGTGAAGAGGTGTGTAGACAACCTTAAAATCATCGGGGATTTTGATTCCGAGTGACTGCTTTTTGACAGCATCGATGTATTCTTTATCAACATCTTCGCTAATTTCTATGTAATCAGGAGTCTGTGTGATTTTGATATCTTCAAAAATATCGGTTTTTTCAATGTAGCCTACAATGATGTCTGCAACTTCGGGAGGAAGCTGACCGCCGTCTTCGCCGTAAACTTTGTAGCCGTTATACTCCTTGGGGTTATGGCTTGCAGTGATAACGATACCGCGCGCACAACCTAAATGGCGAAGTGCAAACGAAAGTTCAGGAGTAGGACGAAGCGAGTCAAAAAGATATGTCTTGATGCCGTTTGCACAAAGAACCTTTGCACATTCGAGAGCAAATGAATCGGAATTATTTCTGGAGTCGTATCCTATAACCACGCCCTGCTTTTCCACACCTGATTCAAGGATTTCAAAAGCGAGCCCCTGAGTAACCCTTCTTACAGTATAGTTATTCATACGGTTTATTCCTGCACCCATAATTCCGCGAAGACCTGCTGTACCAAATTCAAGTTCCTTGTAAAATCTGTCTTCGATTTCCTTTTCGTCAAGGGCGCGAAGTTCCTCTTTTACAGTTTCTTCTACTTTGTCTGATGCGAGCCATTTTTCATATTCTTTTCTGTAACTCATAATACACCTCTTATAAAGTATTTTTAAGAAATATATGTATTCTTTTAATTTTATATTACTTTTATTTTACCTCAAAAGAAAACAAAAAGCAAGATGAAAAAAACGCTGTGGTAGTATCCACAGCGTTTTTGGGTTAATTAAAACGAATTTCTTTATTTTCAGGATTCTTTTTTTCCTTCTTGTTTTCCTTCTGTTCCTGATTTTTCTGCTCCTGTTTTTTCTTATTCTGTTCTGACATATTTATCTCTCCTTTTCAAAATTCGAGAGTTTATCTCTCGAAGATATTGTGCACGATTCAGGGATAAATATGTATTACACACTTGTTATTTCCAGATTTTTTCTATTACATCGCCAATTGCCGATGCCATAGAAAAGAAACCGAGGTCGTTGGGATGAGTTTTGTCAACTGTTCCCTCATTTTTGCAAAGAGCCATCAAATCTTTACCGTCAAGGAAATATACATTTTTGTCGCCTGCGGCTACTGCATTTTCGTAGGTTTTCTTTACAACATCACACCACACTTCTCTGCCTTCGGGCTGGATATAGCGCGGAGATGTCATTATGATTATGGGAAGCTCTGGATGTTTTTTTCTGATTGTCTTGAACATTTTTTCGTGGGTTTCCTTGAGATAATCAATCGTTGGAGCATTATGCTCATAATCATAAACGAAAATTGACATATCAAGTTCGCTGATATATTCTGCTAATTCGTCCTCTGCCCTCGCACTGCCTGAAAAGCCGAGGTTTATGTAGTCACAGTTGAATCTTCTTGAAATAAAGCCCTGATAACTGTTTCCTGCGCGCGAAGCACATCCTCCCTGTGTGATTGATGAGCCATAATACACGATAGGCTTTTTATCAATATAGGGAACGCTGTATTTTTCAAGCTTTGAATTTTCATCAATGCCGATATAAAGTTTCTCCACCTCGCTGTAAGGGGGAAAATTGATTGTTATGTCACGCATTTTCACTTCGCCGAATTCGCTGCGAAGTGATTCATAGCCTGATTCAAGGTCATACGGAGGCACAAAAGTATGGTGATACCTGTCCCCTTCGCCTTCATTTACATAAATATCAAAACCCGCTGCACCTGTGAGGCCAAAATTGCTGTTATCGCGCAGTATCGTTCCATATTTTACTCTTATTGCAACATAAGGGCTGTCTGTACTAAAGCGCACACGACCGCCTGCAGTATTTGCGTGAAGAGCAATTACGCCGTCATTTTTTGTGCTTTTCGCAACTTCCTCGGGCATACGACGAAATTTTTCTCCATCTCTGTACACGCCGTAAATTTCAAAAGGTTCCTGCTCTATGTCATAAAACTTAAGACCTTCGCGCTCTACTTTTCTTTCAACCTTGAAGTTTTTATCTATGGATTCGAGACCTATCTTTTTCTTCATTTTGTTTTCTCCTTTTATTTTATCGCCTTGCTTTTCCATTTTCCAATCGCGTAGAAAATCGAAGTAAGAATCGCACCCATAATCCAGCATGCAACAAGTGAAATCTGAATACACTCTTTTCTTCCTATCGGAAGAGCAGGTGTTCTTGTCAAAAACGAAATTCCGTAGGCAAGCGGAACACGGATGAGCACCGTTGTAATAAATGAAATCCACATTGGCGTTACAGTATCGCCTGCACCGCGCATAACACCGGAAAGGCTTTGCGTAACTGCCATGGCTATATATCCTACTGCCAGTATTTTCATAAGGTTATAACTCATATTGACAAGTTCGGGTGTATCCGTAAACACTCCCATAAGTGACTTTCCGAAAAGAAGGATTGCTGCCGTAATTGCAGCAGATGTGCAAACGGCAATCAAAAGTCCCTGTTTTGCCCCTTTAGTCACGCGGTCGTAAAGCCCTGCGCCGACATTCTGCCCTGCGTAGGTACTCATTGCTGTACCAAAGGAAAGGTTTGGCATCATAGCAAAGCCGTCAACACGCATAATAACGACGTTTGCTGCGATAAAGAGTTCTCCAAACTGATTTGTAAGAGATTGAACTACAATCATCGCAGATGACATTATCATCTGTGTAATACCTGACGGAAGTCCAAGTTTTATGAGGGTTTTCACATGTGTTTTTTGCGGTTTTAAATATTTAAATCCAAAGTCAAATGATTCGCGCATTTTCGAAAGTTTTATAAAACACAAAACCGACGAAATAATCTGTGCAATAACGGTAGCAAGAGCAACACCTGCTACTCCCATATTAAGTTCTGCAACGAAGTAAACGTCCAGAACAATGTTTACAACCGTTGCAACAAGAAGGTATAAAAGCGCTGAAACTGAGTCGCCCATACCGCGTATAATACCGCTTAAAATATTGTAGTATGCCATACCTGCAATGCCTACAAGAGATATTGTAAGGTAATCTGCACACCAGTCAAGAATTGAGTCGGGCGTATTTAGTGCAATAAGCATCGGCTTTATAAACGGAGTTGCCACAGCGACAAGCACTGCGCAGGCAATTGCCGTAACAGTGATACAGGTACCGATAGCACAGGAAAGGTTTTCTCTGCTTTTTGCACCGAAATACTGTGCCGCCATTATATTTGCGCCGACGGATATTCCTATAAAAAGTACCAGAAGCATATTCAGTATAGGCATTGAACTGCCTACTGCCGCAAGCGCATTATCTCCGACATATTTTCCTACAACAATGCTGTCAACCGTGCTGTAAAGCTGCTGTGCAATGTTGCCGATGAGCATTGGAACTGTAAATATCAATATCTTTTTCCACGGACTGCCTGTCGTCATATCAGTCGGTCCAAACCACTTCTTTAGCATAATTTTTCCTCTAATGTAAATTTATTTTTATTAAATTATTTTTTATCCTGCAAACGCAAATGCCTCGGCAAACCATCAACAATGAAAGGGGGCAGCTCTCCTATTATAAGCGGTCGGGCGTAATCATAAAATTCTTTTGTTACTCCGATACCGTCACTATTTATCATACTATCAGGCACACATTTTTCTTTATTTGCAATTTTATCGATATCAATAAGACCTGTTGCAATAGAATATGGGGTATTTGAAACTCGGTTAAAAACTATCATCTTGCCTGTTTCACCGTTTAGTGCGGAGACCACCGCATCCGCTCCTGCCATATATGCCTCTGATATATCGCAACGGGATACCATATGAGACGCGCATCGCTGAAGCGTTGAAAAGACGATACCTCTTGATTTTATGCCCGTATTTTCCATAAGGAAGTCTGAAAGATACATCGCTGTACCTCCAAGAAGTTTATGTCCGAATGAGTCTGTAACCGTATTTTTCCTATTTGCCTCGCAGACATATCTTCCGTCTTTCATTTTGACGCCTTCGGATATTGCTATTGTTACAACTTTTTTATTCTTTTTGATTTCATTAACTTTATTCAAAAATGCATCATGGTCAAATGTGCGTTCTGGCAGATAAATAAGGTCAGGTCCTTCACAGTCTTCGCATTTTGAGAGTGATGATGCCGCTGTAAGCCAGCCTGCATTTCTGCCCATAATTTCAACAACAGTTATAGAATCTGTGATATACGTATTGGCATCGCATATGATTTCTTTTATTGCTGTGGCAATATATTTAGAAGCCGAACCATATCCGGGCGTGTGGTCTGTCATATCCAGATCGTTGTCAATAGTTTTTGGGATACCTATAAATCTTATATCCGAACCGATTTTCTCTGCATAGTGCGAAAGTTTCATTATGGTATCCATTGAGTCGTTACCACCAATATAGAAAAAATACTTAATATCAAGTTTTTTCAGAATTTCAAATATTTTTTCATAAACCTCGGTATTCTCATTGCAGTTCAGAAGTTTATATCGGCAGGTTCCCAAAAATGAAGCCGGGGTCCTTTTCAGTAGTTCTATATCAAGATTATTCTTAATATAGTCTGACATATCAATATAGTTTCCGTAATACAGTCCCTCAATACCGTTTACCATTCCATAAATCTTTTTGCACCCGCTCTCACGCGCAGTCTGAAATACACCTGCAAGGCTGGAGTTGATAACTGCCGTCGGACCGCCTGACTGACCTACCATTACATTTCCAAATACCATAAATTTTCCACTCTCCTTTTACTGCCATTGTACCACTATATTTTACCCATATCAATTATGTTGGAAAATAGTACAAGAAAAGAGGAAAGTTACTTCTTTCTTCCCTCTGCCAATATGATTGAAAGTGCAGTTTCTTTCATAATGCCTGCAAGGCGCAGTTTGTGTGCATAGGCAAGCAGCTCGGAAAATTCCTTTCCCGGGGACATTCCTGCATTTATAAGGTCTTGCCCTGTCACATACGGGCGAGCCATATATTCGTTATAAATTTCAAGTCGCTTTATCAAAAATGCTTCTGCGTGTGCTGTTGGTTTTCGTGGAATTTTCCCAAGCCCGTCACATAGCGACAGCATAATGAGGTCACGTGGGTTTTCCGATTTATCAAACATTTTATTTGATGCCTTAACTGATGAATTGTCTTCGGCAATCATACGCGGTTTTGTATGAAGCGCAGTCATATTCAGAACATATTCCAAAAGCGCTTTTTCGCTTGTAATTCTGCGCAGAAATTCACCTGCAATAAATATGCCTGCTTCCTCGTGTCCTGTCGCGTGATAGTTTCCGTTATAAAAACTTGTAGCAGTGATTTTTCCGAAATCGTGCACAAGCGCCGAAATCATAAAATAAAGAGGTTCCTCGGCGTCATTACGCATTTTTGCCGCCTCGTCAAGGACCATCATTGTATGGGTATAGACATCGCCCTCTTTGTGATAGATGGTGCTTTGGGAGACTCCGATGAGTTTTTCAACCTCGTTAAACCACGGGGAAAGTTTATTCATTTGTTTTAAGGTTTCAAAAAATATTGATGGCTTTTCGGCTCCCAAAAGAGCCTTTTTAAGTTCCTCTAAAACGCGTTCTGATGAGAGTGCTGAAACATCAATTTCTCTGCAGAGGGAAAGCGTTTCCGACGCGATTTTAAGATTAAATCTTGCCGCGAACTGTGCCGCCCTTAAAACCCTCAGCGGGTCTTCCGAGAAAGAATCACTGTTAACGTGGCGGATTATTCCTTCGCGCAAATCCTTTTCGCCGCCGAAGTGGTCAACAATCTCTCCCGTCAAGACGTCCTGCATAATGGCGTTTATGGTGAAATCGCGTCTTTTTGCTGCGTTTTGTGTGCCGATAAAAGGTTCCACATCAATTTTAAAATCACGATGTCCGCTGCCTGTAGCAGTTTCGCGCCTTGGCATAGCAATATCTATATTTGTACCGCAAAGGGAATAAATGCCGAAACTTTTGCCGATTTCGATGCGACTTCCGACAAGGTCAAGTATTCTTTCAAGTGCATCGGGGGTTATCCCATGTACCTCGATATCAATATCCTTACTCTCAATCCCGAGCAGTTTGTCGCGAACATATCCTCCTACGAAGTATGCACTGCCGCCCTGCTCTTTTATGAGGTGCGCAATTTTATTCACTTTTTCAAAAGAGTCGTGAGCGTACATTTTTTCACCTATCCTAATAAAACATCACTTATGAGCATGATGCAAAAACCAACCAGAAGGGCGTATGTTGCACCTCGCTCGTTTCCGTGGGCGTGTGTTTCAGGTATCATTTCATCGCTTATTACATAAAGCATAGTTCCGCCCGCAAATGCAAGCGCAAACGGAAGTACGATTGTAGAAATACTTACTGCAAAATATCCGATAAGTGTTCCAATAACCTCAACAACACCTGTAAGAAACGCGCAGATAAAAGTTTTTGCAGGACTTACTCCCGTGGCAAGCATAGGTCCGATGATTACCATTCCTTCGGGAATATTCTGAAGTGCGATACCGCCTGCAATAAGAAGTGCCTGAGAAACATCGCCCGAGCCAAAGCCAACACCTGCGGCGATACCTTCGGGGAGGTTGTGTATTGCAATCGCCATAACGAATAAAAGCACTCGGCTTAAATCCGCGTTATTATGCGGTTCGGTATCAGTTCCCATAAGTTTATGCAGATGGGGTACTAATTTATCAACCAGATTCAGACACAATGCACCTGCAAAAATTCCTGTAACGGTGGTAAGTATTGCAAATTTTCCACCGTATTCAAGAGAGGGTACAATCAGTCCCAGTACTGCTGCGGCAAGCATAACACCGGCTGCAAACGAAAGCACTATATCAGAAAATTTGTGCGATACCGACCTGAATAAAAAACCGATGAGGGCACCGACAATTGTAGCTCCTCCTACACCGAGAG
Organism: uncultured Oscillospiraceae bacterium; assembly: GCA_964390145.1. Classification (GTDB taxonomy): domain Bacteria; phylum Bacillota; class Clostridia; order UMGS1883; family UMGS1883; genus UMGS1883. The sequence continues at coordinate 19,579 of CAYMHB010000019.1, forward strand.
CTGTAATCAATACCATTTTCATATAAAACACCTTTTATGTAAAATACGGGAGCAAGCTCCCGTATTTTGTAACCGAAAGGGAATAATCCGAACTCTGATTTTTAGAGACGGATTTTCGCTTTCGGTTACTTATTCTTCGCTGAAGCTGTCCTTACCTACACCGCAGAGGGGGCAAGCAAAGTCTTCGGGTAAATCTTCAAATTTTGTACCCGATTCAATGCCGTTTTCGGGAGAGCCGAGCTCTTCGTCATAAACCCATCCACAAACGTCACATACATACTTTTTCATAATAATTTCCTCCTTATTTAGTCAGCTCGTCTGCAAGTGCATCGAGCTGCGCTTTACTTTCGTCATCAAGCGCCGACATAATCTTAACTGTTGTTTCGGTAAAGGTCAGATTTTTGCTGTTTTCAAGCATAGTCTTCATAACCTTCGCCGCAGTTGGTGCCCAAGAGCCGTTTTCGATAAGACCAACGGTCTTATTCTGGAAGTTGCGCTCTGTAAGATGATTTATAAACTCACGCATAAACGGGAATATGTCGTTATTATATGTCGTTGTTGCAAGAACTATTTTTCCATAGCGGAAAGCATCCTCAACAGCTTCTGCCATATCACATCGCGCAAGGTCGTTTACCACTACCTTCTCGCCCTTTTCTTCAAGCTTTTCGGCAAGGGCAAGAACTGCCTTTTTAGTATTTCCGTAAACAGAGGTATAGGCAATCACGATGCCTTCACTTTCTGTTTTGTAGCCTGACCAGATGTCATAAAGATTTATATAATAACCGAGGTTTTCAGTTAAAACAGGTCCGTGAAGAGGGCAGATTGTTTTGATGTCGAGCGTAGCCGCCTTTTTAAGAAGCGCCTGCACCTGCGCACCGTATTTTCCAACGATACCGATATAGTACCTTCTTGCCTCGCACGCCCAGTCCTCTTCTATATCAAGCGCACCGAACTTACCAAATCCGTCTGCAGAGAAAAGCACCTTATCCTTTGAATCATAAGTAACGATTACTTCAGGCCAGTGCACCATAGGTGCAGTTACAAAGGTAAGAGTATGTGTACCGAGAGAAAGAGTGTCGCCCTCGCCTACAACTACCTGTTTGTCCGCAAAATCAATGCCGAAAAACTGCTTCATCATCGCAAACGCCTTTGCAGAAGAAACAATTTTCGCCTCCGGATAAGCGTTTACAAAGCTTACAATATTTGCCGAGTGGTCAGGTTCCATATGCTGTACAACAAGGTAGTCAGGTTTTCTTCCTCCAAGAGTGTTTTCTATATTTAAAAGCCATTCGTCCGTAAAGCGTGCGTCAACGCTGTCCATTATGGCAATTTTCTCGTCGATAATAGCATATGAGTTATATGACATACCATTAGGGACGATATACTGCCCCTCGAACAAATCTATTTCGTGGTCGTTTACACCGACATATTTAATATCTGTTGAAATATTCATATTATCTCCTCCATTAACGAAAACATTATAACATATCGTTGTCTTAAAGTAAATATTTTTATAGATAAAAAGTTTTTAACCAAACTGTTACTTTTTCTTGAATTTTGATGCAATTTATGTTATTATGTAATAGAATGGGGTGTTTTGAGAATGAGGAAAAAAGAAGGCAGAAGAATTAAGAGCGGTATGCCGATGGATGCGGTATCTCCTTTTATAATGTCCAACAGAATAGGAGCTGCAAATAGTTTTTCCGCGACTATTGATATTGAAAAAATCGAAAAACTTATCTGCGAGCAGAGAGAAAGCGGTATGGACGCGCTTGGAACAATACATATTCTCATGGCGGCATATGTGCGTACTGTTTCACAACTTCCCGGGATAAACAGATTTATCCGCGGTCAGCGTGTGTATGCACGTAATGGCATTGAGATTTGTATGGTTATTAAAAAGCAACTCCGTCTGAATGCTCCTGAGACCGTTGTTAAACTTGAGGCTAATCCTGCCGATACGCTTGAAGATGTTTATAAGAACCTTAAAGAAGAGATTGAAAAGAACAAAGAGGAAGGCGACCAGAATAATATGGATTTCTTCATAAGATGGCTTATGAAATTGCCTCGTGTACTTCTTCGTCTGACTGTTTCTTTTCTTAAGCTTCTTGATTATTTTGGACTGCTTCCAAGGTTTCTTACAAAGCTTTCTCCATTCCACGGCTCCTTGTTTATAACAAATATGGGCTCCCTCGGTATGCCTCCTGTTTTCCACCATCTGTACGATTTTGGTAATTTGCCGATGTTTATTGCAATGGGTGCAAAGCGTACGGAGTATTATATTGACAAAAACGGAGAAACACAAAAGCGCCGCGTAATTGATCTTACAATTATGTGCGATGACAGAATATGTGACGGTCACTACTACGCAACTGCGTTTCGTAAGCTTAAGAGGATTTTAGCTAATCCCGAGCAGCTTTTAGAAACTCCCGAAAAAGTAGTAGAAGATATAAGATAATAAAAAAGGAAAATCGCTATCGCGATTTTCCTTTTTTATTTAATCGAGCTTATAAGCGACGAGAAAATGGCGCAGAATGTACAAACGGAGCCCGAAGCTGTACTAAGTACTGCGAGAGGTGACGTTTGCGCGTAACAAAGCGCATAAAATCAGCCCCCCTGTATTCAGGGGGCTTTCACTAACCATTAAAAGTTTCTATGTCTCGCAAACTGAATAAAAGTAGTTTTTTTACTCCTTTTGCGTTTTGTGTTCTGCACCATTTAATCGAGCTTATCAGAAAGGATAGGCTTCTTTGTCGCATATTACAGTCATATCGGGATGGAACTGAAGAATTGATGCAGGAACCTGCGGGTCAACATTGCCCCAGAATGATTTTTTGAGGATTTCCTTCTTGCCTGCGCCCGTAACAATCATAACAATCTTTCTTGCTTTCATTATTGTACCGATGCCCATTGTAAAGGCGGACTTGGGAACTTCGTCAACAGAATTAAAGAAACGCTTGTTAGCTTCAATTGTCATTTCAGTAAGCTTTACTTCGTGAGTCATTTTGGGGAAATGGTCTTCAGGCTCATTGAATGCAATATGTCCATCGTGGCCGATACCGAGAAGCTGCAAATCTATTCCGCCCCACTCTTCAATTCTTTCTTCGTACGCCTTACACATAGCTTCTACATCTGTTGCAAGGCCGTCGGGAACTGTTGTGTTTTCAGGTTTGATTGAAATATGATTGAAAAGATTTTTCTGCATAAAGTAACGGTAGCTCTGCTCGTGGTCAGGTGCTAATCCCTTATACTCATCAAGGTTTACTGAGCGAACTCGTGAAAAGTCAATTTTACCTTCCTTCTCGCGCTTTATAAGTTCTGCATAAATGGGAAGCGGTGACGAGCCCGTCGCAAGGCCGAGAACGCACGCCGGCTTTGTATTTATAATATTTTCAAAAATGTCTGCTGCAAGAGCACCTGCTGCCTCTACGCTGTCTGCTACTATAAATCTTGTATGAAACATAATTTCTACCTCCGATTATAAATTTCTTGTTTACATTATACTATATCTTATTCTTCTCGTCAACCACTTTAACATTGTCATACGCTTCCAACTCAACTTTACATTCACAGTTTCATCCGCTTTAAACATAATATAAAGTGGAGGTGTTTTATGGATGAATTTGTCTTAATGGCACTATGCGCAACACTTGGCACATGGTTTGTGACTGCGCTCGGTGCGGCAATGGTTATTTTTTTTAAATCTCCTTCCGCGCGGTTTTTAAACCTTATGATGGGTTTTGCCGCGGGGGTTATGATAGCCGCGAGTTTCTGGTCTCTTTTAGCACCTGCAATAGAACGCGCGGAGATGAATTCAGAAGTGCCCGCTTACCTCGTCGCTGCTGCAGGTTTTCTTTCAGGGGCTGTTTTTATGTGGATTTCGGATAAAATAGTCTCTTTCTCCAGAAGCAAAGCAAATAGCGTTCAGGCAAAATCAAGTGTAAGAATAAACAGAATTATTATGCTGGTTCTTTCTATTACACTTCATAATATTCCCGAAGGTCTTGCCGTAGGGGTTGCATTCGGGGCACTTGGAAATGGCGCTTTTTCGCCCGAGGCACTTATGGGGGCAATTACTGTTGCAGTAGGAATAGGACTTCAGAACTTTCCTGAAGGTGCGGCGGTATCTCTTCCCCTGCGCCGTGAAGGATGTTCAAGAAGAAAAAGCTTCCTCATTGGTCAGGCGTCGGGAATGGTTGAGCCGATTGCAGGAATAATCGGCGCATGGCTTGTCGTTTATGTGAATATGATTTTGCCATACGCGCTGTCGTTTGCGGCAGGGAGTATGATTTTAGTTGCGGTACATGAACTCATTCCCGAATGCCAGAAAAATCAGGAAAATGCGCCGTATTCTTCGACAATGGGGATTATTTTAGGATTTGCCGTAATGATGTTATTGGATGTTATGTTAGGATAAAAAAGTTCAAAATGCGAAATTCGAAGTGCAAAATGATTGAAGGAATCCACTTTGCAGCGGATTCCTTCGTTTTTATTCCATAGTTATTTTTGCGTTGGGACTGATTATATTGATAAATGTTTTGCCGGGGTTAATTACAAGGGTGTTTCCTTCTTCATCCTTGTAGGAAGTCTGTCCGTCGCGCGAAGATTTTGACCATGTGATGCTCTTGCAGTATCCGTCAGTTATGTAGTAGCCTTTTCCGCTGCCTGTTGTATTGATATTCCTTCTGTCACTGCCGTCACCAAAAGCCGAGTCTCCGATTAACTGAATTATGATATTTCTGACCTTTACCGTCTCCCCGCTTTGCATTTCATGAGGATTTCCATTGATTGATTTTTCGTAAAGCTTTGTCTCGGCGTCATATGTGTAGCCTGTATTGTATTTACCGGAATAGGTAAGCTTTATGTCATTTGCTACGGATTCAGTTTGCATATCAAGATATTCTTTCGAATATTCAAGTGCGGTTTTCTGCTGCGTTTCGCTCTTGTATTTCTTTTGTGCTGCTCTGTCTTTTATTTTTTCGATACTTGTATATGCGCTGTGCCATCCACTTGTGAACTCTCTGTCACGCCAGAAGATGTTTCCGTCTCCTGCTATAACACCATTGATATTATTCACACCGAGTGCGGGGATATCAGACTGTGCCTTGGGGCTCCATCCGTAATGGGTATATATGGCATCATTTTCAAGAACATAATCGAGGAAATAATGCCTTGACGAGCGAACGGGACCTATTTTTTCAGTATCGGCATTTTTGAAAAGTGCCATAAATCTTGTAGCGCCACCTTCTACAACCAGTTCGTATATGAGGTATGCTTCTTCAAGTCCTGCCTGAGGTCTCGCCTGCTCGTTGTCGTTATCAATCATTACCGCAATGGGGCGTGCGGCGCTATCCACATAATCAGCAAAAAACTTGTCTATTTCAGGATTTTTTGAGGTTTCCTGCTCGTTATTAACCACTGGCTGATTTTGTACTTGTCCATTTTTAGAAGCCTTTTTCGACTGACAAGCTGAAAGCATAATTACGGCAATCAAAAGAATCGCCAGTATTCTTGGTTTTTTCATCATTTCAGTTTTCCTCCGTATTTATGTATGTGTAATTCAGTCTTTAATTACACAAAACTCTATGGCATTAGACTGTGTTACTTAATTTCAAATTCGCCGAGTTTTGTATCAAGCACAAAATCAGGCTTGATTTCACGAAGACGCACCATATGCGGCTGGTCGATATGAATTTCCTGATGTCTTTTACTTTCCCATGCTTCTATCAAAAGAATTTCGTCGGGGTCCTTTTCCGAAAAGTAGTAGTCGTAACGGATGCAACCGTCCTCGCCGCGCACGGCATCAACTATCCCCTCTGCTTTCAGTTTCTCAATGTATTCTTCCCTTTTTCCTTCAACACATTTAAACACCACGTAAATTGTGTACATGAAACCAACTCCTTCTTACTCATCCGCAAGGATAAAGGCTATAAACACAAGCATTTCATCGCCGATATTTTTGAAGGAATGTCCCTGTCCCGAAGGCGTAAGTGTAGCCATTCCCGCGGACAACTCAACCTTGTTTCCGTTATCGTTGTAAAGGCCCTTTCCTGAAAGGATAAAGTAATACTCGCACTCGCCAACGTGCATATGATAATCAACTTCCTCGCCCGGTTTTACCTGTACCAGGGAGAAAAGTCTGATTCTCTCGTCAGTTACATCAAAATCGGCAAGGTCTGTCATATACATTTTCTCTTTGCCAAGGTTATTGAGTTTAATGTCGGTTTTCAATTCTTCTATCTTTTTATACATATCAGTACTCCTTAATTTAAATATCCATTTATCCGTATTATAACATCAACGGGCAAAATAGTCAATGACATTGATACAAAGCAAAAAAACAGGGTGTAAAAATTACACCCTGTTTTTCCTCTTTTATCGAAGCTGTGTGCTCCATTCCTTATCCCATGGATAGTACATTGTCATTACTTCCCCGCCACGCTTTGCAGATTCTTCCGCATAAATTCCGGGAAGTGTCATTGCAAGTCCCTCTTTAAGAGTAATAATATCTGCCTTTTCGCCAAGAAGAAACTTGTAGAAGTTATCAAGCATTGCATAATCGATTCCATCGTGGCCGACGGCATCTGGATTTCCTGCATATGACGGAGGCATAAACTCTCCGCCTATTTCTTTAAGGTCTGTATCCAGTTCTTTCATGGAGTTGTATCTGATCACAGGCTTTTCAAATCTGTCTATTCTTTCCATATATCCTTCGGTACCGAAAACTCTGTAGTTATGGTGTCCGATTTGTGCACGGCAACGCTTATTTCTCATAAGGCGGATAACAATACCGCTCTCTGTCTGAAACTGCGCGCACATCATGTCGTCTGTATTTCCGTCATATGAATAATCAGAGAGGTCTGCATGTCTGCCCGTACCAAAACAACTTACTTTTCGGAGATCTTCTTTAAGTATTGCAAGAAGCGGTCCGAGTGAATGTGTACAATAGCGGATGGGGATTAAAAGTTTTCTCCAGTCTCCGTTTTCGTTAAGATGGATTGTTTCTTCACTTTCAGGAAGCGCCCAGTGGATATATTCAGCTTCCATACAGTAGGGATTTCCGAGAAGACCTTTCTCGAAAAAGTCCTTTAAAAGATACGCGAATTTCGCATAGTTGGGGTTTGCACCTGTGCAGATATGCCCTTTTGCATTTTGCGCAGCTTCCCACAAATTCTCTGCTTCCTGCAAAGATGCTACGCAAGGAATATCAGTAAGTACGTGCAATCCCTTTTCAAGACCTTTGATACAGAAATCCGCGTGGATATCTGCACCTGTTTCAACTATAACAGCGTCGAGGTCTGCATCCTCAAGCATTTTTTCATAATCTTCGTAAAAGGCAGTTTCGGGAAACATTTCCGAGAGAGGAGCGTCACTGAGCCACTGCTGCTGATACCAGTTGGCAGGTATAACGTCACACACTGCTTTGATTTCAACATGGGGGAAGGTTGAGGAAATTTTAATTAACGCTCTTCCTCTGTGTCCTAATCCTACAACGCCTACTTTTATCTTTTTCATACAAGCACATCCTTTATATTAAAATAATTTTTATTTGAAATTGATGAGCACAACGGCAAAATAGTCGGTGGAAACTCAAATCGTCCCTTATCAGACATAATAAAAAGCCCGTCTTTCGTTTACCTGTTCAAATTATAACACAGTAAAACTGTATGTAAATGTAAAAAATCCATTTTCAAATGTAAAAAACCCGTTTTTCGCTATAAAACAACCCCGTTTTCTTGATTTTTGACAAATCATATGATATATTAACCAAGAAGGAGGGTTGTTCAATGGATGATGTATGTAATTTTATTCCGCCCAAAAAACACACGAGCGATATTAACTACTATCACTTTGTCTACGAAACAAACATAAAGAAATTAAACCAACCTTTTTCACACGCTAATTTTTACGCGTATCTTGTTTTTCGAGGCAGCGCAACCCTCAGAACAGGTCAGAAAGATTTCCCTCTTGAGAGGGGAAGTCTGTTCTTTACCTTTCCTTATCAGCATCACCGTTTTGATGATTGCGATGATTTTACTTTTCTTTACATCAGCTTTAACGGTAACGGAGTGGCAACACTTCTGGAAAGTCTGGGAATAACAAAAGAAAACTTTCTTTTTCCTGACTTTGCACACACCATTGAATTCTGGATGAATTCTATAAGGCGAGTCAACAGGACAAATGCTAACACTCTTACGGAAAGTGTGCTTATGTACACCCTTTCATTCATTGATGGTAAGGATGGCGCTCCCGTTTTAAAAAAAGGCGATAATTTTGATGCAATTATGGAATATATAGACCATAACTACGCATCAAAAGATATTTCCATTAAGAAAATCGCCGATATATTTTTCTACAGCGACAAATACCTCTCTTCCCTTTTTATGAAGAAAACAGGGGTGAAGTTCACGCACTATCTTAACGAAAAAAGAATCAAATATGCACAGCGCCTTATAGCAGGCGGCAATTCAAACATTTCCGATATTTCTTTTAAATGCGGTTTTTCAGACCCTTTCTATTTTTCAAAGGTATTTAAAAAAATCACGGGGGAATCTCCCACAGCATATATGAAAAAATAATGAAACAAGCGGTGCTTACTTTCACAGAAAGTAAGCACCGCTTGTTATTATGGTTTTATAAAATACCATTTTTGCGCGTCATATGCATCGTTGCGAGTATACAGTTTTACATTTGTACCGTCGCCGACAAGTGCCAGATTAACGTCCAGAAACAGTTCGCTCGCCTTGTTGATGATATAATAGCTGTTATCCTCGGCAGGTATGATTTTCCATATCTGAGCATCGGTATTGTTTACCGCGTATTGCCATACATTCGTATCGGGCGCAGTTCCGCCGCCCTGGGCATCTATGGCTTTACCCGAGTTCTGGTTGATAATGGTATAGTAGCCATCTCCTATATATTTAACTTCAAAGCTCTGCGCAGTCGTATTGTTTCTGTGCCAGATCTGAAGATTTGCGCCGTTTTCCTTTGAACCTCCGCTGATGTCAAGCACATAACCGCCATCAAGCTTTGTTGCAATTACATAGGTTCCATCGGGGATTCTTTCACCTGTTATAAAAATGTTGGTCGGTGTGGAGTTCTCCTCGGGTTCTTCAGGTTCGCTTTCTGCTATGGCGCCACCATTTGCTGCCATCCACGTATAGAAGCGGTTTTCCTGCGAAATACCAACACCCATTTTGGTCAGGTTATTGGTCAGGAAATTCTTTCGGTGTCCCTCTGAAGCAATCCAGCCGCTTACAGCTTCCGTGATCCAATACGGATTTCGGGCAATATTTTCAGCGTAACCGCTGTAGTTATAGTTGAATTTTACCAGTCTGTCCGACGGAGATTCACCGTTTAAATCATGGTCGAGTATCTTTGCCTTGGACATATTTTCGCTGTGGTAACGAGCGATATCTGCAAGGTCCTTATCATAGGTCAGCGGCGGCAAATCATAAACTGCGCGATAAGCATTTACGAAGTGTCCGATCATAATTTCGTTTGACTCGTCCGCGGTCAAGGGAGGCAGTGTTCCCATACCTATTCCCCAGTCATTCGGGCCGAGGGGGTCTACAAACGGGCTGGTTTTCCATGACATTTCCGAAAGATCTGTTGAGAAAACAAAATCTGCCTTGTCATCCTTAAAGTATGCCGCAACAAAATTTTCGTAAGAGCCGTAAACAACCCATTTATCATTGGTGCCTGTAGGAAGCACATCAAACTCCTGCAAAGTTTTCTTTGCGTCTTCATATCCTATTCCGATATATATTCCATGGATGTTTTCGGGCATATATTCAAGTTTTTCTTCGTTAAGGCTATACCCGTACTTGGATGCAAAATTAAATACCGCCTGATACGGGTCAAGGCTGGAATAAATCCTGAGGTCTTTATTTCCGCCCTCAAAAATATCGCTGCGGATAGTACCTATATTTTCAGAGGAAATGTCTATTTCCTCTAAATATTTACAGTTGGCAAATGCGCCTGCATGAATCTGGCTTATATAAGGCGAAAGTTTGAGAGTCCTGAATTTGCATCCTGAAAAGGCGTCCTGACAAATCATTCTCACATTCTGACCGAAATTCAATTCTGTAAGGTATTTGCAGTTATAAAAAGCACCACTCCAGATGCCATTTACACTGTCGGGAATAGTGTATGACTTTCCCGGCTTTGCCGCAGGGTATAATGCCAGATGGTCTATTCGGTTGTTGTATAAAACGCCGTCAACTACGCAATAAGCGGGATTGTCGGGACTGCAAGTAACTTCTTTCAAGCTATTCAGTCCAAGCAAATGCCAGTTGTATGGCAAATCATCCGCCATACCGATATCAAGTCGCTCTACCGTTGCAAGGAATTCTTTATCCCCTTTTTTAAGATCTTCTACGGTAGCAATAACGGTAGGTTCTTTATACACGATATCCGATTGGCAGATAGCATTAACAACACCGATTCTGCTTATCGGGGTGTTTATTTTCTCTTCATCTTCCTCGACAGAAAAGCCGACAATCTCTGCAATCTTTTGCCATCCCTTGGGGTAACCGCCGTAGTGGTCAGCATCCTCCTGAGTGTAGCCGAGAGCGCTTGCGATGATTTTTGAAACCTGTGCATATGTTACGGTACTGCCGGGATCGAAATTGCCGTCACCGACACCGTTGATGATTCCTTTTTTCGCGAGGGCATTGACATAACCCGATGCCCAATGAGATGTCGTAACATCGGAAAACATCTGCTCGTTTTTTAAGGTTTCAGCGTAATCCACAAGATTCAGAGCACGACACATAACGGTAGAAAATTCAGCCCTTGTAATGAAGGCATCGGGCTTGAATGTCCCGTCTTCGTACCCTGTTATAATTCCTTTGCTGACAAGATAATCTGCGTTCTCGTCGTTTATGTCTGAAAAGGCACAAACCACGGCGGAAGACAGAGTAAGAATAATCAGCAATAACAAAGAAACTCTAAGAAGCTTTTTCATATTTTTCTCCTTTTTCACTCGCAATGCGAAAACTGTATAGTTATTGTAACTGAAAATGGAATATTTTTCAATAGGTTGGATAAATAAACTTATCGAAGGCAAAACAAAAAGGAGATGACTGCTCATCTCCTTTAAGCGTGTCGATAAACTTATCGGCACGCTGGCAGACGAGGAAAAAGGAAGGTAAATTTGTTCAACACGAACT
>CAYMHB010000020.1:0-7700 GCA_964390145.1 uncultured Oscillospiraceae bacterium
ATAAAAATCCCGTAATACTAGCGTATTTCGGGATTTTTTTACGAAGCATAAACGGAAAATAAGGCTTCAAAACCATTACTTCCTTATCTGGCGGTGGCCTTTGCGATAGCCTTTTATCTTTTATTCCAGGAAATCCTTTAACTTTTTACTTCTGCTGGGATGACGGAGTTTACGAAGTGCCTTTGCCTCAATCTGGCGGATTCTTTCACGGGTTACGTCGAACACGCCGCCAACCTCTTCAAGTGTTCTGGGTCTTCCGTCTTCAAGACCGAAGCGGAGGCGAAGCACCTTTTCTTCACGGGGAGTAAGGGTGTTGAGCACGTAAACAAACTGTTCCTTAAGAAGAATAAACGATGCCGCCTCGCTAGGTGCGGGAGCATCATCATCGGGAATAAAGTCGCCAAGATGGCTGTCCTCTTCCTCGCCGATAGGTGTTTCGAGGGAAACGGGCTCCTGCGCAATCTTCATAATCTCGCGCACTTTTTCAAGAGACATACCCATTTCCTTTGCAATTTCCTCAGGAGAAGGCTCGCGCCCCAATTCCTGAAGAAGCTGTCTTGAAACACGGATAAGTTTGTTGATTGTTTCTACCATATGAACGGGAATACGGATCGTTCTTGCCTGATCGGCAATCGCACGGGTGATTGCCTGTCTGATCCACCATGTAGCATAAGTACTGAACTTAAAGCCTTTTACATAGTCGAACTTTTCAACCGCCTTGATAAGACCGAGGTTACCCTCCTGAATAAGGTCAAGGAAAAGCATACCGCGTCCTACATAACGCTTTGCAATACTTACAACGAGTCTGAGGTTTGCCTCGGTAAGTTTTCTCTTTGCTTCTTCGTCGCCTTCACTCATACGCTTTGCATATTCGATTTCTTCTTCGGGGGATAAAAGCGGAACTTTACCGATTTCCTTAAGGTACATTCTTACATGGTCATCAACATTGATGCCTTCGGGAACGGACAAATCTTCAAGGTCCTCTTCAGTGATTTCCATTGCCTTGATTTCCTTATCGATATCTCCGCCTACGATGTCGATACCCATATCCTCTATGTTGTCATGAATTTTTTCGATCTGTTCTGCATCAAGCTCAAGCTCGGAGAGTGCGTCCTCGATCTCCTGTTCGGAAAGAACGCCCTTCTGCTTACCTTTTTCAATAAGCTCCTTTACGATATTGATGGTTTTTTTGTTATCTGCTTCGCTCATATCTATCTCCCTTTCATTATTTCTTCTTGGATTTCAAAAGCTCGCTTATGAGTTTTAAGTCACCCTCAGATTGCGCCTTTTGAAGCTTCTCGTTCCAGATCTCATTTTCAATCACTTGTGCATAATCCTCTGCGGCGCGTGCCTTGTCCGAAATATTTTGCACACTCATCAGAACGTTTGAAACTTCCTTTTCATATCCCGTCATAACACTCATCAGATAGTCCTGACACGATACATTCGGCTTTTCATTGTAATATGTAACGATGTGATTAAAAATCGCTTTATGTACTTCCTCACTGAAGCTTTCGCCTGTGAACCTGCCTTCAAACTGGGAATATATTTTTGCATTCTCGGTAATCATCGACAGAAATCCCGCCTCGGCAACTGTCCTGCGTTTGTTTTTCTTTCTTATTTCGCCGACCTGTTCGCCAACAGCCTTACGCAGTTCGGAAGAAAACTCTTTACGTTCGCTCTTTCGGGATACCTTCTTCGTTTCGCTTTTTATAGCATCGGCGCTGATTCCCGTCTTTGCCGAAAGCCTTGTCACATATACCTCGCGCTCAACAGCGTTTGATATCGTGGAAAGAAGTTTGGACGCACCCTGCAGCATTTCGAGTTTCTGCGATGTGTCATTAAGGTCAACACCGCGCAAAAGCATGTCCATTTTATATTCCATCAGCATTTTCGCCTTTGTAATTGCTTTTTCAAATTCTTCCGCACCATACTTTTTGATAAAGTCGTCGGGGTCTTTCACATCACGCAGCTCGATAACCTTCAGTTTCGTATCAAACTCCCTGAAAATCTCTGCCGCACGGTCAAGTGCTTTCTGCCCTGCGCCGTCTCCGTCAAAACACAGATAAACCGTGCCCTTGGAAATCAGTTTAGCCTGATCGCGCGTGAACGCCGTTCCGCACGCGGCAACCGCCGCGTCAATTCCTGCCTGATGCAGGGAAATAACATCCATATTTCCTTCAACAAGGATGTAGTAACCGCGACTGCTCTTTTTTGCAAGATTAAGTCCGTAAAGATTTTTCCCCTTATCAAAAACAATGCTCTCGGGCGAGTTCATATATTTTGCACCGTCGCCCGACAGGATTCTCCCGGTAAATCCGGCAATATTCCCCCTTATGTCAAATATAGGGAACATCACTCTTTCGCGAAAACGGTCGTAAACATGCCCCTTTTCGTTCATGGTACAAAGTCCGCTCTCAACAATCAGCGAGCGGTCGTACCCCTTCCCGCGTAGGTGCTTTAATACTCCGTCCCAACCCTTGGGCGCAAAGCCAAGCCCGAATGCCGCAATTATCTTTCCGTCAAGCTGACGCTTTTTCAGATATTCCTGCGCGGATTGTCCGTCGGGGGATAACAGGCACTCACGAAAATATCGTGCCGCATCCTTATTCATTTCATACATTCTTTGTTTGCGTTTGTATCTTTCGTCGCCCTTCTCCTGATCGCCTTCAGGAAGACTAATGCCGCCTTTTTCGGCAAGAAAGCGAAGCGCGTCGGGAAAATCAAGCCCCTCCGCATTCATAATAAACTGAATCACGCTTCCGCCTGCGCCGCAACCGAAACAGTGATAGAGCTGCTTGTCCGCGCTGACATGGAACGAGGGTGTCTTCTCACGGTGGAACGGACAACAGCCCATAAAACTGCTTCCTGACCGTTTAAGCTTGACATAGCCCGAAACAATATCCACAATGTCGTTTGCCTGTATAACTTCAGTTACAAGCTCTTCGGGAAAAAATGAAGCCATTACGAAACCCTCTCTGTAAATAATTAGAAAGAAAATACTCTTTGATTATACTTTTCGACACAGAGGAAGGAAATCCTTTTTTTTCAAGCAAAAAAAGTAAAAAACAAGAAAATTTTTTATAAAAAGGTCTTTACAAACTCAATTTTATATGCTATACTACTATTTGCTTATGCGGGAGTGGCTCAGTGGTAGAGCGTCACCTTGCCAAGGTGAACGTCGCGAGTTCGAATCTCGTCTTCCGCTCCAAAAATCCGTACACAACCGTGTGCGGATTTTTATTTCAAAAACTTATTGTAAAAAATAAAACCATGTTGTATAATAGCTTACAAGGAGGTGTTTTTAATGGCTAAAGTAACAAAAGACACTATTATTCTTGATGTTCTCACAATGGACAAGGGTACAGCGCCCTTCTTCCTTGAAATCGGAATGCATTGCCTTGGTTGCCCTTCAGCAAGCGGTGAATCAATTGCTGAGGCTTGCGCAGTACACGGCGCAGATGCAGATGTACTTGTAGCAAAAATTAACGAATATCTTGAAAATAAATAAAGCTGTAAAGGGGCGTTGCAACAGACTTGTTGCAGCGCCTTTTTTGTGCTTTTCGGATATATTGACATTTTAACACGAATGTTGTAAAATGATGCTTGCAAAAGATTAGTCAGGTATTAAAATACCTGAAAGGAGACTGCTCATGAAGAAAATATCAATGATAATAATTACGCTTATAGCACTCTTTCTTTTTTGCGGCGTGGCTAATGCGGCAAATAACATATATTCAGCATCGCTTGAAGGCGAGATATCTCTACATATTTCACCAAGTGAGGATAGCTTTGTAATAACAAAAATACCTGCTTGTTCGAAGCTTGAACTCATAAAAACCGAAAGAACATGGGGACTTGTTTCCTTCCGCAATAAGACAGGCTGGATAAACTTAAGCTTTACAAGAGACTCCTATTCAAAAGCAGCCGAAGCAACAGGAAACGATATGGTAAGCAGTGTGCAGGTCGAGACAAAAAACGGACAGGCAGTGCTTTATAACGTTCCCTCCGAAGATATTGTTTTAGGAAGCAGGGAAAAGTATCAGGTGCCGAATCAGACTGTGCTTGAAATAACAAGGCAGACACCTTCAGGCTGGGGACTTGTTTCCATGCACGGAAAATACGCGTGGATAAAAATAGAGGATTCAAAGCCTTTTGACACACAGAACGAATCTGAAATATACGGCATTTACTATGTTTACACCCTCTCGGAAAAGGGCGAGGGAGTAAATCTTTTTGTAGATGAATATGGAAAAAATCTGTGCGGTGTTATTCCCGATTGTGTAAAACTTACCGTAAGGGAAACTTTTGAGGGTTACGGACACGTATCTTACGACGGAGTAAACGGTTGGATAAACCTTGAATACACAACACAGTCTCTTTCAAATGCGCAGTCAAACGCGGGAGAGAAAGTTAATGCAGAATATACTGTGGAGGCACCGGAAGGAGAAACTGAAGTTTCTGTATACAGTATTCCTTCACAAGAGGTCAAGGACGGACCAAGTATAGTCGGAACTGTAAAGAAAGATGACAGCGTATATGTGCTTCGCTCAACGCAGGGCGGATGGAGCCTTATTAACTGCGACGGACAACTCGGTTGGATTCCTCCAAACAGTGTAAAAGAGAAGAAAGACACTGAAAAATATGACGGTGTAAAGATTTACACTTCTGAAAAAATTTCATACGTAGCGACCGAATTGGGCAAGGGATTGAAGGTGTATTCGGAACCAAACGGAAAGAAAGAGCATTCGTTTGTACCGGAGACAGCAAGAATTAAAATTTTAGCTGAAGAAAACGGATACAAATATGTATATTCCGATTATGCGGCAGGATGGGTTAAAGATGTCCCCTCCTTTAAAACATATGAAGAAGCGTTGGAACAATATCCTGCTGAGAGAAAAGAGATATACATCACGAAGAAAGAAACCCCGCTTATGACAATTCCCGTGGCAAGTGAGTTTGAAGAAAACAAAACTTTGATGATTATACCCGAAGGAAAATATATTGAAGTTAAACGAATTGTAACTTCAGGAAAAACAAATTGGCTTCTTGTAGAAGTGGACGGAAAATGCGGATGGATAAATAAAGCCAATGCACAGAGGAACGGCTTTTTGAATGTGCTCTGTGTGGCTGCAGGTATTGTAATTTTGCTTGTTGGTGCATCTGCAATAATAGTTATTCATATCTTGAAAAAGAAGAGAAAGAAAAAAGCAGAAAAAGAGGTTGAGGAAGTTGAAGAAAGCGTACACGATGAAGATAGCGGGTCTAGAGAGGAATCTCCAGCTCTTTCCGGTAAATGATAAAATAACTATCGCGGCATTTATAGTTTTCGGTGATGTTGAACTGACGGTGCACTGTGCAGGTGAACTTATCAAAAAAGTTCCCGAGTATGATATTATGGTTACTGCCGAGGCGAAGAGTATCCCTCTCATTCACGAAATGGCACGACAGAGCGGTGTGAATGACTATGTTATTGCCCGCAAAAAACAAAAAGTGTATATGGGAGAGACTCTGGAGGTAAGCGTAAATTCAATTACAACACACGGAGAGCAGAAACTTTACCTTGGAGAAGGCGATGTAGAGAAGATAAAGGGAAAAAGAGTTCTCATCGTTGACGATGTTATCAGTACGGGTGAATCACTTTCAGCTCTTGAAAAACTTATCGAAAAAGCAGGCGGAAATATTGTCTGCAAGGCGGCAGTTCTTGCCGAGGGTGACGCGGCAGAGCGTGAAGATATAATTTTCCTTGAAAAACTTCCTCTTTTTGACAGTAAAGGAAATGTTTTGGCATAGGAGAGAAAAAATATGAAAAAACTATCCTTAATTCTTATCGGTGGCGGCGACAGAGGAAGCAGCTACTTAAAATATCTTGACAAAAACCCCGACAAGTTCGAGCTTGTTGCTCTGGCGGAGCCTGTCAGGGAAAAACGCGAATATCTCGGAAAAAAGTATGGTGTAAAGGAAGAACTTTGCTTTGAAAGTTATGAAGAGCTTCTTTCTATGCCCAGACTTGCCGATATTGCTATGATATGCACGCAGGACAAAATGCACTTTGACCCTGCAATGAAAGCAATTGAAAAGAAGTACGATTTACTGCTTGAAAAGCCCATCGCACCGACAGCGAAGGAATGCTTCGAAATATCAAATTATGCAAAGGAAAAGGGCGTACGCGTACTTGTATGCCACGTTCTTCGTTATACTCCTTTTTACAAGGCTGTCAAAAGCTTTATAGAGGAAGGAAACCTTGGTGAAATTATGAATGTTGTACACACAGAGGGTGTAGGAAATGTTCATATGAGCCATAGTTTTGTGCGTGGAAACTGGAGAAAAGAAGACGAGAGTGCACCTATGATTCTTGCGAAGTGCTGTCATGATACAGACCTTCTTCAATGGCTTGTGGGAAAACCCTGCACGAGTGTACAGTCGGTGGGTACCCTCTCTTATTTTTGCGAAGATAATAAGCCCGAGGACGCACCTCTTATGTGTATGGACGGTTGTCCGCACAAGGATAATTGTTTCTACTATGCACCTTCGCTTTACAGACTTCCTACCGCAGAGGTGGAGCATTTCAGAGCGATTGCGGCAAATAAATTCAATCCGACAGACGAAGAACTTGACGAAATCTTAAAAACTTCCCCCTACGGAAGATGCGTTTATCAGTGCGATAACGATGTTGTGGACCACCAGATTGTAAATATGCAGTTTGGGGAAGGCTGGTTTTCCTCGCTTACCATGTCGGCGTTTAACAAGGGCGGAAGAAACACCGTCTTTATGGGTACAAAGGGCGAACTTCGTGCGGATATGGAAAACCAGACGATGGAGTTTTATGATTTTAAGTCAGGCACAAGCAAAAATGTTTACAGCCCCGATAAAGTCCTTGACCAGACAATAGCAGGCGGTCACGGTGGCGGAGATATAGGAATAATGGAGGACCTTTACGATTATGTCGCACTTGATAAGCCCTCATTCTCAATTTCCGATATCGAAACTTCTGTAAGAAGTCATCTCATCTGCTTTGCCGCGGAAGAGGCAAGGAAAAACGGCAAGACTGTCCTGATGGACGAATATATAAAATCGCTTGTATAAAAACATTTTACACTAAAAACAAAAAACTGTTGACAAACAGCGTAGAAAGTGTTAAAATAGCGTAGCAATGAAGTAGAAGTTACCGCTTCTCACCGTGCAGGATTACCTGGTACGGTTAATAAAACAAGTCTTTTTACTATGCTTGTATTATGTAGCGGTAGGTTCTCCTGCCGCTTTTTATTTTGCGGCAAGCATTAGTTATTTTGGAGGTGTTTTCCATTAGCAAGGAAATGATGATCAACGAAGAAATCAGGGATAAAGAGGTGCGCGTAATCGACAGCGACGGAAGCCAGCTCGGAATTATGTCATCTGCAGATGCTCTTGAAGTTGCAAACAAGAAAAATCTTGATTTGGTAAAGATTTCGCCTAACGCAAATCCCCCCGTATGTAAGATTATGGACTACGGTAAATATCGTTTTGAACTTGCTAAGAAGGAAAAGGAGAACCGTAAGAATCAGAAGGTTGTAAACCTTAAGGAAGTTCGCCTTTCCCCTTCAATAGATAACCACGACTTTGAAACCAAGCTTAAGAATGCTTGCAAGTTCCTTAAAAACGGTGACAAAGTTAAGGTAAGTGTTCGTTTCCGCGGACGCGAAATCCATCATGCGTCTATC
>CAYMHB010000020.1:7710-29836 GCA_964390145.1 uncultured Oscillospiraceae bacterium
ACCGCTTTGTAAAGGGTTGTGAGGAATTCGGCACTGTCGACAAAAAGCCCAAGCTTGAAGGAAAGAATATGGCGATTACAATTTCGCCCAAGAATTAAGTTATCAAACTTCAAAGGCAAGTTTAGATATATACACATTTTGAGAGGAGAGATATTATGCCTAAAATAAAGACACACAGAGCCGCTGCAAAGCGTTTCAGTCTTACAAAATCAGGTAAGGTAAAGAGAGCAAAAGCGTTTAAGAGTCACATTCTTACAAAGAAGGACACAAAGAGAAAGAGAAGACTCAGAAAGGGCGCTCTCGCAGACGTAACAAACGCAAAAGTTATCAAGAAACTTATACCTTATAAATAAGAATTAGGAGGACTAGAAAATGGCTCGAGTTAAGGGTGCATTAAACACCAGAAAAAGACATAAAAAGATTTTAAAGCTTGCAAAAGGCTACAGAGGTGGCAAGTCCAAGCTTTACAGAGTTGCTAATCAGGCAGTTATGAAGTCTCTTTCATACGCTTATGTTGGCAGAAAGCTCAAGAAGAGAGATTTCCGTTCTCTCTGGATTACAAGAATCAGTGCAGCATGTAAGATGAACGATATTAACTACTCACGTTTCATGAACGGTCTTAAGAAGGCTAATATCGAAATCAACAGAAAGATGCTTTCTGAAATCGCAATCAGCGATCCTCAGGCATTTGCACAGCTCGTAGAGACTGCAAAGAAGGCTCTTTAACCGAAAGAGAATGGTCCGAACCTGCCTTAAACGGCGAAATTTCGGTATCTTTCGGCTTGTCATCCTTGCAAGGCAACAAGCCTTGCTTCCTCTTCCGCACCAAAATCTACTCAAAATCTCATCCGTTTTAGGTCAATAGAATTTTTAGAGTGCAGATTTTTGATTACGGAAGGCAAAAACGCAGGTAATACTAACGGATTACCGAGTGTTTTAACACATCGGAAGTGAAAATCCGCCTCTAAAAATCAGAGTTTGGACTATTTCCTTTCGGTTAATATTTGATTTAAAAAACCGTTTCCGAAAATCTTCGGAAACGGTTTTTCCAAGAAAAGATTCAGCGAGGTTTATATGATTATAACAAGTCGCGAAAACAAAATTTTTAAATTGGCAAAGCTTCTCAAAACATCAAAAGGGCGCACCGAGAAAAATATGTTTCTCGTTGAAGGTATGCGCTCTGTTTGTGATGCAATAAAAAAAGGCGCCCGGATTGAGTGCGTCATTATGAAAGACGGCACAAAGCCTGACTTTAATACAGACGCACCCACATACACATTTGCACCGCGCCTTTTTGACGAGGTTTCCGAAACTGTGACCCCGCAGGGGATTATTGCAATCTGCCACATTAAAAGGACGAGCCTTGAGGACATTATATCACTGGGTAAAGACTGCGTTATAATGTGCGAAAAGCTTCAGGACCCCGGAAATATCGGCACGGTTATAAGAACCGCCCACGCTTCATTTTGCGGAGGAGTCGTTCTTACAAAAGGCTCGTGCGACCTTTATAATCCCAAGATTGTACGTGCTACCATGTCGGGTATATTTTCAATTCCCGTTGTGCAGAATGAGGATAGCCGCGCCGTAATAGAATATTTCAGAAAAAGCGGATATAGTATTGTAGCAGGAGCGCTTACAGGAAATTCTGTTGACCTCTACGATGCCGACCTTTGCGGAAAAGTTCTTATTATAGTAGGAAACGAAGGAAACGGCGTGGAAAAGGAAACTCTTTCGCTTTGCGACAGCGTTATAAAAATCCCCATGCACCCCGACGCAGAAAGCCTTAACGCCGCAGTTGCAGGGGCAGTAATGATGTATGAACATTACCGCCAAAATGCAAAAAAATAAATTTACTCTTTACAAAAGCAAAGTTTTAGTGTAAGTTAGTATAGTGACTTTAAACTCGGAGGTGATAGCGTGGATAAGAATCTAATATGGATGATAAAATCTCAATCAGTTTCAAATACCCGTAAGAAACTTGCAGAGCTCTCCACGCGCGATGACCTCTTTGATGAAAGCACAATAGACTTTGAAAGTGAAGAGTATAAAGAAGCGAAGAAAAACTATGACATAGCCGCAAAATATGGTTACAGCATAGTTACTTACATAGACAAACTCTATCCCGAAAAACTTAAAAATATTTCCAATCCTCCGTCGGTATTATACGTGAACGGCGACGCACGAATTCTTTCAGACACAGTTTTTGCAGGAATTGTAGGTGCGCGCAAAAGCGACATGTACGGAACGCGTATGGCAGAGGGAATAGCACTTGAAATAGGGCAGACCGGCGCAGGAGTAATATCAGGCGGAGCCCGTGGTATCGACAGCGCAGCCCACAGAGGGGCACTTCGTGCGAAGGCTCTGACAGTTGCAGTTTTAGGATGCGGACTTGATGTCTGCTATCCTCCCGAAAACAAAAAACTTTTTAATGACATCGTTTCTTCGGGCGGCGCAGTTGTAAGCGAGTTTCCTTTTGGGATGGACGCACTCGCGCATAATTTCCCGCAACGAAACAGAATTATTGCGGCACTCTCTACTGCACTTGTAGTTGTTCGTGCTGCACACAGAAGCGGCTCTCTTATAACCGCGTCACGCGCACTTGATATGGGTGTCAGCGTTTTTGCAGTACCCGGCAACATTGACGATAATTTAAGCTCAGGTACAAATGCACTCATCCGCGATGGTGCAAACATTCTTCTTTCGCCGATAGATGTGATAGACGAGCTTATTGCACTTGAACCTGACTTTTTCGTAAGAGAAAAAGAAAGAGCATCTTTTGATGATGCGGAAGAAATAATTACAGATGAAAAGCCGAAAAAAGAACAAAACTTCTCAGGACTTTCAGAATATGAGAAAGAAATTATCTCCATAATTGAAGGTGGAGACTCTACACAAAACTTAATTGAGGAAAAAATCTCATTCGAAGCACACAGACTTACAGCGCTTCTCGGAATGATGGAAATAAAGGGCATCATCAAAAAAGGCCCTGATAAAAAATACGAAGTAACAAGGAGGGGATGCTAATGGCAAGCTATCTCGTAATAGTTGAGTCACCGGCAAAGGCAAAAACAATAAATAAATACCTCGGCAAAAACTATACGGTAATCGCCTCTATGGGACATATGAGAGACCTTCCCAAGAGCCAGCTTGGTATAGATACAGAAAACGGCTATGAACCCAAGTATATTACTATCCGCGGCAAAGGCGACCTTATGGCAAAGCTTAAGAAGGCAGCAAAAACTGCTGATAAGATATATCTCGCAACTGACCCCGACCGCGAGGGTGAAGCAATCAGTTGGCATCTTGCAAACATACTTGAGCTTGACAGCACGAAGGCATGCAGAATTACCTTTAATGAGGTAACAAAGTCTGCAGTAGTGGCATCGCTCAAGGCGGCTCGTCCCATTGATGAAAAGCTTGTGGATGCACAGCAGGCGCGCAGAGTACTCGACAGAATAGTTGGTTATAAACTCAGCCCCATTTTATGGAAGAAGGTTAAAAAAGGTCTCAGTGCAGGCCGTGTGCAGTCAGTTGCAACAAAGCTTGTTGTTGATCGCGAAC
Organism: uncultured Oscillospiraceae bacterium; assembly: GCA_964390145.1. GTDB lineage: Bacteria > Bacillota > Clostridia > UMGS1883 > UMGS1883 > UMGS1883. The sequence goes on from CAYMHB010000020.1 coordinate 11,272, forward strand.
GCGAAATCACAGAGTTTGAGGCAAAAGAATACTGGACACTCACAGCATCTCTTAGCGCAAAGGGCGAAAAGAAATCCATAAACGCTCGTTTTTACGGCGTAAACGGAAAGAAAAAGGAACTCACAAGCGAGAGCGATACAGCAGCTATAAAGGAAAAGGTTAAGGACAGCGTGTTCTCGGTAAAGAGCGTGGCATATGCAGACAAGAGCCAGCAGCCCTCACCTCCTTTTACCACAAGTACGCTTCAGCAGGAGGCAAGCAGAAAGCTCGGCTTTACTTCCAAGAGAACAATGGCTGCCGCACAACAGCTTTATGAAGGTGTTACCGTACCCGGAAAAGGAACACTCGGTCTTATTACCTATATGCGTACTGACTCACTCCGCATCAACCCCGATGCGCAAAACGCGGCACGCAGCTTGATTGCGCAGAGATACGGCGAAAGCTTTGTTCCCAAGAATTCACGCAATTTCAAGACTGGTAAAAACGCACAGGACGCTCACGAAGCAATCAGACCTACCGTAATTGATATAGACCCCGAAACAATCAAGGGTGCAGTGAGTGCAGACCTTTACAAAATATATAAACTCATTTGGGAAAGACTTATTGCAAGTCAGATGTCAAATGCAGTTTATAATACAATGAATGCTGAATTTGAAGCAAACGGCACTACATTTAAGGCAAGTGCAAAAACTCTTTCTTTTGCAGGTTACCGCGCAGTATATGTAGACGGCAGCGAGGAAAACGAGGAAAAAGAAATCAAGAAGCTTCCCGCTTTGGAAAAGGGTATGGAGCTTACGCTTTCAGAACTTGCAGACGAACAGCATTTTACAGAGCCTCCTGCAAGATACACAGAAGCGGCTCTTATCAAAACAATGGAAGAAAACGGTATAGGCAGACCCAGTACCTATGCGCCTACTATCAGCACAATACTTGACCGCGGCTATGTAGCCCGTGAAAGAAGAATGCTCAAGCCTACCGAGCTTGGCACAATAGTAACAGAAATTATGGCAGAAAACTTCACAGATATTGTGGATGTTGAATTTACCGCGAATATGGAGCAGCAGCTTGACGATATTGAAGAGGGCAACGAAAAGTGGCAGGATGTAATCGACAGATTCTATAAACCTTTTGCAAAAGACCTTAAAAAAGCTGAAGAAGCTATTTCCAAGGTTGAACTCAAGGACGAGGTTTCAGACGAAATCTGTGAGAAGTGCGGCAGAAATATGGTTATAAAACTCGGTCGCTTCGGAAAGTTCCTTGCTTGCCCGGGCTTCCCCGAATGTCGCAACGCGAAACCCATCCTTAAAGATACAGGCGTAAAATGTCCCAAGTGCGGCGGGCGAATTGTTGAGCGCCGCTCGCAGAAAGGCAAAAAATATTTCTCATGCGAAAAAGCGCCTGCTTGTGACTTCATCCTCTGGGATGAGCCCGTAAAAACTCCCTGCCCCACTTGTGGCGGAGTAATGACTAAAAAATATATGAGGCGCACAAGCGTAACTGTTTGCTCAAACCCTGAGTGTGAGTCAAACAAGAAAGAAAAAGGCAAGAAATAATATGGAACTTAAAATAATCGGTGGCGGTCTTGCAGGATGCGAGGCGGCATGGCAGGCTGCAGAAAGAGGAATCAAGGTTAAACTCTACGAGATGAAACCCTGTGCTTTCTCGCCTGCACATACAAACGAAAATCTGTGCGAACTTGTCTGCTCGAATTCCTTAAAGGGAAACGGACTTGACAATGCCTGCGGACTTCTCAAGGAAGAGATGCGCCGTATGGGCAGCATTGTCATAAAATGTGCCGACGAGACAAAAGTTCCCGCGGGCGGTGCACTTGCCGTTGACCGCGACAAATTTTCCGCGCTTGTAACCGAAAAAATCAGAAACCATCCGAATATTGATCTGATAAATGAGCTTGTAGAGGATATCGACACCGACGAATTCACAATCGTCGCATCAGGACCCCTTACACACGGTGACCTCAGCGATGCGATTGCATCCCTTACCGGTCAGGAGAGCCTCTTTTTCTTTGACGCGGCAGCACCTGTTGTAACGCGTGAAAGCATTGATGAGGAAAAAACCTATCTTGCCGCAAGGTATAACAAAGGAACGGCAGACTATATAAACTGCCCCATGGAAAAGGATGAGTATGAGGCGTTTTACGATGCACTTATAAATGCCGAGCGCGCTCCTCTTCACGAGGGCGTTGAGAATGTCAAAGTCTTCGAAGGTTGTATGCCCGTTGAAATAATGGCGCAGAGGGGACGCGAAACGCTTTGCTTCGGGCCGCTTAAACCGAAGGGACTTCCCAATCCAAAAACGGGGAAGGAACCCTATGCAGTGCTTCAGCTTCGCCGTGACAATACCGAAGGCACGCTTTATAACCTTGTCGGCTTTCAGACGAACCTCAAATTCGGCGAGCAAAAAAGAGTGTTCTCTATGATTACGGGTCTTGAAAACGCAGAGTTTGTAAGATACGGAGTAATGCACAGAAACACATATATAAATTCACCGCTCGTGCTTAACACGGATTACAGCCTCATAAAATATCCCAAGGTGTTCTTTGCAGGACAGATAACAGGTGTTGAGGGCTATGTGGAATCCGCATCATCGGGTATGATTGCGGGAATAAATGCCGCAAGGAAAATCCTCGGCAAAGAAAGTGTGATTTTTCCTGCCTCAACCTGCAGCGGTGCGCTTATAAAATATATAACGGATCGGGAAAATAAAAAGTTCCAGCCGATGAACGCCAATTTTGGCATTATCGAATGGAACCGTGTGAAAATCAAAAACAAAAAAGAACGCTATGAATATATATCCTCACTTGCGCTCGATGCTCTCAAGGATATCGATATTTCGTAAAAGCACATTCTTACCGCGCCATGAAAAGGCGCGGTTTTTGTATTTTGACAAAAATTCTTTGTTTGAAAGATTTTCTATATCTTCTTTTACGAGGTTGTCTATTATATCCTCAGTAAATTCCTTCATCGGTCGGGGAGTAATATCGTTGTGCGGACAAACCCGCTGACACATATCACAACCGAAAACAAGATTTGACTTTTTCAGTATTGCAATTTCACTTTCAGTGAGGTCCCCTTTTTTTTGACTTATATGTGATGCGCATTTTTCCAGACAAAAACCGTCTCTGAGCGCACCGCCGACGCACGCGTCAATACATTTTCCGCAACCTACACAACTTTTATCAAGCGGTGTATCTTCTTCAAGCGGGAAATCTGTCAGAATATATCCGATAAAAAAGTAACTGCCCAAATCGTCGTTAATAAGCATACGGTTTTTACCGTAAAAGCCAAGCCCTGCATTATACGCAAGACGGCGGTCTACCTCGGGACCTATGTCGGCAAAAATTTCGCAAGTAGCATCAGGAGAGAACCCCTTTATATAATCTACAATTAAGGACAACTTTTCTCTTATAACACTATGGTAGTCATATCCGCGCGCATAGAGAGATAAATTCCCCTCTCTGTCACCGCAATAATATGGAAAAAGGCATACGATTGCACTTTTGTTTTCGTATTTTGCTACGCCGCATTTTTCTATCCCCTGCGAATGAAAAAAATCTAATATTTTGTTTTTCATAAGTGCAATCACCTCCTAAAAATCCCTGACAGGGAATGCCCTTTTTGTGTCAAAAGGAAGACTATGTTCTTTTGTAACCAAAATAACCAAAAGTTTCGGGGCTTCGATTCCCCGACGCTTTTCACCATTTTGGCGCTCAAAATGGCATTTATCTTTACGCTACCGTAAAATTTTGGTAATTTTGAATTCAAAAGTACATCAGTCGTTAACTCTTATCAACCCCATCGCAAGATAAACTTTACCAAACCCCATCTTGCGCAGAAGATACGAGCAGTAATTTGCCGTCGCGCCGGTTGTATAAATATCATCAACCAAAAGCACCATGCCGCCACCCGTCTTAGCTGTCGGGAAATAGCATTTTCTTACATTTTTCTTGCGCTCTTCCGCACTCAGCGTATGCTGGTCCTCACCGTCATCTGTTCTCTTGAGAAGAGAAACGCAGGGGAGTTTCAATAACTTTGAAAGCTCTTTGGCAATCAGTTTGGATTGATTGTATCCACGCGTGAATTTGCCACGGGGACTTTGCGGAACGAATGTTACACAATCGAATTTTGTGTAATAAGCGGACGAAAGAATCTTGTCCGCTAAAAGATACGCAATTCCTTTTGCGTAATAGGGATGCCCCGATTTTAATGAAATAACACACTCCCTTGCCGCATCTTTGTAAATAAGCGGAACGAAAGAATGGGTAAAATATATCTTTTCGCTGCGACAATGCGAGCAGATATGATGCGAAAATTCCTCAAGAGGTCTTGAGCAGATACTGCAACAGTTTTCGGGAACAAAGGGAAGTGTGGAGAAGCACTTTTTGCAAACAGGAACTTTATCCTCCAGAAGCTCTTTGCAAAAAGGACACACGGGAGGGAATAAGAAATCCAAAAATGCATCAATCATTTTCCATCGCCTCCACAAGCCTCTTTTTAAGTGAACTGTACCGCGTCTGGAGTTTGTTATTTCGTACCATCTGCGCCACGCTTTCGGATGAACCTACAAGAATAACAAGCTTTTTGCCTCTTGTTACGGCAGTGTATAAAAGATTTCTCGTCATCAGCATAGCGGGGAATGAACATACGGGAATTATCACCGCACTCCACTCACTGCCCTGACTTTTATGAACGGTAAGGGCATACGCCATTTCAAGATCCTCTATCGAAGAAAAATCATATTCAACAATTTTGTTGTCGTCAAAAAGTATTCGCATACTCTTTTCCTTTGGAGAAATATCAAGTATGGTGCCAATGTCACCGTTATATATTCCAAATCCGTCGCCACTGCCATCGGGAAGCGACCATAACATATCATAGTTATTACGCGTCTGTATAACCTTGTCGCCCACGCGGAAAACTCTTTCTCCAAACGCTTTTTCTTTTTTATCGCGGGAATGAGGATTGAGTTTTCCCTGCAGAACCTTATTCAGATTAGAAGTGCCCAAAATACCCTTTCTCGACGGAGACAGTACCTGAATATCGTTTATACTGTCAAACCCGTACGCCTTACCGAGACGCCCCGTACAAAGTTCGCAGATGGTATCAAGCGCGCCTTCGGGAGTTCTCTGCATAAAGAAAAAGTCAGTTTCACTATCATTTTTAAGAGGCATTTCGCCCATATTTATCCTATGTGCATTTGTGACAATACGGCTCTTTTCTGCCTGGCGGAAAACCTCATTAAGCCTTACCGAAGGAATAACACCGCTGTCAAGCATATCACGAAGAACATTTCCCGCACCGACTGACGGTAACTGGTCGCTGTCGCCTGCCATGATAAGACAGGTGCCTCGTTTAAGCGCTTTCAAAAGTGCCCCGAAAAGAAGCACATCCACCATACTCATTTCATCGACAATAACAACATCGGCATCAATGGGGTTGTACTGGTTTCTGCCAAAACGCTGATCAAAAGCGTCGCTTACCTCCACTTCGAGCAGTCTGTGAAGAGTCTTTGCCTCTACATTACACGATTCGGAAAGTCTCTTTGCCGCCTTCCCCGTAGGAGCGCACAGCGCAATTTTATATTCGTGCTTTTCAAAAATATCCATTATAGTTTTCATTATCGTGGTTTTTCCCGTGCCGGGACCGCCCGTTATTATAAGCACACCACCACCGAGCGCCCTCCTGATAGCGTCTTTTTGCATAAAGGAAAGTTCTATTGAACTTCTTTTGGATTCGAAAGTAATGTCTTCCTCAATATTATTGGAATAAGGTTTCGCAAGCGCCATCAATTCGCTGAGCTTTCCCGCGCAGGTAAGCTCCATGTTGTAATATGTGGGAAGATAAACAAACTCATCTTCAAATATCAGCTTGCAATCGTATTTCATCTCCATCAGTGAGTTTTCAATATCTTTGATTTCGCAACCCAAAAGCTCTGCCGTAGCACAGGTGAGCTCATCCTTTTTAAGACAGGTATGTCCGGAAAGAGTAGCGTAAGTAAGCGTATGAACTATACCGCCTGCAACTCGTGCGGGGTGATTTTTCGCTATATTCATTTCAAGTGCAATTCTGTCTGCCGTCTTGAAACCGATTCTGTCAACGCTTTCGCAGAGAATATACGGATTTTCCTTGATAAGCTCTATCGACTTTTTCCCGAATATTTTATACACTTTAAGAGCAAGATTTGGGGTAATGCCGTATGCCTGCAAGAACATAACCGTTTGCGATGCATCCTGACGGATTAAAAAAGATTCCGAAATTTTTATCGCACGGCCTTTTGATATGCCCTTTATTTCAGTAAGCCTTTCGGGAGCAAGCGCTATTATTTCAAGCGCTTCTTCACCGAATTTGTTTACAATCTTTTTCGCGGTGGCTTCTCTTACTCCGCTTATAATTCCAGAAGAAAGGTAAGATAAAATAGCGCTGACCTTTCTGGGCAGCGCACGCTTGGTGTCTGTTACGGAAAACTGCTCGCCGTATTCGGGATGATTTACCCATCTGCCCTCTAAAATAACCTGCTCACCGGGAGCAATGAAAGGCATATTTCCGCACACGGTAACAAGGGAGTTGTTTACATCCACCTCACAAACCGTGTAGCCGTTTTCCTCATTCTGATATATTATTTCGTAAATTTCGCCCGTAAGCTTTTCTATAGGGGAACTCGTCATAAGTATTCCTGCCAATCCAAACTTCAATTACACAGTCGTCGGGAACATCCCTTAAGAGATAATCAAACTCCGACTTTCGGCAACATATCTTATCGCATTTTACACTGTTGCCCTTGCATATGGCAAGCGCAATCATCATAAGTGAAATTACAAGCGCTATAATCGCACCGAACATAACTATCACCAATAACATTATATGCTCGTTATTGGAAGAAAGGCATTAACCATTGTTAATGCCTTTCACGTTTTTATAAATATTTTTTAAGTGTCTCAACCTTATCAAGTTTTTCCCAGGGAAGGTCAAGTTCATTTCTGCCGAAATGTCCGTAAGCGGCTGTCTGTGAATAGATAGGCTTACGAAGGTCAAGCGCCTTAATGATTGCGCTCGGACGAAGGTCGAACTCAGAATTTACGATTTTGCTTAAGCGGTCGTCACTGATTTTGCCTGTGCCGAACGTATCAATTCTTACCGATACGGGACGGGCAACGCCTATTGCATATGCAAGCTGAATCTGACACTTGTCACTAAGTCCTGCTGCAACGATGTTCTTTGAAATGTAACGCGCCATATAGCAAGCGCTTCTGTCAACCTTTGTCGGGTCCTTTCCGGAGAATGCACCGCCACCGTGAGGAGCATATCCGCCGTAAGTATCAACGATAATCTTTCTTCCTGTAAGACCGCTGTCTCCGTGAGGTCCGCCTATAACGAACTTGCCTGTGGGATTGATGTGGTATTTTGTATCTTCGTCAATAAGAGCAGGGTCAAGTACTGCTTTGATAACATACTCAATCATATCCTTGCGGATTGTTTCCTGAGTTACATCGGCGCTGTGCTGTGTTGAAAGGACAACTGTATCAATTCTCTTTACCTTGTCGCCGTCATACTCAACAGTAACCTGTGTCTTGCCGTCAGGACGAAGATAGGGGAACTGACCACTCTTTCTTACTTCGGTAAGCTTCTTTGCAAGCTTCTGAGCATAGTAAATGGGAGCAGGAAGAAATTCATCGGTCTCGTTTGTAGCATAGCCGAACATCATACCCTGATCGCCTGCACCGATTTCGTTATCGAAATCCTGTCCTGTTTTTGCTTCGTGTGACTTATCTACACCAAGGGCAATATCTTCCGACTGCTTGTTAAGAGTAGAAAGGATTGCAATGCTGTCCGCAGAAAATCCCATAGAAGCATCTGTATAACCGATTTCCTCAACAGTCTTTTTAACGATTGAGCGAACATCGTATGTGTGAGATGTGGTAATCTCGCCAAAAACGACTACCATTCCTGTTGCCGCGCAACATTCACACGCAACACGCGCTTCGGGATCGTTTGCAAGAATATCATCCAGAATAGCATCAGATATTTTATCGCATACCTTGTCGGGATGACCCTCGGTAACAGATTCAGATGTAAAAAACTTTCTGTTAATCATTTGTAATTCCTCCTGTTTTTATCCTACAAATCAAAAAATGAGTCCAAGTAATCCATATGAGAAAATTCCCATTATAACACCTGCAGTAAGAACACCGCCCACAATTGCCAAAAATGCGTCACGGAACTTAAAATCAAGGAAACTTGCAATGAGTGCCCCTGTCCATGCGCCTGTACCGGGCAGAGGGATCGCTACAAAAATGAAAAGTCCCCAATTTGCATACTTCGTAACCTTTTCCTTATTTTTTTCAACCTTGCGCTCAAGGAACTCGGGGAACCACCTGAACATTTTGGTTGTTTTCAGCCAAGTGCAAAACGGTGTAATAAGCCACAGTATAAACGGAACGGGGAGCAGGTTTCCAATGATTGAAACAATATACGACGGGAGGGCGGGAAGCCCCAGTGCAAACGCCACGGGAAGAGCACCGCGAAGCTCAATTATGGGAAGCATTGAAATTATGAACACATACACATAATTTGCAAACGCCTCCGAAAGTCCTACAAGTCCCACCGCCCATACGGCAAAAGAATGAACTGCATTTTTTATGGATTCTGTCATACAAAACCTCCAATGTGCAAAAGCACACAATTACTTCATTATATTATACAACATATTTATTTTAATAAATAATATGCGTTTTGTCAACTAAAAAGGGGAAACGATTTTGAAATCGTTTCCCCTTTTTAAGTTATTCTTCGTCTGCCCTAAATTCGCTGAGTTTTTTAAGTTCATAGAAGCGTCCTTTTTTCTTCATCAATTCATCGTATGTTCCGACCTCCGCAATTCGTCCTTTATCCATAACAACAATCTTGTCTGCATTACGTATTGTGGAAAGACGGTGCGCAACGATAAATGTTGTTCTGTCTTTGATAAGGGTGGATATAGCCTCCTGGACATGGCGTTCCGAAATGTTATCAAGGGCACTTGTCGCTTCGTCAAGGATAAGAATTCTCGGGTCGCGGATAAGAGCGCGTGCAATAGAAATACGCTGTTTTTGTCCGCCTGAAAGCTTGTCACCATGCTCCCCTATGACAGTATTGATTCCGTCAGGGAGCAGCGGAAGAAATTCGTTTATGTTAGAAGATTCAAGGATTTTTTCAAAGTGTTTTTCGTCAATATCGTTTATTCCGTAGAGGATATTGTCGCGTATTGTCCCCTTAAACAGGATTGTGTTTTGGGGAACAACGGAAATAAACTGCCTGTACGACGGGAGCGAGATTTCCTCAATGGGCTTTCCGTCTATTTTCAATGAGCCGCTTTGAGGGTGAAGAAAACCGATAATCATATTCATAATTGTCGACTTACCGCTGCCCGAGGGACCTACAAAAGCGACGCACTCTCCGCAGCTGATTCTCAAAGAGAAATCTTTAATGGTATATTCCTCCGCATTATTGTAACGGAAGGACACATTCTCAAAATCTACAGTTCCTTCCAGATTGGACAAACGGGCCTTCCCACGGTCATCCTCGATTTCGGGGGAGAGCATAACCTCGGATACACTTTTGAGAGATTCAATTCCCTTTGCAAGATCGGGGTACATATTAAGGAGCGTTTGTATATTTCCTGAAATCGAAGCAAAGAAGGACTGGTACATCATGATATCGCCAACACCGATTTTTCCGTTGTATGCAAGAATTGATGTGAAAATCAGACAGGCAACACTGAGAAGATTGCTTGCAACCCACAGTACCGAACCAAAAAGAGCATTGGTATTGTCAAGTTCAAACCCCTTGATTTTAAGTAACCGAATGCGCTCTTCAAGTTTTAAAATCTCCTCTTCCTCAAGGCCGTGTGCCTTTGTGACGGGAATCATCTCAATCATTGTGGTAACATTTGCCGAAACATTTTCGTTTTCGTGGCGGAAATCACGGTTGTTTGCAGAAATTCTCCGCCTGAAGAGGTTTATAACAAAAACATTGATTGGAATGACAATAAGGAAGAAAAGCGTTACAGCACCGCTTTTTGTCAAGACTATGGCGGTGTAGATAACAAGGTATAAAAGAGCGGGGATAACCATTTTTATAAAAAGACGGTTCAAGGTTTCTATTGCTTCTATATCGCGCAGAAACTTTGACTGGAGCTTTCCGCTTTCAATTTCCTTATGATATGTAAGGGAAAGGTGCTGAAGCTTTCTGACCAGAGTGTTTCGAAGTCCTGCCCCGATTGTGCGTAATATCCTGTATATTTTCCTGCTGTAAAGAAGCGAGAAAGGTGTATTCAAAAGAAAAGCCAGGACGACTATGACGGAGTTTATTATAATAACGCGTACAGAATGCGGGGAAGGAGATGCAACCGCATTTATGATATTTGCTGTCGCGAGAGGCTTTATCCAGTTGCCGCAGCCGTCCACCATATGCAGAAATGTCGCAAAAATAATTTTCAGCCAATTGCTTTTGAAAATCTGCGATAAAACTCTGGCGGGCACTTTGCCGGTATCACTGGAATTGGTTTCAAATAATTCCTCGTAGTCGGGAAGGGGTTGATTCACAAACTTTTCCTGATTTTTACTCATAAAATCACCGTCTTTTCTCAATTTTACCCTCATTATACTCTTTTACCCTTGTTTGTCAATACGAAAAGGCAGTAAACGGACAAAAAATAAAATAATTAAATTTTAATATTTCCCCTTGACATATATTGACAAAAGTGATATTATGTTATACTGCATTAAGATGCACCCATATCCCCTTTTTGTGGGAAAATATGGGAAAAATATAGGTTTTAACAACAATTTTTTGTATTTTGCATACACGGTGCATTCTACAACCGTCTATGCAATGAGGATGCATATTTTTTCGCTTGACAAAGGCAAAAAATCTCTGCGTTCGCAATATGCCTTGAGTGCATTCTACACAGAGGCATAGAATATCAAAATGCGTTGTTCGTTCAAATATCTTAGAAGAGGTGATTTTGTTGAAGCCTATTAAGTTAGGAAAAAATGAAAGAATGACCTTCGCAAAAATCGATGAAGTATTGGAGATGCCAAACCTTATCGATATGCAAAAAAGCTCTTACGAGTGGTTTATTAAGGAAGGTCTTCGTGAAGTTTTCCATGACGTAAGTCCTATCACAGACTACGCAGGAAATCTTGTTCTGGAATTTACCGATTACAGAATTGACGAGCAGCCCAAGTATTCCATCGAGGAATGTAAGGAGAGAGACACTAACTATGCCGCTCCCCTTCGCGTTCAGGTTCGCCTTATCAATCAGGAAACAGGCGAAATCAAGGAACAGGAAATCTTTATGGGTGATTTCCCCCTTATGACCGAGCAGGGAACATTCATCATCAACGGTGCAGAGCGTGTAATCGTTACACAGCTTGTTCGTTCTCCCGGCATATACTACGAGCAGAAGTTTGACAAGGTTGGTAAAAAGCTTGTTAACTCTACCGTAATCCCCAACCGCGGTGCATGGCTTGAATATGAAACAGATCCCAACGACGTGTTCTCCGTTCGTATCGACAGAACCCGTAAACTTCCCGTTACTGTTCTTATCAAGGCTATGGGCCTTGACACCGAGCCTGCAATTTTCGGCCTTTTCGGCGAAGATGAAAGACTCATCGCGACACTTGCAAAGGATACTACCAAAAACCGCGAAGAAGCGCTTTTTGAAATCTATCGCAAGCTTCGTCCCGGCGAACCCCCCACGATTGAAAGTGCAACTACCCTCATAAACGGTCTTTTCTTTGATGCAAAGAGATATGACCTTGCAAAGGTAGGCAGATATAAGTACAATAAGAAGCTCGCTATGGCAGCACGTCTTGAAGGCCAGATTGCAGGCGAAAACATTATTGATGCACAGACAGGCGAACTTATCGTGAAGGAAGGCGACCGTATCGACAGCGCAGCTGCACAGCTTATCGAGGACAAGGGTATCAACCGCGTTATCGTTGCGCTTGAGAATAAAAAGGTTGTTGTATTCTCAAACAATATGGTAGACCCTGAAAAGTATGCAGGCATCAGCCTTTACGATATTACTCACGAAAAAGTGAGAAAGGACATCCTTGACGAAATTCTCCAGGAAGCAGCAGGTGACATTGCTGAAATCAAGAAACTTGCTGAGGAGAGAGTTGACGAGCTTGTTCCCAAGCATATCATCGTTGACGATATGTTTGCTTCAATTAACTACTGCAGCAACGTGTGTGACGGCATCGGTCAGGTTGACGATATCGACCATCTCGGAAACCGTCGCTTAAGAAGCGTTGGTGAGCTTTTGCAGAACCAGTTCCGCATCGGTATCTCCCGTATGGAGCGTGGCGTTCGTGAAAGAATGAGTATTCAGGAACTTGAAATTGTTACGCCTCAGTCACTCATCAACATCCGTCCCGTAGTTGCAACAATCAAGGAGTTCTTCGGTTCATCACAGCTTTCACAGTTTATGGACCAGAACAACCCCCTTGCAGAGCTTACACATAAGAGAAGACTTTCAGCACTTGGCCCCGGCGGTCTTTCAAGAGAGCGCGCAGGCTTCCAGGTTCGTGACGTTCACTATACACATTACGGAAGAATGTGTCCCATCGAAACACCTGAAGGTCCCAACATCGGTCTTATCAGTTCACTCTCAACCTATGCACGTATCAATGAGTACGGCTTCATTGAAGCTCCTTACCGCAAGGTTATCAAGGGTGAAGGTATAGTAACAAATGAAATCGAATACATGACAGCCGATACAGAGGATAAGTACATCGTTGCACAGGCTAATGAGCCTATCGACGAAAACGGCAGATTCCTCGACAAGAAGGTTTCTGCTCGTTTCAGAGAGGAAATCCTTGAAGTACCTGCTGAAAACATCGACTACATGGACGTATCGCCCAAGCAGGTTGTATCAGTTGCTACAGCGATGATTCCCTTCCTTGAAAACGACGATGCTAACCGTGCCCTCATGGGTTCAAACATGCAGCGTCAGGCAGTTCCGCTTCTTTCTCCCGAATCTCCCATCATCGGTACCGGTATGGAATACAAGGCTGCTAAAGACAGTGGTGTTGTTGTTCTTGCAAAAGAAGACGGTGTTATCGAAAAGGTAAGCGCCGACGAAATCGTTATCAAGGACAAGGACGGCGTAAGACACAACTATCATCTTCTTAAGTTCCTTCGTTCAAACCAGGGCACATGTATCAATCAGCGTCCCATCGTTGAAGAAGGCGAAAAGGTCAAGAAGGGTGACATTATCGCAGACGGTCCCGCAACAGACAACGGTGAAATCGCTTTGGGTAGAAATATGCTCATCGGTTTTATGACGTGGGAAGGTTACAACTACGAGGATGCCGTGCTTCTTAACGAAAAACTCGTACGTGACGATATCTATACTTCAATCCACATTGAAGAATATGAATCCGAGTCCCGCGATACAAAGCTTGGACCGGAAGAAATCACACGCGACATCCCCAACGTTGGTGATGACGCACTTAAGAACCTTGACGAAAGAGGTATCATCAGAATCGGTGCAGAAGTGCGCTCAGGTGATATTCTCGTAGGTAAGGTTACTCCCAAGGGTGAAACAGAGCTTACACCCGAGGAAAGACTTCTCCGTGCAATCTTCGGTGAGAAGGCACGTGAAGTACGTGACACCTCTCTTCGTGTACCCCACGGTGAAGCAGGTATTATCGTAGATGTAAAGGTATTTACAAGGGCTAACAATGACGAACTTCCTCCGGGAGTAAACGAAATTGTAAGATGTTATATCGCTCAGAAGAGAAAAATCTCTGTCGGCGATAAGATGGCAGGCCGTCACGGTAACAAGGGTGTCGTTTCAAGAATTCTTCCCACAGAAGATATGCCCTTCCTTCCCGACGGTACACCGCTTGATATCGTTCTTAACCCGCTGGGCGTTCCCAGCCGTATGAACATCGGTCAGGTACTTGAAGTTCATCTTGGTATGGCTGCCAAGAAGCTCGGCTTCAAGGTTGCAACACCGGTATTCGACGGTGCAAACGAAAAAGACATTATGAATCTTCTTGAGGAAGCAGGTCTTCGCCGTGACGGTAAGACAGTTCTCTACGACGGCAGAACAGGTCAGCCCTTCGATAACCCCGTAACAGTAGGTTATATGTACTTCCTGAAACTTCATCACCTTGTTGATGATAAGATTCACGCAAGAAGCACAGGTCCTTACTCACTCGTTACTCAGCAGCCTCTCGGTGGTAAAGCACAGTTCGGCGGTCAGAGATTCGGTGAAATGGAAGTTTGGGCACTTGAAGCATACGGTGCAGCATATCTTCTTCAGGAAATTCTTACTGTTAAGTCTGACGATATCGTAGGTCGTGTGAAGACTTACGAATCAATCGTTAAGGGTGAAAACGTTCCTGCACCCGGTATTCCCGAATCGTTCAAGGTTCTTATCAAAGAGCTTCAGTCTCTTGCACTTGATGTTAATGTTCTTAACGCAGCAGGCGACATCGTTGAACTTAAGAGCGACGAGGATGACGAGCCGAATATGGACGAGTACCGTGAAGAGCTCCTCACAACCGTTAACGATGGTATGGCTACCGGCTATAGTGAAGTTAACCCCGAGGACGAGATTTACGGCATCGTAGAAGGCTCTCTTGCAGGCGACGATGAAGAAGAAAATGAACTTCTGGCAGATTTTGAGGCGGAAGAGTTCGATATAGAACCTACCGATGAAGAACTCCTTGAAATCGAAAACCAGATTGATAATGAGTAAGGGAGGGGTAGATTATGGAATTTAATACTTTTGAAGCTATGCAAATTGGCTTGGCGTCTCCCGAAAAAATCAGAGAATGGTCTTTTGGTGAGGTTAAAAAGCCCGAAACTATAAATTACCGTACCTTAAAACCCGAACGTGACGGTCTTTTCTGTGAAAAGATTTTCGGACCGCAGAAGGACTGGGAATGTCACTGCGGAAAGTATAAGAGAATCAGATATAAGGGTATCGTCTGTGACCGATGCGGCGTTGAAGTAACAAAAGCAAAGGTAAGACGTGAAAGAATGGGTCACATTGAGCTTGCAGCTCCTGTTTCTCATATCTGGTATTTCAAGGGTATTCCCAGCAGAATGGGACTTCTCCTTGACATCTCTCCCCATATTCTTGAAAAGGTACTGTATTTTGCACAGTATATCGTAATTGACCCCGGTAAGACCGAGCTTAACAAGAAAGACGCTCTTACCGAGAAGGAGTATATGGCTTACTATGAAAAGTACGGCGACCGTTTCCGCGCAGGAATGGGTGCTGAAGCCATCAAGGAGCTCCTTGAAGAAATTGATATCGAAAAACTCAGTCAGGAACTTAAAGAGGAACTCGAAACAGCACAGGGGCAAAAGAAAATCAAGCTTTCCAAGCGCCTTGAAGTTGTAGAATCCTTCAGAAAGAGCGATAACCGCCCCGAATGGATGATTCTCGACTGTATCCCCGTAATTCCTCCGGAAATCCGTCCTATGGTTCAGCTTGACGGTGGCAGATTTGCGACCAGCGACCTTAACGACCTTTACCGCAGAGTTATCAACAGAAATAACCGACTCAAGAGACTTCTTGAACTTGGTGCTCCCAATATTATTGTAAGAAACGAAAAGAGAATGCTTCAGGAAGCTGTCGATGCCCTTATCGATAACGGCAGACGCGGCAGACCTGTTACAGGTCCCGGCAACCGTGCCCTCAAATCTCTTTCCGATATGCTTAAAGGTAAGCAGGGTCGTTTCCGTCAGAACCTTCTTGGTAAGCGTGTTGACTACTCAGGCCGAAGCGTTATCGTAGTAGGTCCCGCGCTCAAGATTTATCAGTGCGGTCTTCCCAAGGAAATGGCACTTGAACTCTTCAAGCCTTTCGTAATGAAGCGCCTTGTTGAAAACGGAAGCGCTCACAACATCAAGAGTGCAAAGAGAATGGTAGAACGCGCTCGTACAGAGGTCTGGGACGTTCTTGAAAACGTAATTAAAGAGCATCCTGTTCTTCTTAACCGTGCACCAACTCTTCACAGACTTGGTATTCAGGCGTTCGAGCCTATTCTGGTAGAAGGCAGAGCAATCAGACTTCATCCCCTCGTATGTACAGCGTTTAACGCTGACTTCGACGGTGACCAGATGGCTGTTCACGTTCCCCTTTCTCCCGAAGCACAGGCAGAGGCTCGTTTCCTCATGCTCAGTGCAAATAACCTTCTTAAGCCTCAGGATGGTCGTCCTGTTACCGTTCCCACACAGGATATGGTTCTCGGCAGTTACTATCTGACACTTGTTAAGCCTATGGAAGTAAAGATTACTGACGCAGGCGACAGTGACCTCGAGGTTGGTAAGGTTTACAAGTATTACGATGCTGTTCACGCGCAGAACATTGAACTCGAGCAGCAGGGTAAAAAGAAAATTGAATACACAAGCGAAGGTGTAGGCTGCTTTGCAGGCGAAATCGGAGAAGGCAAGTACTTCGTGAGTGTAAACGAAGCTATGATGGCTTATGACTGTGGCGATGTAGGACTTCATGCTCCCATCAATGTTCGTGTTGAAAAGGAAATTGACGGTATAACAGAAAGCAAAATCATCAAGACTACAGTCGGCAGACTTATATTTAATGAGGTTATTCCTCAGGACCTCGGATTCGTTGACAGAACAAATCCTGAAAACGCATTTGAACCTGAAGTTTCATTCCTTGCAGACAAGAAATCTCTCGGCAAGATTGTTGACGCATGTATCAAGGTACACGGCACAACAAAAACTGCAGAAGTTCTTGACTCAATCAAGGAACTCGGCTACAAGTTCTCTACACGCGGTGCTGTTACAATCAGCGTAAGCGATATGGAAATCCCCGGAAGTAAGGCAGAACGCCTTGCCGAAGCAGAAACAGAAGTAGAAGCAATTACCAAGCTTTACAGAAAGGGCCTTATCACTGACGACGAGCGCTACAGAAAGGTTATCGAAACCTGGCAGGGCGCTAACGACAAGATTACAAAGGCTCTTATGGATAACCTTGATAAGTACAATCCTATCTATATGATGGCAACATCAGGTGCCCGTGGTAGCATCAACCAGATCAGACAGCTCGCAGGTATGCGTGGTCTTATGGCTAATACACAGGGTCGTACAGTCGAAATCCCGATTCGTGCTTCATTCCGTGAAGGTCTTAATATCCTCGAGTACTTCATTTCTACTCACGGTGCACGTAAGGGTCTTGCCGATACAGCGCTCAGAACTGCTGACTCAGGTTACCTTACACGTCGTCTTGTAGACGTATCACAGGATGTTATCATCCGTGAAATCGACTGTAAGACACACGACGGTATCAATGTTTCCGAAATCGTAGAAGGCAAGGAAGTTATCGAACCCTTGGAAGAAAGACTTGTCGGCAGAGTTAACTGTGACGATATTGTTGACGAAAAGGGCAATGTAATCATTCCTGAAAATACCCTTATGGATAAGGAAATGGCTATGAGGGTTGTAGGCGCAGGCATCAAGGAAGTTAAGATCAGAAGCGTTCTTAACTGTCATGCTAAGGTTGGCGTATGTGCTCACTGTTACGGTGCAAACCTTGCAAGCCGCGGCGAACTTGTAAACATCGGTGAAGCGGTTGGTATCATCGCTGCTCAGTCTATCGGTGAACCCGGTACACAGCTTACGATGAGAACATTCCACACCGGCGGTGTTGCGGGTGACGATATCACACAGGGTCTTCCCCGTGTCGAAGAACTTTTCGAAGCGAGAAAGCCCAAGGGTCTTGCAATCGTAACAGATATCGCAGGTACTGTTACAGTTAATAAGACAAAGAGCAAGACAGAAGTTATGATTGCCGATTCCGAAGGTATGGCTCAGACTTACCTTATTCCTTACGGTTCTACACTCAAGGTTGCAGACGGCGATGTTGTTGAGGCTGGTGACGAACTTACAACAGGTTCAATCAATCCTCACGATATTCTCCGAATCAAGAACCTTCGTGCAGTTCAGGAATACCTTGTTAAGGAAGTTCAGAAGGTTTACCGTCAGCAGGCGGTTGATATCGCCGATAAGCATATCGAAGTTATCGTGCGCCAGATGATGCGCAAGGTAAGAATCGAAGAGCCCGGCGACAGCAACTACCTCGTAGGCGAAACAGAAGACCGTATCAAGTTCGGCGAACTTGTTGAAGAGTACAAGGCGCAGGGTAAGAATCCTCCCGTAGGCGAGGAGCTTCTCCTTGGTATTACCAAGGCTGCTCTTGCTACTGATTCATTCCTTTCAGCAGCATCTTTCCAGGAAACAACACGTGTTCTTACAGATGCCGCAATCAAGGGTAAGATTGACCCGCTTGTTGGTCTTAAGGAAAATGTTATTATCGGTAAACTTATTCCTGCAGGTACAGGCGTTCCCATGTATCACGATATCGAAGTGGAAACAGTCGGAAGCGACTATTCCGACATCCTCGCAGATATGGTTGAAAATATGAACGCATCAGGTATTAAATAAGTAAGAGGCGGTTGGCCTTAGGAATAAGTCGGTTTTAAACTGACCTTTTCCGCTAAAAGTGCATCAAAAATCAGGTA
>CAYMHB010000021.1:0-29540 GCA_964390145.1 uncultured Oscillospiraceae bacterium
TATCATTTTTTATACTTTTAGTCAACACAATCAACCTTTTGCAAATGAGCACATATCAGCCTTAAAATCTTTTTGAGATTTCAACAAAAAGTCAGTTTCACAGAAAATAGAGTTATAGGTTTATAAGTAATTTATTTTTTTATTCACCTCCAAACCTTGACTCCTTTGTACCGAAGTGATATAATTTTTTGTTGAAAGAAGGCGCTTTTATGAGGCAAATCGGTACAACAATGAAAACTACACTGCGTATGGCACTTCCATCTATGGTTGAGTCATTTTTTATGTGCTTTGCAGGGCTTGTTGACTCATTGATGGTAAGTTCGCTCGGTCCTGAGGCAGTGGCAGCAATCGGCATTACAACCCAGCCGAAATTTATCGGATTTGCAATTTTCGTGGCAATATCCACTGCTCTTTCCGCGCTCGTTGCAAGACGACTTGGCGAAGGAAAAAGAGATCAGGCTAATGCTCTTCTCTATACAGGGCTTCTCGTTACTGTTATTCTTGCAATTATTCTTGGCTTTTTGCTCAACTTCTTTGCTTCTCCCATAATCAAACTGTGCGGTTCAAACGCAGATACACATGCCGGCGCGGTGGCCTATTTTAAAATAATCATGGGCTGTATGATTTTCAACTGCATACAGCTTTGCGTAAATGCTGTTCAGCGCGGTGTCGGAAACACCAAAATCACCATGCGCACCAATCTTACATCAAACACTGTGAATATATGCTTTAATTATCTTCTTATAGGTGGAAAATTCGGTTTTCCCGCACTCGGAATAAGAGGTGCCGCAATCGCAACGGTACTTGGCACAGTCGTTTCCTGCTTTATGAGTTTGCTTTCCGTCTGTAAAAAGGATTGCTATGTAAACATACCCTACATAATCAAAAACAAAATCCGTCCTCGTTTGGTGGCGCTTGTTAATATAATCAAGGTTGGTTACAGTATCTTTCTTGAGCAGATATTGCTTAGAGTTGGCTTCCTTGCAACCGCAGTTATGGCAGCAGATCAGGGTACGGGCGCTATGGCGGCACATCAGGCGTGCATGAATATCTTAAGCTTGTCATTCGCATTTGGTGACGGACTTCAGCACTCGTCAGTTGCTCTTATCGGCAGAAGTCTTGGGGAGAAGAACCCTGACCTTGCAAAAAAATACGGAAATGAGTGTCAGAAAATCGGCGGTGTAATTTCAATTATCATAGCTATTGTATTTCTGTTGTTTTCAAGATGGGCGCTTTCACTTTTCTTCCCCGAAGACAAGGACATTGTTGATATCGGCGTTTCGATAATGTATGTAGTTGCAATATCCGTTCTTTTGCAGATTCGCCAGTGTATTTATATGGGCTCGCTGCGTGGTGCAGGAGACACAAAATATACGGCGTTTGTATCGGCCTTCAGTGTTACTATTACACGTACAGTAGTTGGTTATATATGCTGTTATCCGCTGGGATGGGGCATTATCGGAGTATGGCTTGGAGTTCTTGCTGACCAGATTACAAGATTCATTATGGCAGGCTCCAGATACAGAAAAGGCAAATGGGTTAATATTAAGATATAAAAAAATCAGGGCGCTGCCCTGATTTTTTATATCCTGTTTTCTTTTAGTATTTCTATTTCCTTTGCATATCCGTCAAGCTCGTTTGGTGTTTCAAGGAATATGGGAAGGTGCAACGAGGAGTATATTATGCTTTTAACCACACTCTTTTCTTGCATAGATAAAATCCCATTAAATTCCCAATTTTAATTTACAGTCGAAGCATAATACCTAGCCCATCTGGGTTATATTCAAACAATCTCGGAATATTGTGGGGATATCTCGTTGTTTGAAGTTCAAACTCTATTTCCCCTTTTGCTTCTTTATTTCCTTTTTTAGCTAAAAAAACCAATAATAATTGAGCTAATTTTTTATATTTAGCCTTCCACCTCAAATTTTTCTTTTCTGTGTCAAGTGCAGGTAAATATCCTTGATTCATAGCTTTTATAGCAAAAAACAGGGAAGCATCGCTCTGTGGGAAATCGGGGATATCACGGATGGGAGAACTCTTTTTTCTATTGGTTAAAACATATAAAAACTCTCCTAAAACAAATTGAAGTTTGGGAGAATTTGTTTTCTTTTCTTCTTCTCTCATAAGCCAATATTCTTTTTTCTCTTCTTCAGAAGCATACTCTAAAAGTTCTTCTTCATCCTTTTTAAAGTCAATATTTTCAAGCAAAGATTTATTTAAAACCAATATTTTTCCCAATATATTCCATGTCTTCATTCTTAAAATTTGTTCTTCCGTAATAATTTCCGAACAACATTCATCAGGCGATATTTCTCTCTTAAACATTTCTTTTTCTGAATCGTAAAGGTCTATTTTTTCAAGTGCCAATTTTCTTTCTAATTCATCTTTAGCTAACATAAATGCAAATTTGTTTATATCTTCAGCACTTAAGTTTATGTCGCTTCTTTTAGTCAAATGTTGTTCCTCTCTCTTCGCCCATATTGTTAAAATGAATTTTTCTGAATCAACTATGTTCATAATCTTCTCTCCCTATCTTTTTATTTCTTTTAGCACCTTTATTTCCGCTGCATATCCGTCAAGCTCGTTTGGGGTTTCAAGGAATATGGGAAGATGCTTGAGACGAGGATTGTTTATAACATTCTTCATGGTTTCAAGTCCTATATATCCCTCACCTATTTTTTCGTGGCGGTCCTTATGGCTTTCAAACGGATTTTTTGAATCGTTCATATGGATTGCATAGAGCTTATCAAGACCGATTATACGGTCAAACTCATCAAGCACTCCGTCAAGATTTTCTACAATATCGTAACCTGCATCGTACACGTGGCAGGTATCAAGGCACACGCCCACTTTTTCAGAAAGATTTACTTTATCAATAATCTCTTTTATTTCTTCAAAACTTCTGCCGATTTCACTCCCCTTGCCCGACATGGTTTCAAGAAGCACGATTGTCGTTTGCTCGGGCTTCAAAATGGCATTAAGGAGATTTGCAGTGAGCTCTATTCCCTTTTCCGCACCCTGTCCGACATGGCTTCCCGGATGGAAGTTGTAAAGATTATGGGGCACATACTCCATACGCTCCATATCGTCTGTCATAATGCGAAGAGCAAGGTCGCGCACCTTTTCATCGGCAGATGAAGGGTTCAATGTGTATGGCGCATGGGCGAGGATTTTGCCGAAACTATGCTCTTTTGCATAATTCAAAAAATCTCTTATATCGCCTTCATCAATGTCCTTTGCCGCAAATCCGCGGGGATTTCTCGTAAAAAACTGAAATGTGTTTGCACCGATACTGCTAGCCTCTTTTGCCATATGCAAAAAGCCCTTCGATGCAGAAAGGTGACAGCCTATATAAAACATAATGTGTCCTCCAAATAAATATTGCTTTTCCAATGTTTATAATATATAATTATATTATAAAAAAGCCCCTTTGTAAATACAAATTTAAGAGGTAGTGCTATGAATAAAACAGTTACAAAAGCATTCGCAAAAATAAATCTTTCGCTTGATGTTCTGGGAAAGCTCGAAAACGGGTATCACGAAGTACAGATGATTATGCAGACTGTTTCTGTATTTGACCTTGTAACAGTTGAAAAGACAGCTTCAGAAATTGAACTTTCCACAAATCTCCCGTATCTCCCTACTGACCGCGGGAACATCGCATATAAAGCAGCGGAGGAATTTTTTAATTATACAGGCATCAGGGCCGGCGTTAAAATTGATATTTCCAAGCGCATCCCCGTAGGTGCGGGTCTTGCCGGAGGAAGCAGTAATGCCTCGGCAGTATTAAAAGCTATGAATAAGCTCTTTAATACGGGACTTTCCTTAAAGGAGCTTTGCGCAATAGGCGTGAAATTAGGCGCCGATGTTCCGTACTGTATTCTTGGCGGAACACGACTTGCGGAAGGAATAGGTGAGAAACTTTCTCCCCTCCCCAAAATTCCCAAATGCACCATTCTTCTCGTAAAACCTGCGTTTTCGATAAGCACAAAAACAGTTTATCAGAAAATCGATTCCTGCTCGGATTTCAAGCGTCCTGACACGCAGAGACTTATTGAGGGTCTTCACGAGGGCAATCTTGATAAAATCGTTTCATCCATGGGTAATGTTTTAGAAGAAGTGAGTGTTCCTGAACACCCTATTCTTCAGAAGGTTAAAGAGGATCTTACAGCACTTGGTGCAATTGGTGCACAGATGAGCGGCAGCGGTCCTACTGTGTTTGGTATTTTCAAGGACTATGACCTTGCCTGCGAAGCAAAAAAACAGTTGTGGGGAAAATACAAAACAGTATATATTTGCAATCCTGTATAAAAATTTTCGGTAGCGGTAATACTTTCTTATGAGCACACAAAATTGTGTTCATTTGTTCAGGAGGTGTTGCCCTATGAAAAAAATTTTAACTATTCTGGCAGTCAGTACGTTTATGCTTTTCCTGCTTGTAGGATATTCGACAAGCGTAAATTCCAACCTTTCTTCGAATATGGTGCGACTGCATGTAATTGCAAACAGCGACAGTAATGAAGACCAATCGCTGAAACTTAAAGTGCGTGATGCTATACTCTCGCACAGCCGCAGCAATTTTACAAAAAAAGACGAAGTAAAAGGCGAACTTCAAAGTTATAAGGAAATTGCAGAAAAGGTTATTGCAGAAAACGGATATAGCTACGATGTTGAGGTAGAATACGGTAATTTCAAATTCCCGACGAAAGAATATAACAATCTGCGGCTCCCTGCGGGAAATTATGACGCGGTGCGTATTAAAATCGGTAGTGCCGAGGGGCAGAACTGGTGGTGTGTAATGTTCCCTCCGTTATGCTTTGTTGACGGGACAACGGACACATCTTTTGCCGAAGAAAAACTGCATTCATCACTCGGAAAAGAAAGTGCAAAGCTAATTACAAAGGCAGATGATTCCATGTTGCCTTTTGAAATAAAATTTAAAATTGTAGAAGTGTACGGTAAATTATGCGGACGTGATAAAGTGTTCGCGAAAGCCGACTGATTATTTGGAGGAAAACAAAATGCGAATGAGAAACAGAGGGCATCTTGACGAAAGAATTGCCGCTTGCAAAAATATTACACTTGAAAAATATGATGATTGTGCCTGTCAGTTTATAAATGACGGCACGCTACATATAGAAATCGGTTGCGGTAAGGGCAGATTTATAACCGAAACTGCAAAAAACAATCCCAATGTCCGTTACATTGCAGTTGAAAAAGTTTCAAATGTAATCGTACTCGCCATGGAAAAAGCAGTAGCGGGCGAAATTCCCAACCTTCGTTTTATGCGCGGAAAATTCGAAGCTCTTGCTGAAAGTTTTCCCGACAAATCTGTTGACAGAATTTATCTTAATTTCAGCGACCCGTGGCCCAAGAAGGGTTATGCAAAGCGCCGTCTTACGCACGGGGGATTCCTTGAAATATATAAGCGCATCTTGAAAGATGACGGTGAAATCTGTTTCAAGACTGACAACCGCGAGCTTTTCGATTTTTCACTTGAAAGCTTTCCTGAAAACGGATTTACGCTGTCAGAAGTTACTTTTGACCTTCACAACAGTGATTTTGAAGGAAATATTATGACCGAATATGAGGAAAAATTCTCGCAGATGGGCTTTCCCATTTGCCGACTTGTTGCAAAAATCGACCGATGAGGCTTCCAAGGAGCATAAGTTATGATTAAAATAGTTCATTGCGCAGATTTACATATTGGTTCTTCTTTTTCATACCTTCCCTCTTCACTTGCCGCGATGCGTCGTGAAGAAATTAAAGAGGGACTGGTTAATATTGTCACTTTTTCAAAAGACAGACAGATAGACGCACTCCTTATCTGCGGTGACCTTTTTGATACGCCTAAGCCCACTAAAAAGGACGGTGATTTTGTAAGGAATTTACTTTCGTCTCTTTCGCCTGTTCCTGTTTTTATTATCTGCGGCAACCACGATTATATGTGCGCTGACAGTGTTTTTTCCAAAGAAGGATATTTCAGCGATAATGTACATATTTTCCCGTGTTTTGACCATTCGTTTGAAATTGCGGATAAAAATACGGTTATTTACGGAAAGTCATACAGTTCCAATGTGACAGAGCCCACTTTTGACGAATGTGTTTTTGACGAAAGCAAAATAAACATAATCTGCCTGCACGGGGATACCCTCCCGTCAAGTGATTACAACACAATAAGCGAAAATACGCTTTTTTCTTTGCCCGTTCGATATGCAGCGTTCGGGCATATTCATGATGGTAAAATTTTTGAAGCCGAAAATGTTAAATGCGCATACAGCGGCACAAGTGAAGCGCACAGTTTCGGCGACGACGGTAACACGGGATTTATTTATGCGGAAATTGATGAAAATGAGGTAAATCTCTCCCCTGTATCATTTTCAAAGAGACATTATCATAATATTTCATACGACATTACAGGACAGGATAACAGTGCGATTATTGTGGGAATTTCAGGTGTTGTAAACGAGAGTGACCTTTACCGCATAACGCTTACGGGCGAATATGCCGACGAGATAAATATTCCCCTTATAAAAGACGAGCTTTCGGGAAAGGTATTTTTCATTGACATATTTGATAATACTTCACCTGCGTACGATTTTGATTTTATTGAAAAAGAGGAAAGTCTCCGCGGAGAATTTTTGCGCGAACTTCGTAAAATCTCGGGTAGTGAAGAAGAATTTATCCTCGCGGCAAAAGCAGGACTTGATGCACTTTCGGGCAAAATTCCTGCCATGGAGGAAGCATTATGAAAATAGAAAGACTTGAAATTATCTCGTTTGGCAAGCTGAAAAATAAAGTCATTGATTTTACCGATGGACTTAACATAATATACGGCGATAATGAAAGCGGCAAAAGTACCACTATAAATTTCATTTACGCTATGCTGTACGGTTTTGGCGAGAGCCGTACAAAGGCACTTTCCCTGCGCGAAAAATACACTCCTTGGGACGGCGGTGTATGTGAGGGAAAAATGATAGTTAAAACCAATAACGGTGAAAGTATAAGTATTTACAGAAAAGCCGGAAGTGTAAAAAAATACGATGTACTTCACATACATAACACAGTAAGCGGAGAGGAGCTTTCACTCTCACCTGAGGATATTATAGGTGTAGAGAGTGACACATTCCTTAAAACGCTGTGTATAAGGCAGCTTGGAAGCAGTTTCGACGGTGCAAACGACGAAATCGCACAGAAACTTTCCAACCTGTCATCAGGCGGTGATGAAGGGGTAAGTTTTGAAAAAGCGCAGAAGATTCTCGATTCCGTACGCCGCGAAATCCAGCCGCAAAGAGGTGGCGGCGGTGCGTATTCTGAAGTGACAAAAAAGATTACTGATGCGCAAAAATCACTTGAGATTAAAAAGAATGCGCAGGCAGAGCTTTCAAACCTTCTTTCCCTTATTCCCAGAGAGGAAGAAAAAGTAAATTCACTTGAAAAAAGCATCTCTTCCCTTTTGAAAAAAGATTATAATTCCTCGGTTGCACATATTTCGGGCAGAATTGAAGAAATGGAAAAGAGAAGCGGCAAAACACAGTTTATCTTGCCCTTAATTCTTCTTGCCTTATTTTTCGCAACACTTTTTATAAGCATAAAGATTTCAGTAATTCCACTTGTTTTATTTTTAGCATCTGCTGTGTTTTTAAAGGCTAAAAACAATAACATAGAAAATCTTAAAAAAGAGAAAGAAAAACTGATTTTCGAAAAAGAAGAAAATGAGAAAAAGATTTCTAAATTAAAATCGGAGATTGAAATTTCAAAAGCTCGGCTTATGGATATGAAAATTCGTGAAGAATCACTAAAAATCACCTCGGAAAAAGATGAAGACAATATAAAAGAGCTTTACAGAAAGAAAGAAGCACTTGAAAAGAATCTTAAAACCATAAGCCTTGTTTCAAAAGCGCTTTCATCGGCATATGAAAATATGCAGAAAAACTTTACCCCTGCTCTTAACGATAAGGCGTCCGAATATTTCAGCGTAATATCAGGCGGTAAGTACAACCGCATTTTCTGTGATAAGGAGTTTGGGGTAAGCGTTGAGAGCACAATTCCAAGAGAGAGCGGATTTTTCTCGGGCGGAACTGTGGATCAGCTTTATCTTTCGTTGCGCCTTGCTCTGATTGATATGATTTTCGGAGAAAAGGAGTGTCCCATCATCCTTGATCAGCCGTTTTTACAGTATGACGACAGCCGCAAAAGGAATACTCTTGCACTTTTTGAAGATATTAAGAAATACAGGCAGGTTATTATTTTCACGGCAGATAAAACCTTGTCGGACAGAAACATTTGACATAGTATACAATTTTGAGGTATAATATAAAATAGCCGAAGAAAAATCGAGTTTGGGTTACTTTGCTTCGGCTATAACTATAAGGAGGTTACTTATATGGCAGCAAAATCAGAAACCAAATACGGTAACATTGTTATTTCTAATAATGTAATTGCAAACGCAGCCGGACTTATCGCAACAAGCTGTTACGGTGTTGTCGGTATGGCTATCAGAAGCCCCAAGGACGGAATTGTAAGCTTGCTTAAGCCTTCCAATCTTGCAAAAGGAATCAAGGTATCTATTGAGGATAACGAAATCACAGTAGATATGTATATAGTTGTTCAGTACGGCGTTAACATCAATGCAATCTGCGAAAGCATTATGCACGGTGTAAAGTACCGCTTATCTGAACTTATCGGCATGGATGTAAAGGCTGTTAATGTGTTTGTTGAAAGCATTCGCATAACAAACGCCTGAGCCTGTCGGTTTAATGGAGGATAATTATGACTAAATATATAGATGCATCGCTGTTATCTAAAATGATAATTTCCGGTGCGAACAACTTGAGTAACAACCGCGAAAAAGTTGATGCTCTCAATGTTTTTCCTGTTCCCGACGGCGATACAGGTACAAATATGTCACTTACTTTCATAAATGCGGCACGCGGAGTTGAAGAAATTTCTTCTTCTGACGTCAGCGAAGTTGCAAACGCAGTTGCAAAGGCTACTCTTCGCGGTGCTCGCGGTAACTCCGGTGTTATTTTATCGCAGATTTTCCGCGGTATTTCAAAAAATATAGATTCTTCTGAAAGCATTGACGCAGCTATATTAAAGGATGCCCTTCGTAGTGGTAGCGATACCGCTTATCGTGCAGTTATGAAACCTACTGAAGGTACTATTCTTACTGTAATCCGCGCTGCAGCTGAAACTGCTGAAAGTTATGAGGGCGATGATGCTTTTGAGTTTATGGAGAAAGTTTGCGAGGGCATGAAAGAAGCACTCAAAGCTACACAGGAAATGCTCCCCCAGCTTAAGCAGGCAGGCGTTGTTGACGCGGGCGGTCAGGGTCTTGTATTTATTTTTGAAGGTTTCCTTGCCGCAATCCGCGGCGAAGAAATCGCGCTCAATGATCAAGGAGCTTTTGCCGCAGTTAATAAACCTGCGCAGAGCAGTATCAGTACTGAAGATATTAAGTTTGCATACTGTACCGAATTTATAATAAATAAATACGATTCAAAAACTACTGCAGATAAGATGCGTAACGCTATCGAGCCTAAAGGCGATTGTATGCTGGTAATTGATGAGGATGACATCGTAAAAGTTCACATTCATACAAATCATCCCGGTTTCGTTCTTGAGCAGGCAGTTAAAATCGGTGAAATGGTAAATATCAAAATTGAAAATATGCGCGAACAGCATACTGATATACTGAATTCTTCAGAAAGTGCTCCCGTTTCTCCCAAAGCCGAGCGCAAAGCAGTCGGAGTTGTTGCTGTTGCAAATGGCGAAGGACTTATAACTGCATTTACCGAGCTTGGTGTCACAAACATCATTCACGGCGGTCAGACTATGAATCCCAGTACTGAAGACATTCTCAATAAAATTAACGAGGCTAATGCAGATACTGTATTTGTGCTTCCTAACAACAAGAACATTGTGCTCGCGGCACAGCAGGCTGCTGAAATTGCAGATTGCAAGGTTATTGTTATTGAATCAAAAACAATTCCGCAGGGTTTTTGTGCAATGATGTCTTTCTCCCCCGAGGCAGACGCGGAGACAAATACGAAGAATATGAACGCCGCTATGGCAAATGTTGTAAGCGGCAATGTAACACACGCTGTCAAGGATACCGAAATGGATGGCAAGGTTATCCACGAGGGCGATATCATCGGTGTTTCCGACGGTCACATCCTTTCTGCAGATATTGATATCTACACTGCTACAATAGGGCTTGTAGAGCAGATTGCAGACGAAGACAGCGAAATTATCACTCTCTACTATGGAGAGGGTGAAACCGAGGACAGCGCGCAGGAAATTGCAGATGCAATAGAGGAAATTTTCCCCGATGCTGACATTCTTGTTGCCAACGGCGGACAGAGTGTTTACTACTATATTGTATCCGTTGAATAAGGTGATTTAATGTTCAATCCTCAGGAAACAGATATAAAATTACTTAAAGGAATAGGCGATGCCAAGGCGAAGCAACTGCTTCGCCTTGGCGTTTTTACCGTTTGGGACTTACTTACCTACTTCCCCGTCAGGTTTGAGGACAGAAGAACAGTTAAAAAGATATTTGATTTAGAGCACGACAGTTTTGCGACCGTAAACGGTATTGTTGTAACGCCCGTAAGCGAGCATTATGTTCGAAAAGGACTTACCTATTACAAACTCCAGATTCGTGACGATACGGGTATTGCAACGTGCATTTTCTTTAACAATCCGTATTTGAAAAACTATCTCAAAAAAGGGTATGAATATTCTTTCTACGGAAAAATCAATATCCGTGGAAATGTACGCGAAATACTTTCCCCTGAGTTTGAGCCATCGTCACAGTCACAGTGCACGAAGTGTATTGTACCGATATATCCGCTTACTAGCGGTATTACGCAGAAGTTTTTAAGGAAAACAATCTCAGACGCGTACCGCGAATATGAAAAGTATTTCCGCGATGCTATTCCGCCTGAAATTCTTAAAGAACATTCACTCTGCTCCGTTGAATTTGCAATAAAGAATATTCATTTTCCCAGTGACAGCAAGAGTCTTGAAATAGCGAAAAAGCGTCTTGTATTTGAGGAATTTTTCATTTTGCAGACGGCACTTCGCAAAATGAAGGAGTCAGGTGCAAAAGAACGCGGTATAGAGTTTACAAATACCGATATTTCGCCGTTTGAAAGCGCTCTCTCATTCACTCTTACAGGTGCGCAAAAAACGGTCACAGGTGAAATTCTGCACGATTTATCGTCAGGCAACGTCATGAACAGACTCGTTCAGGGTGATGTCGGCAGCGGTAAAACTGTTGTGGCGGCAGCGGCGCTTTACGCATGTGTGAAAAATGGATATCAGGCGGCAATGATGGCACCAACTGAAGTTTTGGCACGCCAGCACTACAACGACCTTTCTCCCCTGCTTTCGGAGTTTGGGATAAAGTGTACACTTCTTACGGGCAGTACTACTGCAAAAATCAAGCGCGAAATATATGAAAAACTTGAAAGCGGTGAAATTGATATCGCATTCGGCACGCACGCACTCATAACCGACAAGGTTATATTCAGAGCTCTTGCTCTTGCGATTACCGATGAACAGCACCGATTCGGCGTAAGGCAGAGAATGATGCTCTCCGCAAAGGGTAAATCCGTACATACTCTTGTAATGACAGCAACACCTATTCCGAGAACACTTGCTCTCATCGTTTACGGAGATATGGATATTTCAGTTATTGATACACTTCCACCCGGAAGGCAGAAAATCGATACCTACTGTGTAGGAGAAGATATGCGAGCGAGAATTTACGCATTTATCCGCAAGGAAGTAGAAAAAGGAAACCGCGCATATATCGTCTGCCCTGCTGTTGAAGAAAACGAGGAAACTCAGTTAAAATCCGTTTTAGAGCATTACAGCGAGCTTTCCACAAAAATATTCCCGGATATTCCAATGGGAATAGTTCACGGAAAGATGAAGGCAAAGGACAAAGAAACCGCGATGAGTGATTTTGTGTGCGGTAATACGAAAATCCTTGTTTCTACAACTGTTATTGAAGTTGGTGTAAATGTACCCGAAGCAACTCTTATGGTTATTGAAAACGCGGAGAGGTTCGGACTTAGTCAGCTTCATCAGTTACGCGGACGTGTAGGCCGCGGCAAAGAAAAAAGCTACTGCGTTCTTTTCTGCAGCAGCTTTGGCGAAGAAACAAAAGAGCGAATGGGCATTATGACAAAAAGCAATGATGGTTTCAAGATTTCCGAAACTGATCTTAAGTTACGCGGTCCCGGAGACTTTTTCGGCACAAGGCAGCACGGCGAAATACACTTTAAGATAGCAGACCTTGCTGATGATTTCGCAGTTCTTAAGGCAAGTGGCGTCGCGGCGGAAAAGCTTCTTAAAAACGACCCTGACCTTTCAGACGAGAAGCATTTTTATATTAAAGAGGCGACAAAAAAGCTTGCAGAAAGTTTAATATTGTAAATTAAAAAAGCACTCAGCAAAGGCCACCGCCAATTGCTGAGTGCTTTTAGTTATCAAATTATTCTTCTGTTGCTTCAACAGTTTCTTCAACAGATGCTTCCTCTGCAGGAGCTTCTTCAGCAGGAGCCTGAGCTACTTCTTCGGGAGCGAGAAGTGCTCTGATTGAAAGACCAATCTTCTTTTCGTCCCACTTGATTTCTGTAATCTTTGCTTCTACAACTTCGCCAACTGTAAGAACATCTTCGGGTTTGCCGATTCTCTTGTTAGCGATCTGTGAAATATGGATAAGACCGTCGATTCCGGGGATAAGTTCAACAAATGCACCAAAGGGCACAAGGCGAACTACCTTAACCTTAACAACGTCTTCTTCGTTGAATGTTCTCTTTGCAATTTCCCAAGGGTTGTCCTCGATTTTCTTGTAACCAAGAGAAATCTTAACGTTTTCTTTATCAACCTTGAGAATTGTAACTTCTACGCTGTCGCCAACACTGAGAACTTCTGAAGGATGCTTGATTCTCTGCCAGCTGAGCTGTGAAATCGGGATAAGACCGTCAACACCGCCAAGGTCAACGAATGCACCAAAGTCTGTAAGAGTCTTAACAGTACCTGTATAAACCTTACCTTCTTCAACATCTGCCATAAATGCAGCTACCTTTTCAGCACGCTCTGCAGCAGCAACAACCTTGATTGAACCGATTGCCTTCTTACCGCGTCTGTCGTCACGGATGTTTACAATCTTGAAGCTTGCTTCTGTACCAACGAGAGGATCAAGATCCTTGATGAATCTTTCACTTGCCATTGATGCAGGGATGAAAATTCTGCAACCGTTTGCAACTGCGATTACACCGCGGTTAACATTTTCAACAATCTTACCTGTAAGGATTTCGCCTGACTCGTAAGCCTTTTCGATTTCCTGCCAGCCCTTGATTGCGTCAATCTTCTTCTTTGAAAGCTTTACATAGCCTTCGCCGTCGTTAACTCTTACAACGAATACTTCAACTTCGTCGCCAACTTTTACAACGTCAGCGGGATTTGCCGAAGGGTCGTCAGTAAGTTCGTCCACGGGGATGATACCGTCAGCCTTGTAGCCAAGGTCAACATAAATCTCTGTGGGAGTAATGCTGATTACTGTGCCGGTTACTACCTGTCCTGTATTTAAAGTGACGAGGGATTGCTCGAATGCCTCGGCAAATGTAGGCTCTCCATTTCCTTGAATATTAGTGTTCTTTTCTTCTACCATGGTTTCTAAAACCTCCTTAATGATATACTGCGGTGTTGATGCACCGGCAGTGATGCCGAATGAATTCCCTAAAGATAAAATATCCGTGGGAAGTTCGCTTTTATTCTCCACCAGAAAAGTGTGGTCACAAAGCGAAGAAGCGATATCGTACAGTTTCTTGGTATTGGAACTGTTTTTACCGCCCACGACAACAAACACATCGCTCTCTTTCGCAAGGTCTGCGGCATATTTCTGCCGTTCATTCGTAGCACTACATATTGTATCAAAAACCATAGCACTTTGGCAAGTCTTTTTTGAAATTTTCGTAATTTTTTTCCATAATTCTCGCTCAAAGGTAGTTTGCGCTACAATACATACTTCTTTTTCATCAGAAAAGCCCAAATTTTCTGCTTCTTTTTCCGAATCTATCACGATTGCGCTGTCGTTACACCAACCGTTTATTCCGATTACCTCGGGGTGCGTTTTATCGCCAATGATAACAATGTGACTGCCACGTGAGTATGCGTCACTTACGATATTATGAATTTTTTTTACAAACGGGCAGGTTGCATCAATATAGTCTATGCCCTTTTCTTTGAGCAGGTCCTCCTCACTCTTTTTGATGCCGTGACTGCGGATAATGACCGTTTCATCCGCCAACGCTTCGTCGGGAGAATTTATGATACGCACTCCCTGTGATGCAAAATCATCAACTACATTTTTGTTATGTATAATAGGTCCGAGGGTTGCTATCTTTTTTCCGCTTTTCACGCCCTCTTGTGTCATTTCTACGGCGCGGCTTACTCCAAAGCAGAAGCCTGCTTTTTCTGCTATTTTAACTACTCTTTCACTCATTTATTTTCTCCTAATGAATAGATAGTGTCCATCAGAGAATCGGCAAGAATTTGCATTTTATCTGTATCATGCACATCCTCTGTATATTCGCCGTAATATATGGGCTTTCCGTACACCACAGAGGTTTTTCCAACAAAGGCAGGCACTATGGGAACGTCACTTTGAATAGCAAGCCTTACTATACCTGAATTAACCTGCGGACGGCTGCCGTCCTTTATGCGTCGTCCTTCGGGGAAAATAAGGGTTGCCCCGCCTTTTTTAAGGATTTTAAGAGTTGCCATTACTGCAGCGGCATCGCCTTTTCCGCGTTTTATCGGAAACGCGCCGAAAGATTTGATAAGCCATCCTAATACAGGCTTATTAAAAAGAGATTCCTTCGCCATAAAAGTAAGCTGACGCTTACATCCTGCTGCTAGATATATGGGGTCACGGTATGCACGGTGGTTTGCACAAAGAAGAAATGCCCCTTCCTCGGGAATATTTTCGCTCCCCTTTGCCTTGAAAAGAAATATAACTTTGAATATTCCTTTTACCACGCCTAATGCAATTTTATAAAAGTTCATCAGATGTTGCTCCTAACATGTAAAATAACCGCTTCTACGGATTCCTCTAAATTGAGGTTGGAAGTATCAATCACAGTTGCTCCCTCTGCCACTACAAGCGGAGAAACTGCGCGTGTGGAGTCGTTTTTGTCGCGTTGAACCATATCGTTATACACTTCCTCGAAAGAAACGCTCTCACCTTTTTCAAGAAGCTCTTTATATCTTCTTTTTGCACGCGCCTCGGCAGATGCAGTAAGGAAGATTTTGATTTCTGCATCAGGAAGAACAAAGCTTCCGATATCGCGTCCGTCCATTACAATATCGTGGTTTTCGGCAAGTTTTCTTTGCATATCAACCATTGCCACACGCACGGCGGGGATTGCAGAAACATTACTTGCCGCCATTGAAATTTCGGGGGTGCGGATTTTATCAGACACATTTTCTCCGTCAAGGTAGATATGCTGTTCAACGCCCTCGTGTCTGATATCAATATCAAGCGAAGGAAGGATTGATTCTACACCCTTGGCATCGGTTGTATCGATGCCGCATCTTACTGCTTTAAGTCCTACTGTGCGGTACATTGCGCCAGTGTCAATATAGACATAGCCAAGCGATGATGCAACCTTTTTTGAAATTGTGCTTTTTCCTGCGCCTGCAGGGCCGTCGATTGCTATTTTAGTCATTTTGATTCTCTCTTTCTGCTGCTTTTTCACCTGCAAGATGGCCTGTTGAAAAGGCTATCTGCAAGTTAAAGCCGCCTGTATATGCATCGACATCTATAATTTCGCCTGCAAAGAAAAGTCCTTTTACCTTGCGGCTTTCCATCGTAGATGCGTTTATTTCTTTTACATTTACGCCGCCGCTTGTAACGATTGCTTCCTCAACGGGGCGATATTTTTTCACGGTGAACAAAAGGTTTTTAAGAGCCAAAAGAAGATTTTTTCGTTCTTCTTTTGTGATACTGTTTACCTTTTTATATCTGTCTATTCCCGAGCGATTTACAATGTAATCTATCATCTTGTTGGGAAGAAGGTCTGAAAGCGAATTTTCAAAGTTGCGATTCTGATACTTTTCAAAATCACGAAGTATTCTCTTGTCAAGCGTCTTCTCGTCAAGGGCGGGTTTAAGGTCAATTTCAATGCGCATTCCTTCGGGATTTTCTCCCATATGACTGCTTGAGGAAAGTATGACCGGTCCCGTCATTCCAAAGTGGGTGAAAAGCATTTCGCCAAAGTCGGAGAACTTCTTTTTTCCGTTCTTGTCGAAGACTGTCACACTGATATTTTTAAGCGAAAGCCCCATAAGAGGAGCTATGTCCTCAAGTGTTTCTATCGGTACTAGCGCAGGTTTTATCTTGGAAATCGTGTGGCCGAGTTTTTCCGCCATAACATACCCTTCACCGTTTGAACCTGTGAGGGGATAACTCTTTCCGCCTGTTGCTAAAATGACGCTGTCACAAAAATATGTCCCTCTTTCACACTTTACCGCGGAAACACTATCGCCGTCGGTTGTAATTTCAAGTACTCTGTCACATACGATTTTAACGCCAAGCTCCGTTACCTTATTTTTAAGCGCGGAGACGATATCCGCCGCTTTGTCACTTGCGGGGAAAACACGCTGTCCGCGTTCTTCCTTAAGCGCTACACCGCAGTTTTCAAAAAAGTCCATAACATCGTAGTTTGTGAAACTGTAAATGGCGCTGTAAAGAAAGTTGTGGTTTGTCGGGATGTTTGCAAAAATATCCTCCGTAGCACAGGCGTTTGTGACATTACAGCGTCCCTTGCCTGTAATGCGGATTTTCTTTCCCACATCGTTATTCTTTTCAATAAGTGTCACCGATGCGCCACGTTCTGCCGCGCTTATTGCCGCCATAAGACCTGCCGCACCGCCGCCGATAACAACTATCATTTTCCCTGCTCCTTCACAACGAAAAATACCCTTTCGCTGTTTTTTTCGGGATTTTTGAAGCTGAGGTCGTGATAAACCTTTAAGAGCTTCATACCTGATTTTTCAATGATTTCTTTTATCTCGTAAATTTCGTATGCGCGCTCGCTGTGTTCCTCGTCAAAGCGAACATACTCTTCCCCGTCTTTCATAAAGAAAGTCAGGTAGAAATCTGCGATTTTCTTTCTTTTATCGTATTCGTTCTGCCAGACGCAGAAAGCGTTATCATCTTCCAAAACAAAAGTATTGTCTCCAATGACATTTTCAAGCTTGTAGCGTGTATTTATATCGAAAATGAAAAGTCCGCCTGGGTTAAGGTAGTTATTTGCAAGCTTCATAACCTTTAACAAATCGCGCTTATCGGTTATGTAGTTTATGCAGTCAAGACTTGAAACAATAAAATCTACCGTTCCGTAAAGCTCAAACTCGCACATATCCTGATTGAGATATAAAATATCCTGTCCTTCGGATTTTTCACGTGCTACCATAAGCATATCTTCTGAAATGTCGACACCCGTCATTTCGATACCGCGGCTTGCAAGCTCGGCAGTAATACTTCCCGTACCGCAACCGAGGTCGAGTCCGAGTTTTAGCTCATTAAGCCCATAGCGCTGAAATATTTTCATATAGTAATCTACCCATTTTTTGTAGTCGACATCTTTTATAAGAGAGTCGTATACATAGGCAAAACGGTTATACATTTTTATCACGCTTTCTCAAGTTTAGCATAGAGACCCAAAAGATTTTTCGTTCCTACGCTTTCAAAAGCAATTTCGTAGTGAACATCATTTCCGACAGGGCTTGCACTGATTACAATTCCTCTGCCGAATTTTTTATGCATTACGCAGTCGCCTGCTCTGAAAGTATCTTTACTTACAGGTTTTGGTGTGGGTACGCTGTATGATGTAAGTGAACTTTTGGGTATTTCATAGGGGTTAAATGTAGATGTCTTCGGCATCCAGTTTTCCTCTACGCGGGGAGTATTATCCGTAACATCTAAAAGCTCCTGCGGAATTTCGTCGAGGAATCTTGATGGTTTATAGCCTGATGTCCTTCCGTAGAGCATACGGCTTTTTGCACAGGTAATATGAAGAATTTCGCGAGCACGGGTTATTGCAACATAGCAGATACGGCGCTCTTCCTCAAGGTCATCTCCGCTCATCATACTCATCATAGAGGGGAAAATACCCTCGTCAAATCCGCAGATGAAAACAATTGGAAATTCAAGACCCTTTGCCGAATGCATCGTCATAAATATTGCCGCCTGCAAATCCTCGTCGTAGTTATCGATGTCGCTTATAAGCGCGAGGTTATCCATATAATCTTCGAAGGTCGCATTCTCGTTCGCTTCCTCATAGTTTGCGGCACCGTTTATAAGTTCGTTTACGTTTTCATCACGCTCCTGCGCTTTTTCATCCGTTTCCAGAAATGCGCGGTAGAGTGTTTTTTCATAGACTTCATTTACAAGGTCGCTGATTTTATTTTCCTTTGCAAAATCCTGCAGATTTACAATGAGGTCATAAAAATCTGCTACATTCTGCCCAAGTCCGTCCTTATATGAGCCGATTGCTTTGAGAAGACTTGTCCCCTCCCTTTCCGCAGCTGCAGCAATCTTATCAAGAGTTACCTTGCCTATTTTACGTGAGGGGGTATTTATAATTCTCTTAAGAGATATATCATCATCAGGATTTTTGATGAGACGCAAATATGCAATCATATCGCGTATTTCCTTGCGGTCATAGAAGCGCAATCCCGAAAGCACGCGGTAAGGAATTGCCTTACGCATAAAAACTTCTTCAAGTGCACGAGAGGAGGCGTTTGCGCGGTAGAGCACCGCCATATCGCTGTAACTGTAACCGTCACGAGAGAGAGCACTCATCGTATTTGCGATGTATGAAGCTTCATCGTGCTCATTCTGTGCTTTGTAAACAGAAATGCTTTTACCCTTACCCTTATCGGTCCAGAGGTTTTTACCTTTTCGTCCGTAATTGTTTTTTATAACATTATTCGCCGCGTCAAGAATATTTTGCGTCGAGCGGTAATTCTGTTCAAGGCG
This sequence comes from uncultured Oscillospiraceae bacterium, assembly GCA_964390145.1. Lineage (GTDB taxonomy): Bacteria > Bacillota > Clostridia > UMGS1883 > UMGS1883 > UMGS1883. The sequence continues at coordinate 19,070 of CAYMHB010000021.1, forward strand.
AATTGTCCTGCATTCGGGAAATGCCTTTTCAAAGTCAAGAATATTTGTAATATCTGCTCCGCGGAATTTGTAGATACTCTGGTCATCATCACCCACTACGCAGAGATTTCTGTGGTCGACTGCAAGGAGTATTATAAGCTCATTCTGTGCCTTATTTGTATCCTGATACTCGTCAACTAATATGTATCTGAATTTGTTGCGGTAGTAATCAAGAACCTCCTCGTTTTCCTGAAAAAGCTTGACAGTCAGCATTATAAGGTCGTCAAAATCGAGGTCATTTGCAGTTTTGAGTTTTTTCTGATAAAGAGCGTATATGCGGGCAAGCTCTTTTTTGCGGAAATCAGTTGCGTACTCATTTGCATATTCTAATGGAGTTAAAAGATTATCCTTTGCAAAGGAGATTTCACTCATTATGCTTTTGGGAGGGAACTGTTTTTCATCAAAGCCGAGTTCCTTCATACATTCCTTTACAAGTGATTTCTGGTCATCGCTGTCAATTATATTGAAGTTTTTATCATAGCCAAGACGGTCAATGTCGCGTCTTAAGATGCGTACACATGCGGAGTGGAATGTCCTTACCCACATATCGTTCGCATCTGCGCCGACAAGCGCTTCAACGCGGTCCTGCATTTCCTTTGCCGCTTTGTTTGTAAATGTAATGGCAAGTATATTCCATGGCGCTATTCCCTTTTCGCCTATCATATATGCGATACGGGTTGTAAGAACTCTCGTTTTGCCGCTGCCTGCACCTGCCAATACCAGAAGAGGACCGTTGATATGTTCAACGGCCTCTCTCTGCTCATTATTCAACTTACTTAAAAGTTCATTCATCGGTGTAAATCCCCTTAGGAATTATTTTTTGAGGCTGATTGCCTTTTTAACATTTTCTGCAATGTTTTCTGCAGTAAGTCCGTATTCTGCGAAAAGCTCAGCAGGTTTACCGCTCTTACCGAATACATCCTGCGTGCCTACGCGCATCTGGGGAACGGGATATGTTTCGCAAAGAACTTCTGCAACTGCACCGCCAAGACCGCCATTTACATTATGCTCTTCAGCAGTAACGATTGCGCCTGTCTTTCTTGCAGTCTTTTCAATAAGTTCTCGGTCGATAGGCTTGATTGTATGTATATTGATTACTTCGGCATCAATTCCGTCTTTCTTAAGAAGTTCACGAGCCTCAAGTGCGTAGGGCACCATAAGACCTGTTGCGATAATTGTTGCGTCTTTTCCCTCTACAAGCACAACGCCCTTGCCAAGTTCAAACTTGTAGTTATTTTCGTCAAATATCTGGGGAACTGCAAGTCTGCCGAAACGAAGGTATACGGGGCCGTCATACTTTACTGCCGCTTCCACCGCTGCCATTGCTTCATAGTGGTCGGCAGGGTTAATGATAACCATACCGGGAATGGTACGCATAATACCGATATCTTCAAGGCACTGATGCGTTGCACCGTCCTCGCCAACAGAAATACCTGCGTGTGTTGCACCGATTTTTACATTGAGATGAGGGTATGCCACACCGTTTCTTATCTGCTCAAAGGCACGTCCTGCCGCAAACATTGCAAAAGAGCTTGCAAAAACTATCTTACCTGTTGATGCAAGACCTGCCGCAACATTTATCATATTACCCTCGGCAATACCTGTATTTATAAATCTTTCAGGAAATTTTTTCTTGAAAGTATCAGTCTTTGTTGATTTAGAAAGGTCTGCATCCATAACAACGATGTCATACTTTTCGCCAAGCTGTGCTAGTGCCATACCGTAACTTTCACGGGTTGCTTTCTTATCTCCGATTGCCATTTATATCATTCCTTTCTTATTTCTCAAGTTCTGTGATTTTTGCGTCGAGTTCTTCTATTGCCTGCTTGTACTGTTCGGCATTGGGTGCGTTTCCGTGCCAGCCAGCCTGATTTTCCATATATGAAACGCCCTTACCCTTGATACTCTTTGCAATAATCACGGTGGGCTTTCCGTTTGGTACAAGAGCCTTGTCGATAGCGGCACGAATCTGGTCGTAATCGTGAGCGTCGATTGTAATTACATTCCAGTTGAATGCTTCAAATTTCTTGTCGATGGGGTATGAGCTCATAACCTCGGCAATATCGCCATCTATCTGAAGTCCGTTGTTATCTACAAATGCAATCAGATTGTCGAGTTTGTAATGCGCCGCGAACATAGCCGCTTCCCAGACCTGACCTTCCTCGATTTCGCCGTCGCCAAGGATTGTGTAAACCTTGAAATCCTTTTTATCAAGTTTAGCAGAGAGTGCCATACCACAAGCGGCAGATATACCCTGACCGAGCGAGCCTGTTGACATATCAATACCTGGGATGTTTTTCATATCGGGGTGTCCCTGCATAATGCTGTCTATTTTACGGAGTGTTTCACACTGTTCTGCGGGGAAAAATCCGCGCTCTGCCAGAATTCCGTAAAGAGCGGGTGCGCAGTGTCCTTTTGAAAGAACAAATCTGTCACGGTCTTCCATTTTCGGATTTTCAGGGTCAATATTCATTTTCTCGAAATATAAAACTGCGAGAATGTCTGCGATAGAAAGACTTCCGCCCGGGTGTCCCGATGCCGCATTGAAAATGCCTGTAATGGCGTGTTTTCTTGCCTTATAAGCATAAATTTGTGTTGAATTTTTCATTGTGCTCACTCCTATGTAAAATTTCTTATTCTGTCGCAATTGCTTCATACGCTTTTTCAAGCAAGTATGAAAGACGTTCGTCCTGTCCGCTTATATAAAGATAACCCACAAGGGTTTCAAAGCCCGTTGCCATACGGTAATCTGTAACATCCGCGTTTTTTGGCGGGGTGCTTTTTGCGTTTCTGCCCCACTTTAATACACGAAGCTCGTCCTCGGTAAGTTCACCCTCAATCGCATAGGCACTGATTGCCTGCGAATGAGCCTTTACAAAGCTGACTGATTCGCGGTGCATATCCGTTACGTGACGGTTTCCCTTACTGAGAACCTTTGTCCTTATGAAAAGGTCATACACGCTGTCGCCGATATATGCAAGTGCAAGAGGGCTGTATTCTTTAGGATTTATGTTGTCCTCGGTAAATAGCATAAGCCTTCTCCCTTATTTCTCATATTTCCACTTTACCCCATCGGGAGTATCTTCGAGTACGATACCGCGTGCCTTAAGGTCGTCACGGATTTTATCGGCAAGTGCCCAGTTTTTATCTTTTCTCGCCTGAGTTCTCTGTGCGATAAGTTCCTCAATCTCTTCATCAAGGCTTGCCTTCTGTGTATTTTTGAGAAGTCCGAGAACATTGCCAAGTTCAAGGATAGTTTCCTTTGCCACCTCAAGTTCAGCCTTGTTGGGCGAAGTCATAGAGTTTGCAAATCGTACCGCTTCAAAAATAGCTGAAATAGCATCGGCAGTATTAAGGTCATCCTCCATAGCAGAAATGAACTTCGTTTTATAGTTTTCCATAGCAGCTTTGATTTCTTCACCTGCTTCGCCGTCGGGAGCGTTATTCAGGAGGAAATCAAGGTTGTCGATACAGTTATAAATTCTCTCAAGTCCGTTCTTTGCCGCATCCATAAGCTCGTCGCAGAAATTGATGGGGCTTCTGTAATGAGCGGAAAGCATAAAGAAACGGATAACCTCGTAATCATATTTTTCAGCAATGTCACGAACTGTGAAGAAGTTACCGAGAGATTTACTCATCTTTTCGTTATTTACATTGATGAAACCGTTGTGGAGCCAGTAGTTTGCAAAGGGAGTTCCGTTTGCACAAACACTCTGCGCGATTTCGTTTTCGTGATGCGGGAAAATAAGGTCAAAGCCGCCGCTGTGAATGTCGATTGTGTGACCGAGGTAACGGTTTACCATCGCCGTACATTCGATGTGCCAACCGGGGCGGCCTATACCCCAGGGACTTTCCCAACCGATTTCGTCATCGGTCTTTCTCTTTTTCCAGAGAGCGAAATCCATCGGATGACGCTTTTTATCGTCAAGTTCCTTACGCACACCGCTTTCAAGGTCTTCAAGCGGCTGATGGCTGAGCTTTCCGTAGTCCTTGTAGCTTTCAACGGAGAAGTATACATCTCCCTCAACCTCGTAGGCGTGGCCTTTTTCAATAAGGGTGCTGACAGTTTCGATGATGGCATCGATATTTTCTGTCGCTCTGGGATGAACAGACGCCTCCTTGATGCCGAGCGCTTTCGCATCCACAAAATATTCCCTGATATATTTTTCTGCGATTTCGGGAACTGTTGTACCCTCCTCGCGAGCTTTATTTATAAGCTTATCGTCAACGTCGGTAAAGTTCTGCACGAACTTAACATCGTAACCGCGATATTCGAGAAACTGTCTCAAGCAGTCAAATACGATGAACGGACGCGCGTTTCCAAGGTGGAAATAGTTATAAACCGTCGGTCCGCACGAGTACATCTTTACCTCGCCTTCTACAAGCGGTTTGAATTCTTCTTTTGAACGGGTTAATGTATTATATAATTTCATTTTTGTCACTGCCTTTCGTTATTGTCTGCTATCTGTTTTCATTGCCTCAAGTTCTGCCGTAAGTTTGTCTATCTTTGCACTCATGCGACAAAGTTCCTGACTCACAGGGTCAGGAATGTGCACCTGGTCAAGGTCATCTACACGCTTGTCGCCACGCTTTACAACTCGTGCAGGAACGCCGACACAAGTACTGTCCGGCTCAACCTCGCGAAGAAGCACTGCGTTAGCGGCAATTTTTGAATTATCGCCGACTGTAAAAGGACCGAGTATTTTTGCACCTGCACCGACCATAACGTTGTTGCCGAGGGTGGGATGTCTTTTTCCCGTATCCTTACCCGTACCGCCGAGCGTTACGCCCTGATAGATTGTACAGTCGTCGCCGATAACGGTAGTCTCGCCTATAACAACTCCGCAACCGTGGTCAATTAAAAGTCCCTTGCCGATAGTTGCGCCGGGATGAATTTCAATCTTTGTAAAAAAGCGCACAAGCTGACTTATAAGACGCGGAATAAAACGGAGACCGCACTTATAAAGCATATGTGAAAAACGGTGAAAAAGCACCGCGTGAAATCCGGGGTAAAGAAGCGCCACCTCAAAGGCGTTTCGTGCCGCTGGGTCACGTTCCAATATTGACTTTATATCATAAATTGTTCTGGATTTGATAGTAATCACTCCTCACGCCATTTTATTATATAATAAAACGAATTAAAAAACAACAGTATTTTTAATATTTTTTGCAAAATAAAAAAGCCCTGAATTTGTATTTTTCAAGGCTTTTTTCATTATATCACGCCCGCTCGGTTTAATGGCTAAACTCCGCAATTTTCTTCCTTTGCAAATTCAGCCATTCAACTTTGCTCTTTTCGGATATATATCGTATCGGTAAATTGCAATACTTATTGAAACCATAGACAAAAAACTTCCGAATGCCGCCCCGTATGCCTGAGATATGAAATTATACACAAGCCAGAACGGTGCGCCAAGGAAGGCAACTTGCCTTATTCTTTTTTCGCTATCTATCCAGAAAGCACTTGTCTGAAGGATTGCCCCCACAACGGGAAACAGACTAAATATATTCTTGTATAAGGCAATACCTGCTCCAAAAATCAACAGATTCAAAAAAACAACAATAATTTTTGTATGCTTATTGATAAATTTCTTGTCGTTGTTATGTGCAGTGACACTTGAAATCCCTGACAGAACATCAATAATTGCACCCTCAAACGCACCCAGAAGCAAGTATTGGAGCACATATAAAAAACTTGATATTGCACTGGCTAAAATTATGTTTTTTCTTCGTTTTAACTGATAACTCAAAAGGAATGTTGCCACGCCGAAAAAACCTACAATTTGCGCTATTATGTACATATTATCCTACTTTCTCCAAAAGAGATAAAAACTCGGCTCTGCAGGCATGGTATCGTCCACAACTACCTGCATATCACAAACCGCAATAATGCCATTTTTAATTTCTACCAGGTCACGAAGGTCTTCTCTTGTATATTTTTCTTCCCTGAATGACGGGTCAAGGACTGCGATACGACCGTCGCGTTCTTCTGAGATAGCCACAACATAGTGACCGCCTTCGCTGAACACACCCTGATAACCATCCCTGTCCCCTTTGGAATGAAGAACTGCCACTCCGCCTGTTCTGAGACAGTAACGAAGTCTTTCGGGGTCGTTTGACATTTCAAGGTTCAGACCGAGTTTTTCGCAAAAAGCAGGGGCGAAACGAGTGTAGGTTGTGCCCTTTCTTCTGTTTGCGTTGGTTTCATAGGATATGGCAACCGCATCCTTCAAACCAAATTCGCAGTTGGGAATGAGTCTGTCCGCGACCATTACCGCACTGCAAAGTCCGCAGCCCGAACTGCTGATTGTAGTGGTTTTTCCTTTTTCCCTCTCCTCTCCGTCAAAATCGTGTCTGGTTGTGTAAAGCCAGTAGGGGTACTCTTTCTGATTAACGTATTTCATATTTTTCGCTCCTTAATTTTTCTCTGGTTTTTAACTAATAACTATTAACCAAAAGCTCCTTCCGAAAGTTCTTGAGGAGAAATTTCCAGGCACTTGCATATTGCTAAAAGTTCATAATCTGTTACCTGACGCAAGTTCTTTTCAATTTTGCTTATCATCTGTTGGTCAATATTCACATTCAAAAGCTGTAATTTTGAAGAAAGCTCTTGTTGCGAAAGATTTTTTGCAACACGTATTTCTTTAAGTCGTTTAGATATTATATTTTTATTTCCTTCAAACTCAACCTTTTTCATTTTTATATACTCCTTTTACTTTAATGTAACGTATTGACTTTATCATATTTTTGTGATAAAGTTACGTCACTTTAACGTAAAATGTTAATTTCTTCAAAAAAAGGAGTTTTTTTATGAATGAAGAAATGATTTTCTGTAAAAATGTAAAGATTTTAAGGTTGAAAAACAATTTAACGCCGATGGAAATGGCGCATATCTGCGGCATTGGGGTAAAAACTCTTTCCTTAATTGAAAAAGGTATTATTCCGCCAAGATTAAGCGTTTCAATTTTAGTTTCAATATCTAATTATTTCAGAATAAGACCTTATGATATGTTTGATAAAGTTATCAAGTAATAAAAAAGCTTTGAAAACTGCATTTTTCAAAGCTTTTTTTATTTTTAATCAATTATTCCATAAAGGTAGTCCGACTCTTTTGTAAGGGATGTAAAATTGCCCTGTCGGAGTGCCTCGTAGACTACTATTGCAACTGAATTTGAAAGGTTGAGACACCTTGCGCTTGATATCATCGGGATTCTGATTGCGCGCTCGGGGTGGTCGATTAGCAATTTTTCGGGGAGACCTTTTGTTTCTTTGCCGAAAAGGAGAAAGTCACCGTCGCGAAATTCCACCTCCGCATATGACGCAGGCGCTTTTGATGATAGATAGAAAAATCTCCCTCCCTCATTTTTACTGAAGAAATCATCAAGTCCCTCATAATACTGGATGTTCAGAAAATGCCAGTAGTCAAGACCTGCGCGCTTGAGCTTTTTATCGTCTATTTCAAAACCCATTGGTTTTACTATATGGAGCCTTGTCCCCGTAGCCGCACAGGTACGCACAATGTTACCCGTGTTCTGCGGAATTTCAGGCTCAACCAATACTATGTTGAGACTCATTTTATATTACCTCTTATAATTTCATCTTTAAGTCTGAAAAATACGCCTTCTTTTACCCCTGCGGCACATACTGATACGCGCGGAGAACCTATCATATCCATAAGCACTTTTACGGGTGTGAGACCTGCAAGAATAATATCTGCACGCGACACATCCATTCCCTTTATTTCTTTGCGCTTTTCAATGGGGGTAGCAAAAATATCCTGATATATTTTCGCGACTGCGTGATAGGGGATTTTGACGCCGTCTACTCCGTCAGGAGAAAGAAACTGTTTCTTATAAAGCATCGCCATAGCGCGTGCACTACCCCCTATTCCATAAAGAGGAAGTCCCTCACACTCGTCAAGCCAGTCGATACCGCCAATATACGAAGAAACATATTTATAAAGCTGCATCTGGCTTCTGTTTTTCATTTGCTCGGTCATAATAACCGCACCGAGAGGAAGGCTGATTGCCCTTTTAACCTCGCCGTTTTTAACGAGAGTTATTTCGGTGCTACCGCCGCCGGTGTCATATATGACACCGTCTGTTATACCGACAGTTTCCTTTACCGCAAGATAGCTGTAATATGCTTCCTGCTCCCCGCTTATGATTTCGAACTGCAACTGTGCTTTTTCCTTTACTCGGGCGAGGAAAAGGTCTTTATTAGCCGCACTGCGAAGTGCCGCGGTTGCAACTGCCGCAATTGATGCACATTTATAGTCTTTCGCGATTTTTACAAATTCCACGATTGCATCAATCACGCGGCTCATTGCTTCTTCCTTGAGGAAATTGTCGTTTGTCATACCTTCGCTGAGTCTTACGGTCGCGCGAAGTTTTTCGAGGAGTCGGTAACTTCCGTCTTTTTCAAGAGCATTTACACTCATACGAACGGAGTTGGAGCCAAGGTCAATTACTGCAAAATTGTAACTCATACAAATTCCCCCTTAAAATATTTTAAATTCATTCAGCGAGTCTGAAAGAGAGTACAAAAACTCACGCGTTTCGCGGACGAGCATACACATTTTCATCGCACGGGTAACTGCATCTACAAAGTCGGGTGATAAATCCTCCACCCGCATCGCGGTTGCAAGAGGGCACATACCTTTTCCGCGGACATCCATTACGATTTCCATTTTTTCGCCGCGTTTAACATAGGGAACAAGCGGAAAAATTCTGCACGAAAGCGGACGCAGTTTTCGGTCACATATTCCGGGGCAAGTGATGAGATTTACCTCTTTCCCACCGTCGTATGTAAAGTAGGTATCGTGAATTTCTGCCCAGTCGGGAAGCGGTTTATACATAACCTCTTCACCAGGGAAAAGATACATTCCTGTAATTTCGTCCGTAACGGCGCAGCAGGCCCCATTACAAAGCTGACCGCAATCAACACTGAGCGGTGTTATATCTTCAAGCATTTTATACAGTTTTGTGTAAAATGCTTTTTTATCAAGTGTTTTCTTCATAATATAACCCCCGATATTATTTCTGCACAAACTTTTTGCTCTGCAGGAAATAAAGAAGTCTGCAAAGTGTTTTTTCGGGCAGAATTCTTCTGAAAAATACTGCGACTTTCATTAGTTTTCCCGGGATTATTATAAGCTTTCCGCGAAGCATCTTTTCAATTGCATACGAGGCAACTTCCCTCTTGTCAGCGATGATAAGTCCTCTGCCCTTTTCTTCGCCTGTGCCGAAACTGACTTTTGCAACATTTTCAAATTCTGTTTTGATGGGGCCGGGACAAAGCACGCTGATTTTTACATTTGATTTTTCACGGCGAAGCTCCTCATAAAGTGCAAGTGTAAGCCTGTACACATACGCCTTTGAGGCATAGTATGCCGAGAAAAGCGGTCCCGGGAAAAATGCGGCTATTGATGATACATTCATTATGTAGCCGTGGTTTCGCGCCTTGAATTTCTGCGCGGCAAGTTTGGTTAAAATGTGAACTGCACACAGATTCGTATCCATCATTTTAAGCTCATCATCAAGTGGCGATGAACAAAAATCCCCGAAAACACCGAAGCCTGCATTGTTGATGAAAACATCAACCTCATCAATGCGCAATGCGATTTTTTCAATGTCCTCGTCACGCGTTACATCAAGACACATTATTTCAACATCGGTTTTAAGGCTTTCTTTGAGTTTTTCCAATTTTTCCTCGCGTCTTGCAACGGCAATTATGTCGTAGCCTTTCTGTGAAAGAATTGTTGCCATTTCATAGCCGATGCCCGAGCTTGCTCCTGTAATGAGTGCTTTCATATTGTATCTCCTCTTTTTGAGTATGGGCGGGGCGCTTTTGCACAAAAAGTGCCCCGTCCCCAAACTGTGCAGCGGTTTATATTTCGTGCTGTCCTGTTGCGGTAAATCCATTTTTATATTTTACGCCGTAATCGTAGCCACGGAGAGGTCTTGTTACTCCCTTGAGTTTTTCTGTATAGGAATCTACCATTTTAAGAGTTTCTTCGTCTGCTTTCTTAACCATTGCGCAAGATTTATAGTAGAGATAGTTAAGCATATAAACGCCATATTCAAACTGTTCGTAATCTTCGATAAGTGCCGGATTATCCTTGCCCTTTATGAACTCCTTATAATCTTCAAAAACGGCTTCAAATCTGTCACGCATTTCAAGAAGTGACGGACCCGCCTGATAATCGTCTTCACGGTAGTCAAGTTTTGCGTGCTTTAAGGGGAAGAAGTTCTGATCGCCTTCAATAAGACATCTTGAAAGCGCAAAAGTCTTTCTCACTCCGTTATCGAGGATTCCCTGATAGTGCTTGAAATATTTGCAGTTTGCACCTGCATCCTCAAGTTCTTTATAAACGGCTTTCATTTTTTCTGCGTCTTCGCCGTATCGTGCGAGGAAGTATTCCTCTACAACA
>CAYMHB010000022.1:0-29087 GCA_964390145.1 uncultured Oscillospiraceae bacterium
CGCTCCATGAATTGAATTGCCTTTAATGCACGAAGTGCAATTCATGAGCCGCAGGCTCAATTCATGAAATCGTAGATTTCAATTCATGCCGTAAGGCAATTCATTGAGTTTGCTTTGCAAACTTATTATATCATAAGCAGTCAATATAATCAACATAAATTATATGAAGTTACCTCTGACCTTTCAAAATTTTTTGTGCGTTTTTAAATTTGATATTCTCAATCTCGCTCTCCTCAAGATTAAGCGAAACAAGAAAATTCAGAGTATCTTTCGGTTTTTCCCACGGAGCGTCGCTTCCGAAAAGAATTTTTTCGCTCCCGTGAGCCTGTATAATACGCTTTGCCTGAGTGGGAGAAATATGGTCTTTAATAAATGCAGTATCAAAATTTATCGGTGTGCCGACAAGATATTTTTCAACATCGTCCCACATTCGCCATCCGCCAAGATGTGCGGCTATTATATATTTTCCGCTGACATATTCGAGCGCGTTTCTCAAATGAAGCGGCGTTGAATGAACGGGTGGGGGAAGCCCGATATCCTGACCGGCGTGAAATACTGTGTAAAGCCGGAGTTCTTCCGCTTTTTTCAGAATCTTTATAATTTCGCCGCTGTCAACAAACGAGCGCTGAAATTCAGGATGCAGTTTTATCCCTAAAAAGCCGACTCTCTTTATGCTTTCAAGGATTACGTCTGTGTTTTCGTTCTCAGGATGAAGCGATGCAAAAGAAACGATTTTTTTATCCGATACCAATGCGGCAAACGTGTTTATAGATTCAGTTTGTGTCGGCTTTGTTGCGATTGGCAAGGCTACACTTATATCAACGCTGTTTTCTCCCATAAAGGAAAGCAGACCGCTCTTCGTGCCATCAAAAAACGACTCGGCGTCAAGGTTTTCGTATTCTTTAATTCCTGCCTTCAAAACCTCCAGAGTTCTGGCGGCAATTTTGTCAGGAAATATATGTGTGTGAAAATCAATAAGCACTGAAACCACCTCGAAAAAATTTTATAACAATACGCAAAAAAATTCAAGAGTATTGATATAAAAAGTTGTTGATTCATTAAAATTGATTGGCATCAAAATCGTTCGCTTATTTTATTCAGAAGAAATTTGAAATGAAAAAACAAATACAAAACTTGAGGAAAAACTAAAAATTTGGAAATTATCCACTCCTGAGTATAGACAAAAAAAGAAAAATGTGATATATTATGTACCAAGTGTGAATATAACCATAGGAAGGATGGAAGAAATGAAAATTAATGTGATATTACCCTACGAAAATGCAGCTCAATACTATAAAGTATGGGCAACCACAGAGAAAGATGTTGACTTTTATGGCGATATTGCAGCTGCTACAAAGTGCACAACATCTTACGCGGCATATGAAATTGTTACATACCTTAAAAAACTTGGCTTTGAAGCTGAAGTTGGTTTGAACGAATACGATTTTGAGGTTTCTCTTCTTTGCGATGAAAATGAAAGCGAAGAATTTGAAATTTCAGCAATAGAAAAAGGTGTTAAAATCCACGGCTTCGGCAGAGCAGGGGTGCTTTACGGTGCATATGAATTCCTTGAAGCACAGGGAATCAGATGGTATACGATTGATACAGAGTATGTTCCCCAGGGTAAAACCGAGATTATTCTTCCTGAACTCAAAAAATATGTTTATGCTTTCCCGATAGGCAGAGGTTTCGCTTTTGAAGGACCGCTTAAGGAATCTCCTGAACTTTTCATCTGGATGGCAAGAAACAGATTCAATAAATCAGGTGTAAGACCTCATACAATGCCTCTTCAGAGAAAGCTTGCTTTAAGACCCAAGGCAGGCGGACATATTTTCGAGGCGATACTGGACCCTCATAATTTCGCTGAGGACGGAAGAACATTCCTCGAGGCACACCGTGAATGGTACGGAAAAAGAGACGGCGAAATCACATACGATAACGCGCAGTCAGTTCAGTTCTGCGTAAACGAACCCGAACTTCTCGATTTCCTAGCTGACAAGTTCATCGAAAAGATTAAGACTGAATGGAAAGATGCCGACATCATCGATGTATGGAACTTCGATACATGGGGCGGTAGCTGTAACTGCGAAAAGTGTCAGAAGACAGGTAACTCCATGGATAGAGCGCTCAAACTCATTGCCCATTTCAAAAAGAGAGTAAACGAAGCGTATGAGAGAGGAGAACTCATCAAGAAGTACAATGTTATAACTGATATGTACGAAGGTGGCGACACAATCGATCCTCCGCTCAATCCCATTCCCGAGGGCATTGTTGAAGACGGTTTCTTTGCTTCTATTGCTCCTATTTTAAGATGCTACAAGCATGGAATGGATGATCCGTCTTGCGACATCAACAGTTTCTACAGAGAAAGGATGGAAAAGGTAAAGGGATTCCCGCTTTCTATCAACGAATACTACAATGTGTCCAAGTTTGAGGACTTGCCCTATGTATTCACAAACTCTATCATAAACGACGTAAGATACTATCACGAACTTGGTGCAAAGGGCTTTACATATATGCATCTTCCAATGGTAGAGTGGGGCGTAAAAACTCTTACTCAGCATTTGCTTGCTAACCTTTTGAGAGACCCCTACTGCGATATTCAGACAAAGATTGATGAATACTTTGAAAATATCTACGGAAAGTATGCTGATAAAGCGCGCAAGGCTTATGAACTTTGTGAAGAAGGAACACTTTACTCATCATCGTGGCGTTCATGGGATGAAACAAGTATCCTTTCAACTCTTATCGGCTGGAATGGCTATACAGTAGACGAACCTCTTTACAGAGATTCACATCTTGGAGACACTCTTATTGAAAAGGCTTATCACGCAGCCGAGTGCTTTGAAGAAGCGCTCAATATTATGCGTGAACTCAGAGCAGATGCACATATGAGTATTAAACTTGATGTACCTGCTGTAATTGCACGCGGTGTTAACCCCTCACAGCATCAGAAGTTCAAGACAATTATCCCGATTTTTGACAGACTTAATGAGGATATCCGCGGTCTCAAGTACGGCGCTGACTGTGCAAGACTTCTTGCTCTTTTTGTTGAATACTACGAACTTCTTCATAAGAAAGAAGACGAAACAATGGTGTGGAACGAAATCTATGAACTTGCAAACAATATGAGCGAGTATACATATGCAGTTAAGTACCGCCATCCTGTTCCTAAGATTACTGCAAATGATGCCCTTGACCGTTCAGGCATGAAAGAACTTTTCGCAAGAGTATTAAGCGCAAGAAACCAGAACCTTAACAAATAATTTAATTAGTAAGCCGAGGGGGAATTCCTCTCGGCTTAAATATGGAGGAGTATACTATGAAGTACAGCATTATAGTTTCAAAGGGTAATTTCAACACAGTAAAAGATGCCGCATACGGCGAAAAGACTATTTCGTGGGCGGATTTTTCTTCTGATGACTGCAGGGCGTGCACAGAATGTTTTGCTGCAACAGATGCGAAGAATGTGCTTGAGGCAAAGAAAAATTTTGACATTGAAGTTTACGATATTAATGAACTTCCTGCCGAGGAAGGTACTCTCGTGTTCCTTGGAGAAAAGTGTGCAAAACTTGCCGCTGAAAAATATAATCTCGATTTCAAGGAAATAACAGGGGAGGAGACCTACCGTCTTTACGGCACAAAGAAGGGCGATCTTAATATCGTTCTTATCTATGGCGATAACAGAAAAGCAACTGCTTACGGTATGATTGAATACGTGAACTATCACGGCATCAGATTTATTTCTCCTGACGAATATTCCACAGTTTATGTAAAAGAACTTGATAAGAGCGAAAATGAGGAATTTGATATTATCGAAACTCCTTCGTTCAAATCAAGAGAGTCGTATTCAGAGTTTATGAACGATACAAGCGAAGACTTTTTGATCTGGGCGTTTCGTAACAAGATTAACAGATACTTTATTAAAAAGACAACAAACCCCGAAATTTTGCATAAATACTGCTTTACCACAACAGGCGGCGGTCACGAAATCTGGTATCATTATATGGATGTAAACCATGAGTATCCCTATAAGCACAAAATCTTCGGTGGAGAAGGAAAGCCCGAAGATCCGTATGAAGTAAGTCCGCTTTACAAGGGCGACGAAAACGGCGACGGAATACTTACTTATGGCGAAGCGCATCCCGAATGGTATGCGGAGGTTGACGGCGTTCGCAGATTGTGGCGTGATTATGATCTTTTCAATCGCCTCGCATACCCGACAGGTGACTTCCTTTGTACGACAAACGAAGACGGTACAGACGAGTTTATAAGACTTATTTTAGAATCGCTGATAAGCGGAGAAAACAAGGATTGTACAAACTTCAAGCTTTTTGGCCTTGACAACGGTACTTGGTGTGACTGTGAGAAATGTCGTGTGCACAAGAGCCTCTCTTACAGACTTCTTATGTTTGCATATAAACTTGATAAGGCTATTAAAAAGGCAACCGCGGAAGGTAAAATCAAGAGAAAGATTACTATTGAAATCCCGGCATATCACGAAACGCTTCCGCCACCGGATGAAGCATTGCCGGAAGATTTTGATTACTCAAGAATTTATGTTGCTTTCTATGTTATTGAGCGTTGCTATGTTCACGATATAAATGACGAGAAGTGCGTGGAAACAAATAAATTCCTTTGCGACAGACTTCTTAGCTGGACAAATGGAAATTACAAGGGCGAAATTATGCTTGGCGAATACTATAATGTAAGTTCATTCGCTGCATTACCCTTCATTTTCATAAACAGAATGAAAAACGATATTCCGTTCTATCATTCAATCGGTGTGTGTCATCTTACATACCTTCATATGCTTGCGAGAAAGCACGGTATGCAGGCTCTTAACAATTACCTCTACACACGCCTTATGTGGAATAAAGATGCTGATGCAGACGCACTTGTGGACGAATATCTTACCGCAAGATACGGCGAAGATGCTGCAAAAATGAAGGAATATTACCTTGAACTTGAAGATGCAGGCAAGAATTGCAAGTATCTCAAACACTATCAGTGGTCAGCAGATGAAAATACTACACGTGCTCTCTCAAGATGCTTAAGCGAAGGTGATCAACGTTTCTTCCCCTTAAAGCATGTAAAACTTGACTATCGTGAAGACGATTATCAGGCAGGTCCCTCACTTAAAGAAATGAAGGAGCGTTATGAAGCGGTATTTAATGAGCTTGCCGAGTTTATCAAGGGTAAGAATAATCCTGCTCTTGTTGAAGACTACGAACAGCTTGAGTATGCTGTCTGCACACTCAACTACTTATACTACAGAGCGCTTTCAATAATGGATGAGAATGATAAGGAGTCATTTGATAAGACGCTCTATTACAAGGAACGACTTCTCGCAATTTCAAATCCCCTCTTGGGATACGATTTTGGAGACAGATTCAAAAACGGATTTTCTGCACTTGCTATGCACGAACAGAAAAGTAAAAAGTAAGGAGAGTGCAGTGTGAAAACTGTAAAGGCAATTCCCATTACATATGAAAACTTTGCACCATTCGGTCAGTTTTATAGTATGAACGAACCGAGCGGTTACCCTCTGTGCGGAGAACTTCATAAATTCTATCCTGACAGAATTACTGCTGACAGTAACCACCGAATCGGCTTTTCTCCGATTACTGTGAAAAAACCCGATAAAATGGTTATAACTGCACAGGAATATCATACAACTACTTGGGAAATGATACTACCACTTAATGACGATATGATACTTCACTGTGCGCCGGCATCTGCAGGTGCGGTGGTAAATGACTATGTTAAGGCGTTTATTGTGCCGAAGAATACGCTTGTAAAAATCAATTCTGCAATCTGGCATCTTGCACCTCTTCCGAAGAGCGAAGAAAGCCTTAATGCAATGATTATTCTTCCCGAATGTACTTACGCAAACGATTGCACAGTAATTGACCTGAAAGAAGACGAGATGTTTGAAATTATCCTCTGAGGAGTGATTTTATGTCATATTCTGCAAATGTCAACAGATATAATACTGCCGAGTACAGGAAATGCGGCGAAAGTGGTCTCAAACTTCCGTCTGTTTCTCTTGGATTGTGGCACAACTTTGGTGATAATGCCGATTACGAGAATATGAAAAAAATGTGTTATACCGCTTTTGACAGCGGTATAACACATTTTGACCTTGCAAATAACTACGGTCCTGCAGTTGGAAGCGCGGAAATAAATTTCGGTAAAATTCTTCATGACGAGATGAAAGCATACCGCGACGAAATGGTAATCAGTACAAAGGCAGGTTACTATATGTGGGAAGGACCTTATGGAGACTGGGGAAGCAGAAAATATCTCATTTCCAGCCTTGACCAGAGTCTTAAAAGAATGAATCTTGACTATGTTGACATTTTCTATCACCACAGAATGGATCCAAACACACCGCTTTATGAAACTATGTGGGCTCTTGACCAGATAGTGAAAAGCGGAAAGGCTCTTTATGTCGGACTTTCAAATTATGACGGAGAAACAATGGAAAAAGCGGCGGATATATTAAACGAGCTTCATTGTCCGTTTGTAATCAATCAGAACCGATATTCAATTCTTGACAGAACGATTGAAGATAACGGGCTTCTTGACAGCGCAATCGATCGCGAGAAAGGGCTTATCATATTCAGTCCTCTTGCACAGGGGCTTCTTACAGACCGTTATCTTTGCGGAATTCCCGAAGACAGCCGAGTTAAAACAGATGGCAGATTCTTAAAAGAAGAAAGAGTTAATGCAAATATTGATAAAATTCAAAAACTCAATAAAATTGCAGGGGAAAGAGGACAAACCCTTGCACAGATGGCACTCTCTTGGGTTTATGGTAAGGAAGGTGTGACAAGTGTCCTTATCGGTGCATCTAAACCCGAGCAAATTCTCGAAAATTTGAAAATGACTGAAAACACAGTATTCTCTGCAGAAGAACTCAGTGAAATAGATAAAATAGCTCTTTAAGAACGGACGCATAGTAATAAGATTAAAAAATCCACTCGCTATGCGGGTGGATTTTTTCTGTTAACAAACTTTTCATAGATTTTGTACACAATATAACCTATCAGCGAAAAGAGTGCGATTGCTCCATAAATAATGATAAGCATTTTGAAATTCCTCTCTATAAATAAGTCTCCAGCGTAGGTAGAAGAAATGATAGAAGGAATTCTTGCAAATAAAGAAATTAAAAGGAAATCCTTTAATTTAATTTTTGTCAAAGGAACGGCGTAGGTAATAAGGTCTTTCGGTGCGCCCGGAATAAAAAACAAAACGAAAATAATCATCTTTAACTTTTTTTCGTTTTGCAGGAATTTAAGTTTGTTCATTGTCTTACTTCCGGCAACTGTTTCTATAAAATCTTTGCCAAAAAATTTTACTGAATAGAATATAATTATTTGACCGATAGTAATTCCAATCAAGCAGAGAACAAGTCCGCCAATCCAACCGTAAAGGGCGCCGATAATAAATTCAACAAGTTCTCCGGGGATAAGAGCAACTACTATTTGTGCTATTTGAATAAAAAGGACAACCACAAATCCCCATACTCCAAAGCCGTCTATATAATTTTTGAAATCCTCAGGGCTCTCAAAAGATTTTAAAAATGGAATCGTTACAAAAGTCAATGCTGTCAAAAATATAACATAAACAACTAACAAAATCAGTCTGGATATTTTTTTTCTCATAATTCACCTCGCCAATAAGTTCAGTATAAACTTATTCTGGTGAAAAATCAATTAAATTGTAAAAAATTCATAGAAAATATGAAAAGCGGAGAAAACAGATGAAAAAAACAAAAAAATTTATAATGTATATTGGTTTATTCCTTGTTTTGTGCTTATGTACTAACTTTGAACTTGCAAGCGCCGCGTCAGACGTTGTTGTGAGTTTACAGATTGATAATCCCACGATGGAAGTAAACGGCGTCGATACCGAAATAGATACAGGAAGAGGAACTGCGCCGATTGTGACAAACGGACGTACCCTTGTTCCTATCCGAGCTATAATCGAAGCCTTTGGCGGAACAGTGGGCTGGGATGATGCTACACGTACAGTAACGCTTACTCTCGATGATGATGTTATAAAACTGACTATAGACAGCACTACTGCATATCATAATAATCAAAAAGCTGTACTCGATGTTGCCCCCGCCATTATAAATGGAAGAACTATGCTCCCGATTCGCTTTGTTGCCGAAGGGTTCAACCTTGGCGTAGCGTGGGAAGGAGATACGCGCAGGGTTACTGTCATCAGTAATACCTTTACAGACGAGGAATACCAAGTTTTAATGAGTATGCTTCCGAATTACAGCGGAGAACCGTATGTCTCGATAAACGGAAACAAACCATTTTTCAAGGATTATGAGATTATAGAAGGCTCATTTGAATTTTACGCCGACCTCGATAGTCTTGGTCGCTGTGATGTTGCAATGGCTTCTGTTGGAACAGATTTAATGCCGACCGAGGACAGAGGGAACATCAGTAGTGTTACCCCTACAGGTTGGATAAATGCCTCTTATGATGTCGTAAGTGGCGGATATCTTTATAACAGATGTCACTTGATTGGTTTTCAGCTTACAGGTGAAAACGCAAACGAAAGAAACCTCATAACGGGTACACGTTATCTCAATATTGAAGGAATGCTCCCGTTTGAAAATATGATAGACGACTATATTGAAAAAACGAATAACAATGTAGTTTATCGTGCAACCCCTGTTTTTACAGGGAATAATCTAGTGGCTGACGGAGTGCTTCTTGAAGCTTATTCTGTAGAGGATAACGGTCAGGGAATTACCTTCTGTGTCTATTGTTACAACGTACAACCTATGATAACAATTGATTATTCAACGGGGAAAAGTTTTGCAGAAAGCGAAAACCCAGAATCTGATGCCACTCCCGAAGAATCCCTGAAAACGGGAATATATCGCACACCTACGGGAAAGAGGTATCATCTCGACTCGGATTGCGGAGGAAAAAACAGTTACGAAGTAACACTTGAAGCGGCACTCAGTGCAGGGCTTACCCCGTGTAAAAAATGTGCAGAATAAAAGTGGAACTTACTGAATACGTGGAAAAGGAGTGATTGCCGTGCGCTTGGTTAAAAGAATAGTTTCGTTTGCAGTAATGATCATTATTTTGATTCTGGCTTTGATGATTGCAGGCGGATGGAAAAAATACAAGCAGGTAACAAATGTCCTTCCTCTTGAAACCGCGGCTGTTAATATAAGAACTCAGCAGTCCTTTACACCCATTGATAAAATCCCCCAAATATTTATCGATGCTATGGTGGCTGTGGAAGACAGAAGATTTTATAAACACGGCGGCATTGACGTTATTGGCGTAGGCCGTGCAATAAAAAAGAACTTCCAGGAGAAAGCTCTTTTACAAGGCGGAAGCTCGATTACGCAGCAGCTCGCCAAAAATATTTATTTTATGGGTGACGACAGCTTAATCCGCAAAATAGCAGAGATTTTTGTCACAATAGATATTGAAAAGAATTTCAAAAAAGATGAAATTCTGGAACTTTATTTTAATGTGATTTACTACGGTAGCGGGTATTATTGTATCGGGGATGCAGCAGAAGGATACTTTGGAAAAACTCCCTCAGAGCTTACCGATTACGAGGCTACGATACTTGCAGGAATACCAAACGCTCCATCGGCATATTCGCTTAAAAACAATCCGGACCTTGCTAAGAAAAGACAAAAGACGGTTGTTGAGGCGATGGTAAGTGAAGAATATATAACGCAAGAAAAGGCGGATGAAATAATTTCATTGCAGTAAAAGGAGTTTGATACGTATGGAAAAATATATTGTCAGCGGAATGAGCTGCGCTGCATGCAGTGCGCGTGTCGAAAAAGCGGTGTCATCGCTTGACGGAGTAGAAAGCTGCTCTGTAAATCTTTTGACAAATTCTATGGTAGTCGAGGGAGACGCAAAGGAAGAAAACATAATTAAAGCGGTAACAGACGCAGGATACGGAGCAAAAAAAGACGGAAATGATAGAGAAAAAGCTCAACCAGAAGAAAACTCTTTTGAAAATGAAGAAAACTCAATAAAAAAACGAATGATTTTCTCGATAATATTTTTGATAATACTCATGTATTTTTCTATGGGGAAAATGCTTTTTGGTATTGAATATTTCGGAATTTTCAAGGACAATCCTTTTACAACGGGAATAATGCAGTTAATTCTTTCGGGAATTGTTATGGTTATAAATCAAAAGTTTTTTGTAAGCGGTTACAAGAGCCTTCGTCACAAAGCTCCGAATATGGATGTTCTCGTTTCAATGGGTTCGCTTACAGCATTTATTTACAGTACCTGTGTGCTTCTCATAATGGCAGATGCTTTCCATAAAGGAAATCATACCCTTGCTCACAGACTGTCGCACGAGTTTTATTTTGAATCTGCCGCAATGATACTGACTCTTATTACTGTTGGTAAAATGCTTGAGGCACGTTCTAAAGGAAA
Source organism: uncultured Oscillospiraceae bacterium (assembly GCA_964390145.1). Classification (GTDB taxonomy): domain Bacteria; phylum Bacillota; class Clostridia; order UMGS1883; family UMGS1883; genus UMGS1883. The sequence goes on from CAYMHB010000022.1 coordinate 10,455, forward strand.
GACAACCGATGCGATAAAAAAACTGATGGATCTTGCTCCGAAAACAGCAACCGTTATTCGTGAAGGCAAGGAAATCGTAATCAGCGCGAGTGAAATCGTTTTAGGAGATATATTTGTTTTAACTCCGGGAAAAAGCGTTCCGGCAGATGGCGTAGTTCTCGAGGGCGAAAGCTCTGTTGACGAATCTGCGCTGACGGGTGAAAGTATGCCTGTTGATAAGAATGTCGGAGATAAGGTCTGGCAGGCTACAATCAATAAAGCAGGATATCTCAGGTGCAGAGTGACGGGCGTAGGCGAGGATACCACTCTTTCTAAAATTATACAAATGGTAACCGATGCCGCTTCCACGAAGGCACCCATTTCAAGGGTTGCGGATAAGGTTTCGGGGATATTTGTTCCTGTAGTAATTACTATCGCATTTATAACCACAATTATTTGGCTTATTCTTGGGAAAAGCATAGGATTTTCGCTCGCTCGCGGAATATGTGTTTTAGTTATTAGCTGTCCGTGTGCACTTGGACTTGCCACCCCCGTTGCGATTATGGTGGGAAACGGTATCGGGGCGAAAAAAGGGATACTCTTCAAAACCTCTGCAGCGCTTGAAAGAACGGGTAAGGCTAAAATTATTGCACTTGATAAGACCGGTACCATAACAAAAGGAGAACCGCGTGTTACCGATGTAATCCCTGATAAAAGCACCGATAAAACCGAGCTTTTAAAAGTAGCATATACACTTGAAAAGCAAAGCGAACATCCGCTTGCAAAAGCGATTAAAGCAAAATGCGACGAAGAGGGAATAGCGCCATATGAAGCACGCGAGTTCACGGCTCTTGCAGGTAGCGGTGTAGAGGCATACGCAGGAGAAGACCTTTTATTAGGAGGCAATATTGCGCTGATTGAAAAAGAAACGGCTCTTTCTCAGGAAATAATAAAACTTACAGAAAAACTTGCCGAGGAAGGGAAGACACCGCTTCTTTTTACAAGGAATTCGGTTCTTATTGGTGTGATAGCAGTCGCCGATACAATCAGAGAAGACAGTGCTGAAGCAATCGTGATGCTCAAGAAGCTGGGAATACGAACAGTAATGATTACAGGAGATAACAGCCGTACTGCAAATGCAATAGCAAAACAGACCGGTGTCGATGATGTTATTTCAGACGTACTTCCGGACGGAAAAGAACAGGCTGTCAAAAAACTTCAAAACGATGGGGTAACCATTATGGTAGGTGACGGTATAAACGACGCTCCCGCCTTGACAACAGCGGATATAGGTATCGCAATAGGGGCAGGAACCGATATTGCGATTGAGTCTGCGGATGTTGTTCTTACAAGGAGTACTCTGATGGATGTTGTAACCGCGATAAAATTAAGCCGCGCAACAATCAGAAATATTCACGAAAACCTCTTTTGGGCATTCTCCTATAATTTAATCGGAATACCCCTTGCAGCAGGAGTTTTCATTTCTTCTTTGGGATGGGAGCTTAATCCGATGTTTGGTGCCGCCGCGATGAGCTTTTCGAGTTTCTTTGTTGTTATGAATGCATTAAGACTTAATTTCTTTAATGAAAATAAAAAGAGAAAGGATAATAAAACCATGGAAACAACTATCAGAATTGAAGGTATGATGTGCTCTCATTGTGAGGCTCATGTAAAAAAAGCTCTTGAAGCAGTAGACGGAGTAACAGAAGTAATTACAAGCCATGAAAAAGGCAATGCAATCGTAAAAAGCGAAAAGGAAGTTCCTATTGAAGAACTCAAAAAAATTATTGAAGAACAAGGATACAAAGTATTATAAAAGGAGAGTTAGTATGAAAAAAGTTATTGCATTGGCGCTTACTAATGGTTTTGAAGCCTTATTTTCCGTTTATGCTTCGTAAAAAAATCCCGTAATACGTTAGTATTACGGGATTTTTATTACTTGCCTAATTCGAAAAATCAGATATTCAAAACTGCAAAGCATCCTAAAATCGAAATTTTTTGATGAAGTTCAAGGCAAAAACAGCCCGAAATCCTGACGGATACGGGCTGTTTTTAACACGGAAATTCGCAAAAAAGACGCTTCTTAGGACAATACTTCCTTATCTGGTGGTGACCTTCACATCGCTTTTTTAAACATAATTTAAACTTATTCTGCTATTTCACAAGCGGCTTTCATTATGGCAAGTCTTGCGCTTTCATAAGTAATGCCGCCCTGCATAAATGCAACATAGGGCTCTTTTATCGGTGCATCTGCACTAAGCTCAATACTTGCGCCGGAGACAAAAGTTCCTGCCGCCATGATAACTTCGTGCTGATATCCGGGCATATCCCACGGCATCGGGAGGGCAAAACTGTCAACGGGAGAACCTTTCTGAATTCCCTGAATAAATTTAATGAGCTTGTCCTTATCGTTAAATTTAATTGCCTGAATTATATCGTAGTGCTTTGCCTCGGGGCGGGGGTTAACTTCGTAACCGAGCTTCTGCATAAGAGCGCCACAGAAAATTGCGCTCTTAATAGCCTGTGCGACAACGTGAGGAGCCATAAAAAGCCCCTGATACATATATCTGTTTTGCCCAAGTGTTGCACCACATTCTTTGCCGATTCCGGGAGCGGTCTGTCTGTATGCCGCAAGTTCAACATATTCCTTTTTGCCTGCTATGTAACCGCCTGACTGTGCGAGCCCGCCGCCCGGGTTTTTGATAAGAGAACCTACAACCAGGTCTGCGCCGTACTGAGTAGGCTCAGTCTTTTCTGCAAATTCGCCGTAGCAGTTGTCCACGATACAGCAAACGTCAGGACGCAATGATTTGATAAGCTTAATTGCTTTTCCAAGCTTTTCACAACTGAGCGTTTCTCTCCAGTCATAACCCTTTGAACGCTGAAGAATAACGGCCTTAACATCAGGCGTGAGCGCTTTTTCTACGCCTTCAAGATCAATATCTCCGTCAACAAGGTCAACCTGCTTGTAGGAAACGCCAAAATCTTTAAGACTGCCACCGCTGTTACCGGCGATACCGATAACCTCTTCAAGAGTGTCGTATGGCTTACCTGCTGCCGCGAGAAGTGTGTCACCGGGGCGCAGTACTGCAAAAAGGGAAATTGTAAGACATTGTGTACCATTTACGATATTGTGGCGTACAAGAGCATCCTCTGCACCGAAAATATCGGCATAGATTGCGTCAAGAGTATCACGGCCAACATCACCGTAACCGTATCCGGTGGTGGGATTGAGACAGTTTTCTCCAACGCGGTTTTTTATAAATGCGTCAAGAACTTTCTCCTGATTAAAACGCGCAATTTCATCAATCTCCTCAAAATAAGGAGCGATTTCTTTTTCGGCTTCCTGTGCCAGAAGCCTTATTTTTTCGTCGATAAGCATACTTAGTCCTCCAAGATTCCCGTATCTTTAAGTTTTTGTATAAAGCTGTCAATATCCTGTAAAGCGACTTCGCTTGACACGTCGTATTCCTTAAGAACTGCCTCGAGCATTTCTTCTTTTGTAATATCGTTTTGTAAAAGATTCCAGAAAAAAACGCCGGTATCGTTAAGAGTAAGCATACCGTTAAAATTAACGTCGTTGCCGATTGAAACAACTATATTTTTTCCTGCAATTGTGCGCAGAAGATAGCCTTCGCAAATTTTCATACAAAACACCCTTTCAAAATCCTGATTTACACGTGTTATTGTACCACACACAACCCTTAAAATCAATAGAAATATATTGCTACTAAATTGTAAATATTATTATAATTATTATTATAAATATCTTTACATTGATGGTCGAGCGTGCTATAATAATATGGATAAATTGGATATTTTTGCATTCAGTATGAGACGAGGAAAACCCAATGCGTGAAGATAAATTAAATTTTGGAATTTTAATACGGATTTTTGTATCGCTTTTGCCGATATTATTCGGGATGCCGACAATTGCGACAATCATTTGTGCGTATACTATTGCTATGACATTTGTTACTGCAGGTACAATTTCGACGATAGCAAGTTCGCTTTGTGCGATTGCCGCTACAATGTTTTTTTCTTCTTTTGGAGCAGGGGGAGAACTTTACGGTCTTACGATAGGCATTCAAGCGGTGCTTTGTGCAATCGGATGCATATTGGGACTTTTCAGAAAAAAAGATTTTTTTAAGGGACTTATTCTTGCGACGGTCGGAATACTTATTCCGCAACTTATTTATGCAAGTTCAACTGCACATGCAGACGGGATGAGTCTTGCACGAATGTTGGTTCCATCGATTGAAGAATTCAAGGCGATGGTGGACCCGACTTTCGCGACTTTGCCGAAAGATGTAAATGAAATGCTGACTCAAAGCGGAGTAACTGTTGAGACTTTCTCAGAACTTATAAGAAGTTTTACAGTTATGATAATTCCATCTGCGCTTATACTATCTTCGATGGTAATTGCCTATATTGTTATGTGGGCTGTATCCGCTCCGATACGTAAATATCCCAATGAGAAAATACATTCATTCTCAAAAATTAAGCTTCCGTCTGCCTGCACAGTTTTGGTAATAATATTAGCTGTAGCGCTCGCTTGCGGAGTGGGACGCGGTAACATGATAATAAATACCGTGATAATAAATATGCTCATTATATTTGTATCACTGGCGTTTTTCTCAGGAATATCCCTTGTGGATTTCTACCTCAGGAAAGCACTTCCGTTTAATTTCCTGAGAGTCATAATCCATATGATTATTCTAATGAACTTTTTCCCAGTGTATATACTGGCGGCTTTTGTGGATTCGTTTGCAAATTTCAGAAAGCTTCCAAAAGTAACTGATAAAGAAGGTGGTGGGGGTTTTGAAACAAAAAAATGATATGATTGAATCTATGCCTCGTGCATTAACTCCTGTTTTTTCCGTTGCGATTATAATCTGTTCACTGTTCCTTTTGGGAAAAAATCCCGTTATTGCTATTTTCATTATTGCAGCGTCGGTAGTTATACTTCTTGAAAAAGTGGTATCACATTTCTCGAGAGTTCGCAAGATGAAAGAGTATATCAGCGATGTTACAAGTGATGAAAATGAACTTCAGAACAACGAAGCTCTTTTCAAATCCATGAATCCGATTGCGGGAATCAGAATTGACGGAACAATCGCATGGTATAATTCTGCATTCAAGAAAGTTTTTTCAGGTGCAACCGATAAGAAAATTTTTGAACTAATACCCGAAATAAACATTCGTGAACTTTATAAATCGGCGGGCAAGGAACCGCTTAACGTAACGGTCGGTGATCAGACATACAGCATTCAGTCAAATGTACGCAGAAGAAAGACTGCAGAACATGCCGCAATCATGATTTATATGGAAAATGTGACGAAGCTTGTTTCACTTCAGACAGAACTTGAAAACGCACAGTGTGCTGTTGCTCATATTATGGTTGACAACTATGATGAGGCGATAGACAGTGTTGAAGGTGAGGAACGCCTCGATGTTGTAAGCCTTATTGATAAAAACATAATTGGCTATATTCAGGATACAGGCGCCATTATAAAGAAACTTGAAAAAGACAAATATTTCTGTGTTTTTACAAAAAAACAGCTTCAAGGATTTATAGAAGAAAAGTTTGATATCCTTGAAAAAATTAAGGGATTTAACGAAGGAATGAAAACTCCGCCTACTATAAGTATTGGTATTGGTGTTGGAGGGGAAACCCTTAATAAAAATGCGGCTTCTGCAAAAAAGGCTATTGAAATGGCTCTTGGTCGCGGCGGAGACCAGGTTGTAATTCGTGAAAACGGAAAATTCAGATACTTTGGCGGCAACTCAAAAGAAACCGAGAAGCATACAAAGGTAAAAGCACGTATAATGGCAAAGAATCTGCGCGAGCTGATGGAAAACTGCGATAATGTTCTTATCATGGGACACAGAAATAGCGATGCAGACGCAATCGGTGCCGCAATCGGCGTTGCAAGTATGGCAAACTACATCAAAAAGGATGCAAAGGTTCTTTTAATTACGAAGGACGATACCGTACAAATGCTTCTCAAAAAAATCGAGGATAATCATTATCACGACGGAATGTTTATAAGTAAGGCGGGACTTAAAGAATATATAACGCCCAAGACCCTGCTTGTAATTTGTGATACACATATTCCGGAATATACTGAGTACCCCGAGTTGATAGAAACGGTTAAGACGAAAGTCGTGATAGACCATCACAGAAGAAGTGAAAGCTTCATCTCAAACGCCGACCTTATTTATCATGAGCCGTTTGCATCTTCTACTTGTGAAATGGTAGCTGAAATGATGCAGTATTTCAGCAATCACTTCTCCGTTTCAACAGTAGATGCAGAGGCGCTCTATGCAGGTATTGCAGTTGACACAAAGAACTTCACATTTAAAACCGGTGTAAGAACATTTGAAGCAGCGGCTTATCTGAGGTCAGCAGGCGTGGATACACTCCATGTTAAAAAGCTTTTCCGCGAAACTATTGACAATTATAAACTTAAGGCTTGTATAGTAACCGAAGCTCAACTCTACAAGGATAATATTGCGATATCTCTTTTTTCAGGCGTTGTTCCGCACCTTGTTGTTGCAGAGGCGGCTGATGAAATGCTTGAGATAAATGATATAAAAGCTTCGTTTGTGGTAGCACGCGGAGATGACGGAACTGTAATTATCAGCGGCAGATCTCTTGGTGAGGTTAATGTTCAGGTAATTCTTGAAAAACTTGGTGGAGGCGGCCATATGATGACCGCGGGTGTACAGCTTATAGGAACATCGGTTGCGGATGCAGGAGAAATGCTTAAAAAAGCAATCGATGAATTAAACAGTAATTAAGAAAGGGTGTAACATAAATGAAAGTAGTACTTTTAATGGATGTTAAAGGACACGGAAAAAAAGGTGACGTTGTAGAAGCAAGTGACGGTTACGCAAGAAACTTTCTTCTGCCCAAGAAGATGGCGGAAATTGCTACAGCAGATGTCCTTAACAACTTGAAAGGCAAAAATGAGGCAGCTGCTTATCACAAACAGCAGGAAATCGAAAAAGCGAAGGAAATTGCAGCAAGTCTTGAAGGAGCAAAGGTTGTTCTTTCCGGAAAAGCAGGAGATAATGGTAAGCTTTTTGGTAAGATAACAAATCAGAATGTTGCGGATGCGATTAAGTTCCAGCTTCATCATGTTATTGACAAAAGAAAGATAGTTCTTCCTGACGGCATAAAGACAATCGGAGAAACAACTGTGGAAGTAAAGGTTTATCCTGAAATTTCTGCAAAGATAACAGTTTTGGTAAACCCCCAATAATTTATTAAGAAAACGGTGATATAAATGGATATGCCCATCGGCAGAACCATGCCATATAATTTAGAAGCAGAAGCAGCTATCCTTGGTAATATGATTCTTGATGAAGTAGCGCTTATTTCCGCTATGGACAAGCTTGACGAGGATTGCTTCTACGCAACTGCGAACAAAACAATATTTAATGCAATTTCATCGCTTTTTGAAGAGGGTGTTCCCGTTGATATGGTAACACTTTCGGAAAAACTGGGAGATAAGCTTGATAGCGTGGGTGGTATTAACTACATTACCAAGATTGCACAGAATGTTTTCACGAAAGAAAATCTTGCCCAGTACATTGAGATTGCGCGTGACAAAAAGACACTTCGCAGACTTATTGAGTCAGCAAGTGAAATTATGGATATGGGCATGAAGGATGAACTTTCTGCAAGCGATGTTGTAGACAGAAGTGAGCAGCTTATTTTTGCAATATCCGAGCAGCGCGGTCTCAAAAGCTTCTCTCATATCGGAGAAGTGGTGAAATCCACACTCGCAATACTTGACGAGCGCAAAAAACGCGGAGGAAAGATAACAGGTATCAGAACCGGCTTTACAGGGCTTGATGCCGCTACTGCAGGTCTTCAGAATTCAAACCTCATAATCCTTGCTGCGCGTCCCGGTATCGGAAAAACGAGTTTTGCGCTTAACATCGCACAGAATGCTGCTATACGTGAAAAAGTCCCGGTAGCAATATTCTCTCTTGAAATGGGTAAAGATGAGCTTGTTAACAGAGTTATATCGAGCGAAGCTCTTGTTGAGTCAGGAAAACTTCGCGTAGGCGATATAAATGCGGCAGACATGACAAAGATTTCACATTCGCTTCAGGATATTTTGACTGCACCTGTGTACATTGATGATACACCGGGTATCACAGTTGCGGAAATCCGTGCAAAATGCCGCAGACTTAAGTTGGAAAAAGGTCTTGGACTCGTAGTAATCGACTATCTTCAGCTTATGCAAAGCAGTAGCAGAAGGGGAGAAAGCCGTGCTCAGGAAGTAAGTGAAATGTCCAGATCTCTTAAGATTATGGCAAAGGAACTCAATATTCCTGTAATAACTCTTTCGCAGCTCAACCGTTCTTCTGAAAAACTTGCAAGAAGACCTATGCTCAGCGACCTTCGTGAGAGTGGTTCTATCGAGCAGGATGCCGATATCGTTATCATGCTCAACCGTCCCAATATTGAAGAGGATGCAGAAGAATCAAGCGGAAACATAGTTGAGTGCATCCTAGTGAAAAACCGCTCGGGCGAGTGCACAACAATACCGCTTGCATGGCGTGGCGAATATACGAAGTTTATGAATTTAGATAGCAGGAGTTGATAGATGTGCTCCTTGATACAGTACGCAAAACCATAAGTGAATACAGTATGCTCGATAAAGGCGAAAAGGTGTTGTGTGCAGTATCAGGCGGAGCAGATTCAATGTGTCTTCTCAGTGCAATTCTTTCTCTTAAAGACGAACTTGAACTGTCGGTTTATGTTGCTAACGTGAACCACCTTATAAGAGGTGAAGAAGCAAAAAGAGACAGCGATTTTGTAAAAGATTTCTGCAAGAATAATAAAATCGAATGCTTTTACAGAGAATATGATGTCCCAGCTATTTCAAAAGAGCGAAAAATAGGGGAAGAAGAATGTGGAAGAATTCTTCGTTATGAATTTTTTGCCGAAGTTTCCGAGAAACTTGGCGGAGCGAAAATAGCAACAGCTCACAATCTTAACGACAATGCAGAAACAGTCCTCTTTCGTCTTGTGAGAGGGAGCAGCACGCAAGGACTTTGCGGAATAAAGTATAAAAGGGACGATATCATTCGGCCGCTTCTTGATGTGACAAGGAGTGAAATTGAGGAATATCTCAATGAAAACAAAATATTATGGTGTGAAGACAGTACAAATAAAAATACGCTTTATACCAGAAACAAACTTAGAAACTGCGTAATGCCCCTTCTGGAAGAAGTGTCCGGTGGTGCGCAGAAAAAGATTGTAGCGGCAGCATCCCTTCTGAGTGAAGATGAAGAATTCTTGTCCCGAATTGCAGAAAAAACTCTTAAAGAGTGCTTTGAGGGAGAATATGTATTGACAAAACCTTTGGAGAGTGCTCATATCTCAATAAAGAAAAGAGTTATTTCAAGAATACTTAAGAAATGGGAAACAAGAGAAGTTACTGCTGATAAAATCAATGATTTTATAGAGTTTCTTTCAAAAGAAAACGGAAAATTGTTTGATATCAATTCAAAAATATTCGCAGAAAAAACTTACAATAAGATTTATCTGCGAAAGAGGGAAATAGAAAGTTCACCGTCGCAAATTCTGGATATAGGAAAAGATTGTAAAGGTGACGGTTGGACGATCAAATTGACTCTCTCCGAAAAACCTGCAGAGAAAAGCAATTTTACAGCCGTGTTTGATGCGGGTAAACTGTCATTGCCTTTATGTGTGAGATATAGGCAGGACGGGGATAAAATCAGGCAAAGCGGTATGTGCGGAAATAAAAAGTTAAGTGATATTTTCACTGACGAAAAAATAGAAAGGCCCATGCGTGATAAAATACCTATAGTAGAAAAAGACGGAGAAATTATTTTCGTGTGCGGATTAAGAAAATCATCGCTCTATGGTGTCGATGAAAATACAAAAGAGTATCTCGTAATAGAATATGAGAAAATTTGACAGAAAGGCAGCGTACAAAAGATGGCGAACATTAACGAACCTATTGAGAAAATTTTGATTTCAAAAGAAGAGATTGAGGAATGCATAAATCGTCTCGCAAAAGAAATCGACAAGGATTATGAGTCGAAAGAACCCCTGCTGGTGTCCGTGTTGAGCGGTAGCTTTATATTTGTTGCTGACTTGATGAGAGCTGTTTCTGTGCCTACAGAAATTTCTTTCCTTTTTGCATCAAGCTACGGTTCGGGAACAGTTTCAACAGGAAGTGTTGAAATTCATGCAGGAAAGGGTTTTGAGCCGAAAGGACGGGACATAATAATTGTTGAGGACATAATTGACTCAGGACGTACGCTTAAGAAAATCCAGGAATATTTGCTCGAATGCGGTGCAAACAGCGTTGAAATCTGTACATTCCTTGACAAACCCTCTCGTAGAGTTGTTGATGTTGATGTAAAATATACAGGATTTGAAGTACCTGACGAATTTGTTGTCGGTTACGGACTTGATTTTGATTATAAGTACAGACAATATCCCTTTGTTGGTGTACTTAAAAAGGAATATTATGAATAATATGCCGTATGGTATATTTTCTGAATATATATTATAGATCGGAGGCATTTGTTTTGAAAAAGTCATTTAAAAGCATAAGCTTTTATATAATTCTGCCACTTGTTATAATAATGATTATGGTGATGTCGCTTAGCGAACCCGAAGTAGGTGCAATGTCGGTCGATGAACTTGAAAAGGCATTGATCAATGAAAAAGTCACATCGATTGAAATCGGGGAAACATCATGCGTTGTCGAAATAGATAAAAAGAAGTATACTGTAGAAGTTAATCAGATAGCTTTGTTTACTCTTCTGGGAGAAGAAATTGACCAGCAGATAAAAGACGGAGACCTTAAGGTAACCAATCCTGCTCCCGAAGTAGTATCTTGGTGGGTATCGCTGTTACCGACACTTCTGATGTTTTTGGTAATCGGTCTGTTTACTTTCTCATTAATGAAGCAACAGACAGGCGGACACGGAATAGGGAATTTTGGAAAGTCGAAAGCTAAAAACGCTACTGACAGCAAAGTCAATTTTGACGATGTTGCAGGTGCCGATGAGGAAAAGAAAGAACTTGAAGAGGTTGTTGAATTTCTGAAAGACCCCAAGAAGTTTATTGAACTCGGCGCACGTATCCCCAAGGGTGTTCTTCTCGTAGGCCCTCCCGGAACAGGTAAGACTCTTCTCGCAAAAGCGGTAGCAGGCGAGGCAGGAGTTCCTTTCTTTTCGATTTCAGGTTCGGATTTTGTTGAAATGTTTGTAGGTGTTGGTGCAAGCCGTGTTCGTGACCTTTTTGAACAGGCAAGAAAGAATCTTCCCGCAATTATTTTCATCGATGAAATTGACGCAGTAGGCAGACAGCGTGGTGCAGGTCTTGGCGGTGGCCATGATGAACGCGAACAGACACTTAATCAGCTCCTTGTTGAAATGGACGGTTTTGGTACAAACGAGGGAATTATCATAATTGCCGCAACAAACAGACCTGATATACTTGACCCTGCTCTTCTTCGCCCCGGCAGATTTGACCGTCAGGTTGTAGTAAATTATCCCGACCAGAAGGGAAGAGAGGCGATACTCAAAGTTCATGCAAAGAACAAACCTCTCGCAGAAGATCTTTCTCTTGAAACAGTTTCTAAATCAACATACGGATTTACAGGTGCTGACCTTGAAAATCTTCTTAATGAAGCAGCTATTCTGACAGCAAGAAGAGATAAAAAGGTTATCGAGCAGGCTGAGATTGATGAAGCAATACTGAAGGTTATAATGGGTCCCGAAAAGAAGACTCGCAAGCATGAGAAAAACAACAAAGAAAAAACTGCTTACCATGAAGCAGGTCATGCGGTTGCTGCGAAGCTTCTTCCAACGCAGGACAGCGTTCATCAGGTTTCAATTATTCCTCGCGGCAGAGCAGGCGGTTTCACTTTAAGCCTTCCCGATACTGATAAGAGCTACATTTCCAAGGATGAGATGCTTGAAGATATTATTATGATGCTTGCAGGTCGTGCGGCTGAAAAAATCGTATTTAACGATATAAATACAGGTGCATCGAACGACCTTGAAAGAGCAACTCAGACTGCAAGGAAAATGGTTATGCAGTATGGTATGAGTGAAAAACTCGGATATGTAACATTCACAGCAGAGGACCACGAAGTCTTCTTAGGTCGCGATTTCTCTCAGGGCAGAAACTACAGTGAAAGTGTTGCTGCTGTTATAGACGAAGAAATAAAGCGTATCATTGATGAGTGCTACGCCAAATGTGAAAAGCTTCTTAATGATAATCGTGAAAAGCTCGACAATGTGGCAAAAGCACTTGTTGAACACGAAAAGCTTGATGCGCATGAATTTGAATATGTATTCGAAAACGGAAGCCTTAAAGTTGACGAAGAAGAAAAAACTGAAGAATAAAAAAACCTCTGTTGAATTGAACAAGTCCATTAAAAACGGACAATAGAAAAAAGCACCCCCTATGGTATAATAAAAATATCATAGGGGGAATTTTTATGCCAAGAAGGCTTTCAGTATACTTCACACGCGTACTTTAAGGATACAATCTACCATAGGGGTTCTTTTTGTACTGTCTGCACAAACTGGTGCAGTTCACTTCTCAACAGAGGTTTTTCTTTTTTATATTAAAGTGCGTAAAAAAGAATCGCGAAGAAATGCATCAGACTTGCCAAATTTACAAACAGATGAAAGAGCGAGTGTATATAGCGCCTCTTTTTGCCAAGTCCGTAAAGAATGGCACCGATGGTATAAAGAACGCCTCCAAGGGCGAGGAATACTGTTCCGCCAACACCTATTGCGGCAAAAGTTATATTCCAGAAACCTACAACGCACCAACCAAGACCAAGGTAGCAAATCATAGATAAAACTCTGAACTTGTGGTGGTCAATAGCTGTAAATATCATTGCAATAATGGTTACGCCCCACACAATTCCGAAAAGAGTCCATGATGCTGCAGGAGCAATAGGCCTCATAGCGGAGAGCGTAATAGGAGTATATGTTCCTGCAATCATAATATATATTGTACAATGGTCAATTACCTGAAATACTTTTTTTGCAGTACCTTTTACAAGCCCGTGATATATACTTGACATCGTAAAAAGTGCGATTACGGAAGCGCCGTAAATTGCACTTCCGACAACACCATAAACGTTATCATGAAGTGCTGCCATAAACACACAAACTACAAGGTAAACAATACCCATAGCACCGCCTACGATGTGAGATACCATATTAAAAATTTCTTCCCCCTTGGTGTAATCGGGGAGAAGTCTGTCTTTAAGAGCAGTTCTTCGTATCATTAAATCGTCTCCTTGATAAGATCGTTCATACCATAAAAGCCTGCATTTTTACCGGCGAGAAATTTTGCCGCCTTTATAGCACCAACTGCGAAAATTTCTTTGCTTGTAGCAGTGTGCTTGATTTCTATAAATTCATCATTTCCCGCAAAAATAACACTATGCTCACCAACAATCGTGCCACCGCGAAGTGAGTGAATGCCTATCTCGTTTTTGCTTCTCTTTTTGCGGGTGCTGTGGCGATCATAAACGTATTCGTTTGCCTTGTCACAGGTTTCATTTATAGCATCTGCAATCGCAAGAGCCGTGCCGCTGGGAGCGTCAATCTTCTGATTATGATGCTTTTCGATGATTTCTATATCAAAGCCATCCTGCAAAATTGTAGTTGCCTTTTTCACAAGGTCGATAATAAGGTTTATTCCGAGCGACATATTTGCACTGAAAAAAACAGGGGTTTTGACTGATGCTTCTTTTATTGATTCCATCTGCTCGGCAGAAAGCCCCGTTGTAGCTAAAACAACAGCTTTATTCTCCGAAATGGCATAGGAAAGAGTCCCTCCAAGAGCTGAGGGATGGGAAAAATCGATTATAACATCAAAATCTTCCTTTGAATCTTTAAGATTAGTATAAACAGGAAAATCATTTTTAATAGCAGTATTTACATCAACACCGCAAACAATCTTAGCATCTTCGCTGTCAGAAAGAAGTCTTGTAATGACCTGTCCCATTTTGCCGTTTGCGCCAACCAAAGCTATATTTATCATTGTGTAGCCTCCTTTATTTCTTAGCCATTGAAGTATTATCCGATTTTTGTGGCTGTTACGCTCGTGTGCTTCAAGTTTTAATAATCGTGCCGCGGAAAGCTCTGCGGCACGATACATTTTATCTTATCATATTAAACCGTATTTCTTCATTGAGTTTTCAAGTCTTTCTGCATTTTCGGGAGCCATATCGTAAAGGGGAAGTCTTACAACACCCGTGTCAAGACCGAGGAGATTAAGACCCTTTTTAACGGGAATTGGATTAACCTCGCAGAAAAGAGAACTAATGATATCATTTGCCTCAAACTGCAGCTGAGCAGCTTTTTTGTAATCGCCTTTAAGTGCTGCATCAATCATATCGTGCGTTTCGAGAGGAGCAATATTTGCAAGAACTGAAATTGCACCTTTACCACCCATAAGAGTAATGGGAACATTGATTTCATCGCATCCGGAATAAAAATCAATTCTATCTGCACAAAGGGACATCATTTCGACAACTTGTGCCATGTTGCCTGATGCTTCTTTTATACCGACAATATTGGGGTGGTCAGCAAGCACGTTGAGAGTAGCAGGCGTCATATTAAGACTTGTTCTACCCGGAACGTTGTAAAGTATAACGGGCTTATCAACGGCATCTGCAAACCTTGTATAGTGTTCTATAAGACCACGTTGTGTGGTTTTGTTGTAATAAGGTGTCACAAGAAGAAGCCCGTCTGCGCCAAGAGCACAAGCGCGTTTAGACATCGAAACACCGTGTCTTGTGTCGTTAGAGCCTGTTCCTGCAAGTACAGGAATTCTGCCGTTCACCTGATTAACTACACATTCTATTGCGGCGAGATGCTCCTCGTTATTAAGTGTAGGAGCTTCGCCGGTTGTTCCGCAAACACAAATACAGTCTGTTTTTCCTTCAATCTGAAATTCAACAAGTTTTTTAAGAGTGTTAAAATCTACGTTTCCGTTTTTATCAAATGGTGTGACTATCGCACAGCAAGAACCGGTAAAAAGTGTCTTTTTACTCATTTGATAATACCTCCTAAAATTAGTTGTTTAAATATTCAATAAGCTTCTTTGCAATCTGAACTGCATTAGCAGCAGCACCCTTACGAATGTTATCAGCAACTACCCAAAGATTTACGCCGTTTTCAACACTTTCATCGCGACGGATTCTGCCGATATAAGTTTCATTTGTGCCTGTAGCGTTGATGGCAAGGGGATAAACATTGTTTGCTGTATCGTCTTCCACAACAACACCAGGAGCATTCTTAAGTGTTTCAACAAGGTCTGAAAGTTCGAAAGCGTTTTCAAATTCAACATTGATTGATTCGCTGTGGCTGTTGAATACGGGCACACGAACTGTTGTAGCAGTAATTCTGATATCCTGTCTTCCCAGAATCTTGCGGGTTTCTTCAATCATTTTCATTTCTTCCTTAGTATAACCGTTGGGAAGGAATACATCAATGTGAGGAATGCAGTTGTTTGCGATGGGATGGGGGAATTTCTTGGGAGCTTCGCCCTTAAGACCGTTTTCAAGGTCACTCCAGCCTCCCATACCTGCACCTGAAACCGCCTGATATGTAGAATAAACAATTCTCTTTATTTTGTATTTGTCATCAAGAGGTTTAAGGGCTACCATTGCCTGAATGGTAGAACAGTTGGGGTTAGCGATTATACCTTTATTCCACTTAATGTCTTCGGGGTTAACTTCGGGAACTACAAGAGGAACTTCAGGGTTCATTCTCCACGCGCTTGAGTTGTCAACAACGATACAACCTTTAGACGCAGCGATGGGAGCGAATTTCTCGCTGATTGAACCACCGGCACTGAAAAGTGCTATATCAATACCTCTATCGAAAGAGCTTTCAGTAAGTTCTTCGATGGTATATTCCTTACCCATAAACTGAACTTTTGAACCTGCACTACGAGCAGATGCAAAGAGATAGTAGTTTTCAACAGGGAGGTTTTCTTCTTCAAGAACCTTAAGGAAAGTTCTTCCTACCATACCTGTTGCACCAACTACGGCAATGTTAAATTTTTTCATAAAATACCATTCCTTTCAAAAATGCCACGAAAGCATATAAAAATACAATTACATATCATCTTTTAGTATAACATTATAAACTGTTTATGTCAATTTTTTTCAAGCAAAACCCTTAAAATACCAAAGGATTTTCTTGATTTATGTCGAAAAAAGTATTATGATATGATTGATGCACGGGAGGTGTGAGGAAATATGAAGAAAAAAGCATCAGTTTTATTCCTGATTATCATATTATTATCCGTCATCGGAATATGTGCAAATGCATCTGAATACAGAAGTGAAGTATCAGTTGGCCTTAAATATGGAAAAAACGCAGGAAACAGTGTAAACTTATCTTCCTCCGACGGGCTCACTGTTTATGATGCTGCGGTTGGAACTGTATTATATACTGCTGCGCCAAACGAAGAATTATGTATAGAAATGGGCTCAACGGGATTTGCGTCATGGGAAAAATTTTCTGCAGAAGGAATTGCTAAAATATCTGTACAGCCTGCTCCGTACACAACACTGTATTGTGACGGAAAGGAGTATAGGGGATATATATACCTTGAAAAGCGCGCAAATGGCGAACTTGTTGTTATAAACTATCTCGGCACCGATGAATATGTTGCCAGTGTATTAGGAAAGGAAATGAGTTACACTTGGCCGCTGGAAGCTCTCAAGGCGCAGGCAGTTTGTGCCAGAAACTTTGTTCTGACACGCGGCAGTACACATAAAGAGTATGGCTTCGATGTATGTACAACAACACATTGTCAGGTGTATGGAGGAGTTTCCAGTGAACACGAAAACACGCGACAGGCGGTTGAGGAAACAAAAGGAGTCCTGGCAAAATACAACGGAAATTTAGTCGGACTTTACTTTTTTGCAACAAGCGGTGGTCAGACTGAGAATGTAGAAAATGTGTGGGGAACACCGTACGGATATCTTAAATCTGTTCCTGACACCTATGAAAATCCGGAAAAAGCATCGAGATATACATGGACTACAAAACTAACCAGAGAAGAAATTATGGCAAAACTAAGCTCTGCCGGTTACAATATAGGAACTCTGACAAAAATTGAAATAGACAGTGTGACTGATAGCGGACGCGTAACGGAAATGACATTTTACGGAACGGAAGGTCAGCAGTCTTTCAATAGAGAAAAATGCAGAACTATACTTGGTCTTTACAGCCAGAAATTCACCATTGTTCCCAATGGTGGAGTTACTAAGGTAATGACCACTGCGGGAATAGCTCAATCACCTCTTTATGTACAAACAGAAAACGGGATAAATGAAATTGCAGGCTTTGCTGCTCTTTCGGGTGACGGCACTGTCAGTCAGACGAATGTAGAAAGCAGCGGCGCCGATTCATACACAATAAACGGAGGCGGATACGGTCACGGAGTTGGTATGAGCCAGTGGGGTGCTCGTGGTATGGCGGAAAACGGCTTTACATACGACCAGATATTGAAGCATTATTTTACAGATATAGTATTGGAGTAAAAAATGAACACAGACGAGTTTGATTATTATTTACCGGAGGAGCGTATAGCACAAACTCCTCTTTTGGACAGAACTGCATCAAGGCTTTTGCTTCTCGACAAGAGAACAGGCAGTTACACAGACGAATCTTTTAAGAATATAGGAAATTTCTTAAAAAAAGGTGATTGTCTTGTCCTTAATGATACACGCGTTATCCCTGCCAGACTTTATGGTTCAAAAAAAGAAAGTGGCGGAGCGATTGAATTTTTACTGCTTCACAGATTTTCTACAGATGAATGGGAAGTAGCACTAAAACCGGGCAGAAAGGCAAAAATAGGCGCCAGGTTTGAGTTTGGCGGAGGGAAACTTTGTGCTGAAGTAATATCTATTCTTGAAGGCGGAAACAGACGCGTAAAATTCACTTATGACGGGATTTTTGAAAATGTTCTGGAAGAACTTGGAGAGATGCCGCTCCCGCATTATATCAAGGAGAAACTTCAGGATAAGGAACGTTATCAGACTGTTTATTCTAAGAATGACGGCAGCGCCGCAGCTCCGACAGCAGGACTTCATTTTACAAATGAACTTCTTGAAAAAATCAAGGATATGGGAGTTGAACTTGCGTTTTTAACTCTTCATGTCGGTCTTGGAACATTCCGTCCGGTAAAAGTTACAGATGTTAAAGAACACAAGATGCATTCTGAATATTATGTTGTTTCTCAGGATGCCGCAGATACGGTTAATCGTACAAAAGAAAACGGCGGCAGAGTAATTTGTGTAGGAACGACGAGTTGCAGAACTATCGAAAGCGCTACGGAAAATGGAAAACTTCAGGCGAAAAGCGGAGAAACTGATATCTTTATTTATCCCGGTTATGAGTTTAGAATGACCGATGCCCTGATAACAAACTTCCATTTGCCAAAATCAACTCTTGTAATGCTCGTAAGTGCGCTTGCAGGGAAGGAAAATATTTTGAAGGCGTACGAACATGCTGTAAAAGAAGAGTACCGCTTTTTCAGTTTTGGCGACGCTATGTTTATAAGCTGACAAAGACCTCCCGAAAGGGAGGTCTTTTTGTTGA
>CAYMHB010000023.1:0-27064 GCA_964390145.1 uncultured Oscillospiraceae bacterium
TGCAGTACCCGTCTGCGCACCAACTTCGCTAAAAACGATTATCAATCGTTTTCTTCACGCTCGTTGCCCTCTTCAGGCTTCGATTCCCCGTGGCGTTAATTTCAATAAAAAAAGATAAAGCACACGCAAGGTGTACTTTATCTTTTTTGGTGACCCCACGGGGAATCGAACCCCGGTCTTCGCCGTGAGAGGGCGACGTCCTAGGCCGCTAGACTATGGGGCCTTGAAAAATTACTTTAATATGATACCACATATGATTTTAAAAATCAATACTTTTTTTTAAAGTTTTTAAGCACAATAATTTTAAATGAAAAAGTATTGATTCTCTCTTTTGTTTGTGTTATATTTTTGTAAGATAATGACTTTAGGGGTGTTCATATGAGCGACTTTTTTGCAGACATAGCGAAAGCAGGAATCGGCGGAAACGCCAGCCTTCTTAGAGAAAACAAACCAAAAAAAATTGATGCTATTTCGGCACGGCTTACTAAATCTGACTGTAAGAGTATACCTGTCACGGGCAAGATTTCAAGTGATGAAGATCTTAACACTGAACTTATAAAACTTAGGGAGAAATACGCTCCTTTTCTTAGCAATCAGGCACCCGTTTTAGAGTCTGTTACACAGGTTATACCCATAAAAACTTTTACCGTAGAAGGAAAGGAAGTTACCATTCCCGAATACGGTGCACCTGTGGGTTATGCCAAAAAGGTTTACATAACCGATTTCAATATGGAAGGAATCAATTCAGAGAAAGCCCACTACATCTGCTTTAAAGGTGCAGATTACAAGGCTGTAGTCTACATAAACGATACCTGTGTAGGTATTCACGAGGGATTTTTCTCGCCTTTTGAATTCTGCATAGACAATCTTTTGAAAAAAGGAAAAAACACTCTGAAGGTTGAACTCTACAACGACTTTATATACATGGGTAACGATCACAAGGACCTCGGAAGATGCGAAGGAGATAAACTCTATGCCGCAACGGGTATCGGTTGGGATGATCCTGAGCTCGGCTGGCATCATTGTCCTCCAGGTATGGGTATATATGCAGATGTTTGTGTGGAAATCAGAAACCGCATAAGCATTACCGATATCTTTGTAAGGGGAAACGAAATATGGGTGGAAATTCTAAATGCTGACTACAAAGAAAAGGACTTAACCTTCGGTATATCCGTGTACGGCAAGAATTTCAAAGAAACTGTTTATGAAAACGTGCTTCATATTCCCTCCACCATCAGGACTGTAGGTTTTGGCGACAGTTTTACCGAGGCACAGATAGGAGATGCCCTTGGCAGCGGAATTCCCCAAAGGGCGGAGTATGGAATAAATGTATACAAAATTCCCCTTAAAATGGATAACCCGCGTCTTTGGTCTCCTGACGAGCCCTGGCTTTACACCGTGGCGGTGGAAGTTACCTGCGATGAAACCCTGTGTGACAGAAAGTCAGCTCAATTCGGCATAAGAACCTTCACACAGGACGTTGAGTCTACTCCAAAGGGTATGTTTTACCTGAACGGCAAAAAAACTCGTCTTCGCGGTGCCAATACAATGGGCTTTGAACAGTTGAATGTTCTCAGAGGAGATATGAATCAACTTATAGACGATATTCTCCTTGCAAAACTGTGCAATATGAACTTTTTGCGTCTTACTCAGCGTCCCGTTCAAAAAGAAGTTTATGACTACTGCGATATGCTGGGTATGATGACTCAGACAGACCTGCCTCTATTCGGTTGTATGCGACGCAACAAATTTGCCGAGGGTATAAGACAGGCGGAGGAAATGGAGAAGATTATCCGCAATCACCCTTGCAACGTAATTATCTCCTACATAAACGAGCCATTCCCAAATGCTAACAACAAACCCCACAGACACCTTGAGAGAGACGAACTTATGAACTTTTTCTCCTGTTGTGACAAGGCGGTTAAAATTCTCAATCCCGACAGGGTAATAAAACATATTGACGGCGACTACGATCCGCCTTCGGAAACTATGCCCGACAATCATTGCTACCCTACGTGGTACAATGGTCACGGCATAGATGTCGGTCTTCTCAACAAAGGGTATTGGCTTTCTACAAAGCCTGACTGGTACTATGGATGCGGTGAATTCGGTACCGAAGGTCTTGACTTTGCTGACCTTATGAAAAGAAGATACCCCAAGGAGTGGATAAAAGAACCCTTTGACCCCAATAAGATCGTAAACGCACAAACAGGAAGTTTCTATCACTTTTTCTATGACAAGGGCACCGACATCGAGTCATGGGTGGAAAAAAGCCAGAATTATCAGGCTTTTGCCACAACTATAATGAGCGAAGCATTCCGTCGGAATTCCGACATGGTTTCAAATGCCATACATCTCTTTATAGATGCATGGCCTGCGGGTTGGATGAAGTCAATTATGGATTGCGAAAGGAAGCCAAAAAAAGCATACTTTGCATATCGTGATGCTATGGAACCTGTGATGTTGTCCCTTCGCACAGACCGATTCACATATTTCGAAGGAGAGGAAATTTCCCTCGATTGCTTCGTGTGCAACGACACAAATGCAGAGGGAGACTACACCGTAGTATATGAACTGGGAGATTTAAGGGCAGAAAGCAAGGTAAGGATTTCTGACTGTGATGTAACCTATGTGTCAAGTCCCCTCTTTACAATAGACAAGGTTGATGACAGAGAGACTTTTAATTTAAGAGCAATTCTTCTGGACGAAAAGAGAAATGTTGTTACATACACAGAGAAAGAATTTGAGGTCTTTGAAAAGACACCCAAGGCAGAGAATACTCAAAATGAAATTATCTTTAATCTGGAACCCGGAACATATGAAATCGCCGGAGAAAAGGTTGAGGTCAAAGCCTGCGGTATGCTTCCCCTCCACTTTGTAAGCAGAAACACTGGTCATAAGGCCGTTGCGGAGTTTAAAGAAAAAGACTTTTCCTATTGGTATGATGCTGAAAAGGATATGATAACTCCCATAATAGACGCCACCTTTACCGCCGAGGGATTTACACCAGTTCTTATCAGCGGGAATCTTAATGACAACGAAAAGTGGAGCGAGGCTCTTGCCTGCGGAGTAAAGGAATATGAAGGCAAAAAGTACATTATATGCAATGTAGATTTGAGGGAAGAAAATCCTGTAGCATACAGATTTTTGAATAATCTGAAATCTTTATAAAAAGAAGCGTTCCGCTTCACCCATTTCGCGTCCCAACTAAATTTCAAACTGACAAATGTTACTCGCGAAAAAACACGCAAATTCCCATACGTTAAAAAAATGCTTGTTTCGAATTCGAAACAAGCATTTTTTATTTGTACTTAGTCCATATCGATAGGAAGCTTTCCTGTAGGAATAAATCTTCCCTTGAGTGCGTCGAGTGTCTGCTGAACGCTGTCTTTTCCGGGGAATGCGTAGATAACTTTTCTGATATCTTTAAGCCTTTTAACGTCGTGAACAACGCCCATATGTACAACTGTTGAAATCTTGTCTGTATAGCAGCTGATTACATACTGGATACGGATTGAAAGGCTGCTGCTTGCAAGATAGCTTGTTGAATTAGTGAAGGTGTAGAAAATAGCCTCATCAGCTTCCGCGAGCGCGTGGACAAGTTTCTCAGTCTCAGCGCTGTGAGGATACTCGTTTATAAGCATCACCTCGGCATCGGGATATTCGTTAAGGATAAGCTCTTTCTTTTTCAATGCTTCCTGACGGGTAAACCCTGTCTCACTCTCAAGCTCTTTTGACTCTTCAACAATTCCGGGATAGAGATTCTCGTGCATAATTACAAAGAGTTTCTTGGTATCTTCACTAAGTTTAACCTCTTCGCCCTCATGACAGTATGCTGCTATTCCCATCCTGGATATTTCAGTTGTGAGCTGTTTCTGTTCTTCTGTAAGTTCTGTAGCAGAAGGCTGTTTCATAGTTTTCTTCTGTGCTGCAAGTACGTGGCGAACTGCCTCGTCAAGACGCTCGTCAGAGATAAGTCCGTTTTTGTAAGCCTTCATCATATATTCATAAACTTCCTTAAAACCAACTCGATAGTTAGGAAGAACAAGGTCGCAACCTGCTGCGATGGGACGCCAGGTTGTTTCCTCGATACCATAAGTGCTTGCAACACCCATCATCGCCATTGAGTCTGAGAAAAGAACTCCGTCAAAACCGATTTTACGGAGAAGTCCGATAACCTTGGGAGACATTGAAGAAGGATGGTCGGGGTCAATATTTGCCATAACGCTGTGCCCTACCATCACACCTGAAAGGTCTGCTTCCTCAATAGCCTTGATATAAGGAACAAATGCGCCTTCCATAAGTTCTTCTTCAGTAACAGTTGACGGTTTCTTTCTTTCGATGTGACCGTCCATATGTCTGTCGGGATCTGCCTTTACTATTTTACCGCCTGGGAAATGCTTTGCACTGCAAATCATACCCTCGTCCTGATAGCCCTTAATCATGGCTGTACCGAATTTCGCACAGATGTCGCGGTCATCAGAAAATCTGCGGAGGTTAACACCGATATCAACTATCGGACCCCACACAACATTGTAGCCAGCCTTCTTGGATTCGATTGCTGCAAGGCGTGCAAATTCATAAGCATATTTTTCGTCATTTGTTGCAGCAAGTACCATCTGTGATCCGATTTTATACTGACTCCTTGGGAAACCTTTTTCCATATCCGCACAGATGAGAATGGGATAGTCTGCAGCTTCTCTTACCTCGTCAACAAGTTTCTGATAATCGCCCCAAATCCAAATCTGTACTGCACCTACTGCATGTTTTTTTATCATATCAAGCACAAATGCTTTGTCTTCATCGTCACGGAAACCGCGCACAACAAAAAGCATACCTATTTTTTGCTCAACGGTTAAGTCCTCAATTCTTAATTCCTTAAGTTCTTTCATTAAAAACAACTCCTTCAATGCTATTGTATATACATAATTATTTTTACTGTACGTTCAGTTAAAGACGCCGTCTACGCAACAATTAAAATTCGTCTTTCTTTCTCGTCCCAATCCACTTCGAACCCGATAATATCGGCAACCTCTCTAATTGTAAAATAGTTGCTTCCGTCAATTTTATATGCCCGAAGTTCTATATTTTCCTCATTAAGCAATGCTTTTTCTGTTTTCCGTTCAACTGCTCTGTCGTTTTTGTCATTGAGATTGTTTTCGCTTCCCACGGGAGTGTATGGAGTGTTTGTTTTAATTACTATTACTCCCTCTTCTGCGTTCCAATCAACTGAAAAATTACTTTTCGTTCCATTGAGCAAAAACGCAATATCTCTTATCTTGTAATAGTTGTTTCCGTTTATGTTATAGCCGGAAAGCTTTGTTATTTTGCCATTGATATCAATTTCGGTTTCCCTTGGAAGTGCTACATCTCCGAAATGTGCCCCTCTCGGAACGGGGAATCCATTTTCTGATGGCATTATCCATTTGTTGACAAAATCAAAACCTGTGAGGCTTTCGGGGTTAGTCATCTCCTGATACGAAAGTACCTTATAATCGGGAAGGTCAAAATTCGCATCCGCTTTATCGGTATACCTTCCGTACGGATGTGTTCCCGCAAGATAATAGCAGTTCTTGGTTGGACTTGTTGATAATCCGATAACACTTCCGCTGTTATATGGCGAGGCGGATACTTGCCCTGCATTATAACAGTTATCCACCACCGCTTCGGGAACATTTAACGCAACCGTTCCCGCCACACCGCCACTTACCGCAGTGATTCTGATGAGATTTCCAAGGTTGGCACTGTTATAAATATACGAACCTCTTCCTGCAATACCGCTCATTTCTGTACTTCCGCTTTCCATTGGAGAGCCGTTAATATCTCCGTAATTGATACAGCTTTCAATAACACCGTTGTTTACTCCCGCAATACCACCAAATCTTCTGACGCCTACTAAAATCTCACAGTCCTGTACATTGACACTACCTCTATTTACACAACAGATTATATCCCCGGCAGTATGTTGTCCTACAATGCCGCCCACTCTTGCTTCTACGCCGTAAATCTGTCCGTTATTAATGCAGTTTTCGATTTTTCCGTTGGTAAAGACCCCTGCAATTCCACCAACACCGCCTAGTCCGCGTACAAGTCCATTGTTTGTACAGTTTCTTATGATGTCAGTTCCTGACTTTTTAAAAGAGGCATCCAGAATTCCGCCCGTCGCTATGTATCTGTATTCATCCCTGTCAACACTACTGTATCCTACCATGGGATCGTTGTATATATCACAGTTGTTAACACAGTTTTCGATTATAACCGTTCCCTCTTTTTGGGCAGATGACGAGGCGTACAGGTCTCCTATTATGCCGTCTTCACTGTAAAAGAACTTCTCTTTTTCGTTTTCATCAACTATTATTTGGGGACTTCTTACAAGTCCGCTTATGGAAACAACCGCATCATTACTCGAATAGACTTTCTCTATCATTGAGTCCTCGCCGATGGCGGTACAGTCTTTTATCGTTATTGTGCCTTCGTTTGTAGCAATCACTTCAGTGGCAAGCTGTGTTACACTTCCCCTTTGATTTACAACGTGGCAGTTTTCAATGGAAGCACTTCCGCCATCACATGAAAAACGGTTTACAAAAACTGCTATGTCATGGGAGTCAAAGTTTACCCTGTACATATAACTGTCCGACATTGTCAGGTTCTTTATGCTTCCGTTTCTTACTCGACCGAAAAGCGACTCGCAGTTGTTGTAGTTAACCTTAAGTGGTTTGAAGCCGTATATGGTATATCCTCCACCGTCAAAATTTCCTTCGAAGGCACGTTCGTCCCAACCTATGGGGAAGTAACCCTTCCATTCTTCTTCGGGCTTTGTGATATCGTTGAAATAGATATCATTGTTCATACGGAAATATTTTCCCTCATAGGTACATTCATCGCGGAAAACTATATCTGCTATGAATTCCAGGTCTTCCACCTCGTCTATGATATAAGGATCTTTTTGTGTTCCGGAGCCCTGGTCAAACTGAGTATAATACCACTTTTCCATGTTTTTCTGAATAAGTTCGAGGTCAGCTGCCGCAGAGCATGAAATTGATATTAAAGTGGATACAAGTGTTAATGCCACAATTCTGCAAATATTGTTTTTCATAATCTGACACCTTTTTCCTAATCCTATATTTTTTCTATAACCCATGCAAAGGTAGATTCACTATGTCAACCAGTTGATTTTACCATATTTTAACTGTATTTTCAATCCCGAAAGTCGGCTTTTTCCACCTTTTTAAGTAAACTCCGATTTACATTATATATGTAAACTTCGCTAAAAAGTTTCTCAAAACGAAGACGCGGATAAATCTTGCGAGCAGGCATTCCGATAAATTCGGGAAGGTACTTTTCAATATTTTTTTCTTTCTTTAAAAACTCGAAGCACTGCTCCTTGAACTCCTTTTCGTTTTCATAGGCAAGTTTTGCTTTTTTGTTCGTAAGGCGGTCTGCCCTGACATAGTCGCAAATCCCCTCAAAGCTAAATATCTCGGGGATAACCTCATAATAGAATTCAAGCGGCAGACTTCTTTCAAAAAGACGGTTTTTATCAAAGTAATTATATATCGTTTCAAAAACTTCAAATGGCGAATCGATTTCTCCAAAAAGGAAATCCATTGTACGCTTGAAGTCTCCGCTGTTATAGTATCTTTCAAATAATTCCTCAATAGCTTTGAGTTTTATCATTTCATCAAAGGTTATGAAGTCATTTTCCATCACTTCGTAAGGTGCTTTCTGTTTGTATTTATAGCCGTACTTTTTCTCTTCTCCCCTTATGCGTGAACCTTTGAGCATTTTCAAAAAGCCAAGTTGCAGCATATGCGGTCTTATTGAAATAACATCGTCAAACGATTTTCTAAATGTTTCATAATTCTCGTACGGAAGGCCTGCAATCAGGTCAAGGTGGATGTGAATGTTGTCTTTTTCAAGGAGTTTTTTTACATTTCCCCTTATCTTTTCAAATTCAATGTTTCGTCCAATAGCCTTTATTGTATCCGTATTTGTGGACTGAACACCGATTTCAAACTGAATTATTCCGCGCGGCGCTGTTGACAAAAGTGCTATCTCATCGTCATCAAGCAGACTACCTGCAAGTTCAAAGTGAAAGCAAGTATTTTTGCTGTTTTCGATAATGAATTTCCATATTTCAAGTGCCCTCTTTTTCTCGGCATTAAAGGTACGGTCAACAAATTTTACAAGAGGAACATTGTTTTCAATAAAAAACATGAGTTCACGCTTTACGCGCTCAACATCAAGGAAGGAAACCTTTCTTTTATCACCTGACAAACAGTAGCTGCAATTAAAAGGGCATCCGCGCGAAGATTCGTAATAGATAATTTTTCCTTCGTAGTTCTTTATACTCTCGTCATAGGGGAATGGAAAGTCGTTGATATCTCCCGCCGAAAGAAGCGGCGTTGTTAAAATTTCATCATCTTCACGGTATGTCAGAGACGGCACCTGCGCAAACGAAATATTCCCGAAAAGCGCATCAAGGAGAAGGGGGAAACTCTTCTCCCCTTCTCCTGAAATTACAAAATCAATATAAGAATTGTTTACAAGAATGCTACTACTGTCGTGTGAAACCTCGTGACCGCCGAGAATTATTTTAAGGTCAGGGTTTACCGCTTTGAGCGACTGCGCAATGTAGAGGATTTTTTCAATATTCCAGATGTAGCACGAAAATGCAATGACATCTGCCTTTTCCAGATGGAGCGATGCAATAATACTGTCAATATTATCATTTACTGTAAACTCACGTATTTCTGCCCCAAACACAGATGAAACGCCTGCGAGAGAGCGCAGGGCAAGGCTTGTATGTATGTACTTTGCATTAAGCGTAGTCAGGATTATTTTCATAAGAAATCCCCTTTGAATACTGAGCTTTTTAATTTTTTAGAGATTAACCTCTCATTTTCTTGATTGCTTTGATTATAAGATATGCAAGAATCAAAACAACTCCAATACCAAACAAACATCCGCCGTATGTCAAAACGGAAGTCAACATACCTTTAACATAAAGGGAACCAATCATTGAAACAAAAAGTCCTCCTTCAGCAAGCGCTACGGATATAATCGGTTTCAGAATCAAGCCTGCTGCAACCAGCAACAAAGCTGTCAATGAGAAAGCAGAACCTGTCCAAAGAAGTGCGTCATAACTTTTTCTGATAAAGTAAAGAAGAGCGCAAAGAATTAAAGCCACTAAAATCAACCCAACAACCACAATTACCGAGCAATATGTCTTCACAACATCGGCAACTTCACTGATGACATCGTCCTCTTCCAGATTTTCTCCGAATTCTTCTATTTTATCGTAGTCGTAAGCAAAAATAGGTTCTCCTGATATTTCTTCTATAAGTTCTTCGTTTTCTTCTACTAATTCAACAAAGTCGTCTCCCGTAATTCTTATGGATCCTGTCCCATAGAGGATGTAATCTGCAAACTCATTCGCCTTTTCTTCCACAAACTCTTTGATAGTGCTCTTCTCGTATATTTCCTCTGCCTCTTCTCCATCCAGGGGAACTAACAATGCTTCCTCTACCTCTTCATATTCTACAATTTGTTTGATATCAAGATTATCTAAAATATATGAGACCTTGTCAGGCGCAATGCTTGTTCTGAAAGACAATACTGCCGCTAATGAAAGGGTTACGGCAAAAATAAGGATACAACAAAGAACTGACACAATGTTTTTCAGAACACGTTTCCATTTTTTTGGTGCCGACTGTTGTACGTTTTTTTCCGAAGAGGGCTGTTCAATTTCCGCTGTTTGATTTGCTACAGGTTCTTCCGCAACCGTCTCTGTCACAGTTTCTTCTATTTCAGGCTGAGGAGCTTGAGGCAAGGGTTGCTGAGTTTCCAAACTACTTCCGCAGTTGAGGCAGAATTTTGAATTTTCCGAAATCTGGGTTCCGCAGTTGTTACAATACATATTTTTTCTCCCGTAAGTTCAATTTATTTATAAATATAAAATCCGTTTCCTTTAATTCTCTGGGATTCCGCAAAGACTGTGAATGATTCCGAATCAATAGAAAGGATTTTCTTTTGAAATGCTTCTGTCTCACTTTCTTTAAGTGCGCAGAAAAGCATCTTTTTATCGGTGTCTGAATATACTCCATGCACATCAATCAGCGTAACTCCACGCGGTGATGTGGAAATAAGATATTTTGAGATTTCTTCTCCCTTATCTGTTATTACAAAAGCAATCTTTGAAACATTAAGTTTGTTTATGATAAGGTCAATTGAGTAACTTGAAATAAGAAGCGTAAGAACGCCAAAAAGAACTAGTTCAATGTTTCGAAAAATTACAAGTGAAATCAAAATAATTATTCCGTCAACAAAAAGGAGCATCTTTCCAATCGGAACAGAGCTGAATTTAGTCTGAATAATTCTTCCGATTATATCAGTCCCCCCCGTTGAAGCTCCTGATGCGAACGCTATACCGATGCCGATACCGTAGAGCGCTCCTCCAAAAAAAACTGCAAGAATAAGGTTGTCCGTATAAATGGGAAAAAGATTGAAAATTTCAGTAAATAATGAAAGAAGTGTAATTCCGAGAAGCGTCTTTCCGATAAATTCTTTTCCAAGAACTTTAAGTCCTACAACAAGGAATATAATATTTATAAAAAAGAAGCTTAAGCCCGGCTGTATTTTCAGCGTATGGTAAATTATAGTGGATATACCTGATGCGCCGCCTCCTACTATTTTATTAGGAGTCAGAAACGAGCCTATTGCAAATCCCGTAATCATCGTTCCCAGCAGTGTAAGCAGAATGCTTTTTCTCTTGATCATATTTTCACCTCTTAATTATTCAATAAAGTCATTGTCACGGAACTGAAGCGCGTACAAATCCTTGTACATTCCGCCTTTTTTAATGAGTTCATCATGTGTTCCACGCTCAATAATCTTTCCGTCGGTCACAACTACTATCTCATCGGCGTTCCGTATGGTGGAAAGTCTGTGTGCAACGACGAGAGTTGTTCTGCCCTTACAAAGCTCATCAAGTGCTTTTTGAATGAGGACTTCGGTAGTGTTATCAAGAGCACTTGTCGCCTCATCCAGAATTAAAATCGCAGGGTCTTTTAAGAATACGCGAGCAATACTTATTCGCTGTTTCTGTCCGCCTGAAAGTTTTACTCCGCGCTCCCCGATTTCGGTGTCATATCCATTTGGAAGTGTCATAATATAATCGTGAATATTTGCTTTTTTAGCCGCCGCAATAATTTCCTCGTCAGTTGCGGACGGCTTTCCGTAGATTATGTTATCCTTGATTGTTCCTGCAAAAAGGAACACATCCTGCTGGACTATACCAATATTTTTACGGACGCTTTCAAGAGTTAATTTTTTTATATTCTTACCGTCGATTAAGATTTCTCCGCCATTTTCCGAAAGAGCGTAGAAATTCGGAAGCAGATGGCAAATTGTTGTCTTTCCGCCGCCGGACGGTCCTACAAGAGCGAGTTTTCTTCCCTTTTCAACCTTCATACTTACATTATGAAGAACTTCTTTTGTTACATCATAGGAATAAGTTACGTCCTTAAATTCGATTTCTCCTCTGACATCTGAGAGCACCATTGCGCCTTCATTATCTGTTTCAGGCTCCTCCTCCATAATTTCAACGAAACGACGAAATCCGCTGACGCCATTCTGGAACTGCTCCATAAATGAAATGAGCGTTGTTATCGGTGTGATAAATAAATTTACTGAAACGATAAAGGTCGAATAGTCACCAAACGATATTTTTCCATTATAGAGAAAAAGTCCGCCTGCAATTAAGATAATTACATTGAAAACGTCGGTTATGAAAGATGTTGAGGAATGGAATTTCGCCATTGCGTTATACGCGTTTTTAGACGCATCTACAAAAGCAACGTCGCCCTCTCTGAATTTTTCCATTTCACGCTCAGCGTTGGTGTATGCCTTTGTCACACGGATTCCCGTAACACTGCTTTCTACAGATGCATTTATTATTGCGTTACTCTTTCTGCGTTCATCAAACGCGTGCTTCATTGCTCTGCGATAGCGAAACGATACTGCCATGAGTATCGGCACACACGCAAAAACGATGAGTGTGAGATAAATATTTATTGTGGAAAGATAGATAAATGATAAAACCACCATCGCCGAGCAGATAAGAATATTCTCGGGACCGTGATGCGCAAGCTCGCACACTTCGAAAAGGTCGCTCGTGATTCTAGTCATTATTTTACCTGTTTCGTTATTGTCATAAAATTTATAAGGGAGTTTTTGAAGATGTGCAAAAAGGTCACACCTCATTTGCGACTGCATCTTAACACCGATAAGGTGGCCGTAGAACTGCACAAAGTAGCGAAGAAGCAGTCTTACAACATAAAGTGCAAGCACAATAAGTCCTGCAATCACGATTGTTTTGTACATCTTATTCGGGATATACTCGTTGAGCATCCTGTTGGTTATGACGGGATACACCATACCGATAAGCGATATCATAAACGCCGCAAGCATATCAAGTACAAGCATCTTTTTATGTGGTTTGTAGTAACTTAAAAATCGTTTCAGCATATTTTTATTACTCCGTTTTCACACCATCAATTTTCAATATATCCATTCTACAGGAAAAAAAGCCCTTTTTCAAGGCTTTTCATCAAAAAAAAATGTCACGAGGTGACATCTTTTACTGACTATCTATTTATGCATTAAAATTACATAAGGCTGAGGTAAAGTTCCTTGATTTCGGTTGCAATTTCTGTTTTTGGACCTTTTCAGTGATAACTTGTTTCATTGAGCACAAATCTGTTTGCCATTTTTTACATTTCCTTTTTATTATGCTTCTAATCCATTTTTATTGCAGATATACAAGCTATCTTACAATTTTACTTACTTTTGCATCTATAAGATTTATAAGTTCGTTTGGTGAAACTTCAACCTGATAACCTATTTTTCCTGCACTGAAGATTATTTTATCAAACTGCAGGCAAATTTCATCAATCACGGTTACATACTTCTTTTTCATCCCGATTGGAGAGCATCCTCCCCTTATGTACCCCGTAACCTTGTTTATATCTTTGACGGGTATCATCTCAACTGCTTTTTCGCCTACTGATAGGGCGCACCCTTTCAGATCAAGTTCACAATTAACGGGAATTACAAAAACATAATACTTTTTTGACGGGGCAGCCGTAACTAATGTTTTAAACACCTGATTTGGGTTTCTTCCTATTTTTTGAGCAACCGAGCAGCCGTCAAAATCGCCGTCACTTTCATAAGTATATACATTATATTCAATATTATTTTCTTCGAGATTTCGCATTGCATTTGTTTTTATATTTGCCAATTTCCTCACCTGATTCGCTATTTGAATACTGATATTTTTATTATAACATATATATTTTGAAAATCAAATGATTTTTTAGCATAAAAATAACCTGCGAAATTTATCGCAGGTTATTTTATAAAAGTTTATCTTTCTTCGCGGAAATACGGAAGTCCAAGTGCCGCGGGGGGCTGATTTTCTTTTTTATCACGCATACTTGTTATAATAAGAACTATTATTGTAACAACATAGGGTAACATCTCGAAAAGTTTTTTATCACTTACTGTAATTCCCGGGATGTAAGTCGGAATTACATACAGGAACCCAAAAAGTATTGAGCCAAGAATGCTGATTGACGGACGCCATACCGAGAATATTACAAGAGCGATCGAAAGCCAACCGCGGTCACCGAAACCGTTGTTTGACCACACTCCGTTTGCATAGTCCATTACATAATAAAGTCCGCCAAGCCCTGCAATAGCACTACCTATGCAGGTAGAAATATATTTATATCTGGTAACATTTATACCAGCTGCATCGGCTGTTTCAGGACTCTCTCCCACTGCTCTCAAATGAAGGCCGACTCTTGTCTTATTAAGAATATGTGAAGATACAAGTGCAATTATTATCGCCACATATACCAAAAATCCGTAGGAAAGAAAAACATCACCAAACCAGCCCAATTTGTCTGAAAAAGGCAACTGTGTCTTGAAACAAGTGCTTGTTTTGGAAAGGGCTATTGAGGGAATATCGGT
Source organism: uncultured Oscillospiraceae bacterium (assembly GCA_964390145.1). GTDB lineage: Bacteria > Bacillota > Clostridia > UMGS1883 > UMGS1883 > UMGS1883. The sequence continues at coordinate 14,035 of CAYMHB010000023.1, forward strand.
GTTTACAAGTTTGATAAGAGATCCTCCGAAAAAGTTTCCTATGCCGATGCCAAATGTTGTAAGGGCAAGACCTGTTACATTTTGATTAGCACGGAGTGAAACTGTCAAAAAGCAGTAAATAAGTCCCATCAACGTTGAGCCAATCAAGGAGCAAATAAGCGGAATTAAAACCGCGAGAAGAGGGTTCATCTGCATAGCGCTGTTCTCATAAAGAAACGAGCCTGCAACACCGCTTATCGCACCAACATACATAATACCCGGAATACCAAGGTTAAGATGTCCTGACTTTTCCGTCAGAATTTCGCCGGTTGAACCGAAAAGCAAAGGAGTTCCCTGCATAACTGCACGCTGAATAATTGTGGTAATCATACATTTTCCTCCTTCTTATTGAACTTGATTTTATAATTTATGAAGAATTCAGAACCGATAATAAAGAAGATGATGATACCTGTTATAATATCGGAAAATGCTGAATTCAATCTGTAAACTTCGGAAATTTTTGATGCGCCTTTCTGCAAGAACACAATAAGTAGCGATGTCAGTATCATAAAAATAGGATTGAATTTTGCAAGCCACGAAACCATGATTGCAGTAAATCCGCGGCCGCCTGATGTATCGCTTTTTAATGAATGGTCTGTTCCCGCAACAAGCAAGAAGCCGGCAATACCGCAAAGAGCGCCTGAAATTGCCATAGTGCGAAGAACCACTTTTTTAACATTGATACCAATATATCTTGCTGTGTTTTCACTTTCTCCGACAACAGAAATTTCATATCCCTGCTTACTGTATTTGAGATAAATGTATAACAAAACAGTAAGAATTGCCACAACCAGAATGTTTACAAGATACTTCTGCCCGAAGATTACGGGAAGCTGACCGAATTCGAGTGTTCTCGGAGTTCCGCTGCCCTTTGGCACGGACCATTCGAGCGTATAATATGCAACAATCTGTATCGCAACATAGTTCATCATCAGAGTAAAGAGTGTTTCGTTTGAATTAAAGCGTGTTTTGAAATACGCCGGAACAAGTCCCCACAACAAACCTGCAACAACGCTGGCAACAAGCATTACAGGAATAAGTACAGATGACGGAAGTTTTTCTCCGAGGAAGATCATACAGCAAGCCGTTGCAAAACCACCGATTAAAATCTGCCCTTCTGCACCGATGTTCCAGAACTTCATCTTAAACGCCGGTGTTACTGCGAGCGCTACACAAAGGAGTATTGCAGTATTCTGCATAAGATTCCATGTAAGACGGGGAGTTCCTATTGCACCTTCTATCATAGTAATATACATCTCTATCGGATTAAGATCTGTTAATGAAATCGTTACAAAAGCGCATACAATAAGAGCAAATACGACTGAAATGATTCTTATCATCCATGATTTCCACCAAGGAAGCTCATCACGCTTAACGATATGTCCTAACCCGCCGGAAAGAGCCGAAAAGTATAATCTATTAAGTTTTTTCATTATTGCTCTCCCCCGTTCTGCAATTCCTTATCATCGCCCGACTTTGTCATCAGGATACCAATTTCTTCTTTAGTAGTATTTCGTCCGTCAACAACGCCTGTAATTCTGCCGGAGCCGATAACCATAATTCTGTCGCAAAGTTCAACCAACACGTCAAGGTCTTCGCCGACAAAAATTACGGCAACGCCTTTTTTCTTCTGCTCGTTAAGAAGATTATAAATTGTGTAGGATGAGTTAATGTCGAGTCCGCGCACGGGATATGCCGCCATAAGCACCGTGGGAGATGACGCGATTTCTCTACCTACAAGAATTTTCTGTACATTACCGCCTGAAAGTCTTCTTACAGGGGTGTATGCAGAGGGTGTCACGACCTCAAGTCTTTCGATGATTTCTTCTGCAAGAGATCTGGGCTTTTTACGCTGAAGGAACATTGACTTTCCCTTTTTATAGCTACGGAGCATCATATTGTCTACTATGTCCATATTGCCGACAAGACCCATACCGAGTCTGTCCTCGGGAACGAAAGCAAGTCTTACACCCATTTGTCTGATTTCAAGCGGTGTCTTGTCACGGAGATTCTCGCTCTCGCCTGTTTTGGGATTATTGTAAATAATACTTCCTCCGTCAAGATGCTGAAGTCCCGCGATAGCTTCAAGAAGTTCGCGCTGACCGCTTCCGGCAATACCTGCAATACCAAGTATTTCGCCTGAGCGGGCAGAGAACGAAACATCATCAAGCAGTTTAACACCCTCGCGGTTTACACAGTTGATGTTCTTCACAACAAGTCTGTCTTCGCAGTTTTCCGATTCACTGCGCTCGATATTGAGAGAAATTTTCTTGCCAACCATCATTTCGGTAAGCTCTGATTCATTTGTTTCGGAAGTTTTAACTGTACCTACATATTCTCCTTTACGAAGTACTGCAACATTATCTGAAAGCGAAAGCACCTCGTGAAGTTTGTGGGTAATGATTATTATTGCTTTTCCATCCTCACGCATATTGCGGAGAACCTTGAAAAGCTTCACTGTTTCCTGAGGGGTAAGAACAGCTGTAGGCTCATCAAGGATGAGGATGTCTGCACCACGGAACAAAACCTTTACTATTTCGACGGTCTGTTTTTCGGAAACTGACATGTCATATATTTTTTTATGAGGGTCAAGTTCAAATCCGTACTGCTCGGTAATTTCCTTAATCTTTTCGATGTATTTGGGCATATCAAATCCCTTTTCATCTTTAAGACCAAGGACGATATTTTCGGCAGCACTAAAAACATCAACAAGTTTGAAATGCTGATGTATCATACCTATTTTGTGTTCAAACGCATCTTTCGGCGACGCGATAACAACCTCTTTCCCATCGGCGAAAATCTGACCGCTGTCGGGATAGTATATTCCCGAAACCATATTCATAAGAGTTGTCTTGCCGCTTCCGTTTTCGCCAAGAATTGAAAGGATTTCTCCCTTTCTTACCTTAAGAGAAACGTTTTTGTTGGCAACAACCTTGCCGAATGTTTTAGTTATGTTTCTAAGCTCGAGAGCAATGTTATTTTCCATAAAAACCCCCATTAAATAATTATTGTATTCTTTAGTAAACTCTTGCTTAATAAAGAATACAATTAAGCTAATACAGGGCGGGTATTCCCCGCCCTATATCAAAAGTTCAATTAGAATGCGCTGTTAAGAAGTTCGATACCGTCGATCTGGAGATCGAAGTAAGGTGCGCTGCGGAATTCCGATTCGTGGAAATAACCGTCAGCAATAACTTCTGTATCCTTTTCATAATTTGCATCAGTATCAACATCAGCCTTGTAAGAATCAAGCTTCTTGCCGCCTACTGTAAAGTTTGCTGTATCAAATACCTTGATTTCGCCTGCGATGAGCTTAGCCTTTGCATCTTCAATAGCTTCCTTTGTACCCTCTGCAGCAACCTTTTCGTTGATGTCTGTAAGCTTTACAGAACCAACTTCGAAGCCTTCACACCAGTCAACTGCGATTTCTTCGCCGTTCATAACTGCGTTGATGATGTACTCAAAGTAAGGAGCCCAGTCAATTCTTGAAGAAACGATGAATGTGTTGGGGCAAGCTGCCTCTGTGCTACCGTTGTAAGAAACGTTGGGAACGCCTGCATTTTCACAAGCTGTAGGGGCGCCCATTGAGTCAGCGTGCTGGCTGATAAGTACACAGTTGTTTGAAAGGAGCTTTGTAGCAGCTTCTTTTTCAAGAGCTTCGTCATACCAGCTGCCTGTGAACTGTACTTCCATAGTTGTGCTGGGGCATACTGATTTCGCGCCAAGGTAGAAAGATGTGTAACCTGAAACAACTTCAGCATATGTAAAAGCACCTACATAACCCATCTTTGCCTGATCTGCTGTAATCTTGCCTGCTTCAATCATTTCGTTAAGCTTCATACCTGCAGCGATACCTGCAAGATATCTGCCTTCATAGATAGATGCGAATGCATTGTGGAAGTTCTCAACACCTTCTGTATGAGCTGTTGTACCTGTAGCGTGACAGAACTCAACTTCGGGGAACTCCTTTGCAGCCTTTAACATATAGGGCTCGTGACCAAAGCTGTTTGCGAATACGATATCGCAACCCTGGTCAGCAAGGTCTGCTGCTGCTTCGTAACATTCGTTACCTTCGGGAATGTTTGTCTTGATGATAACCTGATCATCTCTAAGACCGAGTTTCTTTGTAGCTTCTTCAGCTGCTACAAGGAAGTTCTTGTCATAGGTTGAGTTTTCATCATGCAAGCAAATGAAACCGATTTTGAAGTCGTCTTTCGCCTGTTTGTCACCGCATGCTGTAAGAACACCAAGTGATGCTACAACCATTACCGCAACGAGAAGAAATGAAAGTATCTTTTTCATTTTTTTACCCTCCTGCCTTTCGGCATTAAAAAATATTTATGTAAAGAACCTTTACATACCAAAATTATTTGCGGAACGTTAAGGTAGTATCTGTCATTGACTCAATAATCGCAAGAGAGTCAACACGAACACCCTTATCCCTTAACTCATCCCCACCGCCCTGAAAACCTTTTTCAATGGCGATTGCACAACCGATAACCGTTGCGCCTGATTGATTTATTATATCCATAAGTCCGTTCAGCGCGTTTCCTTTTGCAAGGAAATCGTCTATCAAGAGGACTTTATCGTCTTTATGAAGATACTCTTTACTAACTATCGCGTCATACACATTTTTACGGGTGAAAGATTCAACACGCGAAGAATAAAAATCGTCCGATATATTTCCCGTTTTATTCTTTTTGGCAAAAACTACGGGAACATTCATAAACTGTGCCGCTGCAAACGCAATCGGAATACCCGATGTTTCAATAGTAAGGATTTTATTAACGCCCTGATTTTCGTAAAGGCGCGCAATCTCCCTTCCCATTTCAAGAAGGAAAGGAACATCAATCGAGTGGTTTAAGAAGCAGTCAACTTTAAGTATGTCTCCGGGTAACACCGTACCCTCTTTCAATATTTTTTCTTCAAGTGCTATCACGAAGGCCTTCCTCCTGAAAACAAAATAATACATTTTAGGAAATTATAACATACTATAACTTAAAAGTCAACAAAATGCCCCTTTTGAAACCATATTATTTTAGTAAAAAACCGCTTGCTTTTTTTGTCAAAATTTGTATTGACAAAAAAACTGTTTAGGTTTATAATTATTAGCGTTCCGGAACAACAATTAAATTTGGGGAGCTTGCGCATGCAGGCTGAGAGTAAGCGTATTGCCGCTTTAACCTATAACCTGATTTGGATAATGCCAACGTAGGGAAATATTTGTTTAGATTTTCTTAATCGAGCCAAGGTTTCCTTAGGTTCGATTTTTTGTTGGGATTATTCTTTTCACACAAAAAATCGAAAGGAATAATTATTATGAACACAACTAAAAAACTAACCTCAAGCGCACTTCTTGTTGCGCTTGCAACGGTGCTGATGTGGGTCAGTAAACTGCTTCCTGCTCCGTGGCTTCAGGGCGGAAGTGTGACGCTTGCATCAATGGTACCTATTATCGCAGTGGGCATACTTTTCGGCACGAAATGGGGACTTTGTTCCTCGCTTGCCTATGCACTTATTCAGATGATGTTTGGCTTTTACCCACCGCCAACACAGACATTTCTTTATTTTGTGCTTGTAGTTTTACTTGATTACATTTTTGCATTCGGCGTACTCGGTCTTTCGGGAGTTTTTTATTCGCTTTTCGGAAAGAAGTTTTTCGCCATCCCGACAAGCGCGTTTATCGTAACTCTTCTGCGTTATATATGTCATATACTGTCAGGCATACTTATCTGGGGTGTTTACGCACCTGAAGGTCAGGGCGTGCTTGCGTATTCACTCATATACAACGGCACCTATATGGTTCCCGAAATCATTATTTCAACTGTTGTAACGGCGATTATATTCAAGAGCAAAGTACTTAAAAACTAAACAAACATAAAAGGAGAAATCGATAAATCGATTTCTCCTTTTGATATGCAACAAAAAGTGCCCCGTCCCCAAACTGTTTAACAACAAAAACCTGTCAAAACAAATATTTTGTTGATTTTACCCGAAAATGGTTATATAATTAGCAAAGATTTTAAGACAAAGGTGGATTTTATATGTTACAGTCACTTTTTCCTATCGGTTTACTCATCATTTCGAATGTTTTTATGACATTTGCCTGGTACGGACACCTTAAATTCAAAAGCACGGCTCTCTGGGCGGTAATACTCTTCAGTTGGGGGCTTGCATTCTTTGAATACATATTTCAGGTGCCTGCAAACCGACTTGGAAGCAATCACTTTACTGCGGCACAGTTGAAGGTTATTCAGGAAGTAATTTCACTCACGATATTTTCGATTTTCTCAATACTATACCTCAAGGAAAAGTTTACAATCAATTACCTTTTCGCCTTTTTATGTATTTTAGGCGCAGTATTCTTTATGTTTAAGAAATAAATTCAATTAAGAAATCGGTAGGCTTCTTGCCTACCGATTTCTTAATATGATATTATAATTCCCTCTTTGTCAGCATAATAGCTGTTAAGTCCGCGTGTTTTAAGAATTGTCACTCTTGCATCACTGTTTAATTTTTCTATTTCCTCTTTCATAGTAAGTGCAAGTGATTCATTCATACAATGGCTTATCACAACATCGCCGCCGTTAAAGCCGTTTTCCTTTATGAGTTCAAGCATTGAGGCAATGGCTTTTTTCTTTCCGCGCACTTTCGCATGGACTGAAATCCTGCCTTCCTTTTCGACACCTACGCCCCAGAAGTTGAGACTTGCCGCAAGAAGACCTGCGAGTTTACTTACTCTGCCTGCCTTGACAAGATTATCAAAACAAGAAAGCGCAAAAACCGTATGGATTCCGCTGACATATTCCTCGGTTTTGCTTACTACATTTTCAAACGACTCACCTTTTTCAATCAGTTCTACGAGTTTTCTTACAGTAAGAACTGACGAAGGGCCTGTTGCGCAACCGTCAACAGAAGCGGCATTTGTACCGTCCTCTTTCATAGTCTTTACGGCGATATTACTGCTTGCATAACTTCCCGAAAGGTTTTTGGAAATGGTTACACAGATATTATTTTCGTCCTTCACCATTTCATTTTGCCACGCCTCGGGAGAAGGGCAAGCAGTTGAGCTTGCGCTCTTACTCTGCTTCATAAATGCCACCATTTCAGGCACATCGAGAGTGCTGTCGTCAGTAAATTCGCGGTTTTCAATTGTTATATAAAAAGGCACACTTTTATAAGTAATATTTTCAGTTTCTTTTTCAAGCTCAAAAAGATCGCAGCTTGAATCTCCAATTATATTCCATTTCATAGAAATAACCTCCATACTAGCCGATGGGAGTTCTTCTCCTATTGGCTAGTATGGAGGTTAACACATAAAAGTATTCAGTTCGTAAATTTAAGCATTCAATTTGTTTACATTCAGTTTACCTAGAGTTACTGTGAAAAGGCTACCTTCTCCAGGGGCGCTTTCTGCTTTTATAGAGCCATTACAAAGTTCACAGATACGTTTTGAAATAGCAAGCCCAAGACCGAGACCTCGGCTCGAACGCGACACATCCCCCTGAAAATACGGCTCAAAAACGTGTTTGAGAGTTTCCTCATCCATACCTTCGCCCGAATCGGCGATGTTAAGGATAATTTCTCCGTCGTTTTCCTCAAGAGAAATTGCTATTTCTCCACCTTTTGGAGTGTGGTCAATCGCGTTTGAAATAAGGTTCAGCCACAAATGTTGCATCAATTCACGGTTACCCTTATATATAACTGTGGGAAGCGCGCAAGTAAATTCGATGTTTTTCTCCATCCAGTTCTTTGAAAGGATTATCGAGCATTGACGAATCTGCTCGCTAAGGTCATAACCTTCGATATCTGTAACAATCTGCTGTGTTGTAAGCTTCGAAAGAAGGATTGTATTCGTAGCGAGTTTTGAAAGGCGGTTTGTCTCCTCAATTATTATTTTGAGATATTCCTCGCGTTCAAGGTCGGTCAGGTTTTTGTCGAGCAGAAGCTCGGCAAAACCGTTAATTGATGCGATAGGTGTTTTGAATTCGTGCGAGTAACTGTTTATAAAGTCATTGCGAAGAATCTGAACGCTTTTCAGTTCTTCGCACATTTTGTTGAAATTTGCGTAAACCTGTGCAAGAGCATACCTCTTTTTGAGTGGTATTTTGTAGTCGAAGTCACCTTCGGCAAGATGTTTTATACCTTCGGAAAGGATTTTTATTTCCTTACTTCTCGCTCTGTAAAAAATCATATTCACAGGAACAAGTACAACGACAAGAAAGAGCATCGTTCCGATAAGTTCAAGCGATGCTCCGATATATATCCCTTCTACCCCGAAAAAGTCGCTGACAAGCCATGTCATAAAGTAGCTGCCTAAAATACAGGCAATTACAACCGAAAACGACTGCACGAGGTACTGCGGTATTATTTTATTTGAGTATTTTGATATGTCGCGTTTTTTCACAAAAACACTCCTTTTAATCCAAGGGGCTTAACCGATTGATGCCTTGTAACCAAGACCCTTTATCGTTTGTATATTGATTTCAGGCATATTTTTAAGGCGGTTTCTGATTCTGCTGATGTGGGTTTTTATCGTTTCTTCGCCACTGTCGCTGCTCATCCCCCATACACTGTCAAGAAGTTGCTCCTTTGAGAAAATCTGCTCGGGATATGAAAGCAGTTTAAAAAGCAAGTCAAACTCTTTTTTTGGCAGCTCCACATATTCACGGTCTGAATAGACTGCATATTTTTCAGAATCAATAACAACACTTCCTATTGTTATCTTTTTCTCCTGATTTATATTGGCGCGACGTAGAAGAGCATTAACTCTCCACAAGAGTTCGTCACCGCTGAAAGGCTTTGTCATATAATCGTCCGTTCCAAGTGTAAAGCCTCTTTGCTTGTCAGTTATTGTTTCCTTTGCAGTAAGGAACAAAAATGGCGTATTATACCCCTCGCCACGAAGTGTTGACAGAAGTTCGTATCCGTCCATGTTGGGCATCATAATATCGGCTATTATAAGGTCAATTCCGCCTTTATGAATAATATCTATAGCCTCTACTCCGTCACATGCAATCTTTACAGTGTAATTATCCTTAAGACGCGCCGATGTCAGAAGACGCATATTTCTGTCATCGTCAACAACGAGTATTGTCGCCATTTTTTCACCTGCCTTCAAAAGTTCCTGCAACGCATACCTTATTTCCCTGATTTTTAAGATGTACATAATATCCGTTTTCAATCTCTTTCACGCACACATCCAGTTCTTCCCCGAGGTATGCGGACTGGGGATAAATAAGGCTTATATTTTTAATTTCAAAATCAAACGGAAGTGCATCCATTAAAAGCTCGGCTCCCTTTTGATTATTAAGATGCTTATTTGTATCAAGTTCTTTATTGGAAACTCTTACTTTATACACACAGGGCGCATCCTCGATTATTTCGGGACGCTCGTATGTAAAAAACTCATCTCCGTCAAAATTACAATGTTCGTAAGACTGCGTCATTTCACGGGGAATTCTTGCAAGGCGCATCCTTTCGGTATCAAGAAGGCACCAGTTGGCAATACTTTTTGCAACAATTTCTCCGTTTTGTTTTATTACAGAGCCACGCTCGGAAAGAACTCCCTTAAGGCTTTTAACTGCAGTGAACACCTCCAAATCAGAAGATGTTTTTATGCTTTTCTCAAAACATACATTTATCCCCTGCAAAAGCCACGCTCTATCCATTTTCCTGAGGGTTTCGATACCGAAGCCTGCGTATTCAGAGTTGCGTATTGCCACCTCCTGAATAGCATTCAGAACGGTTGAAACTTTCACCGTGTCAAAGTCCTTGTAATCGGAATATCTTATGTCGTAAACATATTTATACATATCAGTTCCAAAACTCCTTTAGTCAGTATCACTCACATCAATACCTTTAATTATAACATCTTCAACCTTAATTGGCAAGTGGGGACTTTTTTTATTCGTAAAATTCTTCTATTGACAAGGGACTTCCTTTATATTAAAATATAAGATAGTCAACAAAAGGAGGAATTATTATGAAAAAATTACTTTCACTCTTCCTTGCTTTTATGATGACAGTAATGACTTTCAGCGCTTTCGCTGCAGGTACATATACGGCATCTGACTGGGCAAAGGCAGAGCTTACAAAGGCTGAAGAGGCGGGTCTTATCCCCGAATCTCTCTTGAATGCAGATTTGACAAAGCCTATTACAAGAGCTGAATTTGCGGCAGTTTCAGTACTTCTTTTTGAAAAGATTTCACTCCGCAAGGCTGAAAAGGCAGGAACAAATCCTTTCACAGATACAAGTGATGAATATGTATTAAAAGCATATGAGCTTGGTGTAACAACAGGTACAAGCGATACTACATTTGACCCAGATGCTCTTTTGACACGTGAGCAGGCAGCGGCTATGCTTACACGTGTTTACAAGAAGCTTACAGTTAATGGCTGGAACATTGCAAAGGACGGCGAATTCAAGCTTGAATATACAAAGGGCGAAGCATTTGCTGACGATGCCAATATTTCCACCTGGGCAAAAGATTCCGTTTACTTTATGGCGTCCAAGAGCATTATAAACGGTGTCGGAGAAAACAAATTTGCTCCTCAGAACAACGCATCTCGCGAGCAGGCAATCATCATCGCAACCCGTATGACAGGTCTTGAATATACTCTTGCCGATGGCATAAGAGATACTGACCCTTATCAGGATGTTCGTGAAGAGCCTAACACAAACACAGAAAAAGAACCCTTCACTGTCGGCTTCATCGGTGGTTCTCTTACAGAGGGTGGCGCTGCATGGATCATACCGACAAAGAATTACCTCGCTGAGAAGATGCCCGATAAGGAAATCGTTACAATCAACGCAGGTAAGGGCGGCACCCGTTCAAACTATGGTGCAGCAAGATTTATGGAGGATGTCGGTCAGTATAACCCCGACCTTGTATTTATTGAGTTCTCTGTAAATGACTGTGGTCATGATTATGATTTATACAGTGCTTATGCAGAAGCAATACTCAGACAATGTCTTAAACTTCCCAAAGTGCCCGCAGTAATTTTCCTGCATGCTCCCCATCCTTCAAGAGTCGGTGACTTTTCTGTCTGTGAACTGACTATGGCAGCAAAAGATAAGGTTGCAGATAAGTACGGTGCAGGTATAATCAGCGCATTTGACTACATGGAAAGAGACTTTAAGAAAGTAAAAGAAGAAAAAGGTTACAAGACATACGAAGAATATCTTGCTACAATGTACCAGAAGGCGGGCGACACATTTGACACCCACGGAGGTTATGACAAGTACGCTGAAGCTATTATTGAAGCGTTCGAAAAGGATGGCTATGAAACTTATCTCGCGCCTATCAAGGATAACGGATATGTAAATGCTGCACGAAGAAGCCTCATTGATGCAAAATATAACTATATTTACACAAATGATGCCAGACTTCAGTACTCAGGTTCGTGGAAGACTTACTATAAGTCTGCTGATGTTCCCACTGTTGATAATTCTGCTACAATGAACACTAAATACTTCTCATACCCCTACTTCCCTGGCGGAATCAAGCAGGTAACAAACTCGCAGGCTGCAATCGGATTTATGTCAAGCGCCAAAGCGATTGCGCTTAACTTTATCATTTCTCCCAATGGTATGAACGCAACAGTTTATGTAGACAATGAAGAAGTAGGTAAATTCAATCCCAAGGTTTCAGCCGATAAAGTCAACTCCATTTCCGACTGGGTAACTCTTCCCGGCGACGGAAAACAGCACAAAGTTATTATCGTCCTTGACGAACCTACTGAAGAAAACTATGTATTCAGATTCGGTGCAATTATTGAAAGAAACTGATAATTAAATAATAGTTCAAAAAAGACCTTTCGGAAAATTTCCGAAAGGTCTTTTTGCGACATTTTTACCACCGTTTATGACAATTTTTCTTGAAGTGGAAATTACTGATGTTATATAATTCAATTGAAAAGAAAGGCTTGGTGATTTTATGAAATATGTAGATTTTTACGGACATAAGGTGTCTAAACTCATTATGGGCGATAACCCGTTTAACGGACATTCCTATATTCCCGAATTTTTCTCCAAAGAAGAAATGCGTAATTTCCATACCGAGGAGAAAATTATTGAAGCGCTTCATACAATGGAAGAAATGGGCGTAAACACTATACTCCCCTCGCAGATCCCTTTATAATCCGCGTTCTTTCTCATTACAGAGCAGACGGCGGTAAAATGGATTTCCCTTTTCAAGGAATTTGATGTAAAACTTGGTCTTGGCACACATAGACCTGAACTCATTGAACTCAGTGAAAAAGAAAACTGGCCGATTGATTTCTATATGGCTTGTATGTACAACCTCAGAAAAGGCAGAGAAGGTACTGAAAGCGGCTTTATCACAGGAAAAGGAAAAACATATACCCGTGATAATTTTGTTCCTGCTCACAGACAGGTTATGCTTGACACTCTTAAAAAGATTGATAAGCCGATTATTGCGTTTAAGATCTTTGCAGGCGGTCAGCTTCTCGCAGACGGAGAAGAAGGCAAAAGACGCGCTGTAATCAAGGATGTTTATGAGACAATTTTCAGCCAGTTAAAACCGAACGACTTTGCTGTAGCAGGTGTTTTCCAGAAATATCATGACCAGATTAGGGAAAATGTTGAAGTATTCAACGAATGGGCTGAAGGAAAGTAAATAAAACTTCAAAGTTCTATTTTTAAAAAAAGATACCCCTACTTTGTAGAGGCTATCTTTTTTGGCAAAGCAGAACCATAGAGATATTTTTGTTTTAGCTAAATTTTGCAACAAGTTGCAAAGCAAAATTATTGCTTCGCAATAGCTAAATAACTCCTTCGGAGTAGCTAAATAAAATTCGCTTTTAGCGTGCGCAGCACATTTAGCTGCCGAAGGCAATTTAGCTGAGCTTGCTCAATTTAGCTCGCGTAAGCGAATTTAGCTGAAAAAAGACAGATTTCACTTGAAATCTGTCTTTTTTCTGGTGCGGATGACAGGGGTCGAACCTGCACGCCGTAAGACACAAGAAC
>CAYMHB010000024.1:0-15780 GCA_964390145.1 uncultured Oscillospiraceae bacterium
GTGCCGATAAGACCGTCTGTAAATGCAGGTGAAACAACGGGGTCTGCAAGTTCCCAGATTTTACCCTGAGGATCCTTGAATGCACCGTCGCCGTAAACCATTACTTCAACATGCTTGCCTGTTGCCTTGAACACTCTTTTCTGAATGTCAAGCACAAGTTCTTTACACTCTTTGGGGAAAAGTTTAATCTTGTCCTCAGTAGATTTATTTGAACCGAGAAGACCGTACTTTTCGTTATAACCGCTACCGTTTACGGGAGCATTCATAATCTCGTCAAGTCCGCATACGATTTTTGCACCTGCAGCGCTCAAGATTCTCTTTGTTCTCTTTCTGGAATGAATGTCGCAGTTAATTACGCAATCTGTAAAATTAAGGATAGTTTTTGCCTGATTTGCAAATACAATCTCAACTTCTGCACCGCATTCACGGACAACATCTGCATAGTAGTCAACATAGTCAACGCCGGTAAATTCGTGCTTGTTTTCACCGAAATATTTTCTGTACTCTTCAAGAGAAAGCACATCTGAATAAGGATTGATACCAGCCTCATCAATTTTGTCGAGGGAAACAAGTTCGTTACCAACCTCGTCAGAAGGATAACTGAGCATAAGAACTACTTTCTTACATCCTTTTGCAATACCCTTAAGGCAGATTGCAAAACGGTTTCTGGAAAGTATGGGGAAAATTACGCCAACAGTTCCTCCGCCAAGTTTAGTGCGAACATCCTGGGCAATATCGTCAACTGAAGCATAGTTGCCCTGAGCGCGCGCAACGATAGATTCTGTAATAGAAATTACGTCGCGGTCGCGGAGAGGGAATCCCTCACTCTCAGCTGCTTCAAGAACGCTTTGTGTTACGATAGCGGCAAGGTCGTCCCCTTCACGGATAATGGGGCAACGGATACCACGTGATACTGTACCGACTTTTCTTTCTGTGTTTGCCATACTACTGTCATAGCCTTTCTGCCCGCAAAATGTATGCCAATATCTATCGCGGACGAATAGAAACAAATATTGACCACAAATTATAATAGCATATTTTTTACTTCATTTCAATAAAAAATTACTCAAAAATACAAACAAATTTGAAAACACTTGTTTTTTTCCAATATTTATGCTATAATGATACCAAGAAAATCGACATGGAGGTTTTATCATGAGAAAAGTTGTTATTACTATCGGTCGTGAATTTGGCAGCGGCGGTCGTGAAATAGGATTGAAACTTTCCGAAAAGCTCGGTATTCCTTTTTATGACAAAAAGCTCATCTTGCACACTGCCGAGAAAACCAACATTGAAGAGAGTATCATTGAAAAGCACGATGAACAGCACTCCTTCCCTGTTTTCTCTTCTTCCAATATTTTCGATATATATCAGATGCCGATGTCTGACCGCATTTATATTGCACAGGCAGATGTTATCCGTGATATAGCAAAGGAAGGCAGCTGTATTATTGTCGGCAGATGCGCCGATTTTATTCTCGATGAAGACCCGGATGTATTCAAGGTGTTTATCACTGCGCCTATGAAGGACAAAATTGAAAGAAAGCGTCCTATCCTTGAGGGTAAGAGTGACAGCGAAATCCGTTCGCATATTTCTAAGATTGACAAAAAGCGTGCAAAATATTACACCTACTACACCGACAGAACCTGGGGTAATGCTGCGACATACAACCTTTGCATTGACAGCAGTATTTTAGGTATTGACGGCACAGTTGAACTTATTGCAAATGCAATTTCAATGAGGAAATAACGTATGCCGAGGCTTTTTACCACCGTTTTTCACTAAACGGTGGTATTTTTGTCTAAAAATTGCAAAATTTTACTTGATTCGATATTAAAATAATGATAGAATATTGTAGACTGATTTTGAAAGGAGATTTAATTATGAACTATTCACATGAAGTAGAAAACATGTGCGTTGTTGCCAAGGGTGTTGGACACAAGTGTGCTCCCATCCCTCAGGAAGGCACATGGACACATTCCACTCAGATTACTGACATCAGCGGTCTTACACACGGTGTTGGCTGGTGTGCACCTCAGCAGGGTGCTTGTAAGCTTACCCTTAATGTTAAAAACGGTATTATCGAAGAAGCTCTTGTAGAAACTCTGGGTTGCTCCGGTATGACACATTCAGCTGCTATGGCATCTGAAATTCTTCCCGGAAAGACACTTCTTGAAGCGCTTAACACAGACCTTGTTTGTGACGCTATCAATACAGCTATGAGAGAACTCTTCCTCCAGATAGTTTACGGCAGAACACAGACAGCTTTCTCTGAAGGCGGTCTTCCCGTAGGCGCAGGTCTTGAAGACCTTGGCAAGGGTCTTCGCAGCCAGGTTGGTACACTCTTCAGTACAAAGGCTAAAGGGCCCCGTTACCTTGAACTTGCAGAAGGTTACATAACAAAGATGGCTCTTGATGCTGACAATCAGGTTATCGGTTACAAGTTCGTACACCTCGGCAAGATGATGGAAGCTATACGTAAGGGTGCTGACGCTAACGAGGCTCTTGAAAAAGCAACAGGTCAGTACGGCAGATTTGACGACGCGGTTAAAGTTATCGACCCGCGTGAAGAATAAGAGAGGGGGAAATTATAATGGCATTATTTGAAAGTTATGAAAGAAGAATAAATCAGGTAAATGCAGCACTTAATAAGTACGGTATTGCCTCTCTCGAAGAAGCAAAGAAGATTTGCGATGATAAGGGTATTGATGTATACAACCTTATTAAGGGTATTCAGCCCATCTGTTTCGAAAACGCATGCTGGGCATATATCACAGGTACTGCAATCGCTATAAAGAAGGGCTGCACAAAAGCTGCTGATGCTGCTGAAGCTATCGGCGAAGGTCTTCAGGCATTCTGTATCCCCGGCTCTGTTGCGGACGACCGTAAGGTTGGTCTTGGTCACGGCAACCTTGCAGCTATGCTTCTCCGCGAAGAAACAAAGTGTTTTGCTTTCCTTGCAGGTCATGAATCATTTGCAGCAGCAGAGGGTGCTATCGGTATCGCAAACAGCGCTAATAAGGTAAGAAAAGAACCTCTTCAGGTTATTCTTAACGGTCTCGGTAAGGACGCTGCACAGATTATTTCAAGAATCAACGGTTTCACATTTGTTGAAACAAAGTTTGATTATATGACAGGCAAACTCGAAATCGTAAGCGAAAAGGCATATTCAAACGGCCCCCGTGCAAAGGTTCGTTGCTACGGCGCAGACGATGTTCGTGAAGGTGTTGCTATCATGCATCAAGAAAAGGTTGACGTTTCTATCACTGGTAACTCAACTAACCCCACACGTTTCCAGCATCCCGTTGCAGGTACATACAAGAAGGAATGTATCGAGCTTGGCAAGAAGTACTTCTCGGTTGCATCAGGTGGCGGTACAGGCCGTACACTTCATCCCGATAATATGGCAGCAGGTCCTGCTTCCTATGGTATGACAGATACAATGGGCAGAATGCATTCCGACGCTCAGTTCGCAGGTTCTTCTTCAGTTCCCGCACACGTTGAAATGATGGGACTTATCGGTGCAGGTAACAACCCGATGGTTGGTATGACTGTTGCTTGTGCAGTTGCTATCGAAGAAGCAAGCAAGTAATTTCAAAAACTGATACAGGCAGTAAGGAAAAACCTTACTGCCTGTATTATTTCTTTCGTTTTATTGGGCAACATACGGCTTCGCATTCATCACAATCATCATACCCTTCCATGACAAGGAAACATATCATATAATCACATTCATCACAAAGGCACTCTAACCTCTCCCCTTTTTCGTCAAAGTGTTCTCCATTTTCGATACAATCTTTCCCAAAATTCCCCGGCATTAGTTCGGTTTTGGTTTCATCCATAAACTCACGCTCCTAATGTGGGCTTATATCAGTCCCATTTTACCACATAATAAATATATAATCAAGAAAAAGTGCTTGTTTTAGTTCTTTTTTCGGGAGGTATGTTTATTATGCAAGAACAGAAAATCAAACAGGATACCATTTTAATTGGAAAAAATATTAAAGTCATCAGAAAACAAAAGAAAATTAAGCAAACTGAAATTGTCAGAAAAATGCAACTCATGGGAGTAGATATCACAAGAGAATCTCTCGTTAAAATAGAGCGCGGTATTCAGCACATATACGCAACACAGTTAAAAGCCATAAAGGAAGTTTTAGATACTACCTACGATGAGTTATTGAAATAACAGCCTAAAAAGGTATTCATCCTGCGCGATGAATACCTTTTTTTATATAATTGACAAAGTTTTTTACGGGCTATACAATCAAAATATACCATAGAGAAAGGAACGACGACATGAAGAACATCAGAAAAACTTTATCACTCCTTTTAACAATGTTACTTTTACTCTCTGTTGTGCCGAGCGCTATGGCAAGTAGTGATATCAAGGTAAAGCTTGGTGGCGAGTCGATTGAGTTTGATGTTCAGCCACAGATTATCAACAGCAGAACAATGGTTCCTCTTCGTGCGATTTTTGAAGCACTCGATGCCAGTGTTGATTGGGCCGAAGCTTCAGCACAGTAAAGATTAAAAAGCTTGTTTCTGTTGTATCAGAAGACAGCTACGGCACAAAATATACATACGACGAAAATGGAAATGAGACATATTACGAAGATTCTGACGGATATTGGGAAAAATATACCTTGATTGAGAAACAATAAAATAAAGCACGCGCTTCTGATAAAAAAGTGCGTGCTTTATTTTTTGTTGAAAAGGCTATATTTCACGCTCTTTTTTCGTCTTTTTTACAGTGTCAAAATGCAATTTAGTTCTTGACAATATCTTGTTTTAAGGCTATAATAAGGAATAGCAGTTATATTTATTAAAAGGAGTAAGACTTATGAAGAAAAAGACTCGCGAAAGAAATATGAAAAAGGTTAGCATTATCTGCCTTATCGCAATTTTGGTGACCTTGTTGACTCAGTTTGTTAGTTGCTGGAATTTCCAGGGCATAACAGAAAATCTTGCAACAGGCGAAAAACGTGTCGTTGATATGAAAATGTCACTTGCTTCCTATGTTTGGTTCCCCAATTCTGAAGCGAGCTATGAATTCACAAAAATCGTTGAAAACCCTGCTTTGAGATATTTCGAAGAGGTTACAAGCTTAAAATTAAGCGAAAGCAAGCTTGAAGAAATTGAACCCGCATTGAAAGATGCTAATGTTCTTTCCGAAAAGCAAGCTGGAAACGATCAAACTTTCGGAAAAATCCTCGAAGAAGTAAATGATCCTTACACAACATACGGCGGTACTATTGTTAAAATTACTGAATACAACACAGATGTATTTGATAAGAAAAACAACGATACTCTTATGGCAAAATTGGGATCCGATCATATGCTTGTAAAACGTTACAACGAGTATATTACTCCTGGCATCGTTTCATACGACTTCATAAATGATGATTATTATGCATACATAAACAAGATTGTTCTCTTACCCGCAATTTTGTTCTTCGGTGCTATTGCAGGTATAGTTGTTACACTCTGGCTTACACTTAAAAATAAGAAGGCACCTCTCGCTCCTTCAATCTTTGCACTTGCACTTGGTTTATTAAACCTTATAAACCTTATTACTCTCCCCTTATTCCTTTTAGCATCTGCTAAGACACTTACAATCTTCGCAGTTATTTATGGAGTAGTTGCACTTATTGGTCTCATCAACCTTATCATTGATGCTAAGGCTCTTAAGGCTGCCAAGGCTTGATTATTTAATTATTAAAGGATATGCACGATGTGCATATCCTTTTTTATTTTGCAATATACTGTTTACTGCATCCGCAATTAAAATTGCGGATGCTCTTTTTACACTGATTTGACAATTTTCTATGCATGGATTATAATTAAATTATAATACGACAAAGGAATTTTTGTTATGAAGAAATTTTTGATTTTTGTGTGTTCTTCCCTGATATTCGCTATTCTTGCCTTTCAGGGCATGGAATACATATCCTATAAAAAAGTTCTTAATTCTGTACCGAATGCAGAAAATTCTCCGCTCTTCGCCGAGAAAGACGGTATTGTTACAATTTCCATATCAGCAGTCGGAGATTGTTTCTTCGGCACTGATGTAAATCTGGTCGGAGCGGGTAGTTTCGATGAAGTTCTGAAAAATCAAGGCTATGATTATTCATATTGTTTTGCGAAAGTACAAAAGTACTTTGAAAAAGACGATTTTACCGTTATAAACTATGAGGGTACTATTTCTGAAAACGGGGTACGTGCCGAAAAAGAATTTGCATTCAGGTCTAATCCTGATTATGTGAAGTTTCTGACGGAAGGCTCGGTTGAAGTAGCAAATCTTTCAAACAACCATTCAAGGGATTATGGTGAAATTTCTCTTCAGGACACAAAAGATATTCTGACAGAAAACGGAATTATCAACTTCATAGGTAGAAAAATCGCTATTGTCGAAAAGGAAGGCATTAAAATCGGATTCATTGGAACCAACACTATGAGATACGATGAAAATTCTCTATTCCTTGATAATATGAATTTATTGAAAGAGCAATCCCCCGATATTATTATCGCGGTTTTCCATTGGGGCGAGGAGCGTGCAACCGTTCCGAATATGAGCCAGCAAGAACTTGCTCATACAGCAATTGATAACGGTGCAGACTTGGTAATCGGGCATCATCCGCACGTGCTTCAGGGTGTTGAAAAGTACAACGGAAAGTATATTCTGTACAGTCTTGGGAACTTTTGTTTCGGTGGCAACAAAAATCCCCCTGATAAAGACAGTATGATTTTTAATCAGGTTTTCTTTTTTAAGGACGGCAAATTGCTTGATATAGAAAATGCCTCAATTATCCCCTGCTCCATATCGTCTGTCCCGCATATTAACAATTATCAGCCCACTCCCCTTTCGGAAGATGAGTTTACCCGCGTAAAAGAAAAAATCATCGAACTTTCAAAAGGTTTTGATGGTGTTACTGATATCACATTTATTGAAGACAAATAAAAGCGTTATACATTTGGCCACCACCAGACAAGGAAGTATTGTCCTAAGAATCGTCTTTTTTGCGAATTTAGGATGCTTTGCAGTTTTGAATATCTGATTTTCCGAATTAGGCAAGTAATAAAAATCCCGTAATACTAGCGTATTTCGGGATTTTTTTACGAAGCGTAAACGGAAAATAAGGCTTCAAAACCATTACTTCCTTATCTGGCGGTGGCCTTGTATAACGCTTTTATTTTTAGTGAAGTAAGTTATGGCAATAATCTTTTTGCCAGAACCTTAGGCCACACCATTTCCTGTGTAAATCCTTCGGCATAGGGCACTCCGCATTGAAGTCCGCGGAATTTCGAGCAAGTGCGCACAAAGTCCGCAAAATCAATATTATCGTGGTCACGCATCCACTTAAGCTGACTTTCGTGACATTCGAGCATCTCGAGCTTGAGATCCATTTCTTCAGTTATATCGACATACTCGGTGGGGTTGAAATTCATACCTGCAAGATTATCCATATAGAAGATGGGAACTACTGCAGCTTTTCCGCCTGTTCCGTAGTGCGGTACACTCGCAGCGAAAGAAGCATCAAACACAAGCTTTGATACTGCAAGATGGTCAGGCATATAGTCAGTCGGACTGTGAGTAATGATGAAGTCGGGCTGAACCTTTCTTATAAGCTCCACCACTTTGTCTCTCTGCTCAATATCACATCCGTTGGGAAGTAAATCTCCGATATCAAGGGTTACAACCTCGATACCTGCAAGCCTTCCCGCTTTTTTCGCCTCTTCAGCCCTTATTAAACGAAGCTCCTCGGGAGATATAATCTCGTGTCCCATATTTCCGTTTGCTACGTGGCATACAGTAACCTTATCGCCTCTTTTCACACATTTTGCAAGTGTCCCGCTGCAGGATATTTCTATATCGTCGGGATGACATCCTATTGCAAGTACATTCATATTTATAACCTCCGCTCTGTTTTTTTATCTTTTAAGTGTATTTTTTAAACAATGCCTATGCTATATCTTCATCAAGCACAGGATTCTTCTTTATTATTTTCGGTTTTTCATTGCCCTCAAAAACCGCCTTGTTGAAAACTATCTTTTTAATGTTTTTGTCAGACGGAATTTCATACATCGCTTCAGAGAGAACTTCCTCAACAATGGCACGAAGTCCACGCGCGCCTGTATCGCGCTCTATCGCTTTTTCAGCGATGTAGGAAACAGCATCATCCTTGATTTCAAGTTCTACTCCGTCCATTTCAAAAAGCTTTACATACTGCTTTACAAGCGCGTTCTTCGGTTCGGTCAGTATCATTTTAAGTGCCGCCTCGTCAAGCTGGTCGAGAGTTACTACCACAGGCACACGACCGACAAATTCGGGAATAAGGCCGAACTTGAGAAGGTCCTGCGGCTGAACGAATTTGAAGCTTTCGCCGACATCTCTCTTTGTTTTACTCTTGACCTCGGCACCAAAGCCTACCCCCTGCTTGCCGACACGCTTTTCAATGATTTTATCAAGTCCTGAAAAAGCACCGCCGCAGATAAAGAGGATATTTGTAGTATCTATCTGCAAAAGTTCCTGATGAGGATGCTTTCTTCCACCCTGCGGAGGAACGGATGCAACTGTACCTTCAAGAATTTTAAGAAGCGCCTGCTGAACACCTTCACCGCTTACATCGCGGGTGATTGAAACATTTTCACTCTTTTTTGTGATTTTATCAATTTCATCAATATAGATTATACCGCGTTCTGCCTTTTTTATATCATAATCTGCCGCCTGAATGAGCTTAAGAAGAATATTCTCAACATCTTCGCCAACATAACCGGCTTCGGTAAGGCTTGTAGCGTCAGCGATTGCAAACGGAACTTGAAGCACCTTTGCAAGCGTCTGTGCAAGGAGTGTTTTACCACTACCTGTAGGTCCAATCATAAGAATATTGCTTTTTTGAAGCTCTACACCCTCGGTATCAACTTTTGAATTGATACGTTTGTAGTGGTTGTAAACCGCAACTGCGAGAGCCTTTTTCGCCTTTTCCTGACCGATTACATAATCGTCAAGAATTGTTTTAATTTCCTTGGGTGCGGGGGTATTTTCGATTTTTGCATCAGCAGAAAGAGGTTCTTTGTCTTCATAAAGACCAAACTCGCTGTCAAGGATTTCAAAACACACCTCGATACATTCATCACAGATATATACACCCGGACCTGAAATAAGTTTATTCACCTCATTCTGCGATTTTCCGCAGAATGAACATTTTATATCTTTTTCGTCATTTTTCTGCAATATATATCAACTCCTCCTAAATAAGTTTATGGCTACGCCTACGCGTAGCCATAAGCACAAAGTCTTAAAACTTATCTTGCAGTAATGATTTTATCAATCAAGCCATAGTCAAGCGCTTCCTGAGCAGACATGAAGTTATCACGCTCGGTATCGCGTACGATTTCTTCAATCGGACGGCCTGTATTTTCGCTGAGGATAGTATTAAGCTTATCTTTCATACGGATAATTCTCTCGGCATGGATTTTGATATCAGTTGCCTGACCCTGCATTCCGCCAAGAGGCTGATGTATCATAATTTCGCTGTTAGGAAGTGCAAGACGCTTCCCCTTTGCACCTGCAGAAAGAAGGAATGCACCCATACTTGCCGCCATACCAACACAGATTGTTGATACATCACACTTGATATAATTCATCGTGTCGTAAATTGCCATACCTGCGGTAATGCTGCCGCCGGGGCTGTTGATGTAGAGCATAATATCCTTGTCAGGGTCTTCACTTTCAAGGAAAAGCATCTGCGCAACAATAATGCTTGCAGTCTGGTCATTTACTTCATCGCCGAAGAATATAATTCTGTCTTTAAGAAGTCTTGAGAAAATATCGTAAGACCTTTCTCCGTGACCTGTCTGTTCAATTACGTATGGAACTAAACTCATATTTATTCCTCCTATTGGTTTTATTAAGCACACGAGGTTTCCCCCGTGTGCTTATCATTTTTACTCTGCGTCTTTCTTAGTTGTCTTCTTCGCAGTTGTTGTTTTCTTTGCTGCAGTTGTAGTTGTCTTCTTTGCAGCAGGTTTCTTTTCAGCAGTTTCTGTCTTCTTTGTTGTAGTTGTCTTCTTCGCAGTTGTTGTCTTTTTTGCTGCGGGCTTCTTTTCTTCTGCAGCTTCTTCCTTCTTGGGAGCAGCCTTCTTTGCAGGCGCCTTCTTAGCCTTACCCGCCTTTGCAGCTTCTACGATGATATTAACAGTCTTCTGTGTCTTAAGGTCAGACTTAAGTGCCTCTGTATTTGCACCCATAAGTTCCTTAACCTTTTCTACTTCCATACCGTACATATCAGCCATCTTCTTGAATTCAGCTTCAACATCTTCTTCAGAAACCTCAACGTTTTCAGCCTTTGCGATTTCAGCAAGTACGAGCTGTGCCTTAACTGTCTTTTCAGCAGTTTCACGGAGCTGTTCGCGAAGAGCTTCCATTGTCATACCTGTATACATAAGGTACTGATCAAGGGGCATACCCTGACTCTGAAGTCTGTATGAAATATCCTGAATCTGATTTTCAATCTGGCTGTTTACCATACAAGCAGGGATTTCAACAGTTGCGTTTTCAACTGCAATATCTACAACAGCGTCTTCAAATTTGCGCTGTGCCTCTGCTTCTTTCTTTTCTTCGAGTTTCTTCTTTGCATCTGCACGAAGTTCATCGAGTGTATCAAATTCGCTTACATCTTTTGCGAATTCGTCATCAAGCTCGGGAAGATTCTTCTTCTCTACTGAATGAACAAGGCACTTGAAGATTGCTTTCTTGCCTTTAAGCTCTTCTGCGTGATAATCTTCGGGGAAAGTTACATCCACATCGAAGTTTTCGCCGATTTTCTTTCCTGCAATCTGCTCTTCAAAACCGGGGATGAAGCTGTTTGAACCGAGAACAAGTGCGTAGTGCTCGCCCTTGCCGCCTTCAAATGCTACTTCATCAACGAAACCTTCGAAGTCAAGGTCAACCTTATCGCCCATAGCGATTTCGCCTTCTGTTACTGTTTCAACACTTGCAGCATTTTCCTGAAGCTTTTTGATTTCTGCTTCTACTTCATCATCTGTTACAGTATTGCCATCTTTTTCTGCAGTTAAACCCTTGTATTCGCCAAGAGTAACTTCGGGACGAACTGTAACGAGTGCGCTGAATACAAAGTTTTCGCCCTTTTCAAGCTTAACAATGTCGATTTCAGGCATTTCAACAGGTTCAATGCCGCTTTCCTCTACTGCTTTATCATATGCACCGGGCACTGCAAAGTTAATTGCATCATCATAAAAAATTGCCTCAGTGTAGTATTTTTCAATAATTCTTCTGGGAGCCTTACCCTTTCTGAAGCCGGGGATGTTAATCTGCTTAACATTCTTCTTATAGCTTCTTTCCATTGCTTCCTCGAACTGAGCGCTGTCAATTTCGATTTCAAGATACATTCTCTTGTCTTCGCGCTGCTCTACTTTTAATACCTTCATATTCGTTTCCTCCTATTGTTAAAGGCTTTAAAAAACGTATAAAATAAAGCCTATATCACAAAACATATTTATATCATATTTTGCCTGCTTTTGCAAGTGTTTTTGAAAATATTTTCCATTAAATTATACGCTTTGGAGTGAATTTCAAGTAATCCGCAGAAACAAGAGCATATTTTGGTGATGAAACAACATAATCATCCGCTCTTTTTCCGTGCAGATGCCCGAAAATGCAAGTGTGGACATTGTAGTCATTTATAACTTCCATATAATTTTTATCCGGCGGAAAATGAAGTGCCGCGATTATTGTGTCAGAAAGTTTACTCGCCTCTTTGAGTGAGGCTTCAAGTCTTATCAGCTCACGGCGGTAAATTTTTTCGTCATCCTTTTTGAAAGAGTTATCAGACGGGGAAATCCATCCCTTTGCCCCGCAAATGGCAACACCGTCACAAAGCACCGCATTGTTCTGCAAAAATGTCACGCTTTTGATATCGTTTGCAGAAAGAAATTCGTTCATTTTCGTAAGCGTTTCCCACCAATAGTCGTGATTGCCCTTAGAAAGAAGTTTTTTCCCGGGAAGAGCCTCAATGAACTTAAAATCCAAAAGTGCTTCCGAAAGATATGTCGCCCAGCTGAAATCTCCGTTTATTATAACAAAATCTTCCTCTTTAACAAGTTTTTTCCACTCATATTCAATTTTTTCAACATAATTGTCCCATCTGTAGCCGAAAACATCCATCGGTTTATCAATTCCAAGCGGCAGATGAAGATCGCTAAGTGCAAAAATTGCCATAATTTTCTCCGAATATAATTGATTTTATTACGCAAAATACACTTGTAAGCTTTGCATTAGAATTGGTTTATGACCTTTTTTAATACATTGTTTTACAATCAAAGTCAGGAGTGATCGAAGATGTCTTGTCAAAACTCACAAAGACCCATAAGCGGCGTAAAATGCGTTGTCGAAAATTGTGTGCATCATAACACAAACAACGAATGTATGGCAGAACACATCATGGTTGTAGGTCAGGATGCAAACAGGGTTTCGGAAACAGGTTGCGATACCTTTTCCAAAAGAGAATGCTGTAACTAACGGCATTTGATAGGTGAAATCGAGAAAGCGAAGGCTTTTCTGATTTCATTTTACGAAAAAGGCTACTGCGTTAAATGTAACATCATTACAAGGGAACAGCCCGCACTGTGTAACTATTTAAGCTAATGATGTTGCAACAACTATTGACGCAGCAGCCTTTTTTTAGTTTTTCATAAATTCGTTTATGACTGCCTTCATCTGATTCTTGTCACAAACCATTTCAAAACGGACTTCCTTTTCTTCAAGTGCTGAGAGTGAAGAAGGAATGCGAAGTTCATAATCATCGGCAAGTTTCTGGAGAAGTCTGAATTCGTCAAGGTCCGCTATCTGCGCCTCGCTGTCAAGTGCCGAAAGCACTGCGCCATTGAATTTGAAAGGACTTGCAGTAGATGCGATAATTGTCTTTGTTTTATCGCCTGTTTCCTTTATATATTCATTATGCACGCTTACCGCAACAGAAGTATGTGTGTCGATAACATAGCCGAATTTATCGTTCGTTTCGCGAATTGTCTTTGAAGATGCTTCTTCATCTGCCCATCCGCCGTAGAAAGTTTTCTGAATTTCTGCCTTTATTTCGTCACTTACGCTGTAAGTTCCGTTTTCCTTAAGGCTTGTCATATAGCCTGTTACTGCGTCTGAGTCACCGTCTGAAACCATATAGAGAAGTCTCTCAAGGTTTGATGAAATAAGAATATCCATAGACGGAGATGTTGTAGTATAGAAATCGCGGTTTCTGTCATACACACCTGTTCTGATGAAATCTGTAAGGACATTATTCTTGTTTGACGCACAGATGAGCTTCTTTACGGGAAGCCCCATTCTCTTTGCATAATATGCGGCAAGGATGTTGCCGAAATTACCTGTGGGAACACAGATATTAACCTCATCCCCTACTTTGATTTCTTCACCCTTTACCATATCGCAATATGCGGAGAAATAGTAAACAATCTGCGGAACAAGTCGTCCCCAGTTGATTGAGTTGGCTGATGAAAGTGACACCTTGATTTTATCAAGTTCCTTTTCATATTCGTTATCGGTAAAGATTTCCTTAACACCGTTTTGCGCGTCGTCAAAGTTACCGTTAACCGCGCTTACGAATACGTTGTTACCTTCCTGTGTGCACATCTGAAGTCGCTGAATCTGGCTCACGCCGTCATCGGGATAAAATACAACGATTTTTGTTCCGTTAACATTCTTGAAGCCTTCAAGAGCCGCTTTACCTGTGTCACCGCTTGTTGCAACAAGGATGAGCATTTCTCTGTCAATACCAAGCTTCTTCACGGATGTTGTAAGAAGATGCGGAAGAATCTGGAGTGCCATATCCTTAAATGCACAGGTAGGACCGTGCCAGAGTTCAAGAATATACTGCTCGGGATTAAGTTTGTAAACGGGTGCAATTGTGTTAGTTCCGAACTTTTCTTTTGTATATGCAGAATTTATGCATTTATCAAGTTCTTCTTCTGTAAAGTCTGTAAGAAATCTGCCGAGGATTTCTTTTGCACGCTCGGTATATGACATATCTGCCATATATTCAATATTTTTAAGTGAAACCATGGGGATACTTTCGGGAATGAAAAGTCCGCCTTCATGCGAAAGACCTTTTGCGATTGCTTCACAGCTTTTTACGCTTATATTATTGTTTCGTGTGCTTTTATAATTCATATTATTTCCTCATTTTACAACGATATTTACAAGTTTCCCGGGTACGGCAATCACTTTTACGATTGTCTGCGTCCCGATAAGTTCCTTAACTTCTTCGTTTTCAAGCGCTGCTTTTTCCATATCTTCGCGGTTGATGTTAGCGTCCACCATCATCTTAGCCTTTACTCTGCCGTTAAGCTGAACAACGATTTCAACAGTAGAATCAACGCAAAGTGCTTCGTCATAATCTACCCACTTGCCTTCGGAAAGGATTTCGCCGAAAATCTCGCTGTAAAGCTCTTCTGTCATATGAGGAGCAAAAGGATTGAGAAGTGTAAGAAGAGTCTTGTATTCCGCCTTATTAACACTGCCTACTTCATAGATCTTGTTTACGAGAGTCATAAGTGCCGCAATAGCGGTATTAAACTTCATACTTTCAATGTCGCTTGAAACTTTTTTGATTGTCTTATGCACACTGCTTGTAAGAGCATCGCTGTAGGTGTCGCCGTCAGTAAGTTTTGTGTGGAGTTCCCAAACACGGTCCAGGAATCTCTTACAACCTTTCATACTGCTTTCGTTCCACGGAGCAGCCTGCTCGTAGTCACCCATAAACAGTACATATGAACGGAGCACATCAGCGCCGTAAAGGTCAACAACGTCGTTGGGGTCAACAACGTTACCCTTACTCTTACTCATTTTATCTCCGTCAGGTCCTAAAATAAGTCCCTGCGCAGTTCTCTTTGCATAAGGCTCGCTTGTGGGAACAAGTCCTAAATCATAAAGGAACTTGTGCCAGAAACGAGAATAAATCATATGGCGTGTTACATGCTCCATACCGCCGTTGTACCAGTCAACGTTCATCCAGTAAGCAAGTGCTTCTTTTGAAGCAAATTCTTCGTTGTTGTTGGGGTCACAGTAGCGGAGGAAATACCAAGATGAACCTGCCCACTGAGGCATGGTGTCGGTTTCTCTCTTAGCCTTTGCGCCGCACTTGGGACAAGTACAGTTAACAAATGATTCAATCTTTGCAAGGGGGCTTTCACCGTCGGAGCCCGGCTCAAAATTGTCAACGGGAGGAAGTCGTAAGGGAAGCTCCTCGTAAGGAACGGGCACGATTCCGCACTTGTCACAATGTACAATCGGAATAGGCTCGCCCCAGTATCTCTGACGGTTGAATGCCCAGTCCTTCATCTTGTACTGAACACCCTTTTCACCGCAATTCTTTTCCTCAAGAATTTCAAGCATTTTCGCAATTGCTTCCTGCTTTGTCTTGATGCCGTTAAGAACGCCTGAGTTAACCATTTCACCGTCGCCTGTGTAAGCTTCTTTTTCAATGTCTCCGCCCTTGATTACTTCAATAATGTCAATGCCAAACTTTTTAGCAAAATCGTAGTCACGCGTATCGTGCGCAGGTACAGCCATAATTGCGCCTGTACCGTAGCCCATCATTACATAGTCGGAAATGTAAATCGGGATTTCCTTTTCGGTAATGGGGTTGATAGCTGTAAGGCCTTCAATTCTCACACCTGTCTTATCCTTAACGAGCTGTGTTCTTTCAAATTCGCTCTTCTTTGCACATTCTTTCTTGTATTCCTCAA
>CAYMHB010000024.1:15790-25309 GCA_964390145.1 uncultured Oscillospiraceae bacterium
GGAGCAATAACCATAAATGTTACGCCGTAAAGTGTATCGGGACGTGTTGTATATACGCGGAGTTTTTCGTCGTTTTCCTTGATTGAGAAGTTAACGAAAGCACCCTCTGATTTACCAATCCAGTTCTTCTGCTGAAGGATGATGTTGGGAAGGTAATCAACTTCCTCAAGACCTTCAAGAAGCTTGTCGGCATATTCTGTGATGCGGAGATACCAAACTTCCTTGGTCTTCTGCACGATGTCGCTGTGACAGATATCACACTTACCGCCCTGTGAGTCTTCGTTGGAAAGGACAACCTTACAGCTGGGGCAATAGTTTACGAGTGTCTTGTCACGGAAAACGAGACCGTTTTCAAACATTTTAAGGAAAATCCACTGTGTCCACTTGTAGTAGTTTTCATCAGTTGTGTCAACTACTCTTGACCAGTCGAAAGAAAAACCGACTCTCTTTAACTGACTTGTGAATTTTACGATGTTGTTATCTGTAACTTTTCTGGGGTGAACGCCTGTCTTTATCGCTGTATTTTCGGTAGGAAGACCGTATGCGTCAAAGCCAATCGGGAAAAGCACATTATAACCTTCAAGTCTTCTCTTTCTTGAAACTACTTCAAGACCGCTGTATGCCTTGATATGACCTACATGCATACCGCTACCTGAAGGATAGGGAAATTCTACAAGCGCATAGAACTTGGGTTTTTCAGAATTGTTTTCTGCCTTGAAGGAATTATTGTCTTCCCAGTATTTCTGCCATTTTTCTTCAATCTTTCTAAAATTATATTCCATGATATTTCATGTCCTTTCTGAAAGTATCAAACTTCATCTGTTGTTTCAATTTCGATTTTGGTGGCTTCTGCCCATAGATTGTCTAGCCCGTAGAAGTCACGCATCTGCGTACTGAATATGTGCAGCATTACTCCACCAAAGTCAACGAGTGCCCAGTCGGGGTTTTTCATTCCCTCACACTTTACGGGAGGAGAATCAAGTTTTGCCATTTCTTCACAAGACGCTTCGTATAGGGCGTGCATCTGTGCAGGAGAGCCTGCCGAGCATATTACAAAGTAATCTGCAATTATTGTTGCACCATTAAGGTCAAGAGCAATTATGTTGCGTCCTTTTTTACTGTCAAGGATTTTCGCTAAGGCATGTACCTTTTCGAGTTCTGTCATTTATTCTCTCTCCTCTCTTCAATAAGATAGTTGAGTGCATGAATTGAATCGGGATGGATTAGTGTGCCCTTTTTGATAACATGCTTTATTGAGCAACCTATTGCGTAAATAAGCGCCTCGTTAATATCAATTTCTACAAGTCTGCGGATTTCCTTTGACTGCTCAAGCGTACGGTTGGGCTCGGTCATATCCGCGATATATATGAGTTTTTCAAGAGGTGTCATATTAGCACGCGCTGTTGTGTGGTAATAAATTGCCTCGAGTATTTCATGGTCTTCAATCCCGTAATCCTTCCAAGCAACTGCCGCACCTAAATATGCGTGAACAAGTGCGTGCTCACTCTTTGCAAGTTCGTCAAGTGTTACGCCATATTTTACACAAATCTGATTAAACTCTTCCCCGCTTTTTTCGTCGAGGTTTTTAGCACAATCGTGTAATAGCGCAGTGGTTCGTGCCTTTTCCACGGGTACTCCAAATAACGGTGCAAGACGCTCCGCTTCTGAGATTACTCCCAGAGTATGCTTAAAGCGCCTTTCTTTTTGTGTTTTCTGAAGTTTTTGAAGCATCTCTTTTTCTGTCAAATGGAACCCCTCGCTCCGTATAAATTCCCTTCTATTATATAATCAAAAACCTTTTTTGGCAACAAGTTTCTGCAATCTTTTCCCATCTTTATTTTTTCACGAATATTGCTCGAGGATACCTCTACTTTTTCCATGGGAACTGCAAGTGCAGGTGCCTTCACCTCTGCTCCCTCCCTCGGGAAAACAAGGAGAGTTGCATTTTCTAAAATTCTGTGTGGCTGATACCAAGAATCAAACTTATTATAAGAGTCATCGCCCACTATGAAAAAGAGCTCGTCCTCAGGATAAACGCTCTTAAAGTATTCTACCGTGTCGGCACTGTAATTTACCTCTTCACGGTTTATTTCATAGTCGCTGACAATCATCTTTTCCTCGCCTTCAGTTGCCGCCAAAAGCATATTATATCGGTCATAACGGGAAATCTGAGTTTCTTTTTTATGCGGAGCGTTTCCCGTAGGAATAAAAATCAAAAGGTCAAGCTTTGCCGCATCAATTGCGGCACGTGCTACCGCCATATGACCGTTGTGAACGGGGTTGAATGCTCCGCCGTATAATCCAATTCTCATTTTATTTCATCTCACTTGGGAAGCTCAATTTTTCTGTTATCCTTTGCTCTTGCCATACGGTAGACGACAAATTTATTGCCGATGCACTGCACGGGCTCTGCGCCGATTTCCTCGCAGATAGCCTCGCACGCACCGCGAGCAGTCATAAATGAGGTTTCAAGTACGGTTATCTTGATAAGCTCGCGTTTTTCGAGAACTATATCAAGTTCTGTAAGAATTTCTTCTGTGATACCGCCTTTACCAATCTGGAAAATGGCTTTTTCTTTGTTAGCAAGTCCGCGCAGATATGCGCGCTGTTTTGTAGAAATCATAATCTTTCTTCCTTATTCCGTATAATCAAATTCAAGTTCGTACATACGCACGGGGTCACCTTCGCCACAACCTGCGTTCTCTAATGCATCGATAATGCCTTTTCTCCTGAGTGCAAGCTGGAAGTACTGCATGCTTTCGGCATCTTCAAAATTACAGTGACGAAGAAGCTTCTCAACGTAAGGACCTTCTACAACGTAAGTATCGTCTTCCTTGCGTACTTCAAAAGGCTCTTCCTCAAAGTCTTCTTCAACAAAGTCTGCCTCGTATATCTGGACAGGCTCGAGCGTATCGAGTATTGCGGAAACATAGTTTATAAGCTCCTTTGTACCGCTGTGTGTAGCGGCGCTGATTTCAAAGAGTTTTATACCCTTGTCAGCAATATATTTTTTAAATTCCTCGTACGCGTCGGGGTCTGTGATGATGTCTATTTTATTTGCCGCAACAATTTGCGGACGGTTTGCTAGAGATTCACTGTAAAGCGAAAGCTCTTCATTTATTTTTTCAAAATCTTCGATGGGATTTCTTCCCTCGATACCTGAAATGTCTACTATATGCACAATAAGACGTGTGCGTTCAATATGACGGAGGAATTCGTGACCAAGTCCTATTCCTTCGTGAGCACCCTCGATAAGACCGGGGATGTCCGCCATAACGAAGCTTTTTCCCTCACCCATTTTTACAACGCCGAGATTCGGTTCAAGTGTTGTAAAGTGATAGTTTGCTATTTTGGGGCGCGCGGCACTTACTGCAGAGAGCAGTGTGGATTTTCCGACGTTAGGGAAGCCTGCAAGTCCAACATCTGCAATAAGTTTGAGTTCAAGGGTAATTTCCCTCTCCTGACCTTTAAGGCCGTCTTTTGCAAATTTAGGCGTCTGACGGGTTGCCGATGCAAAATGAACATTGCCCCAACCGCCGTTACCGCCCTGTGCTGCGATAAATTCTTCACCGTCTTCCGACATATCCTTCATAACACGGTTTGTTTTAGCGTCGCGGATTACTGTTCCAACGGGAACATAGATGTAAAGGTCTTCACCTTTCCTGCCGAAAGAGCGTCTCGCCTTTCCATCTTCACCATTACGCGCGGTAAAAACCTTTTTGTGTGCAAAATCCACAAGTGTAGAAAGGGTTTTGTCGGCTTTGAAAACGATATTTCCGCCTCTGCCGCCGTCGCCACCGTCGGGGCCGCCGTCAGGAACATATTTTTCTCTGTGGAAAGATACAAGACCGTTACCGCCGTTTCCTGCTTTTACGGTAATATTAGCTTTGTCTACAAACACAAAAAGGCACCTCCATAAAAATAATAAAAAAGGCTCGGAATCAATCCGAGCCTTTATCTTTTGATTTACGCAGGATATACACTTACCTGCTTCTTATCCTTGCCCTTACGCTCGAACTTAACTTTTCCGTCAACAAGAGCATATAAGGTATCATCGCTACCAATACCTACATTGATACCGGGATGAATTTTAGTTCCTCTCTGACGAACGAGGATGTTACCTGCAAGAACTGCCTGACCGTCAGCACGCTTTGCGCCAAGACGCTTAGACTCACTGTCACGACCGTTCTTTGTGGAACCTACACCCTTCTTATGAGCGAACAACTGAATATTCAATGCGAACATTATAATTTCACTCCTTCCAAAATAAGCACACAAATTAATTTTGTGTAAATTTCAAATAGTCTTTATACTGCGATTCAAGTTCTGCTATAAACATACTGAGTGAATCAAGCAGTATATCTGCACCGTTACCCTTTTTATCGGATATGATGCAGTTTACAAAACCGTCACGCTCTTCATATGAGAGTTTTGCGAGGTTTTGCCTTTCAATGCCGTTAATTGTAAGCCACACAGCTGAAGAAACTGATGCACAGACAATGTCCTCACCGCTTTCGGCAAAGCCGCTGTGCCCGTCCACTGTAAACTGGGTGATTTTTCCGTCGGTATCTGATACCGCTTTGAATTTAATCATAATTACGCATTGATTGCTGTGATTTCAACCTTTGTATAGGGCTGACGATGACCGGTTTTGTTTCTGTAACCTTTTTTAGGCTTCATCTTGAAAACGATAATCTTCTTACCCTTTGTCTGGCTGAGAATCTTAGCAGATACAGTAGCGCCCTCAACTGTAGGAGCACCTGCTGTAAACTTACCTTCGTCACCAACTGCAAGAACCTGATCAAATTTGATTTCTGCGCCTGCTTCGCCTTCGATTTTCTCAACGAAAACAACATCGCCAACCTTTACCTGATACTGCTTGCCACCAGTTTTGATTACTGCGTACATTTTGTTGCACCTCCCGTATAAACAGACTCGCTATTAAGGCGTGTTAAAACACTTTAAGGCCTTTTCTACGCGGTTACTGTGATATGATACCACAAATCAAGGGGTATGTCAAGGATTTTTTAAATTTTCTTTCATAATATATCTGAGTACTCTATTATATTACGGTCCCTCTACTACCGCCAGCATAAGTACACCGAGAATTACTATGGAAATAAATACGTATTTCATTGGTGTGAGCTTCTCTTTCAGGAAAATTCTTGAAAGAAGCAGTGCCACAATACATCCGGACGAAAGAATGGGTGCTGCAACCGCACCGTTTCCGCTCAGTGCATATACATATGTAAACTGTCCTGCAGTTTCAAATATTGCAGCAAGGAACTTATCCTTTTGTTTCGGGATTGAGCCGAACTTAACATTCTTTATCTTCATAAATACAAATAAGATAAGTGCAACTATTGCGAATGTGAGTTCATAGCTGGTGTTTGCAACTGCTTCGAGAGTTTCTTCTGTCACTCCGATAAGCGGTGTTTTTTCGAAATCATCAAGATAAAACGCATCTGCGAAAGTGCCTACTGCATCGAGTATTGCGTACACAAAGGGCATACAGAAAGCAATAACAGCCATTTTTTTACCAAGTGTTCTTTTTCTTACCGTATCTCCCCTGTTTTCAAGAAAACCGACACCGAGAACACCTATAAGCATAAGAATTACAGCAATTACCGCCGGTAATGAAAGTGTTTCTTTCAAAAAGATAACACAAAGCAGCGAGCACATCGCCCCTGAGGTATTTTCGATGGGGTCAGATATGGATTCCTCAATAAAGCGCATACCGAAATAGGAAAATGCCATAGATACAATATAAAGCATAGACACGGGAAGGTATTTGATAAGATTAACGGGGTTGTAATTGATATTCTGTGTAAGCAGTGTAAAAATCGCATGGATTCCCATTACGATACCTACGCATACGCAAATTTTAAGATGTGAATACTTTTCTTGCGGCTGTGCGCCTTTTTTATAAAAAAGTTCAGCAACGCCCCATAAAATTGCTGTGAGTAAAGCAAATATAAACCACATATAAATTTCTCCTTATTAAATAAAATTTTGTTTTGAGTTTTACCATTTAAATAAGTAGAAATTCAGGCGGCGAAGTAGTTCCCTGTCCGTATGCTCTTTTCTTACACCTGGGATGTGCCATAAAGACTTCAAGAGCCTTGTAGCCAATATTTTTTGCTGACATATTTCGCCACCTCCTAAAAAAATTTATCAGCATTAAAACTTAGTTTATTCTCTGTGCAAGCGAAATTGCACTTTCGATATGGTCACAGAAGTTTTCACGGCCTACCTTTTCAATAAATCCTGCCTTCTCCATAACGCGAAGAGGCTGGTCGTTAACATGAGAAAGAATAAGCGTGACACCGTTTTCTCTGAAACGCTCATAAAGTTCATCAAGCGCATTCATAGCGGTTACATCTATTGCCGGCACACTTCTCATACGGAGAATTATGCACTTTGTATTTTCCTTTGCAGTAATACCTGCAATTCTGTCGGACGCTCCGAAGAAAAGAGGTCCCGTGATTTCATATACACGGATTTCTTCCGAAAGAGACATGAGTTTTTCGCTGTCATCAGTTTCTTCTTCTGCGTATCTCCATCCTACAACGCCCGTTTCGTCGCTCATACGTTTCATAAAGAGAAGGCAAGCAAGAACAAATCCTACCTCAATAGCAATTACGAGGTCAAAAACAATCGTAAGTATGAACGTAATTACAAGCACTGAAATATCGCTTTTTGGAGCAGTTTTCACAAGATGTACAAACGGTCTCCAATGACACATATTATACGCAACAATAAAAAGTATTGCCGCGATTGTCGGCATAGGAATAAGCGCTGCATAGGGCATAAGAAAAATAAGAATAAGAAGCAACACTACCGCGTGAACCATACCTGAAATGGGCGATGTTCCGCCGTTTTTGATATTTGCGGCAGTTCTTGCGATAGCACCTGTTGCAGGGATACCGCCAAAAAGTGCGCTGCCAATATTACCTACACCCTGCGCAACGAGTTCTGCATTGGAACGGTGCTTGGTGTTTGTCATACCATCGGCAACAACGCAAGAAAGAAGCGATTCGATTGCCGCAAGGATTGCTATTGTAAACGCATCCGGAAGAAGTGCCTTTACAAGAGAAAGGTCAAATTCAGGAGCCACAAACTTTGGAGGTGTACTACTTACAGAGTAGAGATCTCCAATTGTTAATACATCCATTTTTATCGCCATAAGAATACCTGCTACAACGGCAATAAGCGAAGCGGGTATTTTCTTATTTATGTAAGGCCAACCGATAAGTATCGCGAGGCTGACAACACCCACGATAACAGCTTCAATATTTACAGTAGAAAAGTACTTGAAAAATACTTCGAGCTTTTCTATTGTTTCAATCGGTTTCTCCCCTCCTGCATACACAAGGCCGAAGAAATCCTTGAGCTGACCGATAAGAATGGTCACCGCAATACCTGCGGTAAAGCCGGTAGTAATTGTGTAGGGAATGTATTTTATAAGAGAGCCGAGCTTAAATACACCCATTAAAACGAGCAGAATACCTGCCATGAGAGTAGCAAGTACAAGCCCCTCCATACCGTTTTTAGCAACAATCCCTGCAACAATTGTTGCAAATGCGGCAGTCGGCCCTGCAATCTGCACGTTACTTCCGCCGAGGAAGGATATGATAAAGCCGGCAACGATCGCGGTGTAAAGTCCCTCTTCCGGTCCTACGCCTGAAGCAAGCGCAAGCGCAATCGAGAGCGGCAGCGCAATTATTGCAACAATTATACCTGCGATAATATCTTTTACAAGTCTTTCTTTGCTGTATGTTTTCATAGCAGAAAACAACATCGGTTTAAGTTCGTTCATGTGCACATCTCCTTTGCTGAGTATTATAACATAATTACAGACATTTTACAAGAAAATATGTTATAAATTGACAGCATTTATGACATTATTAAAACTGTTTCAAATTCGCCTATTTTAATAGAATCTCCGCAAATTTCGCCGTTTTCCTCAAGATTACAGGTTTCATTCAGGCGATACACCTTTAACTTGCAGGGAGCATCCTTTTCAATCGGTATGGTTTTTTCTCCGTTTTTATTGGTGATAAGTACTGCATACTTTTCCCCGTCGGCCGCAGCCATTGAGCTTACACCTTCCGGAATGTCGCAAACTTGCACACAGTTTCCGAGTTTATACAGACTGTTAAATGCCTTGAAAGAGTAATATGTCTTAAAGGGTGTGTATGTAAGAGGATTAAAAAGCCCCTGATAACTTCCGTTAATCTGACCGTCGTAATACATAAGCATATCAACCCTTGTGTCGTGCATACGCATCATCATTTCGGCAACATTCGCACTGTCTTCAAGTGTACCTCTTTTTTTCACACTCGGATTCCACTCGTTTAAGAAAACTTCGATATCTCCGTAACCATACTTTTCAAGTTCATTCTGCACATACTGCTGATAAATGATGTTTTTGTCCACATCAGAATAAGAATGCCACGAGAAGAAATCAAGCGGAAGATGTTCTTCCTGGCACATATGCATAAACTTACGAAAGCACTCGATATAGTAATCACGGCGCTTACTTATTTTCGCTTCGTCAGGAACTTCGTTATCCTTGATTACACGATAAAATCCGCTGCAACCATATCCGCCGATTTTAAGATGCGGATATTTTGATTTCAGATGAATTGAAGCCGTCTTATAAAGCTCCATATACTCTTCAAAAGTGCCTCTCCACATATGATTTGTTTCAATTTCGGGATGATTGTCAGGCTCGTTCCATATTTCCCAGTATTTTATACCGAGATGATATCCGCCTGCCCAGCCCTCGTTATAATGAGCAATGACTTTTTCGCATATTCTTGCCCATTTTGCAAAATCCTTTGGAGGATATATATTGTATGCTTTGATATTTGCATAGTTTTCAATCGTAACACCAAGTCTGAAAAACGGCTCAACTCCGCTATTGTACAAGGCATTCAAAAGCCAGTCGGTAAAAGCGAAATCGTAAGAATTGGGGTCATTTTCATCAGCATCAAAGTTTCTGAACAGATTGGTGATATCCACAAATCTTCCTCCACCATATGCGCCACCCGTGTCGTGAAGTCGTGAATACGGAATTCCTGCTTCGGTCAGGTAATGAAACATGCTGTCGCTTGCACCCTGTATAGGCGCATTATTTATCGCGTGCATTGGTTTTATTTTGCCTATGGTTTTAGCGAAGTTGATTTTCATTATGAACACTCCTTATAGCAGAGAAATATTCTATGATTTGATTATACTACTTTTTACATGGAATTCAAATGTTTTCTTTGTTATTTTCGCAGTTTAATTTCCACTCAGGCTTGATTCCCCTGATGAATAATAAAAAAAGACAAAGCAGAACGATTTCGATGCATATAAAAATAAGCTTTGCATAAGCAAAGCTACCTTAACCTCTTCCTTATTCACTATTACCTATTACTTTCCAAAAAAATCCGTACTTAAATATTTTTAGGGAATAGTGAAGAGTGAATAGGTAATAAGTAAAAAATCCGCACACTATCGTGTACGGATTTT
>CAYMHB010000025.1:0-24841 GCA_964390145.1 uncultured Oscillospiraceae bacterium
GTACGC
This sequence comes from uncultured Oscillospiraceae bacterium, assembly GCA_964390145.1. Taxonomy (GTDB): domain Bacteria; phylum Bacillota; class Clostridia; order UMGS1883; family UMGS1883; genus UMGS1883. The sequence continues at coordinate 7 of CAYMHB010000025.1, forward strand.
CGACGAGTTCGTGTTGAGCAAATTTACCTTCCTTTTTCCTCGTCTGCCAGCGTGCCGATAGGTTTATCGACACGCTGAAACGCCGATTTCTCGGCGTTTTTATTATTTCATAGAACCTCTTTTATAAAGACTGTTTAGCGATTTATAAAATTCTTTGTCAACGCTGCCGAGCGCTTCTTTTGTAATTCTGAAGCACCAGTTACCTTCGGCAACCCCTGGGTGATTCATACAGGTATCGCCACCGAATCCGCATAAATCCTGAATGGGAACAATGCTTATAAGTGCGCCCGAGCGCCACAGCGTACGGATAACTGCGCGGATAGAGGGGCTGTGCGGACCGCCCTGCCCCCAGTCACCGTGAAAATCACAGTACTGCATAGCGTAATTACGACTGCCCTCGCTGCTTTCCCACAACCAGCCAAGGAGCGTGTTGTTATCGTGTGTACCTGTATAGCCTACGGTTTTCTTCGTGTAGTTATGCGGAAGATGAGGCGTATCGTCATCCGTAATAAACGCGAACTGCATTACGCCCATTCCGGGGAAATCAGTTTCCTTAAGGAGCGTTCTCACGTCGTCATCAATATCACCGAGGTCCTCGGCAATGATATTTGCATCGGGGTAAACTTTTTTGAGCGCGTCAAAAAATTCGATTCCGGGGCCTTTTTCCCATCTGCCCTTTGTAGCCTTTTCCTCTGCAGGAATTGACCAGTACGCCGAAAATGCGCGAAAATGGTCTATCCTCACCGCGTCATACATCGAAAGCGCGTGACCGAGACGCTTTATCCACAGACTGTAACCCTCTTTTTTGAGGTTTTCCCAATTGTAAAGAGGATTGCCCCACTTTTGTCCCTCTTCGCAGAAATAATCGGGCGGAACACCCGCACACCTTGTAAGATGCATCGACTTATCAAGCGAGAAAAGGTGCGGATTCGCCCATACATCTGCGCTGTCGTGCGCGAGGTAAATTGGCATATCCCCGATAATACTCACGCCTTTTTCATTGGCGTATTCTTTCATCGCTTTCCACTCTTCAAAAAATTCGCACTGCAAAAATGAGTAGAAGAAAATATCCTCGGCAAGTTCTTTTTCCGCCACTTTAAGAGCCTTTTCCTCACGAAGCATAAGCGCGCTGTCCCATTCCCACCATGGAAGGAACTCGTACTTTTTCTTAAGCGCGCAGAAAAGAGCATAGTCCTTTGCCCATGGATTTTCATCGCAGAACTTTTCTACATTTTTCTTTATTTCGTCTGTCATATGTAAAAGCACCCTGCGGAAAATACCCTCACGCGTTTTGTGAAGAAACTCATAGCCCGTTACATACATATCGGAACATTTACATTCCGCGACATCTTCTGCAGTAAGGAGCTTTTTCTCACACAGGATTTCAGGGTCAATAAAATATATATTTCCTGCAAATGCACTCTTTCCCGAATACGGAGAATTGTAGCTGTCACACGGACCGCAGGGGAGCACCTGCCACGCACCGAAACCGCCATCACGAAGAAAATCAACAAATTCTCTTGCGCCGCGTCCGAGCGTTCCTATTCCATATTCGCCCGGAAGGGAGGAAATGTGCATCAGCACACCGCCGCATCTTTTCATTATATTTACCTCCAGAGATTAGAAATAACGTACCATATTAAAGGTATGAACATCGCAGGGAGCATATTTGCAAGTTTGAGCTTGGGTTTATAGATAAAGTTCAGACCTATTCCTGCGATAAGTATGCTTCCCACGAAAGACATCTGTGCGATAACAGCTTCGGTAAGAAGCGGAGAAAGAAATGACGCACACGCAGTCAGAAGTCCCTGATACACAAGCACGGTCAATGCCGAAAACATCACGCCTATTCCGAGTGTTGATGCAAAAACCACTGACATAATCATATCAAGAAGGCTCTTTGTAATAAGAATTGTCGGGTCGTGTAAGAGGGCGTCATTGAACGCACCGAGGATTGTCATCGAGCCGACGCAGAATACGAGTGACGCTGTCACAAACCCTTGCGAAAATGTCGAAGAATCGTCGGAAGAAAACTTCTTCTGCAGAAAATCGCCCATATTGTCAAGCCTTTTCTGAATATTTATAAGCTCGCCTATAAATGTGCCGATTGCCATTGAGAGCACCATAAGGATAGTGTAGTTCCCTGAAAGAGTTCCGTCCTTTGTTACGGTAGACGAAGCATTTATAACTCCCGTGATACCTATTGTAAATGTAGCAAGAGCAAGTGCCTGCACCATACTTTCCTTAAGCCTTTCAGGAATTGCCTTTTTAAGCAAAAGGCCCACAATAGAGCCTGCTATTACCAAAACTGTATTGATAACGGTTCCGATTCCTGTCAAAAAAATCAGTCCTTTGTAAAAAGATATTTTAATTTTATCAAAATTGATAGAAATATACAATAACGATTTTTATCTTTTTAATTTCTTTTTGCATAAAAAGTTTCTGCTACACTTCAGAGAAGTTTTACGCTGATTAGCGAACCCAATGCCGTTTTGACACCAAAAGGACATCTTTCTTTGCAGTTCTGCAAAATCTTTGGTTCTTCTGGTTACAAAAGAACATAGTCTTTACGCTTTCGTAAAGTTTTTCGTTCTTTTAAATTAAAAGGACATAACACCCCCACCCCCCTCATATATTAGACCGAAAGGATGAAACTCTATGGAGATAAATTCACTTATGCAGCATTTTCCGCCAAATCTTATGGAAACTTTGCTCATTATGGGGACAAAGGATATGCAGGAAATCCGCATAATCGCCGAAAAGAACGCCTCGGTCATAAAACGCGGTATTCTTATGGACAGCGGAGTCCGTGTATCGCACGATGAACTTAAAAAAATAATAAATTCCATGTGTCGCGGCTCGCTATATGCAATGCAACAAAATCTCACAAAGGGATACATAACTCTTTCGGGAGGGCACCGCGTGGGAGTGTGCGGGAAATGCGTCTGCGAAAATGGGGCAGTAACGCACATGAGCGACATTTCAGCAATCTGCATACGACTGTCGCGCGGAATTATCGGCGCGGCAGACCCGATAATGGAATATATAATGTATCAGGACAGAATTTACAATACCCTTATAATTTCACCTGCCGGATGCGGCAAAACGACAATGCTTCGTGATATAGCGCGTCAGATAGGCGCATCGCACAAGGTATGTATCGCTGACGAGCGAAGCGAAATCGCCGCCTGCAGGGGAGGAATACCAACCCACGATGTAGGTCGGTTTACCGCCGTGATGGATGCCGTGCCAAAAGGCGAGGGGATAACAATGCTTCTTCGTACCATGTCGCCCGAGGTTATCATAACCGATGAAACGGGAAGCGAAAGCGAGGAGCGTGCAATAGGCGAAATTATAAACTGCGGTGTAAAAATAATAACAACGGCGCACGGATACAGCGAAAGGGATGTTATGAGGCGCCGCTATATCAGAAATATTATCGAGGACGGAGTTTTTGAACGTATTATCGTTCTGGGGAAACTTAGGGGAGAAATAAAAATAGAAAAAATAATAACAGACGGAAGGTGTTTAAGGCGTGCTTAAAATCATAGGCTCGGCAGTAGTAATTTTATCGGCAACGCTTTTCGGGATGAGGAAATATCTCGCATTTTTCGAGCGTAAAAAAGCGCTCTCGGAAATACTTGACGGCGCAAGAAAGATAAATTCAAAACTCACAGCTTTTCGTGCACCGCTTCACGAAATTTTTATGGACAGCACCGCGTTTTTTGAAACTGCTGCATCTGAAATTCTTTCAGGACAACTTCCGGAGGAAGCTGTAAGAAAAACGGCGCTTAAAACGGCGGCGCTCAAGCGTGAAGATTTAATTGTAATCGAGCGGTTTGCATCGGGGCTTTGCGCATCCTCCTGCGAGGGGCAACTTTCAAACCTTGCCGTTTTTACGGACGAGATTGAAGAAAAACTTACGGAAGCTACCGCCGAGCTGAACCTCAAGGGGAAACTTTGTGTAAAGGGCAGTATTCTCACCGCCGCGGCAATCGTGCTTCTTTTGATATAGAGAGGGTAGTTATGAACACAGAACTTATTTTTCAAATTGCAGGGATAGGAATTATCGTTTCAGTTATGAATATGCTTCTCTCACGCAGCGGACGTGACGAGCAAGCGCTTATGATAACTATCGCAGGACTTGTCGTAGTTCTGATGATGGTCGTGGGCGAGATAGCAAAGCTTTTTGAAACGGTAAAGACGGTGTTTGGAATATGAATATACTTGAAATCACATCGGCAGGAGTGCTTTTCGGGGTAATTGCGCTTATGATAAAAAATATGAAAAGCGAAATCGGACACCTTGTCTCCGTTTCGGGAGTAATTTTAATCATAACTGCAATTATTCCTTATGTAATAACCATTGTAAAAACCATGAATGATTTTGCACAAATGAGCCCGCTCGGAGAGGGGTTTCTGACCCCGATACTTAAAATAACGGGTATTGCATATATCAGCCAGATAGGAAGTGACCTCTGCGCGGAAAGCGGAGAGAAAGCGCTTTCTTCGCACATACAGACTGCAGGGAAAATCGCAATAACGGTAATCGCCATCCCAATCGCAAAGGAAGCATTTACCAAAATAATAGGAATACTCTCATGAATACTGAAAATATCAATGTAGAGATACCCGACTCCGCCGCGCAAAACATCGAAAAACTGCTTGGGGATTTCGACTTTGAAAGTATAATCGACTCTGTCACAACGGGTAAATTCACCCTTGATTCCCAAAACATTATAAATAATCTGATATCACTTTTTCTTGGCGAACTGAAAAGTGCATTTCTGCTTATCGGCTCAGTCGTTGCCGTAATCCTCATAGCCGCATTTATCAGAAACCTCAATAACTCCTTTGATAAAAATGAAGTCGGCAGAGCAAGTGAAATTGCTCTCTTTTTGTATATTGCAACGATTGCGGCAACAGCGTTTCAGATAGCAACTGAATATGTGCTCTCTACCTTGGGGGACATAACCCTGTTTGTGCACAGCATAATTCCGTCCATGACAATGCTCTCGCTGTCAGGCGGAGAAGTAGCATCCGCAACAATGGCGCATCCCGTAATGTATTTTATCTGCTCGGCATTCGGTCTCCTTATCAAGAATGTCATAACACCGCTTGTGCTTCTTCGCGCAGTATGTACCCTTTTGTGCGCGGTCACCGGCAGCAGTTCGCTGACGGAATTTATAGCGCTTTTCTCAAAACTTCACAAAACTCTGCTTGCGTTATCAATGTCCCTTTTTGCAGGCATAATGGGGATAAGCTCCTTCGCCGCGGCAAGTTTCGATTCCCTCGCGGCGCGCGGTGTCAAGTTTGCAATAAATGCATCCGTCCCCGTTGTCGGTGGCTCGATTAGTGAAGCAATGAGCTCTGTCGCAGGGAGCGCGATGCTCCTTAAAAATGCAGTCGGATTAGGTGGCGTTATAATCATTTTTGCTATATTTGCCGTACCGCTTCTTAAAATGTGGGCACTCTCGCTTGCTTTTCGCCTGACGGCGGCATTCACCGCCCCTGTCAGCGATAAAAGTGTGGGCGATACTCTTCGGAATCTGGGGGAATGTATAGATATGTTTTTTTCGTCAATTGCATCAATGGGAACAATTATGATTATCCTGATTGCATCAATTTTGTAATATGAAAGAATATATGACTACGCTGGGCGTAATACTTATGCTCATATCCTTTTCAAATATGCTCATTCCTGAAGGGAGTATAAAAAAATACACCTCTCTTGCAATGGGATTTATGCTTATATGCGCATCACTTTCTTTCATTACGGAAAAGACAGGGGAGCCTTTTGTCAGCATAGAACCGTTTTCTTTTACCGAAGAGGAAATTGAAAGTAACGAAGCACTTTACAGGGCGCAGGTTTTAAAAAAGCATCGCGAGAATCTCGAAAAAACCATCAAAGGGAAACTGAAACACGGCGGAAAAGTATATGTCGAGGTCTCGCCACAGGGCGAGGTCATTTCCGTAACACTTTCGGTAAACGGAGACGAAAGCACAGCCGTCAGCTATATAATAGAAAATTTCGGCATTGAAAGAGAAAGGATTAAGCTTAAAAATGATAAAAATTGACAAACTTTTCGGGGATAAAAAAACGAGCAGCCTAATATACATATTATTAGCTATGGGAATAATACTCCTTGTTTTTGGCAATTCTTCAAAAAAGGCGCCGTCGCAGGAGAATAGCTATGAACACGTCTCACGCGCAACGGAGGCAGAAGAAATCCTTTCCCAGATAGAAGGTGCAGGGAAAGTAAGCGTGATGATTTCGCAGAAGGAAAAAGAGGAAAAATCCCTCCTTGGAAATTCCGAAAAGGAAGAGTACAGCTGCGGAGTCCTCATCGTTGCCGAGGGTGGCGGAGATAGCGGAGTCCGCGAAAAACTTGTGCGTGCGGCATCTGTGGCACTCGGAGTATCTGCCCATAAAATAGAGGTTTTTGAAAGGAAGTAATAACTATGATGATGGTCGTTAAAAAAAAGCAACTTGCCGTGGCGGCACTTGCTATTGTTATAGGAACGGCAGGGTATATAAATGCAGGTAGAAATGCCGAAGAATCGGGTAAAAAATATCTCGGAGAAGCACAGCTTGTAACCTCACAGGAACAGGGGCAGGAGGTTAATGGCGACTTTTTCGCACAGGCACGCATTGACCGTGAAGCAGGAAGAAGCCGAAGCATCGAAACATATAACGCAGTGCTTGAAAACGAAAACAGCGACGCCGCGGCAAAGGCAAGCGCGCAGCAAGGCGTACTCGAGCTTGCGCAGAATACGGAAACGGAAACTGCTGTCGAGAACCTCCTTCGTGCACGGGGGTTTGAAGACGCTGTCTGCTATATAAACGGAGGTATGGCGAATGTCGTTGTAAAGACACAGATGCTTGACAGCGAGGGAGCGGCACAAATTTCGGAAATCGTTTCTACCCAAAGCGGAATTCCGCAGGAGAAAATCAAGATAATGGAGATGAACTGATAAAATATCTTGATTATTTCTAACAATAGTGATAAAATAAATATAACCCAAGAGGAATAACCCCGCTTGGATTATTGTGCGAAAGGAAGTAATTCAAATGACTGATAATTTCATTGCTACTGAAAACGGCAATATAAAAATTTCCGAAGAAGTAATCGTGCGTATCAGCGCAATTTCCGCGCGTGAGGTTGAGGGTGTAACAGGTCTCGGTACAAGCGGCAGTTGGAGCGACTTTCTCGGCAAAAAATCTGCAGACAAGGGCATCAAGGTTGAAATGACTGAAGAATCTACAAAAATTGATGTTCATATAACTGTAAAATTCGGCGTTAAAATAAACGAAATTGCATACAAGCTTCAGAAAGCCGTTAAAAACGCGGTGGAGGCTTATGCAGGACTTGAAAACATCGTTGTAAATGTTTACGTTGACGGCATTGAGGCTGAAAAAGCAGTTGAGGAAAAAACTCAGGAGAAATAATTTATGATTAGTGAATACACAAACCGCGGTGTCTGTTCGCGCAAGACGGTAATTGACCTTGCCGATGACGGAACAATCAACGATATTCAGATTGTCGGCGGATGCAGCGGCAACACAAACGGGCTTGCACAGCTTTTAAAAGGTATGAACGCGCGCGACGCGATTGAAAGAATGCGCGGAATTGATTGCAACGGAAGGGGCACAAGTTGTCCTGACCAGATTGCAATGGCGTTAACAGAAGCACTTAAAAAATTAGGTTGAAATAAAGGGGACGGGGACATTTTTGTAAGCCGAAGGCGTAACAAAAATTGACCCGTCCCCAAGCATAAGTAGGCGTAACAAAAATTGACCCGTCCCCAAGCATAAGTAGGCGTAACAAAAATGTCCCCGTCCCCAAGCATAAGTAGGCGTAACAAAAATTGACCCGTCCCCAAGCATAAGTAGGCGTAACAAAAATGTCCCCGTCCCCAAATAAAAATGTTTCCATACCCGTTAATAAATCATGAATAAAAAAGAGGAAGTTTCAATTTGAAACTTCCTCTTTTTATATTATAAGAACTTTATCCATTTTTACATCAAACTCATCGTGGGGGAGCTTTTCGAGGAAAAGCTCTTTTTTGCATACTCCAAGTCTGAATGGACTTAGATTGCACAAAAACCTGTCGTAATATCCCTTTCCGTAACCAAGACGGTAGCCGTCCTTGTCAAAAGCTATGCCGGGCGCAATCACAAAATCAATCTCGCTTTTCGGGAATTCTTTTGGGTTTATCGGCTCCAATATTCCGAAAAGCCCCTCTTTCAGTTCGTCAAGGGATTTTATCTCCACCGCAATCATATTTCCGCATCTGTCGGTGCAGTAGGGGACGACAACCCTCTTTTTTTCGAGCATTTCGCCTATAAATGAATGCGTCCCGACCTCACTTCCTGCCGAAACATAACAAAAAACGGTTTTTGCGTTTTTGAATTCATTGAATTCTTCAAGATGTGAAAGACACAGCTCCTTTTCGCCCGTTTCATCGCGCAGGGAAAGAAGCTTTTTTCTCAATACCGCTTTTTCGTCAACCATTTACTGCGCCCTCTGCACTTTTAAGAATTTTTGAGATTGCTTCTTCGTAGGAGGAAGCTTTAAAAACTGCACTTCCGGCAACAAGGATGTTTACCCCTGCCTCTGCAGCATATGCCGCAGTTTCTTCGTTTATTCCGCCGTCCATCTGAATATCAATATCTTTTCCGTCCTTATGCGCACGGATATTTCTTACCTTATCCAGAACTTCGGGCATAAACTTCTGTCCGCCGAATCCGGGGACAACACTCATAACGAGCACCATATCAAGCTTGTGTAAAAGAGGGAGGATACACTCCTCGCTTGTAGCAGGCTTGATAGCAACCGCCGCCTTAACTCCGTAGGAATGAATTTTGTCGATAAGAGTATCCATATCGTCCACACATTCCGCGTGGAAGCAGATAAGCTCTGCCCCTGCCTTCACAAAAGGCTCAATGAACATTTCGGGGTTGTCAATCATAAGGTGGCAGTCAAAAAACAGCTTTGAATCCTTGCGGATTGACCCAACCACATCGGGTCCCATAGTGAGGTTGGGAACGAAATGTCCATCCATAATATCAAGATGAAGCCAGTGAGCCCCTGCCTTTTCTACTTTTATAACGTCTTCTCTCAGCGCACCGAAATCCGCTGAAAGTATTGACGGAGCAATTTTAATCATTGTCTGTCAGTCCTTTCTCTCCCAATCCTTTATCTCTTTAAGCCTGTTAAAAAGGGTAGTATAGCTTTCATAACGGCTCTGCGAAATAGCGCCGCTGTCGACCGCGTCCTTTATGACGCATCCTTTCTCTCCCACATGGTTACAGGTGCGGAATTTACATTCTCCCTGCATACGGGCGATTTCAGGAAAATACTGCCAAAGCTCGTCTGCGCGTATTTCGTCTGCCTCAAGACGCGAAAACCCAGGTGTATCAAAAACGAGTGCATCTGCCGCGCTGATAAGTTCAACGTGTCTTGTCGTATGTTTTCCGCGCTCAATTCTGCTTACGTCACCTGTCTCAAGGTCTACGCCCGTAATCCTTTTTAAAAGACTTGACTTGCCAACGCCGGAAAGCCCTGCAAACGCAACGGTTTTTCCTTTAATAATCTGCTGTATTTCACGGACTCCTTCTCCTGTTTTGGCACTCGCCATAACACACGTATAGGAGGCTTTTTCGTAAACCGATATAAAGTTTTGGGCTTCCTCCGAAGAGGCAAGGTCAGTCTTATTCAGGCAGATTACACACTCAATTCCCCTGCTTTCGGCAATTACCAGAAGCTTGTCAATAAGAAACATATCGGGAAGCGGTGATTTCGCCGCAGAAACGAGGACAAGTGTATCAACATTTGCAACACCGGGACGTATGAGAAAATTCTTTCTTTCGTGAATTTTAGAAACCTGCCCCGTCCCGTCTGCATTAGGACTTACACTCACCAGATCTCCGACAATCGGAGAAAGCTCATCTTTGCGGAATTTGCCGCGCGCGCGACATTCTATGATGCCGCTCTCGGTCTTGACATAATAAAATCCGCCTATTCCTTTAACTATTGTACCGGTAACAAGATTTTTTTCTATCAATTACTGTACCTCTTTCGTGGTGCGATAAGCATCGTTATAGTAAATATCAGCGCCGTGAGACAAGTCGAGAGTGGGATCTACCTCAAAAGAGATTGTCGCACTTCCTGTTGACGAGGGAACATCTCCCTCATATACGCGGACGCCGTCAAGCATAATTCTTACCTTTGTCGGCGTACTTGTCTTTGAAAGATTTGTAAGCGTCAGACTTATCTTCTTCGGAGACTTGTTACCAGAAGGTGTATCAGTATTTTCTGAATTTTCGCCCTCCTTACCTGTAGAGCAGGTAATTTTGATTGTAGTACCTACGGGAACAGTTGAAAATGCCTTTTCGCTCTGCTTGAAGACTTCGCCTTTGAGATACTTCTCGTTATATTCTTCAATCACTGTTACACTGAGATTGTTGCGTTCTATGATAACGATTGCATCATCAACGGTTTTGCCGATAACATCGGGAACAACGGTGTTCTCTTCGCCTTTGGAAACGTAAAGAGTCACCTCATCGCCATCTGCCATTTTTGTTCCCTCGGTAGGGAATTGCTTAAAGATTTCTCCCTCGTCGTAGGAGCTGTTATCTTCCTGCTCAATAACGACCTTAAGTCCCTTTTTCTCAAGTTGTTTTTGAATGTCCAGATAGTTTTTACCTGTATAATCTCCAAGCTCAAGAGCAATGGGACCAAGGCTCAAAGTAACCTTAATCTCTCTCGCACGCTTGGTTTTAAGACCACCCTCGGGAGACTGACTTAAAATAGTATCCTTCTTCTCTTCGGAATGTTCTTTGCCGTCTACGGAAACGGTAAATTTAATTTTTCCTTCAGATTCTTCTTCGGCAAACCGCATAGCTTCCTCGTGCGTCATACCGACAAGGTTCGGAATTTCAGCCTCCTGACCCGTTCCGAAAACAAGATACCAAAAAGGAAACGATGCCAGCATAATAATAACCATGAATACTGCTACAAGGCTTATCACAAGCCACTTTGAAGAACGATTTTTCTTCTTTTTCTTGGAATTGTTTGAAGAATTAGACTTTTTCTCAATACTGCTTCGCTTCTGAACAGTTTGCATCGGTTCCTGAGCATAAGCATTAAGCTTTTCGATACTAACAGAAGGATTCTGGTAAACAGTGACCAGATCCTCAAGAATCTGAGTAGCATTTTCGTATCTTAATCGCTGCTCTTTACTCATAGCACGCATGATTATTGCTTCGATGCCTTCAGGAATATCAGGGTCAATCTCACTTGGGAGCGGGGGCTCCTCGTGAATATGCTGCATCACAATACTGATGCTTTCTTCAGCATCGAAGGGAAGCTGCCCCGTGAACATTTCATACATTACCACGCCAAGCGAATAAATGTCGCTCTTATGGTCGGTATATCCGCCGCGTGCCTGTTCGGGAGAGAGATAATGAGCACTTCCCACGGCGTGTGTAATTGAATCAACAGTCGTATTGTTATTTGCCGCTCTCGCAATACCGAAATCCGCAACTTTAATCTTACCGCTTTCGGTAAGAACTATGTTATGAGGCTTTATATCCCTGTGCACGACATGTTTGGAATGAGCGTGCTCAAGTGCACGGCATATCTGCATAGAAAAGTTCATAGCTTCTTTGCGGGAAAGCCTTTCTCCCTTTGCCTTCATATAGCTTTTAAGGGTTTCGCCTTCCAGAAGCTCCATTACGATATAGTGAATACCGTCTTCCTCGCCAACATCGTAAATCTGTACTATGTTCTGATGCGAAAGACTTGCCGCCGCCTGTGATTCAACCTTAAAACGACGGATAAATTCTTCGTTTTCTTTATATTCCTCGCGCAGGATTTTTATAGCAACATATCTGTTAAGCAAATCATCCATTGCTTTATATACAATCGCCATACCACCCATGCCGATTTTTTCAAGCAACTGATATCTGCCGCCTAATATTTTAGATTCCATACTGATTCCTCCTTAAGAAGCACACGCAATAACAACGGTGATATTGTCTTTGCCCCCGGCATCGTTGGCAAGTCTGACAAGTTTTTCTGCAATTTCAGAGGGACTATCCTCGGAAATCGCAGCGTGGGCGATGGTTTCTTCATCAAGCATATTGGTCAGACCGTCACTGCAAAGAAGAATTACATCGCAGGGCGAGATTTTTTCCTGAAAAACGTCAGGGTCCAAGCTGTCGGAAATGCCCAGCGCCTGAAGGATGACGTTCCTTTGCGGATGATTTATAGCTTCTTCGGGAGTGATAGTCCCGTTTTCAAGCATAAATTCAACAAGGGAATGGTCGCGGGTCAGTTTCTTGATTTCGCCGTTCTTCGAAATTTTATAAACGCGACTATCGCCGATATGGGCAATATAGATTTTGTTTTTTTCCGCGATACATATGTCGCAAGTAGTTCCCATTCCCGTAAGGGATTCGTCACTTTCTGCGCGAGCGCGGATTTCCTCATTTGCTTTCTCAAGGGCTTCTGTAAGAAGAAGCATTATCTGTCCGGGAAGCATTTTTTTAGCAAGTTTATCGGAAATTACGGAAGAAATTTCTTCGATTGCAAGACTGCTTGCGACCTCTCCGCCGCTATGACCGCCCATACCGTCGGCAAGTGCCAAAAGAGTAAACGGACCAATCTCTTTTGCGATAGCAGAGTCCTGATTGCTTTTGCGAAGTCTGCCGGTATCACTTATTGAAAAAAACTGCATAATTCCCACCTCCTGTTTAAAGCTCATTATTTCGAAGCTGTCCGCAGGATGCATTTATATCTGCACCCAATTCTCTGCGGATTGTAGCATTTATACCAAGCTTTTCAAGTTCTTTCTGAAAAGCGAAGGTTTCTTTTTCATCTGTACGCACATTATCTCTTTCCGTAATCGGATTTACGGGAATAAGATTTACGTGGGCATTTTTTCCCGATATAAGAGATGCAAGCTCACGCGCTTCTTCTACGGATGCATTTTTACCCTTCACAAGTGCATATTCAAATGTAATGCGCCTGTGTGTTTTGTCAAAATAGTAGTCGCACGCATCCATAAGCTTTGAAAGAGAGTATGCCTTTGCAACGGGCATCAGGTTTTTTCTGACCTCATCACTGGGTGCATGAAGCGAAATCGCTAAGTTTATCGGCATATCCTCGTCCGCAAGTGCGTAAATTTTATCTGCAAGTCCGCAAGTTGACAGCGTTATGTGCCGATATCCTATATTAAGTGCGTCTTCGTTATTTATATTTTTAAGAAATGCAATTATGTTTTCGTAGTTATCGAGCGGTTCGCCTATACCCATAATTACGACATTATTTATCTTTTCGCCAAGGTCCTTCTGTGCGCGGAGTATCTGCCCCTCTATTTCAAACGGAGTGAGATTTCTGGAAAGTCCATGAAGTGTGGACGCACAGAAACTGCAACCCATACGGCAACCCACCTGACTTGAAATACAAATACTTTTTCCGTGATGATAATCCATCACAACGGATTCAATTATGTTGCCGTCTGAAAGTTCGAAGAGATATTTGACCGTCCCGTCAATTTTACTTACAAGTTTTTTGTAAACACGCGGAAGATAGATTTCAAAATCGCCTTTCAGTTTCTCGCGAAGCGCTTTAGAGATGTTTGTCATCTCATCGGCATTTTCGATACCGCTATGTATCCATTTAAAAATCTGCTTTGCACGGAAAGCGCTCTCGCCGATTTTTTCTATATATTCTTTTAATTGCGGTTTTGTCAAATCGCCTAAATTCACAGGGGTTACTTCCTTTCAAAAGAGGCATAGAAAAATCCGTCGGTATTGTCTTTGTGCGGAAGAAGCTGTCTTTTTTCCAACAAAGAAAAATCAGGATGCTTTTCCAGAAACTCTCTTACGGCATCTTCGTTTTCGGCCCTGTTTACTGTACAGGTCGAATAAACCAGTTTGCCGCCTTTTTTAACATAGCACGACGCATTTCCAAGAATTTTCCTCTGAATTTTCACAAGTTCCTCATTTGCAAGAAGTGACTTGTTGAGCCTTATGTCAGGCTTTCTGCGAAGAACACCAAGTCCCGAGCACGGAACATCGGCAAGAACTCTGTCAAACGCTTCTTCAAACTCTGCTTTTTTAACGGTTGCGTCGTTTAGCATAACCTTCGCATTTGTCGCACCCAGGCGCGAAAGATTATTTTTTATAAGTTCCAGCTTATGCTCGTGAATATCGCAGGAAATAACCTCGCCGCAATTTTCCATAAGCTGTGAAATGTATGCGGCTTTTCCGCCGGGTGCGCTGCATAAATCAAGCACGCGCATATCTTTTTTTACATCGAGCGCCAGAACTGCCATCTGCGATGCGCCGTCTTGAACTGCAATAGCGCCGTTTTTGTAAAGGAGAGTGTTTTCAATACTCCCTCCGCCCGTGTAGTTGTACCCGTGGGCGAGAGTGGGGATTTTTTCAAACCCCTCCAAAAGAGCATCACACTTTAAAGTGTTAAGCCTTACCGTTACGGGCGGATCAAGGTTTAACGAAGAAAAGAAATCCTCGCCATAACCTTCGCCTCTCCACAAATGTACAAGCCACATCGGAAGTGAATACTTAATACTTATGTATTTATCGCTGTTTTTATCCGCGGGCAGGAAATCGCCCGAAGTTGCCGCTTTTCGAAGGACTGCGTTTGAAAACCCGGCTGACGACGAATGTCCGTAACGCCTTGCAAGGCGCACGCACTCATTAACCGTGGCGGATACGGGTACACGGTCTAAAAAGCGGTGGGAATAAATTCCTATCCTTAAAATATTATGAATCCATACCGAAAGCTTTTTAAGCTTTACGGTGGAAAGATTTTCTATTATGTTGTCAAGGAAAAAGACATTTTTCATAACGCCCATTGCAAGTGTCGTCGCAAGAGCGCAATCTCGTGCGTCCATATCAGCCTCACGCAATACATCGCGCAGGGCAATATTTAAATATGCACCGTCCTTCTCGCATAAAACCAGTGCTTTAAGAGCCGCTTCGCGCGGTTTTGAAAGAGCACTCATCAGTCATCACGCTTTCTGCCGCTTATAAGCATTACAAATCTTAACAAATTGGCAATCGATACTGCCGCCGCTGCAACATATGTCATTGCTGCCGCACCAAGCACCTTTTTAACTGCGGGAACTTCGTCTTCATAAAGATACATTCCGTCCTCAAGTGTAGCGATTGCGCGTCTTGAAGCGTTGAATTCAACGGGAAGTGTCACAAGCTGGAAAATAACTGCCGCCGAGAAGAGCCACAAACCGAGATTGAGAATAATGCTGCTCATTGAACTTGAAAGAAGAAGTCCGATGATTATAAGATACGGTCCTGCAACAGAACCGATATTTGCCACGGGAACGATAGCGTTACGAACCTTTATCGGAACATAACCTGTCGCGTGCTGAACTGCATGACCTGCCTCGTGTGCCGCAACGCCGACAGCCGCAACCGATGTGGAATTTCTGACAGTATCAGAAAGACGGATTACATTTGCGCGAGGGTCATAATGGTCAGTAAGACTTCCTGAAACGCTTTCGATTTTCACGTTATAAAGACCGTTCTCATCGAGAATTTTGCGTGCCGCCTGCTCCGCTGTAATGCCCTTCGCAGTTGCCTTATTTGAATACTTTTTATATGTTGATGAAACGCGCGCTGATGCGATGATTGAGAAAAGCGCCATAATTAAAACAAGTACATAACCGGGGTCCATATAATACCCGTACGGATAATAACCAAACATTTATTCCATTCCTCCTAAAAAAGAACCTTTTTCTATCTTGTGTCCGCGCAGGAAATCGCTGACGGACATCATTTTTTTACCTTCTATTTTAATATCTTTTATAATAACCGAGCCTTTTCCGCAGGCAACAACGATGCCGTTGTCATTGGCTTCAAGCACTTCGCCTGCCTTGCCGCTTTCTTCAGATTTATAAACGAAATCAACGACAAATCTCTTTTTGCCGAGGAAACTGAACGCCTTCGGCCAGGGATTAAGTCCCCTTACTTTATTATAAATTTCCTCGTTTGTATTATTCCAGTTAATTTCACCCTCTGCTTTTGTCAGCTGATGAGCGTATGTCGAAAGATTGTCATCCTGCTTTTCGGGAGTGATACTTCCTTCTGCGAGTGCATCTAATGTTTCAAGAAGAACTTTACCTCCCAAGACAGCAAGCGCGTCATGATACTCTCCTGCGGTAGTAGTTTCGCCTATGGGAAGCTTTGCCTTAATGAGCATATCGCCTGTGTCAAGCCCTTTTTCCATATACATACTTGTAACACCGCTGACCTTTTCTCCGTCAACAACCGCACGCTGGATGGGTGCCGCGCCGCGATATCTGGGAAGAAGTGAACCGTGAATGTTCACGCATCCGTATTTCGGGAAATTAAGGACATATTCGGGAAGAATCTTTCCGTATGCCACAACGATTATTATATCGGGATTGTATTTCTCCAGAATGGGAAGAATAGCACCGTCCTTAAGTGTTTCGGGCTGATATACGGGAATATTATGCTCAAGCGCGTAAACCTTGACTTCGGGCATTGCCATTTCATATCCGCGACCCTTGGGTTTGTCGGGCTGTGTTATAACGCAAACCACATCGCGGCTATCCTCTACAAGTGCTTCAAGCGATTTTTGCGCAAATTCGGGCGTTCCCATAAATAATATACGCATAGAATTACTCCTCATCCTCATCTTCGAGGTTCAAATCAAAAATATTTTCTGCTTTTTCAACATATAAAATTCCGTCGAGATGGTCACATTCGTGACAGATACATCTTGCGTAAAGGTCCTCGCCCGTATATTCAAACTCGTTTCCGTTTCGGTCAAAAGCCTTTACGGTCGCCTTTTTGGGACGGGTAACTTCTCCTGCTTTTCCGGGCACGCTGAGGCATCCTTCAGTATCTGTAACACTGCCCTCTGTATATGTGACAACGGGGTTTATAAGTTCAATTACGCCTTCATCTCCGCGGTCGATGATAACGACTCTGCGCAGTATTCCCACCTGCGGTGCGGCAAGTCCCACACCGTTTGCAAGGATAAGCGTTTCTTTCATATCATCAAGAAGTGTGTGAAGTTTACTGTCAAAATTTTCAACCTCACGGCATTTTTTCTTAAGACATTCGTCTCCTATTTCTCTGATTTTTCTTATAGCCATAATATTTTCTCCTTCTTGTTTGGGGGTTGTGTGCGGGGTCACATTCTTTTTTTGTTACGCCTGCGGCTTACAAAAAAGGACCCGTCCCCAAAAGTGCGTCCCATTCCACTTAGTTCATACTGTAAGGATTTATGTCGGTAACCACCGACAAATCCTCTTTTGCTTTTCTGCTCTTTTCATAAATGCACGCACGAAGTGTTTTTACAAACTCATCGTCGGCATTGCATTTGAGCCATATCCTTACGCGCCAGCGACCCTGAATCCTGGCGAGCGGTGCAGGGGACGGCCCATAAAGCGACCAGTTCTCAAACGCGCGGAGCGAAACACGAAGCTCCTGCGCGATTTTCTGCGCTTCCGTCTCGGCGTCCTCTTTTACCGAGGATGTTACCGTAATATTTATAATGTCGCAGAAAGGAGGATATAAAAACTCCTTTCGAAACTCGATTTCTTCTTCATAAAAAGCCTTGTAATCCTGCTTTGCCGCAAGAAGCAGTGTCGGATTTTCAGGGGAATATGTCTGTATTACACAGCGCCCCTTAATTTCACCGCGCCCTGCTCTTCCGCAAACCTGAGTTATAAGGTTAAACGTCCTCTCCTGCGCGCGGAAATCGTCAACATTGAGCGACGCATCTGCCGCAAGAACGCCTACAAGAGTAACATTTTCAAAGTCAAGACCTTTTGTAACCATCTGTGTTCCAAGCAGAATATCGGTTTTCTCCGCCCTGAACTTATCAATAATTTTTTCGTGACCGCGCTTGCCGCTTGTCGTGTCGGCGTCCATACGAAGAAGGGAAGCGGAGCTGAAGATTTTTTCAATCTGCTCCTGTGCCTTCTGTGTGCCTTTGCCGAAATCCTTTACCCTTGTGCTCTGACATATGGGGCAGGTATAACTGATGTTTTCCTGATGCCCGCAGTAGTGACAGGTAAGGGTATTATTGTTCTTATGATAAGTCAGCGACACATTACAGTCGGGGCAGGTGAATACATATCCGCAATCCCTGCACGAAACGAATGTAGAGTAACCGCGTCTGTTAAGAAACAAAATAGTTTGTTCTTTTTCCTTTATATTTTCATTTATTTCGCTTGCAAGAAGCCTGCTTAAAACGGTTTTATTGCCCTCACGAAGCTCTTCTCGCATATCTGCTATAAAAACCTCGGGCAGAGGCTTTTTGTTAAATCTTTCGGAAAGCTCAAGAAGAGTATATTCTCCGAGCTTTGCCTTATGATAACTTTCGATTGACGGTGTCGCACTGCCTAAAACAAGCGGACACTTGTGTTTTTTTGCAAGGAAATGAGCAATATCTCTTGCATGATACCTCGGCGAAGCCTCGGATTTGTAACTCTGCTCGTGTTCCTCGTCGATAATAATTGCGCCAAGGTTTTCGCACGGTGCAAAAATTGCGCTTCGCGCACCGATTATGATATTGGCGTCACCGCGTTTGATTCTTCTCCATTCGTCAAGTCGCTCGCCAAGGGAAAGAGCGCTGTGAATAACGGCAAGGTTTTCGCCGAATCTGTTATAGAATCTGCTCGTCATCTGCGGAGTCAATGCAATTTCAGGAACAAGCAGAATCACCTGTTTTCCTTCAACAATCGCTTTTGTTGCGATTTGCATATAAACTTCCGTCTTGCCGCTTCCCGTTACACCGTGAATAAGAAAAGTTCCTGCACCTTTATTTATAATCTCGTCTGCAACAGCTTTTTGATTATCTGTGAGCACAAGCGGCGGAACATCTGCTTTTATCTTGCCCTCAAGGGGATTGCGGAGCACCTCCGCTTCGCAGTAGTCGATGAGTCCTTTTATATAAAGGGATTCAACTGCATTTCTTGTAGTGCTTGCCGCCGATATAATATCAGGAACGGATAACTTTCCGTGCTCTGCAAGTACTGCGAGTACGGCTGATTGCTTTGGCGCACTTTTTGAAAGATGCTCAATATGGAACGAAATATCCTCCTCGCCACAGTAATAGGCAAGGCGGACCGTCTTTTCGTTTGCCCGTCTTTTGTCGCGAAAATTTTTTTCGCACAGACCTTTTTCAATGAGCGAATTTACACAGATGCGCGCATTTTTCCCAAGCACGCTTTTAATCTGCGCCATTTCGGCACTGCCTTCGCTGTCCTCAAGAAGCCTTAAAAGAGCCTCCTGCTTTGCTCCTTTGACAAGGGCTTTTTTATCATAGTATCCGTGGGTAAGAGAAATCCATTCCTCAAATTTTGCATCTGTTCCTGGAGGCTGGCAAAGTGCCGCTGCCTCAAAAAATGTGCAAAAATACCTCTCGCGCATATAAAAGCACAAGCGGATACCCTCTTTTGTAAGTACGGGGAATTCATCCGTTACCGAGCGTATAGGCTTAAGCGATGAAAAATCACTCTTATCCTTAATCTCCGTTACAAATGCCTCTTTAGGAATGTTGCCGCCGCCAAAGGGCACTTTAACCCTCACTCCGACCGCAATTTTCCCCTCAAGCTCCCGTGGTACAAGGTAGTCGAAGGGTTTGTCAATATTCAGGTTTTTTGTATTTACATAAACCTGAGCAATCATAATTATTCCTCAACCGATTCTTCTTTACTAGCTTCGTATTCTGCAATAGCTTTAGAAAATCTCTGCTGTGCACTGCCTTTTACGCATTTGATTTTGCCTTCTGCAATTTCTTCAATTGCGCGTGAAACAGTCTTGTCGCTTTCTGAATCGGAAACGAGCTGACGAGCGCGCTTTGCAGTCATTACAACGAGTGAATAGCGGGAATCAAGTCCCTCCATAAGTTTTGAAATTTCAGGATACAACATTTTTAATCTACCTTTCTATAAAATTTTCTTCTATACTTTTATAATTGCGTGACATCACGCATTTTTCAGCGGTAATGATGGCATCAAGCCTTGCTACCGCATCATTAACTGTGTCATTTACGAGAACGTAGTTGTATTTAGGAATATAATTGAATTCAGCCTTTGCCCGCTCAAGCCTTTTTGCGATAACATCGTCTGATTCCGTGCCTCTTCCGCGAAGTCTCGCCTCAAGCTCTTCAAGCGTCGGGGGAATGACGAATACAAACACCGCCTCGGGATAATGGCTGCGCACCTGAAGTGCGCCCTGCACCTCGATTTCGAGAATCACATTCTTTCCGCTGTCAATCATACGCATAACTTCGTCTTTGGGCGTTCCGTAGTAATTTTCGCAGAAAATCGCGTGTTCCAAAAAACCGTCATTTTCAATCTTTTTGCGAAATTCGTCGTGTGACATGAAAAAGTAGTTCGCGCCGTGAACCTCGCCCTCTCTCGGTGCGCGAGTTGTTGCCGACACCGAAAGTGCGCAATCAGGATGCGTTTTCATAAATTCATTGCATATTGTTCCCTTGCCCGCGCCTGACGGACCGGAAACTACAATCAGTAATCCTTTTTTGTTCATATGTATCACCTTTATTCTGAATCTTCTTCGGACACAATATCACCGTGACGCTGTGCTATTACTTCGGGAGCGAGTGCGGAAAGCACCACGTGCTCACTGTCCATCACAATAACGCTTTTTGTCTTTCTGCCGTATGTTGCATCAATAAGCATCCCGTTCTCGCGCGCCTCCTGAGCAATACGCTTTACAGGAGCGCTTTCGGGAAGAACGATGCTTACAATCCTTTCATCCGAAACGAGATTGCCAAAACCGACATTGATTAGTCTCATATCAATTACTCCACATTCTGAATCTGCTCGCGCAGTTTTTCGATTTCTGCTTTTACATCGATAACGATTCGTGCTACATCAAGGTCCTGTGACTTACTGCCGATAGTGTTGATTTCGCGGTTCATTTCCTGAATCAGGAAATCGATCTTTCTTCCGACACTGCCACCTTCCTCGAGCATCTGCGTAAACTGTTCTACATGGCTTCTGAGTCTTACTGTCTCTTCGTTTACGTTAACCTTGTCTGCAAAAATTGCAACCTCTGTAAGGAGTCTTGACTGGTCGTAAGTAGCGCTGCCGAGGATGTCGAGCATCCTTTCTTCAATTCTCGCACGGTATTCTTTAACGATTTCGGGAGAACGCTTTTCAACCTCACCCGTCGCGTCTGCGATAAATGAAAGATGCTCCAAAAGGTCTTTTTTAAGACTTTCGCCCTCGACAATTCGCATATTGTCGAAATTGTCGAGCGCTTCGGAAAGGGCGCTTAAAACGGCATTTGCAATAAGCTCTTCATCCACGGGAGCCTTATCTACCGTGAATACATCTGCAATACGAAGGAAAGTTTCCGCATTGGCATTACTTGAAATTTCAAGCTCCTCGGAAAGAGTGCGAAGCCCCTCAAGATATTCTTTCGCAAGAGCGGTATTAACCTTTACGATTGCATCGTCCTCGCCGCCTGACTCAACATTTAAATAAATGTCAACCTTACCGCGGTTGATGCGTGCTGATGCCGCCTTTCTCATAGGCTCTTCAAGAAAAGTGTAAATGCGCGGCATCTTTATCGAGAAATCGCTGTAACGCGAATTTACCGATTTGATTTCCACGGTAAAGGTCTTGCTGCCAAGCTGTGCCTTTCCGCTCCCGTAACCTGTCATACTTTTTATCATAAGAAAAAACTCTCCAATCTGATACAGGGGTATAGAATCCCATAATTATTTTACATTATATCATAAATATAGGTAAATAGTCAACCACTTTAAACTTTGTTCATAAACACGCAAAAATCAAATATTTTTGAAAAATTGCTTGACAAGTGCAATTCCATTCGTTATAATAGGCAAGTAACGTATCTGGGTGTAGCGCAGTTTGGTAGCGTGCTTGAATGGGGTTCAAGAGGCCGGGAGTTCAAGTCTCCCCACTCAGACCAAAAGAAGAAACCGCAACATATTGGGAATTTCCCTTTGTGTTGCGGTTTTTGTTATCTTTTAGAGTGTCGAAAACAATCAAATGCGAGCGGATTGTAACATTTAATCTTTGTCAAATCTTTGTCAAATCTTTGTCAGCATCAAAACAGAAAATAGTATTGCTTTCGGGAAAGGAGTACTATGGACGAAAGACAAAGAAAGTTTTGCGAGAAGCTGCGCTCGGAAAGGAAAGAAAGAGACCTTACCCAGGAGCAAGCTGCGGAACTGTTCAGGATTAGCGCAAGATGGCTTCAAAAGGTAGAGAGCGGTCAATCCAAGCCTGGCTTTGATTTAATATGTGAATTAGCAAAAGAATTCGACATAAACTTTGCCGAGTTTGCTGACAAAGAAGAGAAAACCTCATAAGCAGAAACCGTACCCTCACACAAGAGAGTACGGTTTTTCTTTAATACTGTCTACTGTATATTCATCATCGACAAACTGCTGCACGATATCATCGATTCGCTTTGGGGATACTTGTTGAATGTTGCACTTTTTAATCAATTCCGCTAATCTTTTCTTATCAAAACTTACATCCTTGATAATGCGAATTTTCTTCCAGTCCTCGTACACAGTAATTCCATATGCTATGTAACGAATCTTTCCCTCGTTTATAAGTTTATCTTTCCTCAATCTATAACGTACCATAGCGCACCTCCATAAATTAACTTTAAGGTTATGATAGCACTATGATTTTGCAATGTACACGAATGACCGTTCGGTTTTTGTAAAAAAATATAATATTTTGTCACAAATAAAAAAGGGCAGAGAGTATAATTAACTCACTGCCCTTCGCCTTTACTTTATTCTGTTAACAAGCTTGTAGTAGCCCCAATAGAGAGGACTGTTTTTCTTCTTGGCCGCATCAAGCGCTTTAACAAACCCTGCCATATCATCAATGGGGAAGTATGTGTGATTCAATTCCCATGCTATGTCGTTGGCGGTTTCCAGTTTATTATCTTTTTCCTCTTTGCCGTAATCCTCAATAAGCGGCATAAAATTCTTCTCATACGCCTCTCGCGTATTTCCGCCGAAGAAGTTCGTTCCGGGACACGTCTTTGCTGATTTAGATGCAATATATGTTCCCAAAGACGCGCCTCCGCTTGTCCACCATGCGTGGTACGTCACTCCCGTTTTTGCATCAAGACCGAACTTGTCGAGGAGCATCTTTACTACTCCGGCAATTGCATTTTTCTGCGTATCTGTCATCGTGTCTCCGCCTTTGTCGAAGTTACCGACGCATTCGATACAAATGCCTGTAGAATTTGCTCCGTAAATCCCTGCAGGCGCGACGTTAATATCTCTGCCCGTCATTATCTTTCCATCGGGGAATATAGTAAAATGCTGTGCTATATCAGTGAAGCCTCTTTCGCTTATATGGTAATTGCGCATACCATTCTGAAGCGATGTGTGATTCGCTCCGTCAAAATCCTTATAAGCAGGCGAGTATGTATGATGTAACTGCACTACTGTAATTTTCCTTGTTACCTTCAGCTCATCGAGATAGTTTTTGAATTCGTTGATATCTATGAGTTTATACTGCATTGTTTCTTCCTCCTTTTTTACTTCTTCTGAAGGGTTTACACCCTCAATTCCACCGTCAAGGTAATATGCGGCATTAAATTTACCGCCGCCATACACCCAAGACCTTCCTGTCTCTTCATCCACTCTGCCATCGTGGTCGCAGAATTCAAATCCATCTTCGTTCCAACCTACGATTACAGTGCAATGGTGTTGCCCTGTCATATTACCAACAAGAGGCATCTGCTTTTCGTAGAGATACTTCTTGACAGTCTCTTTAAAATATCCATTACCGGGGATTTTAATGAAATTCTTAATCTTAGTTTTCTCAGCCTCTTTATCGAGTTCTGCAAGATTAGGAGCATTCTCAATATCAAATATAATGTTCGGTATCTCGTTCATCTTCGGGTACATCTCTTCGGGCACACTACCTCTTTCGAGGAGGCTGTTCACGGTGTAATCATAATCTCCGCCGCCACCGGATTTGAAACCCTTAAAATTAGGATTGCTGTGCCTTCCGTAAGCATAACCTTTAGAGAGCATTACATATTGCCCTGTCTTAACATAGTTGATTACTTCAAGCACTTTAACAAAAGATGTCATAACACAGCAATCGTAACAACCTTGCGACCACGCTTTCGGTATTCTGTCTGCAGGTATTCTGAACTTCTCTGGTAAATTACTCATTATTCAACGCCTTCTTCCTTGTGCGGCATATGACACGCCGCACATTTTTCAAGTCTTTTTTCAAGAGTATCAATTCTCTTATGAGCCTGTTTAGTGGATTCCTCAATTCGTATCACTTTGTCTCTGATGTCTCTCACATCCCCCTTGACACTGACAACCTCCGACTTTATGTCAGTAGTACATTGTCCTATGCTTTCAAGTTTTATCATCACGCTCGTATGCGTTGCTATTTCCGAGGCGGTCTCTTCTTTCGTGTCCTTCTTCGAGTTTCTGAAGTACCCTGCAAAATTTAAAAGGAGACCGACTGCGGATATAATGATTGCTGCTTCTGCTACACCCATATTCTCACTCCTTCGCTTCAGGAATACCCGCTACGCTTGTAAGAAGTGAGTAAACAAACGCTACCGCACCTGCACTTAAGGCAAGCTCCCAGTCTGTCGCATTGATAATCTCTCCTACTGTAATAAGTGAAGCCGTTGTCTGTGCAAATGTCTTTGTAGCGCGAATAAGCGCCGCCTTAATCCATTTTTTAATTTTTGTACTCATTTTTACACCTCCGTTCTTTTGTACATTCCCGACATTCTGACGGGATTTTCT
>CAYMHB010000026.1:0-24299 GCA_964390145.1 uncultured Oscillospiraceae bacterium
CCTCAATCTCACGGGGGTAAAGGTTTTCACCGCCGCGGATAATCATATCCTTAAGTCTGCCGGTTACCTTATAGTAGCCGTCGGGAGTGCGGCAACAGATGTCGCCCGAATGAAGCCAGCCGTCCTTGTCGATTGTCTGCGCGGTTGCTTCGGGCATTTTGTAGTAGCCCTTCATTATATTAAAGCCACGTGCAACAAATTCGCCGCTTTCTCCGTCGGGAAGTTCTTCGCCCGTTTCGGGGTCAATGATTCTGCATTCAACTCCGGGGAAGGCACTTCCAACGGTTTCAACTCTGTGGTCAAGGTCTTCGTTAACCTCGCCCATTGTACAACCGGGAGAAGCCTCGGTCTGACCGTAAACGGAAATGATTTCACGCATATTCATCTCGTCAGCAGCGCGGCGCATAAGGTCTGCAGGACAGTTAGCGCCTGCCATAATGCCTGTGCGCATATACGAGAAATCAGTTTTACTGAAATCGGGATGATTGAACATCGCGATAAACATTGTGGGCACTCCGTTAAAGCATGTGATATGCTCATCATTCACGCACGCAAGAGAGCTCTTGGGTGAAAAGTACGGCATCGGATAAAGTGTTCCGCCGTGTGTCATTGTGGAGGTCATTGAAAGAACCATACCGAAGCAATGGAACATCGGCACCTGAATCATCATACGGTCAGCAGTGGAAAGGTCCATTCTGTCGCCGATAGTTTTACCGTTGTTTACAATGTTTCTGTGAGTAAGCATTACACCCTTGGGGAAACCTGTTGTGCCCGAGGTGTACTGCATATTACATACATCGTCCGCCTTGACAAGTGATGCGCGGCGTCTGACTTCCTCCTGAGGAACAAGTGTGCTTCGTGAAAGCATCTGCTCCCATGTAAGACAGCCATCCATAGAAAAGCCGACTGTCACAACGTTTCTGAGGAAGGGAAGCTTTTTGGAATAGAGTGCATCGCCCGCATTCATTGTTTTAAATTCGGGACAAAGCTCCTCAATAATTTCCTTGTAGTTAATGTCCTTGCAATCCTCAATCATAACAAGTGTATGTGTGTCGGACTGCTTTAAGAGATATTCAATTTCGTGGATTTTGTATGCTGTGTTAACTGTTACCAGTACTGCACCGATTTTTGTTGTTGCCCAGAAGGTGATATACCATGCAGGAACATTGGTCGCCCATATGGCAACATGGTCGCCTGACTTAACGCCCAGAGAAATGAGCGCTGCCGCACATTCGTCAACGTCGCGGCGGAACTGGGAATATGTTCTGGTGTAATCAAGTGTTGTGTACTTGAATGCGTACTGGTCAGGATACTTTTCCGCCATTGTGTCAAGCACCTCGGAGAAGGTCATGTCAATAACGTCGTACTTTTTCCATACGAAGGTGCCCGTCTTGTCACGGTTGTAGTATGCCTTGTCGTATTCCTTCTTTTCGCGGGAGAGATTGCCTATATAGTTGGCAAAGTGAGTAAGCACGATGTCAGCATCGTTTACCTCCTCGTTCCACGCTACACAGATAAATCCGTCATAGTTAAGTGATGAAAGAGCGTTGATAAAGTTTTCTACGGGAAGTTCGCCTTCACCGATGAGAACTGTTTTTCCGTCCTTCATATCGCCCATTCTTGCATATTTGATATATGCACCGAGGCTCTTTATAGTGGTTTCTGCGCTCTCGCCTGCCATAAAGTAGGTTTCGCGCATATTCCACGCGGCACCAACTGCCGTAGAGGAAAAGAAATTGATAATATCAATTACGTTTTCCGTTTCAGCAAGGTAGCCTGCAGTTTCAAAAAGAATTTCTATGTCTGCTTCTTCTGCGTGCTTTATAGCCTTGCCGAGCTTTTCTGAAAGAACTTCGTTTGAGGTTTTCACCTCATTACGAAGGATTATTCTTTCAATTCCGGCACTGCGCGCCATATCTACATATTTTACGATTTCGTCTCCGTTTGCCTCTTCACATTCAATGCTGTAGGGATATACAAGAGCAGACACCGCAAGGTTACGATTTACAAGCTTGCGCTTGGAATCGGGCACACGGTCACTGCGAAGTATACTGTCGTGGTGCTGCTTTCTTTCCTTTACTGCATCGTATATCTCAAAGCCTGCATAGCCGTAGTCATAGGCATATCTGCACATATCGAGGAAAGAGGCACGACTGACGTGCTTGGTTGAAAATGTGATTTTCATTTTATTCCTCCTCGAATACTATCTTGTTGAGAGCATTGATATAAGCTCTGATACTTGCCGCTACAATATCTGTTGAAATACCGTTTCCGCTGTAAAGCTTGCCGTTGTTGCGAAGTCTTACAATTGCGCTACCGAGAGCCTCTTTGCCGTCGGTTACAGCCTGAATCTGAAAATCGTCAAGCTCGTAATGGAAGCCGATGCTCTGCTCAATTGCGCGGAATACAGAGTCGATAGGACCGTCGCCCGTGCTTACGCCTGAGAGGATTTCGTCTCCGCAACGAAGAGTTACCTGCGACATAGAGTCTGTAAGGTTTGAACAGTTTGTGGTGTAGCTTTCAATATGATAAGTTGAGGGCGCCTGCATTGCAAAGCTTGCAATAAGTGCCTCAAGTTCCTTTGCTCCTACGCTGCCCTTCTTTTCGCACACCTGAGAAAGAGCCTTGAAAACTTTTCCGTTGTCCTCGTCAGAAAGGTCATATCCGAGCAGTGCCGCCGCACCCGCAACATCGGAAAGTGTGCTGTCAGAATCAAGAAGGATTTTGTTCTTTTCGCTGACAGAAGAATTCTCGTAGGTTTCGTGATTTATTTTGGTAAGCATTTCCTGGATGCTTGCATATATCTTTGTGTTGTCGAGGCCTGCTTCTACGCCAAGCTCTGAACCTCTTGCCTTGATTACTGCGGAGAGAACGCTCATTCCGAGAGAGTTGCCCTCGGTCATAAGACACTTGAAGCCGTCTGCTCCTGCGCCGATTGCTGAAACTGCAGAAGCTGCTGCCATATGAAGCTCGTTGGAAAGCTGAACGCAAACAGGAACAGAAACCTCACTCTTTACCTTTTTAACAAGTGCTGCGATTTCTTCGGGAAGAGAAATTCCTGCATCGTCGCAAAGTGTGATGATGGTTGCGCCGTTCTTCTCTGCTTCCTTTACTGCATTTATAAGGAAGTCTTCGTCGGCACGGGTTGCATCAAGTGCTGAAAATTCAACATCGCCGCAAAGCTCCTTTGCTTTTTTTGTAAGAGCTGCAATCTTAGAAAGCATCTTATCTGCTTTTACGTGGTAGATGTACTCCATCTGAACGGTGGATACGGGAAGTTCAATCTGAAGACGGGGTTTTACCGCTTCGCGAACACATTCCCACGCATTTACAACATCTTCTTCGCTAAAGCCAACGGGGATTGCAACAGTACTTTTCTTAACGTTCTGGGAAATTGTCTTATAAATAATCGTATCCTCGCGCAAGTTCTTTATGGGAGCTAGTTCAACAGCATCAACTCCCAGTGAATCTGCGCAGGAAGCTATCGCGGTCTTTTCTCTGAAAAGTAGGGAAACTTCGCGGTCCTGTGCCAGCTTTTTAAGTGTAATGTCTGTGATTTTGATTTTTTTCATAATTCGTTCTCCTCATAAAAAGATTATAAAAATGACCTGCGACACTATTGCCGCAGGTCCTAAAAATGTATATATACAAATACACTTTCTTCAGTCCAAAGTTACACACGACAAATAGCGCTATTCTTACTCTGCTTTGTAATTGCTAGAATAATAATAGCGTTAATGAGAAGTATGTTAGCTGTAAAGAAAGCCAATGTACTCATACCAAATTACCTCATATTTCTTACGCTGGATTATAATAGCAATCAAAACTAATGTCAATATTTTTTTCGCAGGTGGATAATTTTCGTTATGTTTTATCCTGATGTTAAGCAAAAAACAAGATTTTCTACATAAATTCTGCTATTGTTTTGATTTCTTCCTTTGCATCTGTGATTGCACAAAGGAGTTGGGGGTTTTTCTTCTCCTGATTGGGGCAGGTGTTTATCGTTGCAAGTGCGTTATATGCGCACGCGTCATAAAGCTCCTGCACATCCGCTACACTTTTCTTTTGGGAAAGTTCTTCTTTAAGTTCACCAAGAAGCTTAAGTCCGTTTTCCTCGTTGAAGCTTAGCTCGATAATTACCTTTTCCGCCTTTTCCACATAGGATAAAAGAAGTTCTTTTGCTTTTTCCATAATTACATTTTTCCTTCAAGTTTCTTGATGCGTCTTATATCCTCGCCCAAGAATTCAAGCATTGAAAATCCGCCTGTAATTCGTGATGCAATTCTTTCGCTGTAGGTATTTTGAATCATATTGCGATTAAGGTTCGTGGAAATAATCATCTTTTTACCTGCATTAAGACGGGTGTTGATAATTCTGAAAAGCTCGGCACATGTAAACTGTGTTACAAACTCGCTGCCAAGGTCATCGAGTATCAGAAGCTCGCAATCGTTTATTTTCTTTACGATGTACTGTGCACTCTCATCAACCGCTCTTCCGAAATGCATATCCTCGAGAATCGGGAAAAGTGCGTTGGAGCTTATGTAAAGAACATCCTTGCCGCGCGTTATAAGTTCATTTGCGATAGCCGATGAAAGAAATGTCTTTCCAAGCCCGCAGCTTCCGCAGAAGAGAAGATTTTCGTCCGTTTTGTCAAAATTCTCTACAAATGCCTTACAGTCGCTGAGTATTGCTTTCATATTTTCACGCGGCGAACATCCGTATTCATCAACATATTCGTCACTGTAATATGAAAGTTTGAAATTTTCAAATGTATGTCCCGCAAGGGCTTCGGAAAGATTTGCCTCACGAAGGGCAATCTGTGTAATCTCACTCTGAAGGCAGGAACAAAGTTTGCCTTCAACAAATCCGTTATCTTCACACTTTGCGCAGTATGGAGGAACATCGAGATAATCGCGCGCAAACCCTGCCTCACAAAGCAGGCGGTCACGCTCTTTTACAAATGCCTTGTTTTCAGCGATGATACTGCTTGTTGCCTTGTCACTGTCACACTCACCGCTTGCGATGAGGTTTAACATTCTGATACCAAAGCGATCAAGTGATTCTTCAATTTCCTGTATCTTGGGAGCGACGGCGAAAACTTCGCGTTTGCGACGGTCGATTTCGCGGCGACGGTTTTCTTTACGCTCATCTATAATAGTGGTAGCTTTTTCGTATATTCCCTTCAAAGAAGGTCACCCTCTCAGTTTTTTTGTTTCTGTAATCTGAGTTTGCGCTCAAGTGCTGCCATATCGTCGAGTTGGTATCCGCTGTTTTTACCCTTCCCCTTTGAGGCAGGGGCGGTTTCCTTTTCGGCGATTTGTGAAACTGTTTTTATACCCTTTTCAAACCACGATTTCAAGATTGAGTTCATATAGGGCATTGAAAGTTTTCCTGTATTGGCGATTGTTCTTTCGTATGCGTTTTTAATCATAGCCTCGCTCATTGAAAGTTCGCTTACCCAATGTGATATGTAATTCTTTTCGGTCTGTGATAATTCGCGGTCAAGACCAAAAGTCTTTTTACACTTTTTAATCATATTCATTTCTTTGGTAAGGCGGTTTAACACCTTTGTCGCTTCGCGAAGTGTTGTTATGCCCTGCTTGTTCCAATGTTCCGCGACTTTTTCAATGTAGGAAAAGCTTGTCTTGTCAAGTGTTGCACAATACTCAAGGAGCACAAGCACCATCTCCTGTGTCATTGAGTATTCCTGCATAAATGTATAAAGCGATGTAACTTCGCGTTGGGAAAGCGGTTTTTTGAGGAGCTGCTCCGCCATGGTAACGGTCTCCTTCATTTTAGGGTTGATTCCCATTGCCTTGGAAATTTCTTTCATAGAGGCAGTTTTTGAATTTTCCTTTACCTCTTCTTTCTGATTAGGAACGGTCTCATCTTTTACAGGCTCGACAGGTATGGGGTCAAAAGCCAAAACTCCCTTGCCCTCACTATGTACAAGACCGACCCTCTTCCAATAGCGCCATGCCTTGCTGACATCCGTTTCGAGGATATCAAGAGCTTGTGCAATAGCTTCGTTTGTAACGTCTGTTTCACCTTCATAACACTTTCCAAGACCGTAGAGGTAGACCTTTACATAGGTTGCGTTTGCATTTACCATATATTTATTTATAAAGTCCAGCGGAAGCGGAACAGATTTACTAAAATGCAAGAAGCTTGCCATGTAAATTCCCTCCTTGTAATTACATTTTTACAATTAGAGTTATTATATCATACTTTTTTCAAAATGTACAGTATTTTTACGTCAAAAAAGTAAGAAAAAAGCCGTTTTTAAGCTAAAAACCCACACAAAAAAGACCGTTCCAATCGGAACGGTCTTTAGATTCACTAAATTAGTTTGTGATAACCTTTTCAGTTTCCTTGTCAAAGAGATGAATCTTTGAAGGATCAAGAGCAACTTTAACAGTTGTGTTGATTGCAGCTGTGCTGTCAGGCTTAACACGAGCGATGAAGTTCATACCATCAACAACAAGGTAAAGATATGTTTCAGCACCCATCATTTCTGTAACTTCAACGTCTGCGCTTACAACGCTGCCAGCATACTTTTCAAGTGCTTCTGCATCATCATAAATGTCTTCAGGACGGATACCCATGATAACTGTTTCGCCTACGTACTGCTTAGCCTTTGCAGCCTTTTCTTCTGTAAGAGCTACAACATTAGAGCCGAACTTAGCGCAGATTTTGTCGTTTTCCTTGATGATTGTTGCATCACAGAAGTTCATCTGGGGTGAACCGATGAAGCCTGCTACGAAGATGTTGCAGGGATTATTGTAAAGCTGCTGAGGTGAGTCAACCTGCTGCATGATACCGTCTTTCATAACAACAATTCTTGTACCCATTGTAAGAGCTTCTGTCTGGTCATGAGTAACGTAGATGAATGTTGTCTGAAGTCTGTTATGAAGCTTCGAAATTTCAGATCTCATCTGTACACGAAGCTTGGCGTCAAGGTTTGAAAGAGGTTCGTCCATAAGGAATACCTTGGGTTCACGAACGATAGCACGACCAAGTGCAACACGCTGACGCTGACCGCCTGAAAGAGCCTTGGGCTTTCTTTCAAGAAGGTGTTCGATATCAAGAATACGAGCTGCTTCGTGAACTCTCTTGTCGATTTCTTCCTTGGGAGTCTTTCTGAGCTTAAGACCAAATGCCATATTTTCATAAACTGTCATATGGGGATAAAGAGCGTAGTTCTGGAAAACCATCGCGATATCTCTATCCTTGGGAGCTTCGTCGTTCATATACTTTTCACCGATGTAAAGCTCGCCTTCACTGATTTCTTCAAGACCCGCAATCATTCTGAGTGTAGTAGACTTACCGCAGCCTGAAGGACCAACAAAGATGATGAATTCCTTATCTGCAATGTCAAGTGAGAAATCAGAAACAGCTGTAACGCCACCGGGATATCTCTTATAAATGTTTTTGAGCTGTAAACTTGCCATTTAGTATGACCTCCTAAAAAAATAAACGCAATTATCAAAATTACACTATTAGTATTCTAGCACAACCTTGGAAAATTTCAAATACTCTCATTACACAAATTTTTTACTTTCTTTTGTAAACTTTGCACAAGTTTTCAACTTCTTTGTCAAAAAGTTCCCTGTATGCGCCTTTAGGGAGCGTTTCATCAAGGTAAAAGTCACCATAGGCAAGTCTTTTCAGATATGCAACCTTGTTGCCGACAGCTTGCGCCATTCTTTTGACCTGATGGAACTTTCCCTCGGTTATTGTAAGGTTTATTTCGTTTTTATTTACCCTTTCAGCCTTTGCGGGTTTTGTAATACATTCTCCAATATCTACGCCGCTTTCGAGAAGGGAGATTTCGTCATCGGTAATATCTTTTTCAAGGCGCACAAAATATGTTTTTCCCACATCTTTGTTTGGGGAAAGCATATTGTGAGCAAGGGCACCGTCATTTGTCAGAAGAAGGAATCCTTCTGTATCGATATCAAGCCTGCCCACAGGAAAAAGTGCGTATCTTGAGTAGGACGGATCCAGAAGATTGAGGACGGTTTTCTGCCGTTTATCCTCGGTTGCGCTGACAACGCCCGACGGTTTGTGAAGCATAATATACACATATTTTTTGTAGGCTATTTCCTTTCCGTCAAGAAGAAGAATTTCATCCTCCGAAACGGTAAGAGCAATATCTTTTACAACCGCGTCGTCGCGCATTACGCGCCCTTTTTTAATGGCGTTTCTTGACTCACTTCTTGTCATCGCTGCACCGTCCGATATGAATTTGTCAAGACGCATGGTTTTCCCTCCTTTGTGCCGTATATATAAAGACTGAACGATTTAGATGCCACTTTCCAGAGGCTCCCTTGTGCAAAGGGAACTCCGCCGTAGGCGGTGAGGGATTGTTGTTTTTACAATCCTCCCGTCACGCTTCGCGTGCCACCCCCCTTTACACAAGGAGGGCTTTTAGCTAAATTTCGAACTGCGTTTAAAGCTAAATTAAATTCGTTATTAGCTGACCGCAGGTCAATTTAGCTACGAAGTAATTTAGCGTGCGAAGCACATTTAGTTCTCCATCAGGCGAATTTAGCTGAATAGATTTAACCTTGTTAAATCTATTCTATCACAAAAAAGGTCCGAAAGCAATTGCTTTCGGGCCTTTCTATTATACTTTGTCGTCGTACATTTCCATCGCTTCGCAGATGTCGTCAAAACTGTTGCATTTGCCGTTTTTAACATAGAGATAAGACGTTGTCATACCGCTGATAAGACAGCTCTTGACATCAAGTCCTGCCAGAAGTCCTGCACAGAAACCTGAATTGAAGTTATCTCCGCCACCTGTTGTTTTCTTGGGCTTTTCGCACAAAACGCCCTGAACTTCAACTTCTCCGCCGTCAAATACCGCGGCAGAGCTGTCTACAGGATGAATTACTACCGTGCCAATGCCTGAATACTCCTTAATAGCTCTTGCTATTGAAAGAGAACCTTCATATTCGCCCTCGCACAATACACCGTGCATTACCATAGCCTCGCTCTTGTTTAGTCCGAGATATGTAGGTGCGTACTGACTGTATTTACCAAACATTTTAAGAGCAGCCTTTATTTCCTCCGCTCCGCGTTTTGCACAGTCAGCGATGTCTATATAAACTTTTCTGTCTTTCTTTTTAAGTTTCGGCATTACAAGTTCAAGGAATTTTTCATAAATTTCGTGGAAATGCACCAGATAGCTCCAGTTAACAAGAGTTATAATATCCGCATCTTCAAAATACCCTACCAGTTCATCGATACTGACACGTTCAATGAGGTCATTCCATGTGAGCTGACTGATTTCTTTTATATTACTCATAATAACTTTTCCGTCTTCAAACTCAAAAAGATATGAGTATCCCGGCTCACTCACGCTTATTGTTTTGCAATTTTCGTGAAGATTGAAAATCGGATTTACCTCGGGATATCCCAAAGCGCCGATGCAGGTACAGTTAACGCCCATATTTGCAAGGCCGTTAATATAGTGCGGTCCGCATCCGCCGAAATCCGTTTTTTCAAAAACGAGTTCCACGTTTCCGCTTCTTCCTGCCAGAGAGGTTATTTTTTCGCCGAACTGGTCAATCGTCGGGTAATATGTGCATGTAGTTTCGTCTGTGCGTGTTTTAACAGGTTTTATGATATAGTCAATAAAACCGTCAAATCCGGCACTTACAGATTTTGACTGCACTAATTCCTTTTTTTCTTTAAACTGTTGTGAGTATTTCATAATTTCCTCCAAAATGTGTTTGATGTTTTTTGCCATTTTTCGTTATTTATTTTATTGTATCACAAAATTTTTCCTATTTCAATTACCATTATTGCTTTTTATGGGAATCATTATACCGTCAAGTCTTATCCCTGATATATCTCCCCCTATAATTTTCCCGTTGTGCACAATTATATTTGCACGGGCATCCGCCGAAGGGATAAGATATGTATAGCGTGTACACTTTTTTCCCTTGTATGCCGAAAGGTCGTAGCCGCCCTCTTTCAGAAGATTATTGTAACGCACATAAACATCATTGAAAGTTTCGGGGATTGTAAATTCTACAACCTCGTAGGGTTTTTCCGACACATCGTCATAACCCATATCTTTTACAATCTGTGAGAACACATCGGTATTTTCAGGAGTGACAGTATGCACCCCCAATGCAATCCCCAGCACAAATATAAGAATCAGTAAATATTTCTGCATAAAAAACACCCTTTCGGAACAATTTATTCCGAAAGGGTCTCTTTTATACTTACTCAGCAGAGAAAGGAAGAAGTGCAATGATACGAGCACGCTTGATAGCGATTGTCAGCTGACGCTGATGCTTAGCACATGTACCTGTGATTCTTCTGGGAAGAATCTTTGCTCTCTCTGAAACATAACGACGAAGCTTTGCAACGTCTTTGTAATCGATATCAGTAACCTTATCAACACAGAACTGGCAAACTTTCTTCTTTGCCTTTCTAGCTCTGAAAGGTCTTTCTGTCTTATCTTTTTCCATCATGGCTAAAACCTCCTAATCTTAGAATGGTAAATCATCATCTGTACCCATAGGAGAAATAGGTTCGGGAAGTGTGCCGAAGTCTACAGCCTGTGAGTAAGCTTCATCACCGGTTGACTGTGAATCACGCTTGCTTTCAGCAAAGTAAACCTGACTTACAACAACGTCTGTTGCGTAACGCTTCTTTCCGTCCTGATCATCCCAAGAGCGTGTCTGAAGACTTCCTTCAAGAGCAACCATGCTGCCCTTTCTGAAGTACTTGGAAATAAACTCCGCAGTCTGTCTCCACGCAACGCAGTTGATGAAGTCTGCCTTACGCTCCTCGCCCGCGCGGACGAAGTTACGGTCTACCGCAATAGAGAATGAACAAGTGCTGATTCCCTGCGGTGTGCTGCGAAGTTCGGGGTCGCGAGTAAATCTGCCCATCAAAATAACTTTGTTAAGCATTTCTTTACGCCTCCTTACGGATTGTGATAGTACGCATTACACCATCGGTGATTCCGTAAATTCTCTCAAGTTCCTTGGGGAATTCAGGATTTGATGCGAAGTTCACAAGAACATAGTAACCTTCTGTCTTGAAATCGATAGGATAAGCAAGCTTTCTCTTACCCCATACATCAACGCTTTCAACTGTTCCGTTATCAGCGATAAGCTTCTGGAACTTTTCAGAAAGAGCAGTAATCTTCTCCTCCTCAAGCGCAGCGTCAAGAACAAAAATGGTTTCATACTTGTTGATAATTTCAGCCATTTTCTACACCTCCTTTTGGACTTTGGCCCCGATAACCTCGGAGCAAGGATAGCATTTCGTATAAAAATGCCTTGTAATTATATAATGAAGTGGCGTTTTTGTCAAGTATTTTTTCATATTTCGAAAAATAGTTTTTTCCTAATATATATTGCGACATTTTTCTTTACAAATATTCAAGTATATGGTAGTATGTAAATAACAAAGCACAAGCGGTGGTGCTTGTGGCAAAATTTAATATTTTAGGAGTGATTAGTTTGGCAAAGACAAAGACAAAAATCGAAGGACCCATCTACGATGCTCGTGAACTCGGTGGCGGCAAAATGATTGTTCTCGGACTTCAGCATATGTTTGCTATGTTCGGCGCAACAGTTCTCGTACCCCTTCTGACAGGTCTTGACGTTTCTGCGACTCTTCTTTTTGCAGGTCTCGGAACACTTCTCTTCCACTTTCTTACAAAGGGTAAAGTCCCCGCATTCCTTGGCTCCTCATTCGCATTCCTCGGCGGTTATTTCGCTGTTGCAGAAGTATGTAAGAATGCAGGACTTGAGAACTTCTCTGCTTATGCAGGCGTTGGCGTAGCATGTGCAGGTCTTCTCTATGTACTCCTCGCAATACTCTTCAAGGTATTCGGAGCAAAGAAGGTTATGCGCTTCTTCCCTCCGATTGTAACAGGTCCTATTATCATCGCAATCGGCCTTATCCTTTCAAAGTCTGCTATTGATAACTGTGCAGGTAACTGGTGGCTCGCTATCGTTGCTATCCTCACAATCATCGTTTGCAACATCTGGGGTAAGGGCATGATTAAGATTGTTCCCATTCTTCTGGGCGTTGTTGTTTCTTATACGGTGGCTGCAGTTACAAACTGCGTTGATTTCACAGCCGTTAAGGACGCAGCTTGGATTGGCCTTCCCGTTGTTTGGGAAAACACAGCGTTTTCTCTTATAAAGGGCGCCGATGCTTCAGTACTGATTACATCAATCGTTGCCATCGTTCCTATCGCTATTGCTACAATCATCGAACACATCGGTGACATTTGCGCGATCAGCTCTACTGTTGAAAAGAACTATATCGAAGATCCCGGTCTTCATAGAACACTCCTCGGTGATGGTCTTGCAACATCTATGGCAGCCCTCTTCGGCGCTCCTGCAAACACAACTTATGGCGAGAACACGGGCGTACTTGCTCTTACAAAAGTATTTGATCCCAAGGTTATCCGCCTTGCAGCATACTTTGCAGTACTCTTCTCATTCTCTCCCAAGTTTGCAGCTCTTATCAACTCAATGCCCGCTCCCGTAGTTGGCGGTGTATCACTCGTTCTTTATGGTATGATTTCTGCAGTTGGTGTTAGAAATGTTGTTGAAAACAAGGTTGACTTCACAAACTCAAGAAATGTTATCATCGCTGCACTTATCCTTGTTCTTTCTATCGGTATCAACTTCTCAGCTGCAGGTGCAATTGTTATCCCTGTGGGCAAAATCACTATCAGCCTTTCAGGTCTTGCAGTAGCAGCACTTGTTGGTATTCTTCTTAACGCAATTCTTCCCGGTAAGGATTACGAATTTGGTACAGACCTTCAGGGTGACACATCAGTTAACTTCAAAGTTTGATAAAAACTAAAATCAAAAAGCCACTTGCTTTCGCAAGTGGCTTTTTTTATTTGCAATTTTATACGAGAGAAATCAGATAGCTCTTACAACTTTTCCGCTTCTCAAGCAACGAGAGCAAACATGGATTGTCTTGGGAGAACCGTTAACAACAGCCTTTACAGTTTTGATGTTGGGTTTCCAAGCACGGTTTGATCTTCTGTGAGAGTGGCTCACCTTAATACCAAAGGTAACACCCTTACCGCATACATCACATTTAGCCATATCTATTTCCCTCCTTAGAGATTTCTTACAATTACATACTTTTTTACGTGCATAGGTTATTCTAACAGATAAAAACCAAAAATGCAAGTATTTTTTTTATTTTTTTCAAATTTGTTGGTTTACGCCCTTGATATTGGGGAGTTTGCTTGATTTTTTCGGGTAAATATTGTATAATAAATATGATACTTTTTTAAGGGGAATTAAAATGAAAAACCTTATTATAATCGACGGCAACAGCATAGTTAACCGCGCGTATTACGGGGTAAGACCGCTTTCTACAAAGACGGGAATCCCGACAAATGCAATTTACGGGTTTATGAATATTATGCTTAAATATATTGACGAGTATGAGCCGAGCCATATCTGCGTGGCTTTTGATTTGAAGGCGCCCACCTTCCGTCATAAGATGTACGAAGCATACAAGGCACAGCGCAAGGGTATGCCTGATGACCTTGCCGAGCAGATGCCTCATCTTAAAGAGGTTCTTTCTGCGATGAATATTCTTCAGCTTTCGCTTGAAGGGTATGAGGCAGACGATATTATCGGTACTGTCAGCAGAATTTGTGACGAGCAGGGCACAAAATGTTATATCGTGACGGGCGACAAGGATGATTTGCAGCTTGCAAGCAAGAACACAAGCGTACTTTTGACCACTACCCGTATGGGTCAGACCACTACCGAGGAGCTTGACGATGACGGTGTTTTTGCAAAGTACGGCGTAACTCCCGAAGAATTTATCAGCGTTAAGGCGCTGATGGGCGATTCGTCTGACAACATCCCAGGTGTAAAAGGTATTGGCGAAAAGACGGCGTTTGACCTTCTGGCAAGATTTCATTCCCTTGACGGCATTTACGAAGATATTGAGAGCGAGCATATCAAAAAGGCGGCGCGTGAAAAGCTTCTTGCAGGGAAAGACGACGCGTACCTTTGTCATAAGTTGTGTACCATTGACAAGAATGTGCCGATTGAATTTGCAATCGATGATGCTTTATATAAGGAAGCGGACAATGACGCGCTCTATAACAAACTGGAAGAGCTTGAACTAAAAAAGATTTCACAGCGTCTTTGCACCGCGCCCGAAGAAACTTTTGCAGAAATTAAGGTTTCTTCTGCAAGCGAGGAAGATATTGAAAAGGCAAAAAGTGAAAAAGAATTTTCCTTTATTATAAAAGAAGACGGTGTTCATTTTGCGCAGGGCGGAAAAGAATGTGTTACAAATGCCGAAGAATTGCGTGAAGTTTTTGAAAACAAGGATATAAAGAAATATACCCATGAATATAAAAAGACACGTCATGCACTTGATGAAATGGGGATTGCTCTTACAGGTAATTTTTATGACAGCGCGATTGCGGCATATATCATTGACCCGTCAAGAAGTGATTACAATATTGACGAGATTTTTATGTCCTACTCCCTTTCTCCGTCGGCAGTGTCGATGAAGGCTCTTTCAGAAAAGCAACTTGCAGTTTTGAAAGAACGAGGTCAGATTTCCCTTCTTGAGGAAATTGAACTTCCTCTTTCCGAGGT
Organism: uncultured Oscillospiraceae bacterium; assembly: GCA_964390145.1. GTDB lineage: Bacteria > Bacillota > Clostridia > UMGS1883 > UMGS1883 > UMGS1883. The sequence goes on from CAYMHB010000026.1 coordinate 14,628, forward strand.
TCTTTACAATATGGAAGTTTCGGGATTTAAGATTGACCGCGATGAACTTTCAAAATTCGGCAAAATGCTTGGCGAAAGGATTGCGGCACTTGAGGGCGCAATATACTTTATGGCAGGCGGAGAGGTAAATATAAATTCTCCCAAGCAGCTTGGAAAACTGCTTTTTGAAGATATGGGACTGCCCGTGGTAAAAAAGACAAAGACGGGTTATTCCACCGATTCGTCCGTACTTGAAAAGCTTCGCGGCAAGCACGAGATAATTGATTGTATTATCGAGTACCGCCATCTGGCAAAGTTAAAATCTACTTATGCGGATGCGTTTTTACCTCTGCTTGATGACGAGGGCAGAATCCGTTCAACCCTTAATCAGACGGTTACGGCAACGGGCAGAATAAGCTCTACCGAACCGAATCTGCAGAATATTCCCGTCCGCACGGAAATAGGCCGCGAAATAAGAAAAATGTTCGTTGCAAAGGACGGACATCTTTTAGTCGGTGCCGATTATTCGCAGATTGAACTCAGGGTGCTTGCTCATATGGCAGATGATGCCGTTATGCAGGAGGCGTTCAATACCGATGCGGATATTCATACGATAACGGCATCGCAGGTGTTTAAGGTTCCCGATTTCCTTGTGACCGACGATATGCGTTCGCGAGCAAAGACGGTTAATTTCGGCATAATCTACGGGCAGAGTGAGTTCTCGCTTGCAGGCGAGCTTAAAATCTCGCGCAAAGAAGCAAAGGAATATATCGAAAGCTATTTTGCCCATTACAGCGGTGTGAGAAAATATATGGAAGAAACGATTGAAAACGCCAAGAAGTCAGGTTATGTCACTACCGTTTTCGGCAGAAGAAGATATATCCCCGAGCTTGCGGCAAGTAATTTCAATCTTCGTTCATTCGGCGAGAGAGTTGCTATGAATGCGCCCATTCAGGGAACGGCGGCGGACATCATAAAAATTGCCATGATAAAGGTTTACGATGCCCTTTGGGGAAAATGTCCCGACGCCCGTCTTATCCTTCAGGTACACGATGAACTGATTTGTGAGGTTCCCGAAAAGGATGCCGAAAAAGCGGCGCAGATATTAAAGGAAGAAATGGAAAATGCAACTAGTCTTTCCGTACCGTTGCGCGCCGACGTGAAAATCGGCAAGAGTTGGTACGAAACCAAATAATCCGAGAGGATAGTTTTTATGAAAATGCTGATAGGCCTTACAGGCAGAACAGGCAGCGGCAAATCAAGTGCCGCGAAAATATTTGAAGAGTTGGGCGTTTTCTGTGTTGATTGCGACAAGGTTGCTCACGAAGTGCTTTTTGACAGCGATGTAAAAAAAGCACTTGTCAACACTTTCTCGGCAGACATTCTTGACGGAAACGGTGATATTGACAGAAAGGCGCTCGGCAAAGTCGTTTTTGAGGATGGCGAAAAGCTTAAACTACTTAACGGCATTGTTCACGGTGCAATACTTGAAAGGAGCTTTGCGCTTTGCGAAAATTCAGGTTGTGACATATGCCTTATTGACGGGTCGGAGCTCCAGTCAAGCGGTGCCGATGAAAAGTGTGATATTATGGCTGTGACCGTCGCGGATGAGGATGTACGCCTTAAAAGAATTTTGGCGCGCGACGGGATTGACCGTGAAACAGCTCTTAAAAGAATGAACAGTCAGAAAGATTATTCAAAAAAAGCTGTTATAATTGAAAACAATGGTGACGAGGACAAGCTGCGCGAGAAGATTGTCGCTCTTATGGATGATATCAAAAGGGGGCTGTAAAATGAAAAAGTTTTTAACCCTTTTGATTATTATCGCGCTCTCCCTCACACTTACTTCGTGCGGTGACAGTAATGTTACAAAGCAGAGTTTTGCTTTCGACACAGTTATCACCATTACTGCAGATGAAAAATATCAAAAAGAAATTTCGGATGCACTTTCCCTGTGTCAGGATTATGAACTGATATTCAGCAGAACAAATGAGAAGAGTGAACTTTATAAAATAAATAACGGCACACTTACCACTCCCTCGCAGAAACTGAAAAATGTTATTGAATTTTCGCTTACTATGTCTGATTTTACAGACGGAGCGTTTGATATTACCGTAGCTCCGCTTGCGGATTTGTGGAATATAAAGGAAAGGACATCTCCCCCGTCTGAGGGCGAAATAAAAGAAGCGCAGGAAAATGTAGGTTATGAAAAAATTACCCTGGAGCCGTTTTCTCTCGGCGGTGCACAGCTTGATATGGGCGCCGTTGCAAAGGGGTATATCGCGGACAAGATTGCGGAATTTTTTAAAGAAAAAGGCATTGATGATGCCATAATTGACCTCGGGGGAAATATCGTGATTATCGGCGAGCATACTGTCGGGATACGTGACCCTAAAAAACCTGAAGAGATTTTCGCGGTAATGACCGTAAAAAACAAGAGTGCCGTTACAAGCGGTGCGTATCAGAGATATTTTGAGTATGAGGGAGAAAGGTATCATCACATAATCGACCCGCGAACGGGAAAAAGTGCCGACAGCGGTATCGCATCGGTAACGGTTGTATCTCCCCGTTCAGTATTTGCAGATGCACTTTCGACATCAATATACATTCTGGGCGAGGACGCTCTCTCGCTATGCACTAAATTTACCAATACCGATGCTATTATAATAAAGGACGACGGCAGCGTTATTACTACCGAGGGTTTTGCGGAAAAATACGATTTGGATTACTCGCTTTCGGTTAAATAGAAAAAAATAATTATTTTGTTAAAAAAAACTTGCATTTTGAAATAATATATGCTATAATCCATTTGTTTCATGATGTTTTGGAGGTGAAAATATAATGCCTAACATTAAATCAGCTAAGAAGAGAGTTCTCATTATCGAAAAGAAGACTCTTGAAAATCGTATGGTTAAATCCGCTATCAAGACTGAACTTAAGAAGTTTGAAGCAGCAGTTAGCGAAGGCAATAAGGACGCAGCAAACGAACTTTACACAGTTTGCGTAAAGAAGCTTGACCAGGCAGTAGCTAAGGGTGTTTACCACAAGAACACAGTTAGCCGTAAGAAGAGCCAGCTCGCTAAGGCACTTGCTAAATTAGCATAAGTTTATTGATTGCTTAAAACTAGAGAATGTACGATAGTACATTCTCTTCTTTTGATACTTAATTAAATAACAGTATAAAAAATAAACGGAATTCACACCTCGTGTGAATTCCGTTTTAATTTTACGCTTATTTGTTTTTCTCATAAATGAGCATCAAGCCCTTAAGGAGCAAATCCTCATCAACTATAATATCACGCTTGCAAAGAGGTACGATTGCCTTGGAAAGACCGCCTGTTGCGATGACTGTACATTTCTCGCCGATTTCTTCCTCAAACCTGTTTACTATTCCCTCTATCGCGCCTGCGTTACCATACATAATACCGCTTTTGATAGAGTCAACGGTGTTACTGCCGATAATTTTCTTGGGCTTTTCAAATGCGACCTTGGGAAGTTGTGCCGTACGACCCACAAGTGCGTCATGCGATACTGCCACACCGGGAAGAATTGCGCCGCCGAGGAATTGCTTTTTTCCATCAATTGCGGAAATTGTTGTTGCAGTTCCCATATCGATTACTATCTGCGGAACGCTGTATTCCTCAACGCTGGCAACGGCATCAACGACAAGGTCGCTGCCGAGTTGTGCAGGGTTATCAATAACTATGCTTATTCCTGTTTTTACGCCAGGGCCGACAATCATTACATCAATCGGGCACAGGTTTTCAATTGCTTCTCGGACAACTTTTGTGATTGTCGGAACAACTGACGATATTATTGCGCCCTCTATTTTTTTGTAATCAATGCCGTGCATTTCAAACGCGGTTTTAAAAAGCACACTATATTCAAGTTTTGTTGCGTGGTGCGCGGTTGAGAGACGCTCGCGGAAAAGAATATTCTTCCCCTCGACACAACCTGCAACGATATTTGTATTACCGATATCTATAACTAAAATCATAATTATCTTTCCTTGTTATCTCTTTATCTTTGATAAAACTTTCCCTACTGACGGAGATACTATTATATTAACCAAAAGTTCAGGCAGGAAGTTCATCAGCAAAATTCCTGACAAAATCAAATTCATTGCCGAATGGAAGCCGTTAGCCAATGCGAACTTTTCAACAACACTATTAAAGAAAGCCACCATTGCAATAAGTAATGTAGCTGTGTTTACAATAGGACACAAGATTGCTGCCGCGAATATTCCAACTGTATCTTTGCTGCGTTTTTTGAAGAATGAAAACACCAATCCCGATATATATCCTGCCAATATGCCTTTAAGCATGCACACAAGCAGGGTAAGCACAGGGTTTTCTTGAAACATCAAATTTCCAAGCACATCAGCACCTGAAATTACACCTACGCAAACAACTACTCCAAAAGCTCCGCCAAGAACAGCACCTGTTGTTGGACCTAACATTGTTGCTCCGATGATGATTGGCACAAGCGTGAGTGTTATTGGGAATCCCGCAATATTCAATCCGCTTAACATCGATTGTATTACAACAATGATGGCAATCAACATAGCTGTGACTACAATTTTCCTTACATTTTCTTTTCTTTCCATATTAAATTCCTCCTTGTTATTATTCTCCTGACGGAGATACAATACGCAATTATAATACTACTGTTTTTTCTATTTGTAAAGTTTTTTATGGAAAACCCTTGAAGAATTATCTGCAGAGGTGTAAAATGCCGTAGAGGGGTTGATAGATGTGAAAAACAAAACACAAAAGATTGTACTGTCGTCGCTTCTTGCCTCGCTTGTCTGCGTTGCGACGATGCTTATTAAAATTCCGTCTCCGCTGAAAGGTTATGTTAACCTTGGCGATTGCGTGGTGCTTCTTTCGGGATGGGTTCTCTCCCCCCTTTATGCGTTTCTTTCCGCAGGTGTGGGCAGCGCGCTTGCCGATATTTTTTCAGGATATGTAATATACGCACCTGTAACCTTTTTAATAAAAGGTGTTATGGCGCTTGCTTGCTGCTGCGGTGCAAGAGTAATAAAGAAAAAGTCGCTCACCTCACGCCTTGTCAGCGGTATCCTTGCCGAAATTGTAATGGTTGGCGGTTACTACATATTTGAAGGATTTTTGTATGGGTTTATTGCTTCGGCAGTAAACATCCCTGCCAATGCAGTTCAGGGTGTTGTAGGAATTGCTCTTGGAATTATGCTTATAAAAGTGTTTGAGAAAAGTGATATAAAAAAGGCTATGTGAAATTCACATAGCCTTTTATTCTTTTAAAACAAGCCTGTAATTTTTCCGTCTGCGTCAACGTCGATTTTTTCTGCCGCAGGAACTTTTGGGAGTCCGGGCATCGTCATAATCTCGCCTGTAAGCGCTACTATAAAGCCCGCGCCTGCACTTACTTTAAGGTTACGGATTGTAACCGTAAAGTTCTCGGGTGCACCTAGTTTTGTCATATCGTCGGAAAAACTGTACTGTGTTTTTGCCATACATACGGGCATATTTGAAAAACCGAGGTCAGTAAGTGTTTTAAGCTGTTTCAGTGCATTCTTTTCAAGAATTATTCCATTACCGCCGTAGATTTTCTTTACGATTGATTCAATCTTTTCCTCGATTGAAAGGTTATCCTCGTAGCAGAAGGTAAAGTCGTTTTCTTCTTCGCAAAGGCGCACAACTTCTTTCGCAAGTTCAATTCCGCCTTCTCCGCCCTTCGCCCATACGTCGGAAAGAACAACATTTACACCGAGTTTTTTGCACTCGTCGATAATTACCTGAACTTCGCGGTCGGTGTCGGTGGGGAATTTATTGATAGCCACCACGGAGGGAAGCTTGTAAACATCCTTGATGTTTGAAACATGACGGAGAAGATTGGGAATACCGCGAAGAAGTGCCTCGGTGTTTTCTTCATTAAGCTCTGTTTTTGCCATACCGCCGTGCATCTTGAGTGCGCGGATTGTTGCAACAATAACTACTGCAGAGGGCTTAAGTCCTGCCATTCGGCACTTGATGTCGAGGAATTTTTCTGCACCGAGGTCTGCGCCAAAGCCTGCCTCGGTAACTGCGTAATCGCCAAGTTTCATCGCGAGTTTTGTTGCAGTTACACTGTTACAGCCGTGCGCGATATTTGCAAAGGGCCCGCCGTGCACGAATGCAGGTGTACCCTCGAGTGTCTGCACAAGGTTAGGCTTTATCGCATCTTTGAGAAGTGCAGTCATAGCACCGTGTGCCTTGAGGTCTGCCGCAGTAACGGGTTTTTCGTCGTAGGTGTAGCCTACGATAATTCTGCCAAGACGCTCTTTAAGGTCTGTGATAGAATTTGCAAGGCAAAGGATTGCCATAATTTCTGATGCAACGGTGATATCATAACCGTCTTCACGCGGAACGCCGTTTACTCTTCCGCCGAGACCGTCAGTCACAAAACGAAGTTGACGGTCGTTCATATCAACACATCTTTTCCAGACAATTCTTCTGGGGTCAATGTTAAGGGAATTTCCCTGATAGATGTGGTTGTCAAGCATAGCTGCAAGAAGATTGTTTGCCGCGCCGATTGCGTGGAAGTCACCTGTAAAGTGGAGGTTGATATCCTCCATGGGAACAACCTGTGCATAGCCACCGCCTGCCGCGCCGCCCTTGACACCGAAAACGGGGCCGAGAGAGGGTTCGCGAAGTGCCACGAGCACATTCTTGCCGATTTTACGCATACCGTCTGCAAGACCGATTGTCGTAGTTGTCTTTCCCTCGCCCGCGGGGGTGGGGTTGATTGCAGTTACAAGGATGAGTTTTCCGTCCTTGTAATCTTTATCTTTAAGAATTGAAAGGTCAATTTTCGCCTTATATTTTCCATAGTATTCGAGATATTTTTCGTCAACGCCCGCAGTTTTTGCAATCTCGGAGATTGGTTTCATTTCTACGGACTGTGCGATTTCAATGTCTGATTTATACATCAAAATCAATCCTTTCCAACACTTGATTTAAGCGTTACGTCGTGGTATCCGCCTTCAACGATACTTGTTGCTGAAACGAGTGTAATCTTGGCATTTTTCTGAAGTTCGGGGATTGTCAGAACACCGCAGTTACACATTGTGGATGCCACCTTGTAAAGACTCTTTGCAACATTGTCCTGAAGCGAACCTGCATATACAACGTATGAGTCAACGCCTTCTTCGAAGGAAAGTTTTGTCTTGCCGCCGAGGTCGTAACGCTGCCAGTTACGGGCACGGTTACTGCCTTCGCCCCAGTATTCCTTAACATAAGTTCCGTTAATGTTAAGCTTGGGAGTGGGGCTTTCGTCAAAGCGTGCGAAATATCTTCCGAGCATAAGGAAATCAGCACCCATTGCAAGCGCAAGTGTCATATGATAATCGTGTACGATACCGCCGTCTGAGCAGATCGGGATATAGATACCTGTCTTTTCAAAGTATTCGTCACGTGCCGCTGCAACTTCAATAACTGCAGTAGCCTGTCCGCGACCGATACCCTTTGTCTCACGGGTGATACAGATTGAGCCTCCGCCGATTCCAACCTTGATAAAGTCTGCACCTGCTTCTGCAAGGAACATAAAGCCGTCGCGGTCAACTACGTTACCTGCGCCAACCTTTACATCGTCGCCGTATTTTTCACGGATGAATGCAATTGTCTTTGCCTGCCAAGCGGTATAACCTTCTGAAGAGTCGATACAAAGAACGTCGGCACCTGCCTCAACAAGTGCGGGAACGCGCTTTTCGTAGTCAAGTGTGTTGATACCTGCACCTACGAGGTAACGCTTCTTATCATCGAGAACTTCGTTAGGATTGCTCTTGTGAGTTGAGTAGTCTTTTCTGAATACGAAGTACTTGAGTTCATTTTTAGAATTTATGATGGGAAGAGAGTTAAGTTTATGTTCCCAGATGATATCGTTTGCTTCCTTAAGAGTTGTGTTTTCGGGAGCGCAGATAAGTTTATCAAAGGGAGTCATAAAATCTCGAACTTTAATATCGGTTGTCATTCTGCTGACACGGTAGTCACGGCTTGTAACAACGCCGAGAAGAACGCCTGTTGCGGTGCCGTCTTCGGTAACTGCCATTGTGTTGTGTCCTGTCTGTTCGAAAAGAGCCAGAACATCAGCCAATGTATCGTCGGGTTTAAGGTTGCTGTCAGATACAACAAAGCCTGCCTTGTAGCCCTTTACACGAGCGACCATAGCCGCCTCATTCTCGATAGACTGAGAACCGTAGATGAAGGAGATACCGCCTTCCTTTGCAAGTGCGATAGCCATAGTATCGTTTGATACAGACTGCATGATAGCAGACACCATAGGAATATTAAGGCTGTACTTAGGTGTTTCGCCCTTCTTGAACTTTACAAGAGGTGTCTTAAGGCTGACATTCGAAGGAATACAGTCGGGTCCTGTATATCCGGGAACGAGCAGGTATTCGCTGAATGTACGTGAAGGTTCGTTAAAATAATATGCCATGGTTATATCTCCCCCATAATAAAATTTATAGTATTTTTGTCATTATACAACAACTCGAGGCACTTTTCAAGATATAATATCATTTTTTTAGGGGAAAAATAAACAAAAAGCACCTGCAATTAAGGACACTAAGTAGAAATACGGGCATTGCGAGGTAAGAAGCGGCGATTACTACATTCCACCCGATGATAAAGTATATAACATCAGAAAATACGGCAGAAGAATTTGTTTTGAGGACTTAGTTTATGCAGGAGGTATGTCAAAATGAAAAAATAATCATATCCATCATATCAATCTGTCAATCCTTCATTTAATCCTGATGTCGAATATATGAAAGACCCGATATACAGAGATATTCCATCGGTTAATAAGAGCTTGTTTATACTTGCAAGAAAACTATTGCTCGAATGGGTTCGGAGCCATCGATAATTTTTCGGTGGCTCAATTTTTTTGCGAATATTAACCTTGATTTAACTTTGAACATTTATACTCAAATTAAACTAAAGGCATTATGTAGAAATTCAGCAATGAAATCAGGTGATAAATTGAAGGTTCTTATAATTGATGATGCAGTAGATTTAAGCAATACCATAAAGAAGATTTTGGAAAATCAGAATTATGAGGTTGATTCAGCCTATGATGGGAAATCGGGGCTTCGCAAAGCTTTATCAAATGAATACGATATTATTCTTCTTGATATTATGATGCCGCAGATGAACGGATATGATGTTCTTAAAAATCTGCGAAAGGAAGGACGGGAAACTCCTGTTATTCTTATTACAGCAAAAGATGATATAACAGATAAAATTGAGGGCTTGGAATTAGGTGCAGACGATTATCTTCAAAAGCCGTTTAATATGAACGAGCTGACAGCACGAATGAGAGCCTTAACAAGACGCAACAACAAAGAAGAAAATCATAATGAAATATATTATGCAGATATTTTACTTAACCTTTCAAATCAAAAGTTGTCAAAGGGAGAGTTGCAAATCACATTATCCTCAAATGAGGCAGCTATAATAAAGTGTCTTATAAAAAGAAGTGAAATTATAGTTCCTCCGGAGAAGTTGATTGAAAAATGTAATCTTCTGCCCGGTGACGAAGGTATTATATCTATCGCAGTAGAAAGGCTTAAAAAAATTCTTAAATATATAGGCTCAAGAGTACAAATTATTTTTATAAAAGGAGTTGGCTATAAGATATGTTGTTAAATAAAATAAAGAAATCACTATCAAT
>CAYMHB010000027.1:0-23893 GCA_964390145.1 uncultured Oscillospiraceae bacterium
ACGGGGTTCAGCTCCCGTGTGCTTAAGAGTCCGGAGGATAAAAATGAAAAAATATGCTTTGATTTTAATTCTTATTATGGTGGTTATTCTGGCTTGGACAGGGCTCTCGGTGTTTTTGGAATACACGCGCACAACCTCGTCCGACAAACCGGTAATTGTTGAAATTCCACAGGGAGCGTCAGAATCCCTCATTGCAGAATTACTTGAAGAAAAAGGAGTTATTGACTACAAAATAAACTTCAAGCTTAAAATGAGAAATTCCGAGCATCGTGGAAAATTAAATTACGGCAAATATCTTCTTTACGAGAAAATGTGTATTGACGATGTAATCGAAACTCTTTCCCGTCCCGTAGAGCATAAGGAAGGTGTAAAACTCACAATTCCGGAAGGACACAGCGCCGAAATGATTGCAGCCCGTTGCGAAAACTTGGGAATATGCTCGGCAGAGGCTTTTCTGAACGAACTTGCAACAGGCACATTTGATTATAAATTTATTTCAGAAATCCCCAAAAATGAAAATGTCAAGTACAAACTTCAGGGCTATCTTTTCCCCAGCACCTACGCCTTTGCTCTGGATACGCCTGCGCATGATGTTATAGACACGCTTCTTGCTGAATTTGAAGTCCAGTACGAAACTGTAAAACAAAATCTTCCCGAAGGTATGACCATGGCTGAAGCAATTAACCGCGCTGCTCTTATCGAGCGTGAAGCAAAACTTGACGAAGAACGCACTCTTATTTCCGGTGTTATTGAAAACAGACTTAAGATAAATATGCTTTTGCAGATAGATGCGAGTGTTGTATATGCGATTTCTGATGGACTTTATAATGTTGACAGAGTCTTGTATAAAGACCTTGAATCCGATTCACCATACAATACCTATAAGTACGCAGGACTTCCTGCAGGTCCGATATGTAATCCGGGGATAAAGTCTATAAAGGCGGCAATGACTCCGGCAGAGCATAATTATCTTTACTACCATACTGATACCCAGAAGAATGACGGAAGTCATATTTTCAGCGAAACATTTGCCCAGCATAATTCATAAAAGGAAGTATAGTATGAAATATATCATCGACAGATTTGAAGGGGAATTTGCTGTTTTGGAAAAGGAAACAGGTGGCACGATTGATGTTCCCAAAGATAAAATCCCAAACGCAAAAGAAGGCGATGTCATTCTTTTTGAAAACGGTGCTTATATTATAAATGAAGAAGAAACACAAAGAAGAAGAGAAATGATAACAGAGAAAATGCGAAAGATTTTAAAAAAGAAATAGGAGATTTCAAATGAAAAAAGAACCCATACTTCAAATGATAAAATTTACACTTTTTTCTGCATCGGCAGGCATAATACAGGTTGGCTCATTTGCGCTTTTTAACGAGGTTTTCGGTTGGATATACTGGCCGTCCTATTTGGTAGCTCTTATACTGTCAATCATCTGGAACTTCACCCTTAACAGACAGTATACCTTTAAATCCGCGGCAAATATCCCCGTTGCGATGGCAAAACTTTTCGCATTTTACGCAGTGTTTACACCGCTTTCCACCTGGCTTGGACACATAGCAGAAGGAGCAGGCATCAACGACTACGTAATTCTCGCAGTAACGATGCTCTCAAATTTTGTTTTGGAATTCTTATTCTGCAAATTTGTGATATACAAAAATCAGGAAAACACCCTCCCTGAGAAATAAGAATCGTCTGTCCCGCATATCGCATAAATATCAAAAATAAAGAACCTTGTGTAAGTCAGGTTTACAAACGGATAAAAGGGGGATTTCCAAATGGAAAGCATAAGAATAGAGGAAGAGATAAGATATTGTACATCCTGTGGTGCGGCGAATAAGAAAAATGCTATAGAATGTGAAGAATGCAGTAATAAGGTTGTCGAAAAGCACAGCCCTTTTGCAACATTTTTGATGAAGCGAATCAAAAATGAGGTCTTAGATGGTGGACAGGAAAAGCTTTTTGGAATAATAAAAGACTTTTTGCTGCAGCATCTCTATGGTGTAATTTTGACGGTAACGGTGGTTGCGACGGGAACAACGGTTATTACAAACTCCACGCCATACATAAAAAAAGTTGATGTCTTTCCCGCAACAGAAACCAGCCAACCGATAGCTCAGCCTGATGAGGAGCCTCAGGAGCTGACAGAAGACCAGGAGTGGTATGTAGATATGGCATATTACGCCCTCAGCAGTTACACACTGCACAGGGATGCCGCAGTTTATGCTTTTGAGGATTTATCTATTCCGTCCGACACACTTCCCCTCAGCGAGCTTTATGCTGAAAATAATATTGAGGGATACAGCTTTAAGGGTGCGCATGAGCTTTTGACTGAAAGTATACCCATCGGGCTATATGATGAGCAGGGAGCACAGCATTTGAAAGAGGGTTTTGAACAGGACTCTTTCAAATTCGGTGAAAAAGTCGAATCTGATATAGGTAAGAAGCTGCATCAGGAGGGCTTTGATGTAATGGAATGTATCTACTATATAGCTCTTTCGAAGGATAAAGCTCCGCGTGATGAAACTCCGTCTAACCCCGTGGAAAGAGAAAGATTCCGTATGACCTTTGTATCTGATGGAGAAAATGTTTATATTGCCGAAGATGTATTTATGGACAGAATAAAAGGCGATACGTACGACCTTTATATGAAATATGGCCCGAATGGCTATGAGTGAATGGAGAATGAGTAAATATGATATGTGAAAAATGTTCATCACAACTTCATTACGGGGATAAATTCTGTAATATATGCGGAGAAAAAATAGATAAATCTGCTTATGAGGCAGACTATAATAAAACTGTGTGGGGATTTATTGACAAGGGTACCGATTGGTATGAAACTATTTTCTTAAAGAAAATTACAGGCAACTGGATATTCAAAATTCTTTTGCTTTTGATAATAGCTGCATGGGGCTTTCTGGATGCTTACACAGATTTTACAAGTATTAAAATACTTGAAAGCGAAAACTACAGTGTAGAGTATAATAAAAAGGTTGATGAGTATTACATAAGAACTTCCGAGGAAGAAATCAACCTTAATCTTTACATTCCGGGATATACCGATAATATTAAAGTAAAGGAATTCACAGCAGGTGAGGTTACAGAAGAAAAGGATATGACCCCTGAGGAATATAAGGATAAACCGATAACTGTTAAAAAGAATTCCTTTGAATACTTAACTGTTGATTCAATAAAGAATGATAAAATCAGCGATAATATAAAAATATATGTAATGGATTAACACGGAAATATATCCGTAAAATATTATAAAAGAGGTGAGAAAATGGACGCAGGTGGGAATAACGGCATAACAGGACGAAGTAGAAATCTCTGCGTCTGTTTTTTGTAGCCGCAGAGAATAAACCTCGTCCCTCAAAAAAAATGAAAAGAGGGATTGATATGACAGAAAAAAAACAGGAAATTCTCAGCGAAATGCTCGCGAACCTTATCGAAAACAAGAAGTATACCTCCGCGCGTGATGTGATGGAGACCATGCACGCGGCAGATATTGCGGCGGTACTCGAGGAATGTAAAAACGAACAGATGCCGCTCATATTCCGCCTTCTTCCGAAAGAACTTGCAGCAGAAACTTTCGCGCAAATTGAAGAGGACCGTCAGGCTCTTCTTATCCAGAGTTTCAGCGACAGCGAACTCAAAGCCGTAGTCGACGAGCTTTATGTCGATGATGCCGTTGACCTTGTAGAAGAAATGCCTGCAAACGTAGTAAAAAGAATACTCCGTCAGGCAGATCCCGAAAAAAGAAAGCTCATAAACGAAATATTGAAATACCCCGAAGACAGCGCAGGAAGTATTATGACTACCGAGTATGTGCGTCTGCGCCCCGATATGACTGTCGGAAATGCCGTAAACCACATCAGAAAGACCGGTGTTGACAAGGAAACCATCAATACCTGTTATGTGACCGATAACAACAGAAAACTTGTCGGTATTGTGACAATGCGTCAACTTCTTTTTGCAGAGGAAAATGCCGTAATAAAAGATATTATGACTGAGGATACAATCTTTGCCCTCACGACAGAAGACAGGGAAAAGGTATCACTTGACTTTGTGAAGTACGACTTTTCTGCGATGCCCGTAGTTGATGAGGAAAACCGACTTGTCGGTATCGTAACAATCGACGACGTAGTTGATGTATTGCAGGAAGAAACAACTGAAGATATCGAAAAAATGGGTGCTATTATGCCCCTTGAAAAGCCATATCTTAAAACGGGCGTACTTGAAATTTTCAAAAGCCGTATTCCGTGGCTTTTTATACTTATGATTTCGGCGGCATTTACGGGAATGATAATAACTCAGTTTGAAAATGCGCTTTCTGCCCAGATTGCACTTGTCGCATCAATACCGATGCTGATGGGTACGGGCGGTAACTGCGGAAGTCAGGCTTCCGTTACCGTGATACGAGGACTTTCAATCGGTGAAATTGAATTTTCCGATATTTTCAGGGTTTTGTGGAAGGAAATGCGCGTTGCAATCCTTTGCGGAATAGCACTTGCAGTCGCAAATATGGCTAAACTTATCCTTTTTGACAATCTTGAAACCATGGTGGCACTTGTAATTTGTATAACTCTTTTACTTGATGTCATCGTGGCAAAAATAGTGGGATGTACGCTTCCGCTTGTTGCCAATAAAATAGGGCTTGACCCCGCAGTTATGGCAAGTCCGTTTATTACAACAATCGTAGATGCGATTTCGCTTCTTATCTATTTTGAAATAGCGACAATTATATTATAATACTCCAATGGCTAAGGTGATTCTATGAACGAGGTTATAGCGGAAAAACTTAATAAATTGCCGCAGAAACCCGGCGTATATACTATGAAGGACGCGACAGGCAGAATTATCTATGTCGGTAAGGCAAAAAGCCTGCGCGCCCGTGTAAGGCAGTATTTTCAAAAGGGTGCTAATCACAGCGTAAAAACCTCTGTTATGGTTTCAAAAATATGCGACCTTGACTACATCATCTGTGACAGCGAGATGGAGGCGCTTGTCCTTGAGTCGAATCTTATCAAGGAAAATAAACCGCGCTACAACATACTTTTGAAGGACGACAAGCATTATCCGTATATTAAAATCACGATAAATGAAGAATATCCCCGAATGCTTTATGTCCGCAAAATTGAAAATGACGGGGCAAGATATTTCGGGCCGTACCCCAGCGGTTATTCGATAAAGGAAACTATGGAGCTTCTCAAAAATATCTTTATGCTGCCGCATTGCAAGAAACAGTTTCCGCGAGACTTAAAAAAAGAAAGACCCTGCCTTTATTATCGAATGGGCCGTTGCAGCGGAATTTGTCAGGGAAATACCAATCCCGACGAATATAAAAAGATTTATAAAAATATCATCCGTTTTCTTGATGGAAAGGACGAAGATGTGCTTTTGAATTTAGAGGAAGAGATGCGCGAAGCATCACAGAATCTTGAGTTTGAACGCGCCGCACTCCTGCGTGACCGAATTGCGTCAGTAAAGAGACTCGGCGAAACGCAGAAAGTAATTACAGAGAGCGGCGGCGATGTTGATGTCATCGCAGTAGCATCAGCAGATTCGCTTTCTTCGGCAGAGGTTTTTTATATCCGTGCAGGCAGACTTATCGGGCGCGACAGTTTTGATTTGTCAGACGCCGTAAATCACGAAGAAGAGGCTCTTTTAACAGAGTTTCTGCCCCGTTTTTACAGCCGCGACAATTTTATCCCCGAAACTATTTTGCTCTCGCATAGAGTCGAGAATATAACGGCGCTTGAGGAATATCTGTCTCAAAAAAGAGGGAAGAGGGCATATATAAAAGTGCCCGTGCGCGGCGATAGTAAAAGAACAGTTGAAATGGCGTATAACAACGCGCTTAAAAACATAGAAAACTATAAAACAACCAAGGTACGTGAAAAGCTGATACAGGCGTCGGTTGCAGAACTTGCTGAGCTTCTGAAACTCGACGTAATCCCTGACCGCATAGAATCATACGACATATCGCATACGGGGGGAAGCGACAGCGTTGCATCAATGATTGTTTTTGAAAACGGTAAACCCAGTAAAAAAGAGTACCGCCGTTTTAAAATTAAAACCGTAGAGGGTGCAAATGATACTGCATCATTGCGCGAGATAATTTATCGCAGATTTACCCACGAATCGCGTGAGGGAGACGGAAAATTTTCGCGCCTTCCCGACCTTATACTGCTTGACGGCGGAAAAGGACAACTCAGTACAATTTGTGCACTCTTTGACGAAATAGGGGCAGATGTCCCCGTTTTCGGTATGGTTAAGGACGATAAGCACCGCACCCGTGCGCTTCTTGGCGAGGACGGGGAAGTGTACTTAAACCCCGTAAGTTCTGTGTATAACCTTGTAGCGAGCATTCAGGAGGAAGTACATCGCTTTGCGATTGAATATCACCGTAATTTACATCGTAAAAACACTGTTGAAAGCGAACTTGAGAAGGTCGAGGGTATAGGCAAACAAAAGCGAATTGCCCTTTTAAAGCACTTCAAGAGCATAGCAAAAATCAAAACTGCATCTGTCGATGAACTTACTACGGTAAAGGGCATCGGTCAAAAGGATGCACAGAATATATTTGAATACTTTAACAAAAAAGAGGTGTAAAGCGGCAAACTCCGCTTTACACCTCTTTTTATATTCCTAAATCATTATTTATTACATTTGCGCTGATAACGGCATCCTTGCCATACTTCTCGCGGATTTTGTCGAGTGCTTTTTCAAGGTCCTCGCGCCTTGTATCTTTTTCCGTGTCAAAAAAGCTTATCTGCTCAGCGGCATCCTCGCTGACAATTCCGCTGCCTGTCACTGTCAGCATACGGATTGGCTTTTTCATATTCCAGCTGTGACGCATAATCTCCATCGCCTTATCGGTAATATCTTTCGCCAGATTAGTAGGGGATGACAGTTTTTCCTGCCTCTGAATTGAAATCAAATCAGGGTCCTTAATCGTAACCTGAACGACACTGCATTTTACGCCTTTTTGCCTCATTCTTACGGCAATACTTTCGCTGAGGTGTGCTATTCCGCACAGAATATCCTTTTCTCCGCACAAATCTCTTTTGAAAGTCATTCCGTTTCCAACAGACTTAACCTCATCGTGCGAATGCGGGTCAACGGGCGAATTATCTTCTCCGCGTGCGTATCTGTAGATAGTTTCTCCCGTTTTGCCAAGGAGCTTTTTTATTCTTTCACCATCACTCTCGGCAAGGTCGCCTATTGTTTTTATGCCGATTCTGGAAAGAGCCTCTTTTGTTCTTTTTCCTACAAAAAGCAAATCGCCCACGGGCAGGGGATAGACGATATTCTTATAATTTTCTCTTGAAATAACGGTTGTGGCATCGGGCTTTTTGTAATCGCTGCCGAGCTTTGCAAAAACTTTGTTAAAAGACACTCCCACCGAAATCGTAATACCGATTTCTTCTTGTATTCTTCTGCGCAGAGTATCTGCAATTTCCTCTCCGCTGCCAAAAAGTTTTAGCGAGCCCGTAACATCAAGCCAACTTTCGTCAATACCGAATTTTTCCACCTGATCGGTGTATTCGTAATATATGGCATTGACCCTTTCGCTGTACTTTTCGTACAAATCGTGATGCGGCGGCACAATCACAAGGTCGGGGCACTTTCTTCTGGCAGAATATATCGTCTCTGCCGTCTGCACATTATACTCTTTCGCAAGTTCATTCTTTGCAAGTATTATTCCGTGTCTCGCCTCTACACTGCCGCCTACTGCCATGGGGACATCTTTTAACTTAGGGTTAATTGCACTCTCAACCGACGCGAAAAACGAGTTGCAGTCACAATGCAGTATTACTCTGTCCAAAAGAAACACCTCCTCCTGCTAAGAGTGTACCATAAAAAAGAAAAATTATCAAGCATCAAGGCCCTATGAAATCTTGACTATTATATTAAAATAATATATAATATATTATGTATATTTGTGTGCAAAGAAAGAGAGGTGCAGCAGGTGAATTCAATGGCATATATTATGGTCGTAATGGGAATATTTTTAGCCAAGGGAATTGGCTTTTTCCGCGATATAGTATTTGCATCGGTTTTCGGTGCAAGTGTATATACCGATATCTATTTTCAGGTTTTCGGACTGGTTAACCTGATTTTTACAGGTATTGGCGTTGCACTTTCAACACTTGTTATAAAAAACCTCAATAAAGAGGAGAATGCAGAGGAATCACAAAAACGCGCATATGTCTCTTCTTTTATCGGAAAGACAACAATTGTAACTCTTGTTGCAACAGCGATTTTATATCTTTTATCGGGCCCGATAGTAAGAATTCTTCTTCCCGGAGTTGAGGGCGCAGATTTTAATCTTGCAGTAAAACTTATGTATATAATGCTCCCGTCACTGTGGTTTGTGCTTATCGCATATATCATTTCGGGGGTACTCCAGAATAACAAAGTATTTTTCATCAGCTCAATAATGAGCCTTCCGTTCAATGTTGTTATAATCGCATCGCTTTTTGTTCCGAATGTTGACATTGTAACAGTCGGTATTGTGACGACCATCGGTTGGTTCTTGCATATAGTAATTCAGCTTCCTTCGTTTTACAAAAAGGGTTACCGCCTCATCGTAAAACAGGAACAGAAAGCGGTGAAAAGCGGGAAAAACAGCGAAATCCTCTGGATATTCATTTCCAATATGATGTTTCAGGTTTCGTTTATGATTGACAAGGCTTTCGTAAGCGGTGAAAGTGGCGTTGCATCAACAATCAATTATGCGTCAAACCTTTTTATCACAATAGCAAGCGTTTTCGTAGTCGCGATGAGTAACGTGGTATTCCCGTCAATCAGTAAAAACTATGAAGAGGGAAATATAGACTATGTAAAAAAACTGCTGCAGAATATGATAATAATTATGCTCGCAATCTTCGTGCCTTTTATTTTGGTAACAAGTTGCTTCGGCGAAAATGTTATCGCCCTTCTTTACGAGCGTGGCGAATTTACAGCAGAACTTGCAAAGACTACGGGTGTCCTCTTTGCCATATATACCCTCGGCGCATTCGGCTATGTTTGTCAGGAGCTCTTCAACAAGATACTCTATCTTGACAACCGCTACTCCTACACTGTTATCGGTACAGTTTTGGTGATTTTATTAAAACCCGTTATCAATATGTTTGTGTCGCCTTACGGCGTTATTGCAATTGCATCGACAACGACAGTTTTATTTACCCTCTATGCAGTGAATATTGCGCTTGCAATTAGGAAGGTTACGGGAAACTATATAGATAAAGAGTTTATAAGAAACATTGTAAAAATAATCGTATCCGGAATAGTTGCTCTTGTGATATTTTTTGTATTCAGGGAAGTATCACCCGAATTTGTGAATGATAAAATTATGTTCCTTATTCCTCTCTCACTTTGCGGTCTTGTTTACTGCATATCGCTTTGGAAGACGGGCATTGTAAAAATAATTCTCAAGGGAAAAAACGCTCAGGAGGTAGAAAATGAGTAAAAAGAATATTATAATCCGTATATTGATAATGCTTATCCTTGTAGCAATGCTTTTGCCTGCAGTTTCCCAACGTGTTAAAAACGAGAGCAAGAATAACGATGTCATTTTTGCACTTAACTACAACAATGCAGAAATGGTGCTCAGCGATGAAGAGTTTCATGCAACTCTCAGTCAAAACAAGGGAATGGGAGTTAATACACTTCTTATCGCGGAGGAGAGCATCAACTCTCTTATCAGTGCAGGTTATGTAACGGGTATTAAATATAATGTTCTTTGCCATAAATACGACGACGAAAGTGAAGAGATAATAAAGCAGTTTGAAGGAGACAACAAAATCCACAACGACAGCTATGTTCTTATCACCAAGCGTCCCGAGGCAAAGGAATATCTTGAAAAGTGGATTCCGTCCAAATATTCAGACAAGGAGTTTGTTAAGAAAGAAACACCTCTCGGCGCAGATGTATATATTCTTTACGAAGGCGTAGTTGATGCATGGAAAGTCACAACCGGTTTTGATGAATCTAAAATCGCGAAGGCACATTATGAAGGCTTCGATATTGTTCTTTCTATGATGGTTGGCGGATTTACAAATACAGAATATGTAAAGCATATAAATAATCTTATTGAAAAGTACAATATCCGCTTTTTGAATCTTAAAGAAAACTATAATAACGAAGATAAGACTGTAGCCGCACAGAATAACGTGAAGGCTATAGAAAATCTTATAAAATCAAAAGGTCTGTATGTTGTCGTTACAGAAAATCAGGACCAGCTTTCAAATCAGAAGCCTATCGGTTACGAGCGTTTTGTGGAAGCAGCGGACGGAAAGGTGCTGCGCAGCTATGAAACTGTAGATTTCAACAATCCTCCGCTTGAGGAAACAAGATATCATCAGATTATAAATTCCGTTGTTGACAGAAATATCCGCCTTGTAGTTATAAATCAGCTTTCAAGCAGTGTTGACACATTCAGCGTCAAGAGTGATAAAACAAACACCGCTACAAAAATGGCGATAGACAAGCTTCGTGATATCGGATACAATGTCAATGAATATAATACCGTTTATGATTATAATGCAAGCCGCCGAGTTATTTCGGCTGTTGCAATGCTCATTATGATTTATATGGGATTGACACTTCTCGAAATTCTTTTCGGGAAGAGGCTGAAAAAACTTGAAATCGTTGCACTTATCGGTGCTGTACTCAGCGTATTGTTCTCACTGAAAGCACCCGAAGGAATAATTCTTCTTTATCCTACACTTTTTGCGGCGATTGCTCCGTGCTTTGCATTTACACTTGTAATGGCATATGTAAAAGCGGCAAAAGACAAGCAGTCATGGATAATGCTTGCTGTTACAACAGCAGCAATTACACTTCTGACTCTTGCTGCTTGCGGAATGGTACAGACTGCACTTCTTTCAGGCCTTGACTACTATATAAATTCACTTATTTTCAGAGGAATCAAGATATCTCTCATTTTGCCTGTTTTATATAGTGCATTGGTTTACGGAATTATATTTGCTTCAAAACGTGAAAACTATATTTCCAAAACAATCGATATACTCAATATGAATATTAAAGTATACTGGATGATTGTTGCGGCATTTGTAGGAGGAATAGTTGCGATTTATCTTGTTCGCAGCGGAAATGTTTCGGAAATATCCTCCGCAGAAGCCTTTATGCGAAACACCATTACAGAATTTATGACAGCGCGTCCCCGTACAAAGGAATTTTTGGTGGGATGGCCCTGTCTTATGATGTTTATTTACTATCTGAAAAATGTGAAGGTTACGTTCTTCAACTGGATTTTCGCAACAGGAAGCTCCATACTTTTTGCATCGATTATAAATAGCTTCTGCCACGTGTTTACAGGTGCACAGATTATTTACACCAGAGTAATAAACGGACTTTTGATTGCAATAGTAGTATGTGTATTTGCTCTTGTTATCAACGCTGTAATAATCAGAATTGCAGAATATATAAAAAAGAAATATCTTTAACACCGAAGGGTGAATGAAATTGGCTAATTACCTTACAACTCAAAAGGCGTTTCAGACACTTCTCTCAAGTGCACGTGAAGGACGCTTCTCGCAGGCGTATATATTCGAGGGCGTAAAGGGCGTAGGGAAATATACTGCGGCACGAATTTTTGCAAATGCGATTCATTGCACAGGGGAGGTAAAACCCTGCGGAGTGTGTCCTGATTGCAAGAAACATGCAGCGCTCACGCACAGTGACCTTATCATAATTGGCGGAGAAGATACCATAACAGTTGACGATATCCGCGCTATGAATGAACAGCTTTATATAAGACCTGCTCTTTCAGAAAAAAAGATATGTATAATCCGTGGTGCGGATAATATGAACGACGGAGCGCAGAATGCCCTTTTAAAATCGTTTGAAGAACCGCCGTCATACGCGGTAATAATACTTCTTTCAGAAAACGAAAAAAATCTTCTGCAGACAATCCGTTCGCGCGGAACCAAGGTCGTTTTTGAACCTTTTTCTGAAAAGGAAATAGCGGAATATATGTTAAGACAGTACCCCTTGAAAAAGGACATAATTCCTTTTATAGCTCTTTACAGTGGCGGCGTCATCGGACGAGCAATGGCAATCTGTGAGGATGAAGAGTTTTTTGAAACAAGGAAAAATATGTTTAATGCGATAAGCCGTATGGCAGATGACAATCTTTCTGTCATTAAAGTAGCAGAGCTTTTCGGGGTAAAGAGTAAAGGCAGTTATGCAAACTGCGATTTGTATTTTGATTTATTTACAAGTTTTATGCGTGACGCCATGGCAACCAAGGTAGGGGGCCGTGTTATAAATCAGGATGAACAGGCTCTTATCGAGGAGTTTGCTTCAAAAGTCACGCTGTCTTCGGTACTTAGTATAATAGAAAGAGCAGCATTTACGCGCAGCGGGCTCAATAAATCAATGAATTATGAGCTCTGGATTACAAATATGCTGATAAATTGTTGGGAGGATATCCATGGTAAAGGTAGTAGGAGTTAAATTTAAAGAACTTGGTAAGGCTTATTATTTCGCACCGGGCAAAATTGAACCGAAACTCGGTGATGCGGTAATTGTTGAAACATCACGCGGACTTGAGTACGGCACAGTTTCAATATCTGTACGTGAAATAGAAGAAAGCGAAATAGTATCTCCTCTTAAAGAGGTTGTGCGTATTGCCACAAGCGCCGATAAAGAACAGGTCGAAAAGAATAAGAAAAAGGAAAAGGAAGCTTTCGCAATTTGTGAAGAAAAGATTGCCGCACACAAGCTTGAAATGAAGCTTGTTGATGTGGAATATACCTTTGATGCAAATAAGATTCTCTTTTACTTTACTGCGGAAGGAAGAGTGGATTTCCGCGAACTTGTAAAGGATCTTGCATCTGTTTTCAGAACAAGAATCGAGCTTCGTCAGATTGGTATCCGCGACGAGGCGAAAATGCTTGGCGGTATAGGAATTTGCGGAAGAGGACTTTGCTGCAGCACCTATCTTGACGGGTTCCACCCAGTGTCTATAAAAATGGCAAAGGAGCAGGGACTTTCGCTTAACCCCACAAAAATTTCGGGAAACTGCGGAAGACTTATGTGCTGTCTTAAATACGAACAGAATTGCTATGACGAATTTTCAAAGATAGCTCCCGCTGTTGGCGCAGTGGTATCTACGCCTCACGGAAAAGGTGTCGTGCAGAGCTCTACAATCCTTAAAGGAATTGCAAAAGTAAAACTTGACGGTGAAGGCGAAGCAAGTGTAGAGGAGTTCAGCTTTAAAGATATAAAAATTCTCAAAAACAACAATAGACAAAACGAAAATTCAGAGGAACTTAAGGAACTTAAAAAGCTGGAGGAAAACTGATGAAAATCGTTATTCTTGATACAGGAACGATGGGCGAGGATATGGAGTTTTCTTCTATTGAACGTCTTGGTGAGTGCACTTTATATCACTCCAGCACAAAAGAAGAGATTCCATCGCGCATAAAGGATGCCGATATAGTTGTAACAAACAAGGTGAGCCTTGGACGCGACGTATTATCCTTTGCAGAGAAATTAAAACTAATATGTGTGTTTGCAGTAGGTTATAATAACATTGATATAGATTATTGTAAAGAAAGAAATATCCGTGTAAGGAATGTCCCCGGATACTGCACTGAAAGTGTGTGTCAGCATACTTTTGCACTTCTTTTTGCTCTTATTGAAAATGTGCGCTATTACGACGATTTTGTAAAAAGCGGTGCATACTGCGAAAGTGGCGTTGCAAATCATCTCGGAAAACCGTTTTTTGAAATATCGGGCAAAAAATGGGGAATAATAGGCATGGGGGCAATTGGAAGAGCGGTAGCAGATTGTGCGACAGCGTTCGGTGCAAAGGTTTACTATTCGAGCATAAGCGGGGTCGTGCGCAATGAAAAGTATGAGAATGTACCTCTTGAGAAACTTCTTAGTGAATCTGATATAATAACAGTTCATGCTCCTCTTAACGAAAAGACAACAGGACTTATCGGCGAGAAAGAGCTTTCCCTGATGAAGAAAACGGCATTTATTGTAAATGTCGGCAGAGGTGCAATAATTGACGAAAAAGCACTTATCTGCGCAATAGATAACGGAGTTATTGCAGGAGCTGCGCTTGACGTGTACTCAATCGAACCTCCTGAGAAAGACTCTCCGATAGTTTCAGCTGAAAACAGCGAGAAAATTTTGTACTCTCCGCATATAGCATGGGCTTCAACCGAAGCAAGAAAAAGATGTATTTCCATGACGGCGGAAAATATAGAAGCATTTATCGGCGGAAGGAACTGCCGTGATGTATGGAGTTAAAATATGAAATTTAACATTAAAATTACAGCAAGCATAATTTTACTTGCTGTAATTGCTTTTTCGATATCATTCGTGGCTTTCGCCGCAAATGATATCACAATCCTAATCAACGGGGAGGAACTTAAGACTTCCCAAAAAGCGATTTTTGTGGAGAACATGGCGTTTGTGCCTATGGACGAAGTCTTTGAAAGTCTGGGCGCAAATGTTTTGTGGAATACAGAAAAGAGCAAGGCAACATGTTTTTATAACGGAAAAACCGTAACAATAAACCTTGAAGCCTCTGTAATTGTCAAAGGCGGAGAGAAATTGCCTTTTAATCTTGAACCCGTCGTTGTAGACGGAAATGTTATGGTTTCTTTGAAAACTGTTGCTGACAGTTTGGATTGCAGCGTGATATGGCGCGGAAGAGACTGCATCGCAAGTATCAGTTCAAAAAGATCGCTGATGAAGATTCATTTTCTTGATTGCGGTCAGGCAGACAGTATTTTTGCAGAATTTACTGACGGTAAGTGTATGCTTGTAGATGCAGGGGAAGGCCCTTTCGGAAAGACTCTTGAAAATTTCATAAGAGAAAAGGGGTATAATCACATTGACTATGTGGTTGCGACCCATCCTCACAGTGACCATATCGGCGGACTTGATTATATAATAAATAATTTTACTATAGGGTCATTTTATACATCGGATGTTATCAATGACACAAAATCCTTCGATGATTTGATGGAGGCACTTACAAAAAAAAAATGTAAAATAAACCTTGTATCACAGGGGGATACAATTCCTGTTACATCTTGTCAGGTAAGGGTTCTTTCTCCTGAAAAGCGTCGGTATTTAAGAATGAATAACTATTCAGCCGTGCTGAAAATTATATATAATAAAGTAAGCGCAGTTCTTTGCGGTGATGCAGAATCAGAGGCAGAACGCGGGATTGTAGATAACGAAAAGGATTTGAAAACGGATGTTTTGAAGGTGGGACACCACGGAAGTTTTACATCAACGACATCAAGCTTCCTTAAAGCACTGCAGCCCAGCGATGCCATAATATCAGTAGGAAAAGATAACGAATACGGTTATCCGAATAACTTGATAATGAATAGACTGAAAAACAGAGGAATAAAAATACATCGCACTGATGAAGAAGGAAATATAACAATGGTGACTGATGGATATATTCATATTATAGTACCTGAGGAAAGTGATTTATAATGGAAAATTTAATAATATCATTCAATGTCGTAGCACCGCTTCTGATATTGATGCTCCTCGGCGCATTTTTGCTGAGGGTACATATTTTTGATACCGAGCTGGTAAAGAAGATGAATGCGGCGGTATTCAAAGTGTTCTTGCCGGCGCTTATATTCAACAATATATACAACTCCTCGATTGACGATGTAAGAAACATAAAGACAGCACTTTACATAGTTGCAGTAGTTGTAGCAATGTATCTTTCTTCGATGCTTTATGTAGCACTTACGGAAAGAGAAAATTCAAAACGAGGAGTCATGGCACAGGGAATATGCCGAAGTAATTTTGTTATCTTCGGACTTCCGATTTGTATGTCTGTATGCGGTGACAGCGTAATGGGAAAAGTTGCAGTAGCAGTTGCAATCGTTGTTCCCGTACTTAATATTTTTGCAGTTCTTTCACTTGAAATTTTCCGCGGAGGAAAACCGAACCTTAAAAAGATATTAAAAGGAATTATAACAAACCCGCTTATAATAGCCTCTATAATTGGTATTATCGTTCTTGTAAGCGGAATCAAGCTTCCAGCAATTCTCGAAAAATCTGTAAGCGATGTTTCTAAAATAGCCACACCGCTTGCACTTGTGCTCTTGGGCGCATCGGTCAATTTCGGCACGGTAAAGGGGAATCTCAAACAGCTCATAACCGTAATATTGGGAAAACTTGTAGTTATGCCGCTTTTTGGATTTTTAGTAGCTGCACTGCTTGGAATGCGTGGCAGCGATATGGCGCTTCTTATTGCGGCATTTGCTTCTCCTACGGCGGTGTCATCTTATCCTATGGCACTGCAGATGAATGGCGACGGAGACCTTGCAGCGCAGATTGTAGCATTCAGCACCGCAATTTGTATCATAACCGTTTTCTCGTGGGTGTTCATATTAAAGCAACTTTCATTGATATAACACAGTTTGGGGACGGGGCAGTTTTTGTTGCATTTTTAAACACTAAAAAACAGACTTCATATGAAGTCTGTTTTTGTATGAGCAATCCTGTAAGCCGAGTTCTGTCATTGAAAACGGTCATCTATCTACGCCATATATCTCTATATGGCTCCAGCCGTCCTTCGGATTATAGGCCGGACAGGCCAATCCAGTCGACGTTGCTTCGGATGGGGTTTACATGGCACAAAGCGTTACCGCAATGTCGGTGGGCTCTTACCCCGCCTTTCCACCCTTACCGATATAAATCGGCGGTTTATTTCTGTTGCACTTTCCTTAGAGTCGCCTCCACCGGGATTTCTCCGGCATCCTGTCCTGTGAAGCTCGGACTTTCCTCATCAGTATAAAATACTGCCGCGACCGTTCAGATTGCTCACAGGTGGTTAGTGTATCATAAAATCCTGTCAGTGTCAAGGAGGGGAGAGCACTCCGCCTCGCTTACAATCAGTTCAATGTTTTTACCAAACGCTTTTAAAAGAACTTCCTTGATAATATACGGAGCAATCTTTTCGCTGTCAAAATGACGCACCTCGATAAAATCAGTTTTGTCACTTATTTTAAGTGCGCTCATCTCATGATGCTTGAGATCCCCTGAAATATATACATCTGCACTAAGCGACGCCACGATATCCACAAGCTCTCCGCCACCACCACCGTTGCAGACTGCAACGGTTTTTATTTCTTTGTCAGTTGTAAATGTTGAAAAGAGGGTTTCAATTCCGAACACCTTCTTTATTCTTTCGCAAAGTGATTTTGCAGTAGTACCTTTCTCTGTTTTGCAGAGCCTTCCCAGATTTCCCTCGAGATTTGCAATCGGAGAGAGGTCAAGCATCTGGCAAACAGTATCGGTAAGACCGTCAGGTGCACTGTCAAGGTTTGTGTGTGCACTATATATGGAAATACCATTTTCGATGGCAGAAACGAGCATTTCACCTGCATCGGTATCATCGTTTATGCTTTTTATGGGATTGAATATAACGGGATGATGAGTGATAATAAGCTGTGCACCTTTATTTGCTGCTTCCCTGACGATGTTTTTGTTGGCATCAAGACACAAAATTATCTTTGCAACATCTTTGTCGCGTCTTCCGACAAGAAGTCCGATGTTATCAAAATCTTCCGCATATTCAGGCGGAAATTTGCTTTCAATCAGTTTTGTTATTTCGGCAAGTTTAACCATTTTTCTCCTCCTTCAAGAGTTTTTCATACTCTTCTTTAAGATAAAGAAAATGCGTCTTCTTTTCGTTTTCGTTGTGCTGCATATTTTTCAGAATGGAATCTATTTCATACATTCTGTAACGAATATAATCGTAAAACAACGGTTCTTTCTTTTTAATCAAAACAGGCCCGATTTCTTTTTCAACCTCGGAAAGATTTTGATCCTCTCCGCGTGTAACAAGCATTGCCGTATACATCTTCCGTTCTTCTTTGCATACCGCCTCGTCGCAGATTATGTATCCGTGCGAGGAAAGATATTCGCGAAGGTGTTTATGCGCCGTCTGCATCTGCAGTACGAAATATTTACATCCTTTTTCGTTTTCAAGTATTTCGGCAATCGTTTCGCCGCCCATTCCTGCAATTATGGCGCACTCTGCTTCGCCTTCACCGATTTTTTCAAATCCGTTTGAAAGGCGGGTTTCAACAATTCCTTCTGCTTCAAATAGGGCGATATTTTTCTCTGCCTGCATAAGTGGGCCTTTTTTAATATCGGCGGCAATAATTTTCTTTGCAACACCTTTTTTCGCAAGGTAAATCGCAACATACGCGTGGTCGGTGCCGATGTCGCACAGCGAATCACACTTCGGAACAAGATTTGCAATCATACGAAGACGGGGAGTAAGGCTTTTTTCAATATTCAACATAACTTCACCTTTGGTTTTGAAGAAAAGGATAAAATTTTATAAATTTATATACACATCTTTTTCTTTTTCTTCAAAAGGAATAAATACTTTTTTGTTCTGGGTAATTGAAATGTGATATTTAACTCCTCTGAACTGCCTTGTAACTTTAGCAGGGAGCATTTCTTCTGAAAGGCACGGGTCGATTTCAAGTCCGTTCCATTTCGCTCTTATACCAAACATATACTGAGTTACGGCAACATACATCCAAGCTGCAGTGCCGGTAAGCCACGATACATTTGCCAGACCGAATTTATCGCTTTCAGGTCCGAAAATGTTTGATGCATATACATACGGCTCCGCTTTATATCTCCATTCGCCTGCTTTTGACTGCGCCACCATGGGAAGTAGCTGATGATAATACTTAAAAGCGTTTTCGGGGCGTTTAAGCATACATTCGGCAATGATTGCCCAAGTGTTCGCGTGGCAGAAAACGCTGCCGTTTTCACCGCAACCCTTGTTGTAGCAGGTAAGATTACCCTCTTTTGTCGGATAATCGGTGGTCATTGACGGGTGAATTTTCTTAATACCCAGATCGGTATCAAGATATTTCTTTACGTTATCCATAGCTTCTTCGCCGTTGTCACCCATACCGCTGATTACAGCCCAACTTTGAGTGTTAAGCCATATTTTTGCCTGTGGCTCGCTTTCGGAACCTATAAATTTGCCGTAGTCTGTGATACAGCGTCTGTACCAACCGCCGTCCCACGCTTTTTCATTGACAAGTTTTTTCTGTTCTTCATAAATGTCAAGATACTTCTTGCCATCCTCACCCTTAAGGTCTGCGATTTCGGCAATCATTCTTAAAACTGTACCAAACTGCATACCTGTCCAAATGCTTTCTCCCTTGCCCTCACGACACACCTTGTAAAGCATATCGTTCCAGTCGGACGAAAGCATAAGCGGAAATCCATTTTCACCACGGTTTGCCATACAAAAATCAATAGATTTCTGTATGTGTTGCCATACAGTAGCGCTTCCTCCGTCATAGAAATTCACAACTTCGTCGAGGTAGTCAAGACTTCCTTCCTCCATAATGATATGATAGCAAGCCATAACAAGCCACAAATGGTTATCGGAATGAATCCTTGTTACAGGCTCCCAACCTTCTGTGGGGAAGCAGTAATGATTACAATGACCGTCCTGATACTGCTGGGTAAATAGCAGATTTAATTTATCCTTGGCGCGTTTTGTATCAAAAGGCACCATTGCAAGAATATCCTGGGCAGTATCTCTTACGCCGACACCGCGGAAAGTGCCGGTTGCATAATAACTGATATTTCTTGAAAACTGGAAATTTCTTTCTGCCTGATACGGATTCCATATATTTATCATTGTGGCAGCTTCACTGTCAGGAGTTTCGCATTGAAACTTATTTAAATAATTATCCCAATGCTCCTTAAGTTTTGAAAAAGATTTATCTGTGAAATCTTTTTCCCTGCAATGAGCCACGCTGTTTTTTATTTCGTCCTCTGTCATCGCTGTACCGAGGAAGATGTTAAGTGTTTTTTCTTCGCCTGCTTTAAGCTCTATATCAATCTGTAAAGCAAAGCAGGGGTCTCCGCCGTACAGAGTGGAATTTGTGCATTTCCCTTCTTCAACTCTTATCGGGTTTTCTTCACATCTGTAAGCGCCTAAAAACTCATCTCTGTCACAGTCAAATGATGAAACAGGAACATCTGAAGCAAAATACACAAGTGGAGTTTCATCGGGCTTTGGCTGTGTTTCAACACCGTATTTGTATACCAAAATATCATCAAGATTATAACATGACAGCTGATGCTTGTTATAGCATTGCCATTGTAATTCACGCATGAATTCCATCATACCGAGTTCAACATACGGGAAGACGGTAATTTTTTTGTTTTCATCAGATTTAATCCTGAGATTCCATATAAGCGCGTTTTCATACTCGCCGACGAAGTAATTTGCAGTAACGCAGACACCATTCTTTTCGGATTCAAAGCGAGTGTAACCCATTCCGTGAGCTGACATCCATTTTTCAGGTTTTGATTTACAGGGCTCATTTGTGGGACACCAGAAATCATTTCCGTCCTTTATGTATGTATAAAATCCACCTCTGTCTGTCGGAACGTGGAAGAATTTATAATGGTTGATTCTCCAGATTTGGGGGGATTTATAAAATGCAACTCCACCACCGGCGTGGGACATCATTGTATGGAATGTTCCATTTGACAGATAGTTCATCCACGGAGTAGGGGTGTTGTATTTTGAGAACGATATTTCTCTTTCGCTGTTGTTGAATTTATACATGTCTGACACCTCAAGCGTATTATTAAATTAGCTGTAGAAAAAAATTGCTACAGCATCAGAATTTTTATTTACTGACAAAGCTCGGCAACAACAGCGTTGATTACCTTGCCGTCAGCCTTGCCCTTAAGCTCTGCCATAACGGTTTTCATTATCATACCCTTGTTCTTTGTTGCGATAACGTCGGCATACTTTTCAAGAAGGAGGGCTTTGATTTCCTCTTCGCCCATCTGTGCAGGAGCGTACTCCTTGATGATTTCATAATTTGTGGTATATTCTGCGATAAGGTCGACTCTTTCAGCAGGGCAGGTATCAAGCTGTTCCTTTGCAGATTTAAGCTCCTTAAGAATTACCATATCCGTAATTTCTTCAGTAATGTTGTCGCGTGTACCATTATCAATAGCATACTTTTTAACTGCCGCGATAAGAGAAGATATAACATTCTTTCTTACCTTCTCGCCTGATTTCATAGCAGCAATCATATCTTTCTGGAGATTTTCAAGTGTCATAATATCAATCCTTTCAATTTGGCATCAGACCACTGTCTGCCATACTTACAAATTTTTCGGTGGATACGGAAATAATATGGTCAATTACCTCAATATCCATTCCTTCAAGAATATTACAAAGCTGCGCCGTCAGAAGTCTGTCATTTTCTGACGCATATGCTCCCGATGACGGATGATTGTGCGCAAGTATTACTGCCGACGCATTATGCTTAAGCGCACAGGCTACAACCTTGCGCGGATGAACATTAGCCTGCGACACGGTACCTTCGTCAAGAATTTCAAATGCAAGAACACGCCTCTGCGTATCAAGGCACATTACGGCGAAAACTTCGCGCTTTTGACAACCTATCATACTGCACACGTACAGACCTGCGTCCTGAGAAGTCTGAATAAATTTCTTATCTCTTGCAGAAAGGGATGTGTAATATTGCGCAAGGGCGGGTATCATTTTAATTAAGGTTGCCGAGTGCTTTTTAATTCCACGAACTTCGCAAAGCTGTTCGACCGATGCATTAAAAACCGCGCTCGGCGTCAAAAACTTATCAAGCAGCATATGGGCAATCGGGTTTACATCGCCCTGGGGAATTGCATAATAAAGTACAAGTTCCAATATTTCATAATCTGTAAAGGCATCAAAACCTTCTCGCAGGAACTTCTCTTTCATTCTGTCGCGGTGCTTTTTATGAAGTTCTGGGGTAATGTTATCATGCATAAAAACTCTTCCTTTGTAATAAGTGCATTAAGCGCGTCCACAAGAGCATTCGTGGAAATGCCCGTGGGAATATCAAGGCTTCTGCACAAAGACGCACGTGCGGCGGCGCTATCTGCACCGCCGTACAAGCCTGCATCATATAAATCTGTTTTCGTTATTTTGTCAGTTTGAATTTCGTCTCTTGCATATTTTGAAAGTATTTTGGAAAGAACTTCTTCTGATATACCTTCAACCCCGAGTTTTCCCTCTTTTGAGACTACGGTTTTCCTTTTTTCCTTGCCGAACACTTCGGGGATATATGCCTGCTTTATTTCTCCCTCATCCACAAAGGATTTGATATGGTTTCGTATCATAAAGCCAGCCCTGTCAGAATCGGTCAGAATCAGTATGCCGCGCTCTTTTGCAAGTCGTTTTAGAAATTCTCTTTTTTCCTTGTCGTTAAAAACACGAAACCCCTCCGTCGTGAAGACGGGAGAGGAACAGATGCGTTCAAGCTGCATCTTGTCGTATTTCCCTTCGACAATAATTGCTTCCTTTATATTTATCATCAGTTTGTTTCAATAAGTCCGTAGTTTCCGTCTTTGCGGCGGTAAACGATATCAGTTGTATTCGTCTGTGCATTTTTGAATATATAGAAAGAATGCCCCAGAAGATTCATCTGCAAAACAGCTTCTTCTGCACTCATCGGTTTAACCTGATGAGTCTTTGTTTTTACAATTTTAATTTCAGCATCATCCTCTTCAGAGAGGTCTGAAAAGAAATCAAATTCTTTTGTAACACCCTCACGAAGCTTTTTTGCAAGACGTGTTTTATTCTTTCTTATCTGGCGTGTAATTGAATCCACAATATCGTCTGCGGCATTATAAAGTTCATCATTACGCTCTTCTGCGCGGTAAATCATATCTGCCGTGCGTATCGTAACTTCAACAATCATCTTGTCCTTCTGCTCGCTTACGACAATGTCAGCGGAGGCCTCGTCATTGAAGAACTTGCCCAGTTTGTCAATTTTCTTGATGAGCATTTCCTTCTTCTCGTTACCAAGTTCAACTTTTCTCAAATAGATGTTAGTCTTCATATATGACCCTCCTTAAAATGGTGTGGGTTACCGACAAAGAGGTGCGATATATACCGACTTTGTCGGCTTCCTGCAGAAGAGATTTCCTCTTCTTTCCTTTATTATACTATATAAAATGTGATTAGTAAATAAATTTTTGAAAAAATATGTACAGAAAGTGTAAAAATATATATTGGAGCACAAGATATTGTGTTTTTTCATATTAAGATTATATTACAAAGCAGGGCAAAAACCCCCGCAAACCGCTATATATAGGCAAAAACCGCCAATATTACAAAAAAATTAAAAAATAACAATATCTTGTTATTTGATATTGACAACGCAACTATATGTTGTTATAATTAGTGTACACGACTTTGACAATTATTGTTTTGGAGGAAAAACTATGAAGATAATCAAAAGAAGCGGTGCCGAAGTAACATTTGACGCTGAAAAAATTGTTATCGCTGTTACTAAGGCAAACGAAAGCGTAGTTCCCAGCAGCCGAATGAGTGCAATCCAGATTAAACGTATCGCAGAAGATGTTGAAAGTGCAGCTGCAAATATGAACCGTTCTTTGAGCGTGGAAGAAATTCAGGATATGGTCGAGGACCAGATTATGAATCAGCGTGCATTTGATGTTGCCCGCAGATACATTACTTACCGTTACAACCGTGCTCTTGTTCGTAAGTCAAATACAACTGACGAACAGATACTCAGCCTTATTGAATGCAATAACGAAGAGGTTAAGCAGGAAAACTCTAACAAGAATCCTACCGTTAACAGCGTTCAGCGTGACTATATGGCAGGCGAGGTTAGTAAGGATATTACAAAGAGAATTCTGCTTCCTCCGGACATCGTTTCTGCGCACGAACAGGGTATTATTCATTTCCACGATGCAGACTACTTTGCACAGCATATGCATAACTGCGACCTTGTAAACCTTGAAGATATGCTTCAGAAC
>CAYMHB010000028.1:0-21948 GCA_964390145.1 uncultured Oscillospiraceae bacterium
ACCCGAGGCGTGCCCCTTTTGTCCTTCGGACATTTTCCCCGCTATCGGGGAAATCCCTCTACCCGAGGCGTGCCCCTTTTGTCCTTCGGACATTTTCCCCGCTATCGGGGAAATCAACCCCAAACTGTGCAGCTTATATTTTTATCATAGTATGAGTCCATATACCGTATTTATTTTCAAAATACACCTTAAAGTTGGCAGCATCATTCGGAATTTTTCTTGTAAAAACCCCTTTATCTTTTTCTTCATCTGTTAATTCCTCAACTTTTGAAAGAGAGCTGCAACAAGGATTATAAAATTTAACAACAGATTGCTGGTAATCTGTGCCTTGGGAAGTTTTTGCCTTTTCACGAAACTCCATATACAGTATTCTGCTTTCACTATCGTATGAATTTGCATTAACAGTCAACATTCCGTCTTTAACGCTATGGCATATCTCAGGCGCAGTAACGCAGAATTCTAAAACTTCACCTGTATTTACAAGTTTTACAGTATAGTATCCTCTTTCAAATTTTCTTGACACCTTTCCCCTGCCCATAATGTTGATTTTTTCATTAAATTTACCGTTTTTACAAATTTCAACTTCATTATTTCCTTCCTTGAATACAGAAATAACAACATCTTCATATGTACGGTAATTGGTTTTGTTTCCGTAGTCCAAAGCAATATCGGGCAACTTAGTGGGTAATTTTACTCCTATAAACTTGCTATCGTTAACATCCGGCTCGGGAACAGAGTCTATATAATCATATCTGCAAAGTGCAAAGAGCTTATATTTCTCGTAGAATTCCTCCGAAGTAAACACTCGTCTTACACATGAGGGGCGAATTGCTTCCGAAACCTCAACCTGCTGTACCCTTCCATTTTCGTCATAAATAAGGTCAGTAACAAGAGCGACATGGCTACGACCTTTTCCAAGGGCATAAAGAATATCACAAATCTCCATCTGATCAACTGTATATTGAGAAGCCTCATAAATCAAATGCATACCGGGTACATCAAGCCACCTTTTAGTTGAATAGCGTCTGCGAATGTTAAGAGCATATCGCACAAGGCCGTTACAGACAAGTCCAAAATACGTCCATGAATTATTATGTCCCGCAATATCTTTACAATAAAGAGCACTATCGGGATTATTTACTATTGTTGAAAAGGTTTCAAAAGAAATGTTTTCGCAAACAAACTTATCTGTAGGTTCCAACGATGAATAAATCATCCCTCTGACAAGTTTTCCCGCAGGGAGTACAGTTTTGCCTGTTACTTTTGTATAGGTCGGCACATCGCGTAGCGGAGTCCATTCAAACTCCGTCAGTTGCCTCGCTCTGCAGAGTACATTCTTTTTCCCTTTTGATAAATCATTTTTATACATTTCTTTACTTCCTTTCAACATTATTCGACATAATTCGACTTTTGCCAAGACCGGATAAAAAATAATAATAAATTGACAACTTAGCTTGAAATCATCATAGCACATTTTGACTTATTATGCAAATCAAAAAAGCAGAAACCAAACTGTTTTTTGGTTTCTGCTTTTTTCATTATTTAGAAACTTTTGTAAATATGTAAACAATCAGGGCGATAAGTGCCATTACAATAAATATTGCGAGCATACCCTGCCACATAACCTGCACTGATGACATTAAATCTTTAACATTATACATAATTTATATCCTCCCTTACTTTATGAGTTGCGGAATAAGATTAAGAATCATACCGCCTGCTATAACTGATGCAATCTGTCCTGAAACATTAGCACCAACTGCGTGCATAAGAAGGAAGTTCTGAGGATCCGCTTCCTGACCGAGTTTCTGAATTACGCGTGATGACATGGGGAATGCAGAAATACCTGCCGCACCAACCATGGGATTTATCTTGTTCTTTGTAAAGAGATTCAAAAACTTTGCAAAGAACACACCTGCGATAGAGTCAAACACAAATGCAACAAGACCAAGACCCATAATGATAAGTGTGTCCCATGCAACAAATTCTGAAGCCTGCATGCTGAATGAAATTGTTATACCCAGAAGAAGTGTAATGAGGTTTGCAAGTGACTTTTGAGCAGTTTCAGAAAGTGATTCAAGTACGCCGCACTCTCTTAAAAGGTTACCGAACATAAGAAAACCAACGAGCGCAACAGATGTGGGTGCGATAAAACCAGCAACGAAAGTTACGATTATAGGGAATGCAATTCGGAGTGACTTTGATACATTTGCAGGGTTGTAAGACATTTTTATCCGACGTTCCTTTTTTGTTGTAACTGCCTTAATTGCAAGGGGCTGAATAATCGGCACCAATGCCATATACGAATATGCCGCAACGGCTATTGCTCCTACATATTTGGAATCAAGCACCTGCGAAACCAAAATGGATGTCGGACCGTCAGCTGCACCGATAATACCTATTGAAGCAGCATCCCTTAAATCATAACCGAGAATTACTGCAACAATAACAACAAAGAATATACCAAACTGCGCCGCTGCACCGAAAAGAAACATCTTCGGGTTTGAAAGAAGCGGACCAAAGTCAATCATTGCACCAATACCTATGAAAAGTAAGAGCGGCATTGCCTCTGATGCTTCAATACCAACCTTGAAAAGTGATTCAATAATTCCGTGCGCCACCTGACCGCCGACTACCTGATCCAAAACACCTGTGAAAGGAAGGTTAACGAGTATTGCGCCAAATCCCATGGGAAGAAGCAACGAAGGTTCGTATTCCTTTTTGATTGCAAGATAAATCAAAACTATTCCCACTGCATACATAACAAGTTGCTGCCATGTTACAGCCATAATTCCGTCTAATAAAAATCCTAAATCCATAATTACACCTCTATAACTAAATTTTAATTTTCTTCTTTTTGTGAACCGACAGGGCTGATAATACTGTAACCGACATTTACAAGATGGTCGGCAACTCTTTCAAGTCCGCCTATAACGGATGAGTAATAAGGACTTACATCTACGCTGCAGTTACCCTCTGCAAGTCGGGCAAAATGACCTGCAATGAATTCTTTCTTCATAGCGTCTGTGCCTTCTTCAAGTTTAGTTAATTCGGGTAATTTTTCTTTATTCAAATTCTCAAATGCATCTATTGAAATTTCAAACATCTGCATAACATTTTTAAGCATATTTCCTATTTCACAAAGAGCCTTCTCGGAAAATGCAATATTTTTATTCATCATTTCAACGCCGATTTCATGGAAGTTTTCTGCATGGTCGCCGATACGCTCAACGTCGTTTAACACATGGAAATATGAACCGATAATCTTCTCTTCATTTCCCTCAACTGCTGCAGATAACTTAATAAGGAATTCAGTGAGCGCACTGTTTGTAAAGTCAATTATTGCTTCGTTTCTCACAATCTGCTCACCGTGCTGCATTGAGCCTGTACTCATCGCCTCAAAGCTGAAACGTGTATTTTCTTCTGCAAGTTTTATCATATAGTCAATTTCTTTTTTAACCTGCATAAGAGCAACTGTCGGCATAGTAAGAAGTCTTTCATCGACATATTTAAGTGACATTGTGCTCTCAGTATCTTTTTTATCCTTGATAACAGAGCAGGAATAATCCACAAGCTGTTTTACAAACGGAAGAAGTAAGCAAGTGGTTGTTACATTAAATATAACATGGAAAAGTGAAACTCGCATCTGGAGCGACATTGTATCATCGCCGGGGAATGCCGATACCAAGAGGTTTACAACGGGTTCTTTGAAAAGCCAGATAACAGCCGCAAATAAAACCGAACCAATTACATTAAAAGTGAAATGTATAAGTGCAACTCGCTTTGAATTAGCGTTTGCACCAACAGATGCAAGAAGTGCTGTCACACATGTACCGATATTTGCGCCAAGAATAATGAATAATGCGAGGTCAAGCGGAAGGACTCCGGCACCAACCATTGTAATAACAACACCGGTGGATGCAGAAGAACTTTGTATGAGGGCGGTAAAAATAACGCCGACCAGAATCAGAAGAAGCGGGAAATCAATCTTCTTGAAAATCTCGGTAAAAAGTCCTTCTATCAAAGGATTTCCAAACGCCTGCTCGCTGCTCATGATATTAAGACCAACGAAAACGAGTCCCAGTCCGCTGCAGAGACTGCCGGCAATTTTAACCTTTTCCGATTTGGCAAACCCCATCATTACGCCTGCAAAAGCAAAAAGATACATTACCATATCAAAATAGTCATTTTTAAGAGCAACAAGGACACCTGTAATAGTTGTACCGATGTTTGCGCCCATAATAATCGGTGTTGCCTGCATAAGTGTCATAACGCCTGCATTTACAAGACCGATAACCATTACCGATGTTGCAGAGGAACTCTGAATAATCGCCGTTACACCGGCACCGATTCCGACGCCTGAAAATCTGTTATTGCTGATTCTTTCGAGCAAGCGCTTCATTCCTATTCCGGCACTTCGCTCCAGAGCATCGCCCATGAAGTTCATTCCGACAATGAAAACGCCTACACCTGCAAGGAGCCAGATAAGACTCTGCAACAACTGCATAATTTCCTGTGATGTCAACATAAATAAAACTCCTTTTCTAAATTTCCTGATAAAACAAATTATAATTCAAAACAGCCCAGCGGAGACAAATTGCCTCCGCTAAGCTGTTTTTTAGATTCCGTAAACCAACCAGATATAGATATATGCAGGCACTACCGCCGCAATTGTAAATGGAATACCGATTTTGAAGAAATCGCTGTTCTTTACTGTGTGGCCCGCTTTTTTAAGGATGCCTATACCTGTAATATTTGCAGACGCACCAACGGGAGTACAGTTACCGCCCAATGTTGCACCTGAAAGAAGACCAAAGTAAAGAGGTGTTGCATCAATTCCCATAGCAGTTGCAATTCCAGCTATAACGGGAATCATTGTTGCTACATAGGGAATGTTATCGATAAATGCAGAAATGATTACCGACGCAACAACGATTACTGTGTAAAGGAGGAATATATTTCCGCCTCCCACTTTTGCAAGAAGGCCTGCAAGTGCGTCAATAACACCCATTGCATCGATACCGCCAATCATAACGAATATTCCGACAAGGATACCAAGTGTCTGGAAGTCAATTTCACGAAGTGCCGGCATCGCAGCCTTGAATGATTTGTTCTTTATAACTGTATAAATAAGTCCAATCACAAGGAGAACACAACAGATTAAACCGTTTGTAATAGCAGGCTTATTGGGAATGAATGATGCTGCGATAAGACATACAAGAACCATCACCAAAAGAACGGTGGGAACATAATTTGTTACCTTTGTACGCTCGTTCCCTTTCGGGATGGGAGCGTTTTCTTTTCTGAATATGAAAAGAAGAATGAGCGCTGAAAGAACTGCGCCGAGTTCTACCGCAAAGAAGATACTGGGCTTACCCTGATACCAGAAGAAATCA
Source organism: uncultured Oscillospiraceae bacterium (assembly GCA_964390145.1). Lineage (GTDB taxonomy): Bacteria > Bacillota > Clostridia > UMGS1883 > UMGS1883 > UMGS1883. The sequence goes on from CAYMHB010000028.1 coordinate 5,397, forward strand.
AGGAAGCTCATATCAAGTGCTGAGCCGAGCATAATTGCAGTAGTATCGCCAACGAGTGTTGCCGCACCCTGAAGGTTGGATGAAACTGCAATAGAGATGATAAAGGGTACGGGATTAGTACCGAGTTTTTTACAGATAGCAAGTGCGATAGGAGCAACCATAAGCACTGTTGCAACATTATCAACAAATGCTGAAACTATACCTGCAAAAAGTGCAAGTGAAACTGCTGCCCACTTAACATTGGGAACTTTTTCCATCATCATATCGGCAAGCATGGCGGGCATCTTGCTCTCGGTAAAGAGTGAAACAAGTCCCATTGTACCGATAATCATAAGAAGTACATTGAAGTCGATTGAGGGAATTAAATCCTTAACGGGAAGCATACCCGATGCGACAAATATCACGCCTGATGCAAGAGCGATATACGTTCTGTACTTGCCAAAAGCAAGAATAAGTATGTAGGTGATAGCAAAAAGCAAAATTGCCGATAACATTAACCATTCTCCTTTTATTTTTTGATTTTTACCTGTGCGGAAGCCAATCCCACCGCAGTGTAATTTTATCACGGAAAGAATTGTAAGTCAATTTGTTTTTTGTATATTTTGAGCAAAAAAAACGGAGGTAAAACCTCCGTTTTCAATTACTTATTTTTAAGATATTTCTGTACTTCTTCTGCAACGATTCTTGTAATCATTTCAAGATCGGGTGTCTGGGGTGCTGTACCCATACCTGCCTTTCCGTCGCTGCCGAAAAGTTTTATTTTATTGAGAGTTGCCTGTTTAACCGCTTCAACTGCAGCAGGAATAAGGTCGATAAGACCCTTTTCCATGCTCTGGAACTTTTTGAACTCTGCTTCTACTGCAGCAACATTGATATCGGTAAAGATATTAACCTTGCTGATACCGTCCTGTATTGCCTGCTTGAAGTCGTTATCTGTAAGACCGCTGCCGCCGTGAAGAACAAGCGGAACGTCAACAGTTCTTGCAATTGTGCGGATTCTTTCAAAATCGAGTTTGGGCGGAAGTTTATATGCACCGTGAGCGTTACCTACTGCGATTGCAAGTGCGTCAACGCCTGTCTTTTCAACGAAATCCTTAGCGAGTTTGGGGTCTGTAAAATACTTCGAGGGATCGTCAAGGTGCGAGCTACCCTCGGCACTGCCTTCGTTATCGCCTACATGACCGAGTTCACCTTCAATTGTTGCGCCGTAGGAATGTGCAATATCTGCCATTTCCTTAACCTTTTTTACGTTATCTTCGTAAGAATCTGTTGAACAGTCATACATAATTGATGAAAAGCCAAGTTCAAGCGCCTTTATACAGGTGTCGTATGAAAGACCATGGTCAAGATGTACAACAACGGGAACCGATGCCTTTTTTGCCATAGGAAGAAGATAGTATGATACTTCTTCAAGCGGTCCGTAAGGAAGAAGCACTTCCGCAGTACCCATGATAACGGGTGAACGGCTTGTTTCTGCCGCATTTATAATTCCTCGTGCAAGTTCAAGATTAACGGCGTTGAAAAGACCTACTGCATATTTGCCCGCTTTTGCCGGTCTTAACACCTCATTCATATTAACTAACATTATATTTCCTCCTCGAGTTTAAAGGTTTATATCGTATACCGACTGGTATTTATTTTCCTAGTTGGAGGGAAACACCACCTCGGGTGATGTTTCCCTTTCAGTTTGAAGTTACTTCAATGTGGGAAGTATTTTTTCCACGTCACTGTGGGGTCTGGGAATTACGTGTGTTGCGATGAGTTCGCCAAGACGACCTGCACATGTGCTGCCTGCTTCTACTGCAGATTTTACTGCACCTACATCACCGCGAACCATAACGCTTACAAGACCGCTACCTATTTTTTCAGTACCGATAAGTGTTACGTTTGCAGCCTTTACCATTGCATCTGCAGCTTCGATTGCTGCTACGAGACCTCTTGTTTCGATCATACCTAATGCTTCCTGTGCCATTTTTTGTTTCCTCCTTGATTTATTATAAAATTTATTTATTCAAATACTCAATCAACTCATTAACACCATATCCGGTGTGGGAGTCTATTCTGAAAACTTCCTTACATCCGCTGATGCGAAGCCAGTTTTCAGCGCGGTCGGGGTTTGCTTCCTCCTGCTCGCACTTGGTCACTATTCCGATTACTTCGCGATTCACCATGCTTGTAATACACGGCGGAAAAAGTGAGTACGGCTCGGTAGCGCTGATGAGTAGCCCGATTATATCCGCTTCGTAGGAGTAAAGCGCAAGCGCTCTTCCAAGATGGTGAGTCTGCGCATATTCCCCTGGGGTATCTATCAGATTATTTTCAAATTTAATGTACTGCGTTTTGTCGTAGCTTATCTTTTCGCCTCGAAGAACCTGCGTCAGCGTTGTCTTTCCGCTCTCGCTACGCCCCATAAGAATCAAGTTTTTCATTATGTCTTGGTTATAGGGCACACGGTAAACTTAAGCGTATCACGACAATAATCAACAAGCGCCGTAAGTGATGCCTGCACCTCGGAAACTGTGCCCGTTACGATAAGTGTACCGCTGAAACGGTCCACAAATCCAAGCTCTGCACCTGATGCCTTGGTCGCAATATCGCCTGCTATTATCGCAGTTTCTGCAGGTGACATTGTTACAATACCGATGGCTGTTTTTGAATAATCAATTGCAGGGTCAAGACCGAGCTTTTTATACAGAATATCATCGGGGTTTGCAATAATATGTGCTATTGTAATCTGTTTACCTGGAACAAGTTCCTGAACAATTCGGAGTTTATCCTGCATTGAAAGGTTTTCCAACATCGCCCTATCCTCCTATCTTACGTTTTCTTCTCGGGGTATTAAAATCCTGACTGTTCTGTTCTGTTTATGATATCATCCTGAAGCGATTTTGAAAGAGTAGTAAAGAGTGCGCTGTAACCTGCAACACGAACCACAAGACTCTTGTACTTTTCGGGGTTCTTCTGCGCATCGAGAAGAGTATCTCTGCTTACTACGTTAAACTGCATATGCATACCCTTCTGATCGAAGAATGCACGGATGAGCGTGATAAAACCGCCTATTCCCGATGCACCCTTGAGCGCAGAGGGATGGAACTTCATATTGAAAAGTGTTCCGTTTGATGCAATACCGTGGTCAAGTTTTGCAACAGAGTTTGCTGATGCAGTAGGACCGTTCATATCGCTACCTGCAACGGGTGACACACCGTCTGCAATGGGTGTTCCGGCAAGTCTTGCGTCAGGAGTTGCACCTGTCTGAAGACCAAGCGGTACGTTTGCAGATACAGGATAAAGACCTGCATGATACTTACCGCCACGGGGGTTTTCATACTTTTCAACGGGTTTTGTGTATGTATAGGCAACTTCACGGCCTACAAAGTCAACTTCATCAATATCGTTACCGAATTTGGGAAGTGCCTTGATTTCATTGTAAAGTGCCTGATACTCTCTCTTTTTGTTTTCTTCTATATTGTTATCCTTTATCTGATTATAGATTTCGGCAATCTGAGATTCAGAAACATCATAACCCTTGCTCTTTAATTCCTTTACAACCTCAATCGTAAGGTTTGTTGCATAGGCTTCTGTATGAGGCATACCAAAGTTATTTCTGATTGCGTCTGCATACTGTTCAAGGGATACCGCCTTTGTCTTATAAACAAGCTCGTTTATTGCGTAAAGGCCGTCGGCAACATTAGCGATACCAAATCCCTGAGGACCGGTAAAGTTATATTTAGCGCCGCCTTCCTGAGCGCTCTTTCCGTTTGCGATACAGTCATCAACCATTGAAGACAGGAAAGGAAGCGGACAACGCTCCATATGCGCAGCGTCAACTGCATTGTCGGCGTTAACCATAAGTTTTATTGCGTAATCCATCTGCTTTTTATAAGCATCGAAAAGCTTGTCGTATGTATCAAGTTCAGAAAGTGCGCCTGTCTTGGGGCCTACCTGAACGCCTCTGTCCATACCGTTAGAGAATACAAGCTCCATGGGACGAAGCATATTGAAGAATGCGGCATCGTGCCAACCGTCTGTTTTTCCGCCCTTCTGAGGTTCAACGCATCCGATTATGCAGTAGTCACGCGCGTCTTCGAGTGCTACCCCTCTTGAAATAAGAGCAGGAATTATAATTTCGTCGTTATAATAAGCAGGGAGACCGATACCTGTTTTTGTAAGTTCAGCCGCCTTAGCCATAAGCTCATAAGGAGTACCGTTCCACACTCTCATAGAAAGTGAAGGCTGAGGCAGATTAACATGCATTGAAGCACTGATACACATATAGGTCAAATCGTTAGTTGCATCAAGACCGCTTGTATCCTGACCGCCCACGATAAGGTTCTGGAACATACTGTATCCTGCAAAACCCTCGGCAGAAAGCGCGTCACGAACCTTGTTAAGGCTGTTGAGTTTAACCCATACACAGTCGATAAGTTCCTGCGCCTGCTCGCGAGTGATTTTTCCGCTTTCAATATCCTTTATATAATAAGGATACATATACTGGTCAAAACGGCCCGGTGAAATTGAGTGACCGCTTGATTCTGTCTGAATAAGAAGCTGAACAAACCAGAATGCCTGACACGCTTCGTGGAAGCTCTTTGCACCGTTTTCGGGAACATTGTTACAAATTTGAGCTATTGTAAGAAGTTCCTCGCGGCGCTTTGCATCAGCACAGGCATCCGCCATTTTCTTCGCCTCGGCACTGTAGCGCTTTGCAAAGATTATTGCTGCTTCACAGCTTTCCATAACAGATGTCAGGAAATTATAGCGTTTTGCATAATCTCCGTCATAGATGTTGCACTTTTCTCTTTCACTCTTGGCATATTCATATATACCCTTGTAGCCGACTTTGAGTACCTTTGCGTAATCTACGCTTACATGACCGATACCGTTATAGAAATAGTTGCCTACCGTAAAAATATTATGTTCAATAGCAGTAAGAGCTTCAGGAGCCATATAGCTTGTCGCAAGCTCGCTTGTAGTTCTTCCCTGCCAGTACTTATGTACCTCGGTCAATTTAGCGGCTGTTTCTTCAGAAATATAGAAAGCATCTGCACTACGGGTTGCGATTGTGTCAAATTCCTTTTCAAGCCACTGGTTTGAAAATTCGGGGAATGTCTGACAACCACGGCGTGCAACGCTGTTACAACCTACTATAAGTTCGTCGTCACGGATTACAACAGGGAGTTTCTCTGCAATCGCACGGAAAGCCTTGGACTTCCTTAAATATATAGACAGACCTTCAGTATTCTTAAAGCTTTCAGTGATGATTTCAGCACGGGTAGATTCAATAGTTGGTGTGCCTGAATAAAGGTCATCTATAAGCTTCTGAATACGGTCAGTTTTTTTAATTTCTGCAGTATAAACCTCTTTCATAGTTATAACCTCCCAGTTCGATAAGTTTATCATACAACACTGCACCCCAAAAGTCAAGGTTTTCCAAAGAAAAAATAACAAAAACACAGATTTTTTTATAAATTTCCCTCAAAAAGCCAAGCCGTTTTGTTGGTTTTTGTGTTTTTGTGTGTATTTTTTTACAAAAACACCTCCATCCCATCAGGTTGGAGGTGTTTTAATCAGTTCAGTTTGTCAAGACTTTTTTCGGGGAAAAGATTGGCAATTTGTGTTTTGGTAAGCGATGTTACGCTTCTGTAGTCCTTTTCGTATTCGTTCGAAACGGCAAATACTCTGAATTTTTCGTTCTCCTTAATATATTCGCTCGGTGTGTTATGGCAGAAATCAATTATTTTTTGTATATCCTCGCGGCTTTCAATTTTGAGGAAGTTTCCTTTTCCCGTATCCTCGTTTGTCAGCCTTCCCTCTTCGTCAAAGAAGGGAAGGTCTTCCCAGTCGCGGGCAATATACATTACACCTTCGTTTTTGAGCGCTATGCTCTCCCAATAACCGTTTTGCACAATCCAGTTTATTGTGTTGGTGTAATTTGTGTTGACGCTAAGGTGCATATATCGGGTCTGAATCTCCTCTGTGTACTCTCTCTCCTCTATTATGGCAAATACATCCTCCTGCACGTCTTTAACACCTTCATAGCGGATTTCAATTACAAAGCTCCAGCCGTCGGAATTAAGCTGACTGTAGCTGAGGCCTTGAACATCCTTTTTGATACACTCGGCGAGCTCTGCCGTTTTTTCTGCGTTATCTATTATAGTGGTAGTTCCCCACTCGTCGTTCAGTACAACGCTGTATATTTCCTCCATAGGTGTGAAAATCAGTTCCGATTTTTCCTTGTATTCCTCGTTTTTATAGAGTCTGTTCATTATATCGTGCAGCGTATCCGCATCAACAGGATAAACACGGTGAACATTTTTTCCGTTTTCAAGGGCATACTCGATATGAATTCTCGTTGCATAATTACGCTTTGTGAGAGTTTCATTTTTCTCAAGCATTTCGTTATGAATACGGATTGCACTCGCCAGCGTTTCGTCGTTTGAAATGTAGGGCTTTTCACTGCGGTAGTAGTCATATACGGCTACAGATTTAATATCCTCCTTTTCCGGAATGTACGTTTCAAAACCGAAAAAGCTTGTGAATGCAAAAAGACACATCATCGCTGTAAATGCAACTAAAAATCCTATATACCCTTTATAAGATTTCCATACTCTCAGGGTCTTTTTAAGAAGCATCTCAGCACCGAAATATATGACTGCACTTACAACCAGCACCGTAATAAAGAGCGTAAGGGGATTTTTGTATATTGAAAAGCACAGGATTGCAAATGCAGTGATAGCACCTACAAACGTCACAAGATACTTGAAAATATGATTGAGACATCTGAAGCCTGCAACATCCTCGGCAGTTTCCATTCTGCGTTTACTGTATAAAATGCCTGAAACTATGTAAATAAAAACTGCAACAATCAGGAAAACAACTATATCCTTGGCGTAGCCTTTTATAACCGCGTCTTTTGCATATCCCCAGTTTGTCATAATCGTGGGAATTCTTGTTATGAAGATATTGTTAAACACCTTATCGATAAGAGTCGCTTCCCCGGCAAATCCGTGCAGGAATATTTCGCACAGCATACTGAAGGATGCCGCAAGAATGAGTCCTATAGTATGGAAAAGCACGTTAAGTCCTACCATAGCGAAGCTGTTTCCTGTAATTACCGACACAAAGCATACGCAGGAAAACATCGCAAATATGGAAAAAAGGTTAAGAAGCATCCACACAATACAATGGCCGACCGTAAAGTGCAGCGAATATACACTAACTGACATTATCACAAGTATAAGAGTATTAAGTATTACGGGCACTGCCATAAGTGTAAGCGCCGCAAGAACTGATGATATGTAGTTAGCACTTCTTTTTACGGGAAGGCTATGCGTAAAGACAGCCGCCTTTTTAGAATGAATGTAGCGGAAAATGAGAAGTCCCGCAATAGTAGGTACAATGATGCTTAAAAGCATTGGAATAATAATATAATCTGTTTCAAGCAGAGTCGACCTTCCGCTGCTTGACCAGTAGGCATTAACATATTGGGGGTCCTCGTTAAGCATAATCATCATACCGGTAACAACGAACAGCATAACAAAATAGAGCACGCTTCCCCACAGATATCTGCGAAGGGTTGATTTATATATTCCTTTATTAAACAATGATGTTTTTGAAATCATAACCAAGACCTCCTAACTCGTATATGAAAACTTCCTCCAAGGTAAGACTTACTCTCTCGCACAACATAGGAGAAATTACGCTGAGCATCTTTTGTGTTTTTTCCGCATCTCCGCGCATAATCACGCTATAAACCGAGCCTGTTTTTGAAATGTGAAGAATATCTTCGTTTTCGGAAAGTTTCTTTGCCGTCGTTTCATCAAGTACAAGTTGATATTTGTGCACGCTTCCTTTCAGGTCATCAAGCGGTTTTTCAATAATCATCTTTCCCTGATGAATAATTCCGACCCAGTCGCATATATCCTCAAGCTCGCGAAGATTGTGCGAGGAAACGAGTACCGTCATTTCGCGGTCATTAACGTCTGCAATAACAAGGCTTAAAACCTGTTTGCGCATAACGGGGTCAAGACCGTCAAGCGGCTCGTCGAGAATCAACACCTTTGGCATAGCCGAAAGCACCAGCCAGAATGCAACCTGCTTTTTCATTCCTTTTGAAAGCTTTCTTATCTGCCTTTTTTCGTCGATTTTAAAAATATCTTTGATTGCGTTATAGCGTTCAAAAGAAAAATCGGGGTAAATGCTGCTGTAAAAACGTGCCATCTGCTTTATGGTGTATGTAGAGTAATAAAACCAGTCGTCTGCGATGCTGAGTACCCCCTGCTTAACATTTACGTTTTCATAAACCGGAATTCCATTTATGGTGATTTTTCCGCTATCAGCTCTTAAAACTCCGTTTATATGATTTATTATAGTAGTCTTTCCTGCTCCGTTAGGACCTACAAGACCATATATGGTGCCTTTTCGTACGTTAAGCGAAAAATCGTCAAGTACCTTAAAAGCATCAAAATACTTCGTAACATTACTTACTTGTATCATTATTTTTCCTCCTTCTGTGAATAAATTTTATCTACAAGGCCTTTTATGACCTCCCTGTCCTCGCCAAGAAACATCAGCTCGCGGACAGTCTGTCTGAGCGTTTCGTAAAGCGTGTCGGTGCCGTGCGCACTGCGAACATCCTTCGCCGCTGAAACAAAGCTTCCCTTTCCCTTAACGCTGTATATGTATCCGTCAAGTTCGAGCTGCTTGTATGCTTTTTGCACTGTGTTGGGGTTTACCGTAAGACTTATGGAAAGTTCCCTTACCGACGGCAGCTGCTCGTCAGGCTTCATTATTCCTTTCACGATAAGGTCGCGAAAGCCCGCCTCTATCTGTTCGTGCACACTCCTTGAGTCCCTGTAATCCAAATTTATCATTCTTTCACCTCCGTTTCGCAACTGTATTATCTGTCCTAGTACAGTTAGTATAACACACTGTTTCTCTGTTGTCAATACAAAAAAGGAAAAAAGTTAACCTTTATACAGATGTTGACAAATCAACAAGTTTTTGGTAAAATACAGATGTTGATTTGTCAACATCTGTATTTTTAGGGGGTATAATAATGGGGAAGCTTGAAGTAGGCAGATTTGAAGTTTTTACATTGGCTCTTTCTGAAATGACATCCAACTGGAATAAAATAGCGACAGAGGAGCTCAAACCATACGGACTTAAGGGCGGTTATGTAGTTTATCTTATCGCGCTTTTCAAGGCGAAGGACGGACTTACTGCCGCTAATCTTTCGCAGATGTGTAACCGCGACAAGGCTGAGGTTTCACGCGCAATAAAGGCTCTTGAAGAAAAGGGGTTCGTAACACGCACAAATACGACTTCGACAGGCTACAGAGCGAGCATCACTCTCACAGAGAAAGGTAGCGAGGTCACTCATTCCCTGCGCGAAAGAGTAAAACTCGTCGTTGAAAAAGGCGGCGAAGGGTTAAGCAACAGTGAAAGAGAAATCTTTTACAATGCACTTGAAGTTATCTCTAAAAATCTAAAAACAATAAGTAAGGACGGATTAAAATGAATTCAGGAAAAAAGATATTCTGCAGAGTTTATCAGTGGGCGTTTCATATAGCACTTCCCGTGCTTCCCTACAGAGAACCGAAAATATTAAAAAGCACGGATGAAATTGCAAATGAAATTAAAAAGCTTGGTCTTAACAGCGCCATGATTATTACAGACGAGTTCCTTAAGAAATCGGGCGCAACGGAAAGCCTTGAACTTGCTCTCTTTTCAATGGGTATCAAAACAGTTGTTTATGACAAGACACGCCCCAATCCCACAACAGACAATGTTGATGAGGCGATGAAAATTTATTTTAAGGAAAAACTTGAGTGTCTTATAGCATTTGGCGGCGGCAGTGCAATGGACTGCGCAAAGGCTGTTGGTGCAAGAGTTAGTTATAAAGGAAGAAGTCTTGACCGTCTCCGTGGAGATTTAAGAATTTTCAGGAAACTTCCTCCGCTTTTCGCAGTTCCCACAACTGCAGGAACAGGCAGTGAGGTTACAGTTACCGCAGTTATAACTGATGCAGTTAAAAAACATAAATACACTATGAATTCGTTTCCGCTTATTCCCCACTATGCAGTTCTGGATGCGAAGAATACATACACCCTTCCAAAGCATCTTACTGCAACAACAGGTATGGATGCGATGACGCACGCGGTTGAGGCATATATAGGAAGGTCTACAAGCCGTGAAACAAGAAGACTTTCAGAAGAGGCGGTAAAGCTTATTTTTGAAAACATCGAAACTGCGTATAGCGAGCCTGAAAATCACAAGGCGCGTACAAATATGCTCCACGCCGCATACAAGGCAGGTATTGCATTTTCAAAATCATATGTAGGATATGTTCACGCGGTAGCGCACTCGCTCGGCGGACAGTACAATATTCCGCACGGACTTGCAAATTCGGTACTTCTCCCAATCGTTCTTGAAATGTACGGCGAAAAGGTTTATAAAAAACTTCACGCACTCGCTTTATATAGCGGTATTGCGTCAGAAAGCGACAGCATTGAGGCAGGCGCAAAGAAGTTTATCTCAAAAATAAAAGAACTTAATAAGAATATGGGAATTCCCGAAAAACTTGACGGAATAGAAAAAGAGGATATTCCCACTATGGCAAAGCACGCCGATAAAGAGGGCAACCCCCTGTACCCCGTACCGGTGCTGATGGACAGAAAAGAACTTGAGAAGATTTATTATGAGGTGGCGCAATGATTATAGATGAAATACTTGTAAAACAGAGAGAGTTTTTTGCATCGGGCAAAACTCTTGATATAAAATTCCGCAAGGAAATGCTCAAAAAACTTTACTCCGCAGTAAAGAAATACGAAAGCGAAATCAATGACGCTCTTAAAAGCGACCTTGGAAAAAGCGATTTTGAAGGGTTTATGTGCGAGGTTGGACTTTCCCTTACCGAAATCAGTTATATGATAAAGCATGTAGGGCACTTTTCGAAAAGAAAAATTGTCTATACTCCTATTCCCCAGTTTGCATCGGTAAGCTTCAAAAAGCCTTCCCCGTATGGAAATGTGCTTATTATGAGTCCGTGGAATTATCCATTTCTGCTTACCATTGAGCCTCTTGCAGATGCGATTGCCGCAGGCAATACCGCGATTGTGAAGCCCAGCGCATATTCTCCCGAAACAAGCAGAGTTATACATAAAATCCTGACAGAAATTTTCCCGAGCGAGTTCGTCGCCGTTGTGACAGGCGGACGCAAGGAAAACGCCGAGCTTCTCGACAAGAAGTTTGATTTGGTGTTTTTCACGGGAAGTCAGAATGTCGGCAAGGAAGTTTTAAGAAAATGCAGCGAGCATCTTACTCCCGCAGTGCTTGAACTTGGCGGAAAGAGCCCGTGCATAGTTGATTCTTCTGCGAAAATAAAGCTTGCCGCAAAAAGAATAGTTTTCGGCAAATACTTAAACTGCGGACAGACCTGTGTTGCTCCCGACTACATCCTTTGCGAAAAGAGTATTAAAGACGCGCTTGTAAAAGAACTCGCGTCTCAGATTAAAAAGCAGTATGGCGAAAATCCGCTTTCAAACAAGGATTACGGAAAAATTGTAAACGAAAAGCATTTTGAAAGACTGCTTTCGCTTATTGACAAGGATAAGGTTGTGACAGGCGGCGGCTATGACAAGGATACTCTTCAGATAGAGCCTACGCTTATGGACAATGTGACCTTTGACGATGCAGTTATGGGTGAGGAAATCTTCGGACCTGTTCTTCCAATAATAACATACGACAAATTCGAGGATGTTTTTGAAATATTAAAAGGCAGAGAAAAGCCTCTTGCACTTTACATATTCTCGCAGAACAAAAAGCACATTGACAGTATTTTAAGCCGTGTTTCATTCGGTGGCGGCTGTGTTAACGATGTTGTAATCCACCTTGCAACGAGCGAGATGGGATTTGGCGGTGTCGGTGAAAGCGGTATGGGCGCATACCACGGCAAGTGCGGTTTTGATGCGTTTTCACATACCAAGAGCATCGTTGACAAGAAAACCTTTATGGATTTGCCGATGAGATATCAGCCATATAACAGAAGTATTTACGGAAAACTTCTTAAAATGTTTTTGAGATAGGAAAAAGAGGATGATAAATCATCCTCTTACCTGTTCAAAATATAGATTGCAAGATTGAGATATGCCGCAAAGGTTACCCATAAAAGATATGGTATCTGAAGATACGCGGCAGGCGGAGAAATTTCATAGAATCTTTTTATCATTATAACTATCAGTATCCCGAGCAGAATAATCCATATAAACGCAAAAAGGTATGCTTGCATATTAAAGAAGATTATACTCCAGAAAAAATTAACTGCAAGCTGGATAAGATATACGCCGAGAGCACCGCTTATATCAATTCCCTCTTCCTTTCCTTTCACATACACCATTGCGCTTCCTATTCCCATAAGTGTATAAAGAACAGTCCACACTATCGGGAAGAGCACACCTGGTGGTGAAAGTGGCGGTGATACGATTCTATCATAGATATTCATATTGTCGCTTGTAAAAAGCGCGGCGAGTCCTCCTACTCCGAGCGCTATCAGGATTGAAATAACGTAGGGTTTAAGTTTTTCCCACATACAAAGACCTCCTTTGGTATATTTTACGGAGAAAATTATGGCATTAGTACATAATATAGTATATTTTTTATGAAATTCATTGAAAACGACTTTATATTGTGTTATAATGTAATAAAATGGTTATGGTATGACTTTATATTGTGTTAGGAGACCTTAGCTTGAAGTTTATTTCACACAGTCCTGCGGAAACTGAAGAGTTTGCGTTTAATCTGGCAAAAAGAATAAGTGCGCCTCGTGTGATTTGCCTGACAGGCGATCTCGGTGCAGGAAAAACCGCGTTTACCCGTGGATTTGCCCGTTATTTTGGTATTGAGAAGGGAGTCAGCTCCCCCACTTTTATCATTATGCACCGCTATATCGGAAGTGAGGTTATAAATCACTACGACCTTTATCGTATCGGGGATTATGATGAACTGCTTGATATCGGTTTTGAAGAACAGATTGAAAGCGGAATTTCCATTATCGAATGGCCCGATAACTTTATGGAGTTTTTGCCCGAGGATAAGATTGTGATAAAAATCACACGCCTTGGCGAGAACGAGCGCCATATTGTGACGGAGGATTTCTGATATGAAGATACTTGCAATTGACACATCAGCATTGACTGCTACTGCAGCCATTCTTGCAGATGAGAAGCTCGTTTGTGAAATCAGTACGACGACGGCGCTTAACCATTCGGTTACCGTAATGCCGATGATTGACGAGCTTCTTAAAAAAGTTAATATGGACATATCCGAAATTGACCTTTTCGCGTGCAGCGAGGGACCCGGTTCTTTCACGGGACTCCGTATAGGCATCGGCACCGTTAAGGGGCTTGCATACGGACTTTCTAAAAAGGTCGTTGGTGTTTCAACGCTCCTCGCACTTGCGCATAATATTTCCTGCACCGACCTTGTTATAGCACCCATTATGGATGCAAGGCGCGATCAGGTGTATAACGCGTTTTACAAGTATGAGGGCGGAAATCTTATCGAGATTACTCCCCCACGCGCACTTTCAATCGAAGAATTGTGCGGGGAAATTTCCGAAAAGACAATTTTTGTCGGCGACGGAGTTTTGGCGTATAAGGATAAGATTTCAGAAATTCTTGGAGATAAAGCACTTTTTGCATCTCCCCAGAATATGCTTCAACGCGCAGGCAGTGTAGCATATGCCGCACAAAACCTTCCCGTTGTTGATGCAGAGGAACTTACTGCAGTTTATTTAAGAAAGCCTCAGGCAGAGCGAGAAAGAGAAGAAAAAGAATTATCTTAAGAAAGGATATGATACATATGAAAATTGCAATGGCAGCAGACCACGGCGGTTACGAACTTAAAAACATTCTTCGAGATTATCTTGCAGGGAAAGGTCACGAAATAACAAACCTTGGCACAGATTCTCCCGAGAGTGTTGACTATCCCGATTACGCGAAGGCGTGCTGCGAGGAAGTTGTAGCAAAAAGAGCTGATTTCGGCATTCTCGTATGCGGAAGCGGTGTTGGTATTTCCATCGCGGCAAACAAGATTGACGGTATCCGTTGTGCTCTTTGTCCGTCAAAGGAAATAGCACCTCTTACAAAGCAGCATAATAACGCAAATGTAATCGCACTCGGTGGCAGATTTACTGCTCCCGACGAGGCAAAGGCTATTGTCGATGCATATATGTCCGCAGAATATGAAGGCGGCAGACATCAGGGCAGAATTGACAAAATTACTGCACTTGAAAAGTAATAAACTTACATAAATAGTTTCTAGGAGGGATTTTTTATGCGTTGTCCGTTTTGCGGTCACGATGACAGCAAGGTTATCGACTCACGCCCCACAGATGAAGGTGTGGCAATAAGAAGAAGACGCGAATGTATCAAATGTGCTCAGAGATTCACTACTTATGAAAAGGTGGAAAGTCTGCCTATTATTGTTATCAAAAAGGACAAAAACCGCGAACTGTTCAGCCGTGAAAAGCTTCTTGCAGGCCTTACACGAGCTTGCGAAAAGCGTCCCGTTGAAACAAGCACTCTTGACCGTCTTGTAGACAAGATTGAGTCAGATTTGCAGAACACATTAAAACGTGAAGTTTCCAGTAAGGAAATTGGCGAAAAAGTTATGGAAGGGCTCCGTGATATCGACGAAGTTGCATATGTGCGCTTTGCATCAGTTTACCGTCAGTTCAAGGATGTAACTACTTTCATAAACGAAATCAACAAATTGCTCACGGATAAAAACTAATCTTTAAGGAGTTTATAAAAATGGCTATTAAATATTATGATGTGCAGCCCTTCTCTTCACTTCGTGAAATGTTGGAGCTTGCTAAAAACGAATCAGGCAGCAAAATTGCGTATATGTTCAAAAATAAGGCTAAGGAAGTTTGCGAAAAAACTTACAGCGAATTTTACGAGGATGTTTATTCACTCGGTACTGCTCTTGCTGATTTAGGCATTTCCAAGAATCATATTGCCTGCATCGGCGAAAACAGTTATCAGTGGATTAACACATATCTTTCAGTTCTTCTTTCCGACAGCGTTTTTGTTGGTATTGATAAGGAGCTTCCCGAAAGCGACTATCTCCACGTTATGACAGACAGTGAATCAAATGTCATTTTTTATCAGGGAAAGTATGAAGAATCACTTAAGGCAAACCGCGAAACACTTTCAAATGTTAAGTACTTTGTAGGTTTTGACCGTGAAGAAGACGAGGGTGAATTCCTCTCCTTCAATCTTCTCCTCGAAAAAGGCCGTGAGCTTTATAAGGGCGGAAACACCGCTTATGCTGATATGAAAAACAACCTGGAAGAAATGAAGATGCTCGTTTACACTTCAGGTACAACAGGACTTGCAAAGGGCGTAATGCTCAGCGAGAAAAACCTTATTTCTCTTGTTTACCACGGACTTCGTACCGCGACAATTTACACAAAGTGTCTTTCAATTCTTCCCTATCATCATACATATGAAGCAGTTTGCGGTATCCTTGTGGGAATCCATCACAGAGTTACACTCTGCATTAACGAAAGTCTTCGTGCAATCGCAAAGAATCTTCAGCTTTATAAGCCCGACTATATGTATGTCGTTCCTGCAGTTGCACTCGCACTTCATAAGAACGTGCTCAAGAACGCAGAAAAGCAGGGCAAACTTAAGCTTATGCTTACTATGATGAAAGTCAGCAACGCTCTTCGTAAGGTTGGTATTGACCTTCGAAGAAAGCTTTTTGCATCAGTTCACGAAGGACTTGGCGGAAATCTTCTCGAAGTTGTTTGCGGCGGCGCACCTATCCCTGTTGACACTGCATATTTCTTCGATGCAATCGGCGTTATGATTCTTAACGGTTACGGTATTACAGAGTGTTCTCCGCTTGTAAGTGTTAACTCTCCCCACGACAGTGACTACCGCACAGTAGGTTATCCTCTTCCCTGTCTTGAGGTAAGAATTGATGAGCCTGACAGTGACGGAATCGGTGAAATCTGTGTTAAGGGTGATATCGTAATGCTCGGCTACTACAAAAAGCCCGAGCAGACCGCAGAAGTTATCGTTGACGGTTGGTTCCATACAGGCGACTACGGTTACGTAAATAAGAAAGGTCAGCTTCTTATCACAGGCAGAAAGAAGAACATCATCGTTTTAGACAACGGTAAGAATATCTATCCCGAAGAAATTGAAAAATATATCTATATGCTTCCTTATGTTAAGGATGCAGTTGTATATGATTCAAAGGACGGCGATAAGCTTATCCTCTGCGCTGAAATTTATCCTGACCCCGAACTTATGGGCGATGCAGATGTAAATGCAGATGTTTGCAGGGTGCTTGCCGACCTTCCCTCTTACAAGCAAATTACAAAGATTGTAATGCGTGATACTGAATTTCCCAAGAACGCATCACAGAAAATCGTAAGAGGCAAAATCGAAAAGAAGTAAAATAGCACAACAAAAAAGTAGGTTGAAAGGCCACCGCCAGATAAGGAAGTAATGGTTTTGAAGCCTTATTTTCCGTTTAT
>CAYMHB010000029.1:0-4250 GCA_964390145.1 uncultured Oscillospiraceae bacterium
GAGAGCAGCAATCTGCTCGGGATATGTAGGAAGATTTTCTTTTGTAGCAAAGTTACGCTGGGCGGGAGGAATTGTGTTTTCTCCGAGCTTATCGAAGAACGCTTCCTTCATGCTGTACTCAAATGATGCGGGGTTGTCGTTTGAAAGTGTGTTACCTTCAGAATCTGACCATTCGTCCATATTGAAGGTGTAAACGTGGTCGCACTTTACATTCCATTCTTTAAGGAAGTAAACTGCCCACTTGTACATACCCATAGGACCAACGGGAAGAATCATTGCAAGTTTTTCGCCGTTTTCTCTTGCTTTTCTGATTGAAAGAGCGATTTCGTGGCCCATAAGTGTATCAAATTCATAGATGTTGTCACACTCAACAGGATTAAAGTCCTTGTGCCAGAAATCTTCGCGTGCTACACCCTTTTCACAGCAAGCGTCGATTTTTTCCATGTCCCATCCCTTGGGATAGAAACCGTCAAGAAGGCTGCCTTTTACTGTTGTTAAAAAATCCATTTCCTATATCTCCTTTTTATTATTTTTAGTTTTTATTCATTATAACATATTTGTAATTAGTCGTGCAATCGAAAAAAAGAAAATAATTCCCTCTTTTTATCACTATATTCCTTTTTTCGCAAATTTATTGACAAAAATGCCTTCTTTGTTATATTTTAGTGTTGGTGATGAAAATGGTTGTTACTTACGATGCCCCTAAAATCAGCAGGGCGTTGCACGACTTTTACAGCTCGACTGGGATTACGATTGATCTCCTCAAGAGCGACTTTACAAAGGTCAGCGACACAAAGTACGAATTTAATAACTACTGCAAGTATATCCGCGATACTGAAAAGGGTGAAAAGGCTTGTAAAAGTTCGGAGATTGTTCTTCTGGAGAAGTGCAAGCTCACAAAGAAAACACAGATTCATATCTGTCATGCAGGCCTCGTGGATATGGTTACCCCTATTATTCACGACGGAGAAATAATAGGGTATATTATCTTTGGTCAGATGCGCCCCGGCAGTAGCTTTGACAAGCTTGAAAAGTACATATCATCGCTTGGTCTTGATGCAAAAATTATGGAAGATTATTATAATAAAATTCCGTTTTATGACACGGGAAAAATAGAGAGCATTTCAAATGTTGCATCGATGCTTGTAAAATATCTTCTTCTTGAAAACATGCTTCGTCCGAGCATTGACAAAAATGTTCAGCGCGCAATAAATTACATCGACGAAAACCTTGATAAAAAGCTTTCCATAAAGTCGATTTCAAGGCAGGTCAATGTATCAAAAACCGTGCTGTACAACAAATTTCACGGTTATTTCAACTGTACAATAAGCGAGTTTATAAATAATAAGAGAATAGAAAATTCGATTGAATACCTTATCAAAACCGATTTATCTATGGAGGAAATTTCAGCGAAGGTCGGGTTTTCAAGCGCATCGTATTACAGCAAAATTTTCAAAAGGTTAAAAGGGGTATCACCGCTCAAATACAAAAAAATCAATTCACAATAACAAGGGTTCTCTGACCAAAGGTCAGGGAACTCTTTCTGTTTACAAAATATGCCGTTTATTTTGAGAAAAACATTGATTTCTGCTCATATATAGTGTATAATTTAATTTGGTGTTTTACAGATTTTTGCAAAAGAGGTGTGATTTTTGGAAAAACTGAAAATAACAGGCGGAAATCAGCTTTTTGGCGAGATTGCAGTATGCGGCGCAAAGAATGCGGCAGTCGCAATTATACCCGCGGCGCTTCTCGTTGACGGCGTGTGCCGAATCGAAAATGTTCCTGATATAAAAGATGTCAGATTGATTATAGATATGCTTGTACAACTCGGTGCAAGTGTTACATATGTTAACGACACTACGATTGAGGTTAATTCATCCAATCTTAAGACGCACATCGCTCCAGGCGATCTTGCGAGCCGTATGCGTGCAAGTTATTACCTTCTCGGCGCGCTTATCGGAAGAATGAGTAAGGCGGAGGTATCTCTTCCCGGCGGCTGTAATTTCGGTACCCGCCCGATAGATTTGCACGAAAAAGGTTTCCGTGCACTCGGTGCAGATGTCAAAATTGAAGACGGCATTGTTTTTGCCGAGGCACCCAAACTTATCGGCAGTACAATCTACCTTGATACAGTAAGCGTTGGCGCTACGATAAATATTATGCTTGCGGCAGTTCTTGCCAAGGGCAGAACAGTTATTGAAAATGCCGCAAGAGAGCCTCATATCGTTGACGTTGCAAACTTTCTTAACGCAATGGGTGCAAATGTCCGCGGTGCAGGTACGGATGTTATCCGTATAACAGGTGTCAGCCAGATGCGTGGCGGTAGTTACAGCATCATCCCCGACCAGATTGAGGCAGGTACATTTATGCTTCTGGCGGCAGCGACAGGCGGTAATGTTCTTGTGAGAAATATTATCCCCCGCCATATGAACTGCCTTACCACAAAGCTTGAAGAAATGGGCGTTACCGTGACCGAGTATGACGATTCAATAAGAATTGAACGTGATGAAGCACTTCGCGGTGTATCAGTAGCGACAATGCCCTACCCCGGATTTCCTACAGATTTGCAGCCGCAGATGGTTGCGCTTCTTTCAACGGTTGAGGACAACAGCACTGTTCAGGAAAACGTGTGGGATAACAGATTTCAGTATGTTGACCAGCTTGTAAAGCTCGGCGCAGATATAAAAATTGACGGCAGACGCGCAAAAATTACGGGGGCACAACTTCACGGCGGCGAAGTTTGCGCAACGGACCTTCGCGCGGGTGCGGCGCTTATTATTGCAGGTGCGGCGGCGGAAGGCGTGACGGAGATTGCGTCTCCGCATTATATCGACCGCGGTTATTCCGATATTGAACGCAGACTCCGTTCAATAGGCGTTAAAATTGAGCGTATTTTTGAGGCAGATTAAAAGATGAATATTTCTATATGTCCACTTTCTTCGGGCAGTAGCGGTAACGCAGTTCTCTTGAGGAGTGAAAACTGCGCAGTTCTCGTCGATTGCGGAATCACGGGAAAAGCGGCAGAAAACGAACTTGCAAACGCCGGAATTTCGCCCGAAAATATTGATGCTATTATTGTAACTCATGAACATATTGACCATACCAGCGGCGTGGGCGTTATGTGCAGGCGTTATCGCATACCTGTTTATGCAACGCTTGGCACCTGGAAAGCTATGATAAATTCTGTCGGAAAGATTGACCCTGACCTTATCCGCTATATCGCGGCGGAGGTTCCGTTTGAGATAAACGGCACGAAATTTTATCCGTTTTCGACATCTCACGATGCGGCGGAAAGCATCGGCATCGTTTTTTCAAATGGCGACAAGCACGGTGCTCTCGCTACCGATTTAGGCACGGTTTCGCGCCATATATTTGAGCTTCTGCTCCCCTGCTCAATCGCGATGATTGAGGCTAATCACGACGAAAAGATGCTGATGTGCGGTCCGTATCCACAGCATCTTAAAGAGAGAATACTCTCCGACCACGGGCACCTTTCAAACAGGATGTGCGGTGCGCTTTGCGCAAAGCTTGTGCGTGAAGGGAATTTAAGGCAGATTATGCTCGGGCATTTAAGCAGCGACAACAATACTCCGCGCAAGGCGTTTGAGGCGGTTGCCGACAGTATTGAAGGGGTCGGTTTCAAAATCGGCGAGGATGTATCGCTGTATGTTGCCGAAAGATACTCCGTAAGTGAGGAGCTTATAAGCTGATGACAGTTAATATTATTTGCGTAGGAAAAATTAAAGAGGACTATTTTGTAAAAGCAACGGCTGAATTCGAAAAGCGACTCAGCCGTTTTTGCAATTTCAATGTGATTTGTCTTGACGATAAAAGTATTCCCGACAGTCCCTCCCCCGCCCAGTGTAATGCAGTGCTTCAAAAAGAGGGCGAGCAGATACTAAAAAAAATCGGTAAGGGCGATATTGTCGTCGCGATGTGTATCGAGGGCAAACAGCTTTCAAGCGAAGAACTTGCCCAAAAAATCGCTGACTTTCAGATGAGGAGCAGTACGATTGATTTTATCATCGGCGGCTCACTTGGACTGTCGGATGAAGTTAAAAAAAGGGCTGATTTAAAGCTTTCTATGAGCAAGATGACATTCCCGCACCGCATCGCGAGGCTGATGCTGGAGGAACAGATATACAGGGCATTTAAAATAAACGCCAACGAAACCTATCACAAGTAGAAAAGTGGGCGATTTCAGCGCAGAGCGTTCGTTGACGAATTATTTTTTCTGTTTTTAACAA
>CAYMHB010000029.1:4350-21327 GCA_964390145.1 uncultured Oscillospiraceae bacterium
CATTCTGCATCTGAACTTACCCACTTTTGCGCGGGCGATTTCAGCGCAGAGCGTTCGTTGACGAATTATTTTTTCTGTTTTTAACAAAAACTTTACTTTGTTGTTATTTCATCGAGGAAATCCGTGCAAAAACACGGATTTCTTTTTTTGTTACCAACGAACTATGCGCAAACCTCGCCTCTCGCAGTACTTAGTACAGCGTCGGGTCGTCCTGCGGACCTCAGTTTGTACATTCTGCATCTGAACTTACCCACTTTTGCGCGGGCGATTTCAGCGCAGAGCGTTTGTCGTACAGTTTGATATAGTTTTTTTAGTCTGGGGATTATATCCCCTTAACAATCAGGATTATAACGCCTATAATATAATCGATAGCCACTCTTGTTGCGAAACCTGCTACACAGATTGGGGACGGGGCGCTTTTTGTTGCACCGATTTACAAACAAAAGAGCAAGTGAAAAACCATCTGCTCTTCGTCTGTTTAGTTACTGCACAAAAAGCGCCCCGTCCCCAACCTGTTAACACCCCCCTTGTTGCCAAACAAAATTCCAATAAAAAAATCAGGCGGAAAATCCACCTGATTTTTTATTTGTTTAACTGTTTTAGGAAAGTCTCTTTTCGAGGTTGTCAACTTCGTCCTTGATTTCCTTGGGAAGTTTATCGCCAAACTGCGCGAAGAATTCTCTCTGGTCCTTAACTTCTTCCTTCCAAACTTCCTTGTCGATTGAAAGAAGCTCGGTAAGAGTAGCATCGTCGATATCAAGTCCTTCAAGCTGAAGGTCTTCCTTGTTGGGAACATAACCGATTGCAGTTTCGTTTGCCTCAACCTTGCCGTCGCAACGGTCGATAATCCAGTTAAGAACACGCATATTGTCGCCGAAACCGGGCCACATAAAGTTGCCTTCGTCATCAAGACGGAACCAGTTTACATTGAAAATCTGGGGAGGATTGGAAATCTTTTTACCCATATCAATCCAATGCTGGAAGTAGTCAGCCATATTGTAACCAACGAAGGGACGCATAGCCATAGGGTCACGTCTTACAACACCTACTGCGCCTGCAGCAGCAGCAGTTGTTTCAGATGCCATTGTAGCACCTACGAATACGCCGTGATTCCAGTCGCGAGCCTGATATACAAGCGGTGCAGTCTTTGCACGACGGCCACCGAATACGATTGCGCTGATCGGTACACCCTGAGGATTCTCGAATTCCTTGGAAATGCAGGGGCAGTTTACTGCGGGAGCAGTAAATCTTGAGTTCGGATGAGCAAGCTTGTTGCCTGCAGCAGTATATTCCTTGCCGTTAACCTTTGCACCCTTCCACTCGATTGCATTTTCGGGAGGATTCTTGTCAAGTCCTTCCCACCATACTGTCATATCGTCTTCGTTAATAGCAACATTTGTGAAGATTGTGTTCTTCTTTGTTGCTGCAAGTGCGTTGAAGTTTGTCTTTTCGCTTGTACCGGGAGCAACGCCGAAGAAACCTGCTTCGGGATTGATTGCATAAAGTCTGCCGTCTTCGCCGACACGGAGCCAAGCGATATCATCGCCCACTGTCCAAACCTTGTAGCCTTTTTCCTTCAAGAACTGGGGAGGAATAAGCATAGCGAGGTTTGTCTTACCGCAAGCTGAGGGGAATGCTGCACAGATGTACTTAACTTCACCCTGAGGATTTTCAAGACCGAGGATAAGCATATGCTCAGCCATCCAGCCTTCCTTCATACCCTGATAAGAAGCGATACGAAGTGCGAAACATTTCTTACCGAGGAGTACGTTACCGCCGTATGCGGAGTTAACTGACATAATTGTATTGTCCTGAGGGAAGTGAACGATATATCTTTCATCAGGATTTACATCTTTCTTAGCGTGGAGGCACTTAACGAAGTCACCGTCTTCGCCGAGAGCGTCAAGAACACTCTTGCCCACTCTTGTCATAATGTCCATGTTAAGAACAACGTAGATGCTGTCTGTAAGTTCTACACCAATCTTTGAGAAGGGTGAGCCGACGGGACCCATTGAATAAGGAATAACATACATTGTTCTTCCAGTCATGCTTCCGTCGTAAAGAGCGTTAAGCTTAGCATACATTTCAGAAGGTGCCATCCAGTTGTTGATGGGACCTGCTTCTTCCTCTGTTTCAGTACAGATGAATGTTCTGTCTTCAACACGGGCAACGTCGTTTTCTGCTGTTCTGTGATAGTAACAACCGGGAAGCTTTTCCTGATTGAGTTTAATCATTTCGCCAGATGCAACGGCTTCCTCGCGGAGTGCTTCAAGCTGCTCCTCGCTGCCGTCAATCCATACTACGTTTTCGGGCTTGCAGAGAGCCTTCATTTCTTCAAGCCATGTAAGTACTTTTTTATTGTTTGTCATTTTTATTCTCCTTTCAAAACATCAAATTTCCCTGTTTAACATTATATAGTATAAATCGATATTTGTCTACTGTTTTTTATATGTTTTTTCAAAAAAATTAAGCGAGCAACCTTCTTTGGGTTGCCCGCTGTTTTTACTTTGCAAAATAATCGCTTAATGCACAAAATTCCTCGATCGAAAGCGCCTCTCCCCTTACTGTCTGAGAAAGATTCAATTCCGCTATCGCTTTTTGTATTTCTTCCTTTGAGCCAAATGCTCCGCTACCTGAAAGCGCGTTTACAAGCGTCTTTCTGCGCTGAGAAAAAGCCGCCTTTATAAGTTTGAAGAAAAGTTTTTCATCCTTTGGCGAAACAGACGGTTTATCAAGTATTTCCATACTTACAACCGCGCTGTCAACCTTGGGAGCAGGGATAAATGCACCTGCAGGAACATTTTTTATAATCTGCGGTTTAGAAAAATACTGCGTGGTGATGCTTATTGCACCGTAATCCTTGCTATCCGCCTTTGCGCAAAGCCTTTCCGCCACTTCCTTCTGAATCATAACTACAACTTTTTTGAAAGGCAATCTGCTTTCAAGCAGATTCATAATAATTGGGGTGGTTATATAATATGGAAGATTTGCCGCTACGCTGACATTCATACCCGAAAATTCTTTTTCGATAAGCTCGCGAAGATTCACTTTCAAACAGTCTTCCCATATGAAAGATACGTTTGAAAAGCCTGCGAGTGTTTCGGAAAGAACTTTCTCAAGACGGCGGTCAAGTTCGATTGAGATAACTTTCTCCGCCATTGTTGCAAGCGGTGCGGTAAGCGTGCCGAAACCCGGGCCGATTTCAATAACGCCCTGTGCAGTTTCGGTAGCATCCTGTGCCATTGCAAGCGGCACAGATGGGTCTGTGATAAAATTCTGTCCCATGCTCTTGGCAAATGTGAAGCCGTACTTTGAACAAAGATATTTAATTATTTTCGGGTCGGTAAGTTCGTACATGCTGTCCTCCGAAATGATTCATTTAAGTTTTGTGGTCGGTGCCGTTTTTTAGCACCCTTATTTAGAATATTGCTCAAGAAGGCTATGTTTAACTTCCCAGAGTTTTGGAGAAAGGTCAACATAATATGTGTGGGGATTTTCAAATCTCTTTACTTCGTCCCATATTGTTTCAACCTGTTCTTTACAATATTCGCGGATTTCTGAAAGCTTTGGAAGTTCTGCAATCTGTTTTCCGTTTTCAAAAATCTTGATAAGAAGTTTTCTTGAGGTAAAATTCGTTACGGTCTTTTTCTTCCATGTGTGAATCGGGTCGAAAATTTCGTAAGGCTTACTGTCGTCAATTTCCTCGTCGTGAAGAGTCATTACATCGGCGATAGCCTTGCCTGTCTCGTTATCATAAAGGCGGTAAACCTGCTTGAAATCGGGTGTTGTGATTTTCGCAGCGTTTTCGCTGATTTTGATTTTCGGAACGACTTTGCCGTCCTCTTCAACACCGACAAGTTTATACACACCGCCGAAAACAGGCCAGCTTCTTGCGGTGATAAGTCTCTCTCCCACACCGAAAGAATCTATCTGTGCACCGTGTGAAAGGGTGTCGCGGATAATATATTCATCAAGCGAGTTTGACACAACGATTGCGCAGTCCTCAAACCCTTCGCGGTCAAGTTCTTTGCGGATTTTTTTGGTCAGGTATGTGATATCGCCGCTGTCAATGCGAACGCCCTTGGGTCTGAACCCCTGCTTGACAACAACCTCCTTGAAAACGCGGATTGCGTTCGGAAGTCCGCTTTTAAGAACATTGTATGTGTCGATAAGGAGCGTACAACTTGACGGATAAACCTCGGCATACGCGCGGAAGGCATCGTATTCCGTGGGGAACATCTGCACCCAGCTGTGCGCCATTGTACCAAGTGCGGGGATTTTGTAAAGTTCGTCGCTGAGTGTATTTGCAGTGCCAACGCAACCTGCAATATATGCTGCTCTTGCGCCGAGGATAGCACTGCTTGCACCGTGGGCACGACGCGAACCGAACTCCATAACGGCTCTGCCGTCTGCGGCACGGACAATTCGATTTGTCTTTGTCGCAATAAGCGTCTGATGATTTACAAGAAGGAGAAGCATTGTCTCGACAAGCTGTGCCTGAATTGCAGGACCACGTACAATCACAAGCGGTTCATTGGGGAATACGGGCGTACCCTCGGGCATTGCCCATACATCGCAGGCGAATTTGAAGTTTTTGAGGTATTCCAGAAACCTCTCATCAAAAAGGTTTTTACTGCGAAGATATTCTATATCTTCGTCATCAAATTTAAGATTATTGAGATATTCCACAACCTGCTCGGTTCCTGCCATAATGGCAAAACCGCCGTCGTCGGGGACAGAGCGGAAATAAAGGTCGAAATAACAGATTTTTTCCGCGTTTCCATTCATAAAATATCCGTTTGCCATTGTAAACTCATAAAAGTCGGCAAGCATTGTGTAATTTTGTTCTTTTAACATCTAAAACACCTCTTTGTAAAACGGAGTTATCGGCTTTTGCCGATAACTCCCCTTATGCTCTGCAAAGTAAAACTTTCGCTGCGAAAGACATTAGCCGTTTTCTATCGCGTCTTCAAGCCAGAATTCTGCAATATCAATTGCTTCAAAAAGGCTTTCAC
The DNA here is from genome assembly GCA_964390145.1 of uncultured Oscillospiraceae bacterium. Taxonomy (GTDB): domain Bacteria; phylum Bacillota; class Clostridia; order UMGS1883; family UMGS1883; genus UMGS1883. Next base: position 9,366 of record CAYMHB010000029.1, read on the forward strand.
GGTTTGCTTTCTTGATAACCTTTTCCTTTCCCGCGCCACGGTTTGTGCACAAATCGATTGTTACGCTGTCGGCTACTTCAAGGTCACCAACCTTCTTTTTTGACTTGATTGTGAAGATAATGATATATTTTTCCTTCATATCGCCGTAGTAGATAGTATCTCCGCGGCGAACCATAGGTTTTCCCTTATAGGTGAAAACAGTCTGTTCTGCGCTCATGGTAACACTCCTTTATATATTTTAGCAGTAGTTTACATATTTGTTTATGATATTGTACCACAAAAAACCCCGTTAGTAAAGTTTTTTATTTAAAACTATTGATAAATTTAACCCGTTATGTTATACTAATAGGGCTGTACCGGCCGGGGAGGTAGCGGTGCCCTGTATCCGCAATCCGCTATAGCGGAGGTTATGTCCCCGATTGAGGCGTTTGTTTGTATGGCCGGAGCATTTAAGTGGTGTTGACGATTGGGTCTCGCGCAATGGCGGCCCGTGAACCTTGTCAGGCGGGGAACCGAGCAGCAATAAGCGGTCTCCGTCATGTGCCGCGAGGGTGCCTGATCTGAGCTAACTGGATGATTTCCGCATATGAGCGGGCGTCGATTTCGGGGCGTACAGTGTAATACGCAATTCAAAGAACTGCGTATTGTGATAGACCACTTCGTGGTGTGATATATCTTCAATGTGATATGTCGCTTCGCGACGATACGGGTTGTGTCACATCATAATTAATTGAGTTAGCGGGGATAAAACATTTTGTTTTTATCCCTTTACTTAGATATAAGGGAGGTATTGGCATGGAGCATCAGACTCTTTACAGAAAATGGCGTCCGAAAACTTTTGACGATGTTGTCGGACAGCAGCACGTTACTCAGACCATTAAAAATGAGATAAAGAATAATGTATGCGGTCATGCTTTCCTTTTCTGCGGAACACGCGGAACGGGTAAAACCTCTACAGCAAGAATTCTCAGCAAAGCCATAAACTGTGAAAATCCCATTGACGGCAATCCCTGTAACAAGTGTGCGACCTGTCAGGGCATTGAAAACGGCAGTATTATGGACATTATCGAAATTGACGCGGCAAGCAACAGCGGTGTTGACAACATCCGTTCTCTCCGTGAGGAGGCAAGCTATACTGCTGCAGTTACTAAATATAAGGTTTACATTATCGACGAAGTGCACGCGCTCAGCCGTGATGCGTTCAACGCTCTTCTGAAGCTTCTGGAAGAACCGCCTGCTCACGTTAAATTTGTGCTTGCGACGACAGAATCGAACAAGGTTCTTGGCACGATTTCTTCGCGTTGTCAATGTTTTGACTTCAAGAGAATTACCCCTGAAGATATTTACGGAAGGCTCGAATACATCTGCAATGCAGAAGGTATTATGGCAGAGGAAAAGGCTCTGAGAATGATTGCATCCCACGCTGACGGTTCGCTTCGTGATGCACTCTCGGCGCTTGAGCCGTGTATCGCATCGGGCAGGGAAATTGACACGGAATTTGTGTCCGATTTTCTTGGCAGAGCTGAAAATGATACGGCTATCGAGCTTTGCGCCCATGTTGCTTCTTACAGCGTTACAGGCGTTATTGAGTGCATTGATAATGTATGTTCAAGGGGTAAAAATCTCTCTCCGTTTATAGAAACTCTTATCCGTGCAATGCGCGATATGCTCATTATATCCGTTTCCGGAAAAGCAAAGAGCGATTTTGATGAGGACGAGTATGAAAGGCTCGAGGAAATCGCAAAATCATTCTCAACAGAAAGACTTATTTATGCGATAAAGGTTCTTTCCGAAGCGCTTTCCACGGCCCGTTATATGACAAGTCCGCGTACTGTTTTTGAAAGTGGACTTATAAAGCTTTGCACTAAAAACAACGATATAAGCATTGACGCTCTTTTATCGAGGATAGCAGAGCTTGAAAGAAAAATTGAGAGCGGAGTTTCCGTAGCCCCTGTAAGTGCTCCCCCAAAAAAGAAGGTCGAGGAAAAAAAGAAAGAAGACGCCGTAAAACCTGCTCCGAAAAAAGATATTCCTCCGAGTGAATTTCTTTCAAAAATAAAGGGCGCATGGCCCGAGGTTTTAAATGACCTTTCGGGAAGTATAATGCTTTTCACGGCACTTGGAAACGCAGAGCTTCGTGAGGAGAATGGACGCCTTGCACTCACCTTCCCCGATAATGGCGGAAGAGCGTTTTGCGATATGGTGCAGGACGGTATTTCGGAAATCAATGATGCAGTAAAGACGCACACAGGTCTTGATGCAAATGCAGTTGCAAGGCTTGAGAGTGATTTTTCCTTTACCTCTCAGAAAAAAGAGCACGATCCATTGGATGATATTTTGAATCTTCCGATTACAAATATTGAATAAACGAAAGGATGTTTTAATATGGCAAAAGGTGGTTTCCCCAGAAATATGGGTATGGGCGGAATGGGCAATATGAACAACATGATCAAGCAGGCCCAGAAAATGCAGGAAGAAATGATGAAGGCTCAGGAAGCGCTTCAGGCACAGGAGTTTGAGGCAAGTGTCGGTGGCGGTGCAGTAAGCGTTAAGGCAAGCGGAAGCAAGGAAATTCTTGAAATCAAGATTTCGCCCGATGCTATTGATCCCGAAGATGTAGAAATGCTCGAAGATATGATTGTTTCTGCAGTGAACGAAGTTCTCCGCAAGACTGACGAAGCACAGGCAAACAATCTTAAGGGACTTACAGGCGGACTTAACATTCCCGGATTATTCTAACACCGGATGTAAGGCATCCTTTCACGACGAAAGTTTTGTTATCAGGAGTTGAAGTAAATGTATCCCGTTTCATTACAGGAACTCATAGACGAATTTAATAAGCTTCCCGGAATCGGGCACAAAAGCGCGGTAAGGCTTGCTTTCCACATGATGAATATGCCCTCTGAAAAGGCAGAAAAATTCATAAACGCAATCAACAAAGCGAAAAGCAGTGTTCACCTGTGCCGTGAATGTCAGAATCTTACTGATAAGGATTTGTGCGATATATGTTCTTCTCCCAGACGCGACAGAAACATTATCTGCGTAATGGAAAGTCCCAAAGATGTTACTGCTCTTGAAAAAACAAGGGAATACAACGGACTTTACCATGTTTTGCACGGAGCAATTTCACCCATGGACAACATCGGTCCCGATGATATTAAGGTGAAGGAGCTTCTTCCCCGTCTTACAAGCGAGGTTACGGAAGTTATTATGGCAACCAATCCCACGATTGAGGGTGAGGCAACCGCAACATACATAGCCCGTCTTCTGAAGCCGATGGGGATAACGGTTACGCGAATTGCGCACGGAATTCCCGTGGACGGAAATATTGAATATGCCGACGAGGTAACGCTTTCACGCGCTATCGAGGGCAGACGCGAAATGAAGTAATTTCAGGCTGTCGAAAAAGTCGGCCAACGTGCCGATAGGTTTATCAACACGCTGAATAGGGTGGCAAATGCCACCCTATCTTTTTTTACAGAAAACATCGCAAAACAGTATTATTGAAAAAAGTATCATTCCATAGTTTATAATTTCTCCGATATGGGCAAGAATTCCGCATACGGTTGCAAAGAGTGATGCGCATATCCCTCCGACACACAAAATTGCGGTTTTAAGATTCTTCTTCTTTTTTGCAAAATTAAAGAAAACGGGAATATACAGTGCATATATAGTCACAACGGGGAGTTCGGTACTGTCAAAGCGGAATCTCCCTGCAAAATCGTCTCCGTCCTGATGTGCAATAAGATATACGAGCCACAAAAGACTTATTAAAAAGCCTGTGAAATATGCCGATTTCGTCTTTTTTTCGAAAATTTCGCCTGCTGAATAGCCACTCCCCATTACAAGCGCGTTCAATGCACCATAGCACGATATTGCAACAAATGCCGTAAGCAGACTTCCCCACTTGCCTAAAATGTTTGAGAAGGCTATTTTTATCCCTTCGGTCCCGTAATTTATAAGGGTTTTGCTACTGACTGCGCCCATGATTCCAAAGTAGTACAAAATGTAAACTGCCGAGATTATAATGCCTCCGACTACAAGCGCGAGCGGTAAATTCTTTTTGCTGTTTTTAAGGTTTTTCCCCACACTTGTTGCACTTATCCAGCCTTCGTACGCAAAAAGTGTTGCCGTCACCGACGGGAAAAAAGCCGTTTTGAAGGGCACTGTGCTTTCAGTCTCAACATTCGCGGGCAACTCCCCTTTTGGTATGCCGAGCACAATCATAAATATCAGCGGGACGAGTTTCAAAAATGTTGTAACTACCTGTACTCGCCCTGAAATGCGTGGCGAAAAAGCGTTTTGCAAAAAGGCAGTCGCAAGGAAAAGAAATGATAAAATCACACAGAAAAATTTTTCTTCTCTGCCGAATGTCAGAAGCGCATATTTTGCAGTAATGTATGACAGAACACTTACAAGCGACGGATAATACACAGTCGCCATAAAAAATCCTGCAAAATGTGAATATCTCTTCCCTGTTACGTTCTTCGTTATGGCGTAAATACCACCGTCATCTCCATATGTTCCCGTAATTTCCGCAAATGTCAAAAGGCACAAAAGCATAACGATTGCGCCCAGTCCCCACGCAATTACACTTATACGGACACTGCCGTCTGTAATACGGTTTATACTTTCTGTTTTAAAGAAAACACCGCTGCCTATGACACTTCCCACAACCATTGAAACCGCTGTTACAAGTCCGTATTTTCGGTGCGAATTTGTCATTTCCCCACTCCCTCACAGTCTAATTATGAACAGATTTAAAATTTTCTATTTTTCACTTGTAAAAAAGAAAGTTTTGATGTATAATATTGGTATTAGTGCTTTTTGCACTTTATTATTTTATACAGGCGGAGAGCAAATGATGAACAAACGACGTTTCTGGAAAAGATTTTGGAAATTTTACAAATGGCATATTCTGTTTTTGCTCCTTATAGCAATTTGTGTGGGATTCATTCTTGCAAACCTTACACAAACACAAGAACCCGACCTTTCCATATGCTATATCGGCAAAAACTATATCAATACCCAGACATTCGAAGATAACAAAAAAGAAATTGAACAGGTTTTGTTTGACGCTAACGATGATGAGAAGAAGGTTGCCTCTATAAGTGCTTATCCAGTAGATACGGAAAGTGACCTTCACGAGGTATTTGAAAAGATTATAGAAAAAGATTCAAACGATATAATTATTTCCGAAAGGACAGCTTTTACAAAATGTAAAGATAAATCTGTTTTTGTAACAGCGTCTGAATATGTTGCCCTGTCAAAAATCCCTGCCGAAACATTAAAAGATGAAAATGGCAGAATATATGCTGTTTCGCTCGAAGATTGTGAGTTTCTGAAAAAACTCGGAATTTTCGATGCGACAGGTCTTTATATCGCGGCAGTGGGTCACGAAGGCACCGGCGAAATTCCCACAAACCGTAAAAACGGCAGAAATATTGCCGGCTACATCTTAACTGAAGAGTAATTTTATTATTATAAAAATTTTAGAAAGGAAGTTTTGTATGTATATTGTTGTAATTGAACTTGTTATATTTTTCGCTATTTTCTATTTTCTCCTTATCCGTCCTCAGCAGAAGCAGAGAAAGGCAATCCAGAATATGCTTGACGGTCTTCAGGTAGGAGACAAGATTGTTACAATCGGCGGAATCATCGGCAAGGTTACAAAAATTAAGGAAGACGAAGTTGTTATTGAAACAGGAGTTGCAAACGAAAAATCAACTATCAAATTCCAGAAGAACGCTGTAAGCCGAGTTCTTACAATCCACGAATAATTAAAAACACCTCCGAATATTATGTTTCGGAGGTGTTTTTTTATGAATTTTATTTCAAATTTACCTATCAAAAAATATGTCGTTTCTTTCCTGCTCGCATTTATTATTACGATTTTAATACTTTCGGTTGCAAGTGTTGTTTTCTCGTTTTTGCCGCCGCCCGATTGGGTTTTAAACCTCTTAACAAAATACGGTTATCTCTTGTCGGGATTTATTGCGTCATTTTTCTGTGCAAGAGCTTCTGCGCGCCGAGGATTTTTTACAGGTTCATTAGCAGCCGTTTTTTACATAGCTTTCCTCTATATGCTGGGAGCGGCAATATTTAAAAGTCCTTTAATAACAACCAAGCTTACAAGGGTTTTTGGTTTGTCCGCTTTGTGTGGAGGATTGGGCGGAATATTGGGAATAAACAGTAAATAATTGTTAAATTCTATTGACTAATAAGGCTTTTTTTACTATAATAGTAGTGTTATTTATGATAACAAAGGAGGAACAATAATGAAAGCAAAAAATGTTATTTCATTCTTGCTGGTTGTAGCAATCATTGTTGCATGCGCTTATGTTGCAGCATTTGATGTTAAAATCGGCAATTTCCGAGTTCCCAGTACCTTTGACAAAGAATTGGGTATCAGACAGGGACTTGATCTTGTAGGTGGTTCTATCATCGTATTCGAACCCGATGTAGAGGACCTTTCAAAAGTTTCAAGCAAGGATATGGACAGCGCTGAAGCTATTATCCGTAACCGACTTGATAAAAAAGATTTTACAGAAGCTACTATTTCCCGTCAGGGTAAGACTGGCATCCGTGTTGAAATTCCTGAAATCGACGATCCGCAGGAAGCAGTTGAGATGATTGGCGCTACTGCAGTGCTTCAATTCCTTGACGCTGATGGCAATGTAATTATGGATGGTTCAAAGGAAAATATCAAGACCGCTACTGCTCTTTACGGTCCTATAAGCGAAACAAGCGGAAACGTTCATTACGTTCAGCTTTCCTTCACAAAGAAGGGTCAGAAGACATTTGCAAAGGCTACTGAAGCTGCTGTAAATGCAGATGCAGGCAAAAACATAATTGCTATCGCTCTTGACGGTGTAGTACAGATGTCCCCCGAAGTTAATGAGGTTATTAACTCTAACAGTTGTGTTATTACAGGTGATTACGACAGCGAATCAGCCGAGGCAGTTGCAACACTTATAAATTCAGGTCAGCTTCCCTTCGCACTTAAGGACGCTGAACTTCGCAGCGTTGGTCCTACTCTCGGTTCTAATGCTCTTAAAACATCACTTAAGGCAGCGCTTATCGGTATTCTCCTTGTAATGCTGTTTATGATTATCGTGTACAGACTTCCCGGTATTGTTGCAAGCGTATCACTCATCGCATATGTTTCACTTGTAACTCTTATCATGGCAGGTTTCTTCGTTCCTTCATGGAGAATTGTTACACTTACACTTCCCGGTATCGCCGGTGTTATCCTTTCTATCGGTATGGCAGTTGACGCAGATGTTGTTATATTCGAAAGAATCAAGGATGAGCTCCGTGCAGGTAAGAGTGTCGGCGCATCTGTAAATTCCGGTTTCAAGCGCGCACTTGTTGCTATTATCGACTCTAATATAACTACTGTTATTGCATCCGTTGTACTTTACATTTTCGGTACAGGTACAGTTAAGAGCTTTGCTATAACACTGTTCATCGGTGTTGTTGTAAGTATGTTCACAGCAGTAACACTTACAAAGTTCTTGCTCAAGCAGATTGTAGGTTTTGGTATTAAGAATCCCACATTCTACGGATTATCTAAAAGGAGGGATGCAGAATGATTAAGTCACCCACAGCAAAAAGAAAAATCTTTTTCACAATTTCACTTGTTCTTATCGTAGTAAGCATCGCTTCCCTCTGCATCCAAGGACTTAACTTCGGTATCGACTTTACTGGCGGTACAACAATTCAGTTTGACCTTGACAAGACAAAGTTTTCCGCTGATGTTGAAAAAAATCTTCGCGACATCGTAAAGGAAACTGTAAAGAAGAACGACATCACCGTTCAGAAGACCGGTGAAAACGGCGTTTCAATCAAGACAGTTGAACTTACAAACGACGAAAGTGAAAAGCTTATTGAAGCAGTTAAGACTGAGTACAAGCTTGAGCAGAAACATGTTCTTGCAAATGACAAGGTTTCAGGCAGCGTAAGCGGACGCCTTATCACAGATTCTCTTAAGGCTATTGTACTTGCGATTGCTCTTATGCTCCTTTACATCACATGGAGATTCGATTTCCGTTCCGGTACAAGTGCAGTTCTCGCACTTGCACATGACGTTATCATCATGTTCGGTTTCTACTCAATCTTCCAGTATACTGTAAGCACAAGTTTTATTGCAGCAGTTCTTACAATCTTAGGTTACTCAATCAATGCGACAATCATCGTATTTGACCGTGTTCGTGAGAATGTTCGCTTTGCAAAGAAAAACACAACTCCTGACGACATCGCTGACGAAGCTATCACAAGCTCTTATTTCAGAGCACTCAACTCTTCTATCACAACACTTCTTACAATCGGTGTTCTCTATGTGATGGGTGTTGACTCAATCAAGGAATTTGCTCTTCCCATCATTGTTGGTATCGTAGCAGGAACATACTCTTCACTTTTCCTTGCTGCTCCCTTCTGGGCATGGTGGAAAAAGTCTGAAAATAAGAAAAAATAAAAGACATATAAAATAAATATGTGAATAAAATAACACTGTGCCTTTGCACAGTGTTATTTTTATTTGAAACGGAGTTTTATATGAAAAGGCTTGGCTTGTTTTTATGTTTGATTTTGCTTTTGTCGGGGTGCGCTTCTTCTGTCACTACTGGGAACAATGTGAAATCATACGAAAATCTGTCAAACAAAAGGCAAGGTTGGGGGTTTCGCAGGACGGAAAACGGACCTGATTTTAGTGCAGACCAGATAAGACTGATGAACGAGTATGGGTGTATTTATAAGGAAGACGGCAAAAACAAAACTATTTATCTGACATTCGACGAAGGATATGAAAAGGGATATACCTCGCTCATTTTAGACACGCTCCGTCAAAAAGGTGTCAAGGCAGCATTTTTTGTGACAGGGCAGTTTGTAAGAGAAAATCCCGAGCTTATTAAAAGAATGGCAAGCGAAGGGCATACTGTCGGGAATCACTCACTCAATCACCCATCTCTGCCAGAAATTTCAAGCGAAGAATTAAGGAATGAGCTTTTTGAACTTGACCGCCTGGTTTACGGAATTTGCGGAGAGCATACAAAATTTCTAAGAGCGCCGAGAGGCGAATATAGCGAGCGAACTCTTGCGATGACCCGCGATTTAGGTTATACAAATGTTTTCTGGTCGCAGGCATATGTTGATTGGAATGACGACGTCAGCGAAACAGAAGCGTTTAAAAAAATAACCGACGGACTTCACAATGGGTGCGTACTTCTCCTGCACGCGGTTTCAAAGGGGAATGCAGATGCGCTCGGAAAAGTCATTGACCACGCACAAAAGGAAGGCTATGTTTTTAAAAGCCTTGATGAATATAAGAAGTAATTTCCTTGCATAATCACAAGGGTAAAAGACAACATAAAAGCATACGGGATTCGACTCACGTTAGGAGTGTGTGCTATGAAAATTCGCAATAAAATTCTGTGTTGTCTTTTATCCCTTTTTGTGTCAGGAAGCATCATTTATACCGATTTGGTATTTTCCTTTCCCAATGATATCACGATGTACCAGAATGAGCTGCATAATGCATCTCTCGGCGTTGGAGTGAAAATCGGGAATATTCCACAGGATGTCTGCGCATCGGCAAAAGGCGATAAAGTAACGCCAATAAAAACAGGGACATATCTTGCCAAACTAAAGGTGGCAAACATCCCCATAAGAACTATACGCCTGAAGGTAGAAACGCCAAAAAAAGTTCGTGCATCGGGCGAATTTATAGGGATACGGATTCATAACAAGGGGCTGATTGTGACAAATCTTGCTCCGATCTTGTCGGGCGGTAAAAAAGTTTCACCCGCGCAGGAAGCGGGAATTATGCCAGGTGACATAATCCTCGAAATCAACGGTACCGCTCCAAAGGACAGCTCGGAAGTGGCGTCCCTTCTTACAAAAACCTCTGCTGTTGTGCTGAAGCGGAATAACTCCATAAAAACCGTTAACGTTTCACCTGCACAGGACGATGAAAGCGGGGCTTTGCGCCTTGGTCTGTGGGTGCGTGACAGCAGCGCAGGCGTCGGAACATTGACATATGTAAATCCTGATACGCTTACTTTCGGTGCTTTGGGACATGGAATAAGCGACGGCGATACAGGCGTAATGTTCGACGTTGCAAAGGGAACAATCGAGGGAAGCCACGTGCTTTCTATTGAAAAGGGCAAGCGCGGTGCACCGGGTCAGATAATCGGAAGTTTTCACGGCGAGGAAGATATGGCAGGAACTATAGCAAAAAACTGCGAAGAAGGAATTTTCGGCGATATCTTCCCTGCCTACGCATTTGACTTTAAGGAATATCCCATAGGGGTAATGAGTCAGGTTAAATGCGGCGATGCCACTATTCTTTCGGCGGTAGATGGAGAGGTTAAGGAATATAAGATTTCCATTCTTCGCTCGATGCCATACGGAAGTGCCACTAAGGGACTTGCTATCGAAATAACAGATCCTGTTCTTCTTGATAAAACGGGCGGTATCGTTCAGGGAATGAGCGGTAGTCCCATAATCCAAAACGGTAAGTTAGTTGGTGCAGTAACACACGTTTTAGTAAATGATCCGACTCGTGGCTATGGGATATTTATTGAAAATATGCTGGCTGAGGCAGAAAAGGTGAAATAAGAAAATACCCGTCTTAGTAAGGCGGGTATTTTACATATAAGTTATCAAAAAAATGAAAGCATGATTATATGAAAAAGAAAATAACTTTGCAAATAAACTTAATACAATGCAAAAAAAGGTACGTTTTAAGGTTGATTTATTAAAAAAGCACAGGTTTTGACTTGCAGACGTGCAGACAAAAATCAAAGGCAATATAACTTGATACCTACTGCCTTTTCAACATCATAAACACAAGTCAAGAGCCGTAAAAAATGGCATAAAAAACACGCACAAAACATGCGTGAAAATTACCTTTTTCGTCAAAAGGTCTTGAAATTTACGGATAAATAGTGTATAATACAGAATGTCGGAGCAATCCGACAGGGCAAGACTTTCTTAACGGAGGATTTATCCACCGGCGGTTATGCCATCATCTCCACGAAAGGAGGTGATAGCTTATGGGAAATGAATACATAATTTACTTTATGATTGTTCTTTTACTTTTAGTAATTACCATAAAAAAGTAACCCCGGCTCCTGCTAAAAGTTAGGGTTACTTTTTTGTAAAACTTAAATTTTGGCATAACCGTTTGAGGTCTTGCCTTTTCCTATATTCATTATACATCTTAAATCCGCATTTGTCAACGGGTTTAAGGAAATTGATAATTTTTTCGCAAATGGGTACTCTTTTTCTGAGCAGAAAATTTAATAGTAACATACCGAGCTGTCTTTTTTCAAAAAAGGACGGCTTTTTATTTTGTAAAAAAGGAGGCTTTAAGCTATGGAAGTATATGGATATGTGAGAGTGTCAAGCACAGACCAAAACGAGGACAGACAAATGATTGCACTCCGTCAAAAGAATATTGCAGAGAAAAACATATACATTGATAAATTATCGGGAAAGGATTTTAACAGACCGTCATATAAAAAACTGATACGGAAATTAAAAAAAGGCGATTTATTATATATCCTCTCTATTGACCGTCTTGGGCGAAATTATGAGGAAATACAAAACCAATGGCGAGTGATAACAAAGGAAATTGGCGTTGATGTTTGCGTTATAGATATGGCCCTTTTAGATACAAGACAGGGCAAGGATTTAATGGGAACATTTATAGCCGATTTAGTATTGCAGATTTTATCCTTTGTTGCACAAAACGAACGGGAAAACATAAGGAAAAGGCAATTACAAGGGATTGCTGCCGCTAAAGCAAACGGTGTCCGTTTTGGCAGACCCGAAAAGGAACTGCCTGATGATTTTGCATTGGTGATTAAACAATGGGAAAAGAAAAAAATCACATTGTCGGAAGTATTGAAACAATGCAAAATGAGCGAATCCACCTTTTACCGCAGACTTCGGGAATATC
>CAYMHB010000030.1:0-21069 GCA_964390145.1 uncultured Oscillospiraceae bacterium
AAATATTTATTTTTATATTTTGCTTGCGCTTGACCGACTTTTTCGACAGTCTGAAGCGGTGTCATTTGACACCGCTTTCATTATTTTTTCTTTGCTATTTCCACTATTTCGGGATATTTTGAAATTATGTACGAATATCCGTTTTCCTTGTGCGGAACAAGGCAGCCTGAACAGTCCTTTATCCCTTCCTCAATATACTTAAAATTGCCACCACATTTGTCACCGAGTGCGTAAAGCGGACAGTAGCAGAAAAGGCAGTTGAAAAACTCCTCATCCTCGCACTTGTGGCAGGGAAAGTATATACAGTCTTTATTCTGGAAATAGGAAAAGTTATTGTTCATAAAAAGCCCTCTTCTTATTTAAATTCAACATTGAAAGGCATTGTACCTTTTGCTTCTGCCTTGCCTGCAAGGATTTCAATTGCATAGTCCTGTGATTCAGGCATTATGTAACCAAAGATTTTTCTCTTGACATGAAGAAGGGGTCTGATTGCATAGGGGCTGCCGAAATGAACGAGTGCAGATACCTTTCCTGTATGAATAAGCGCATTCAAAATAGCCTCGCTTCGTCTTGTAAGACAGTCTGTTCCGAGATATGCAGTACAGTAACACTGTGTTACGAGAACAACCTCTTCGTTCTGGCTTGTGAGTTCAAGAGCTCTCTGATGGTCGCTGGGAATTGAAAGCGGAGGAAGGAATGCAATTTCCGAATCGGGGAAATTCTTTTTGATTACTTCTGCCACGCGCTTTGATTCATACCAAGGAGCAATAGAAATTTCGCCAAGTTCCTGATCCATTCTCTTTTCTTCTTCGATGATTATGAATACCTTTTTGGACTCGGGATTGTCAAGTGCGGGAGATACACCCTCGTCTGTGATTGCTGTTACGCAGTCTTTTGCAATATTTTTAAGAAGTCTTTCGTCTTCTTCAGTGAATACTGCAGGATTTTCGGGCTGCGCGGCAACGAAATCCTGAAGAGTGAGCACATGACGAACAGCCTCGTTAAGACGTTCTTCTGTAATAACGCCCTTTTCATAGTTTGTCTTGAGATGCGCAATTGTGTCCTTTGTAAGTACGTTAAAGCAAGGAAGAAGCATATCGTGACCTGCGGCAATTGCCATACCTTCAGCGAATTCCTGGTCATACTTCTGCCTGATACCTGACATTGAAAGCGAGTCTGTAAAGATAACGCCGTCAAATCCGATTTCTTTTCTTAAAATATCTATTACCTTCTTGGACAGAGTTGCAGGATATTCGGGGTCAATATTCTTGTACACTGTATGGGTAGACATTACGCAGTCCATAAGTCCCTTTTCCATAAGATGCTTGTAAGGAACGGCGCTGAAGCTCAGGATATCATCCACAGTAGCCATTGAGGAATTTTCCATCAGATGTGAATCTACAGGTGCCTGATTTGCAGCATCCTTCAATCCCTTTCCTCCGGGGAAATGCTTTGCAGTTGAGAAGAAGTGATTCTGCTTGAAAATCTTTGAAATTTCTTCAGCAGCCTCTGCTACCTTCATCGGGTCGTCAGAGAATTTTCTTGTAATATTAAGAGGATTTGCTCCGCCTAAAATATCTACTACGGGGCCCCAGTTACCATTGAAACCTGCTTCCTTTGCTTCCTTTGAAAGAGCCTTTGCGAAAGCGTGGTAATATTCCTTCTTGCCGCATGCTGAAAGACAGCACATGGGAACGAGAGGAAGCTTGGTTTCGGGGAAACCTTGCTCCATATCCGCCATTACAAGAAGCGGATAGTTTGCTTCTTTTGCGGCGTCGAGAAATCTCTTATTGATTTCGGGTCTGTTGGTTCTTAACTGAATACCGCCGAGTGCACGGTTTTTGATGAGTTCAACTACATCATCAATTTCTTCCTCGTGGAAGATGTGTGCTCTTGAACAGATAAGCATACCAAGCTTCTGTTCAAGGGTCATTTCGGCTATTCTTTTTTCCATTGATTCCTTGTTTTGCATCTTAATCACACTCCATTTTTATAGCTACCCTCTTTATAGCACAGATAAGGGGCAAAGTCAAGTAACTTTGCTTTTTTTTGGCAATTTCAGGTTTTTATAAATGTAAAATTTCTTATGATTATTTTGTTTTTTGGATTACGTTAAAGTAAAGAGCGCCATCATCATGAATCATCGGATATTTGTTTTCTCCGTGTTCCAGCCAGAGAATATTGTCCTTGAGAGTGTACTTTCCCTCAAACTCTTTTTTAGTGATGAGGGAGTAATCCTCAACCTTGTACAGTTCATAAGTTGCGTAATATGTTCCGTCTTCCTTAAAGTCTATTGTATAGTATTCTCCGATTGTCGATACAGAAAAAGACTGATTTGAGTGACCTTTTTCATCAAATGACACTTCAAATGCATCTTCGGTAATATCTCTTGAGAAGCAGTCGACACCGCCTGTTCTGTAGTAGTAATCGCCCATTTTTTCAAATACAAAGCCCTGTTCATCTCCACGGCTGAACCAGATAGCGCCATCGGTGTTTAAAACATAGGTTCCTTTTGTCGAATCAGTCGCTTTAAAAGTTAAATCTTCGTTCAATGTATATTCTTCGTCCGAAAAGATTCCTATGTTTTTATATGTTCCTGTTATTTTCTCCTCTGTTACTTTTTCTTCGCTGCAGGCACAAAGGCTTAACGCCAATACAAGTACCAATATAAAAGAAAGTATCTTTTTCATTTTGCCTCTTCTCCTTAATGATTTGTATTGAGAATATTATAGCACTTTTTTGTTCCTAAAGCAATAATGTTTTAACTCTGGACTCTAACTATATAAACTCTGCAACTGCAGTTTAATAGGTCGCTGAGTTGGTAAAGCACACGAGCCTAAAAAGAAGCACAGATTAAGTTCCTGATACAGCGCACAAGCATAACAAAAAAGCATACCCAAAGGTATGCTTTTTTGTTATGGTGCGCCATCAGGGACTCGAACCCTGGACACCCTGATTAAGAGTCAGGTGCTCTACCAACTGAGCTAATGGCACATATTATGGAGCTGCCCAGCAGATTCGAACTGCCGACCTCTTCCTTACCAAGGAAGTGCTCTGCCTGCTGAGCTAGGGCAGCATATTTGGCGACCCGGAAGGGGCTCGAACCCTCGACCTCCAGCGTGACAGGCTGGCGTTCTAACCAACTGAACTACCGGGCCGGATAATCATCACGTCAGATTTGGACGAGTTTATTAGTCGTTATCCGCTGACTTGAATTATTATACTGTGTTTAGCGGGGTTTGTCAATAGGAATTTTACAAAAAAATTATTTTTTTCAAAAAACTTTAACAAGGATGGGATAAATTAGTGCAGAGTGGGTAAACGGAGCCTGAAAGGGGTACCCGACGCTGTATGTTATACAGCGAGAGGCGACGTTTACGCAGAGTAAAAACGAATAAAAAGAGAGGCATTCGCTTTTGCGAATGCCTACATTAAGAAATTGAAGTTTCTTCCTTGATTTCGAATGTTTTAAAAGTAATTCTAATTCCTCTTTCGTTTTTACGGTCTGTGCAATTTAGCACATCCTATAATAAGAAAATTCCATTCTCGCTGCAAACTTTTTTCATTTCCTCAGGCCATACTGAAACCTGTACCTCGCCGATATGCGCGCGTCCGAGCATCTGCATACAAAGTCTCGACTGACCTACACCGCCGCCTATTGTAAGGGGGAGTATTTCTTCGTCAATCATTTTGTGATAGTCAAATTTCATTCTGTCAAGCGCGTCACGCTCGGCAAGTTGTGCGCGGAGAGTTTCGCGGTCAACACGGATACCCATTGATGAAAGCTCGAGACTTTTTCCGAGAACATCGTTCCATACAAGGATGTCACCGTTAAGTGACCAGTCGTCGTAGTCGGGAGCGCGTCCGTCGTGGGGCTTTCCGCTTTTGAGCGATTTTCCTATCTGCATAAGGAAAACTGTCTTATGCTCTTTTACAATTGCGTCTTCCTTCTCTTTATCGGTGAAATCGGGATACATATCTTCAAGTTCCTGGGCGGTAATGAAGAATACTTCACGCTCAATAGTTTTTTCAAGGCAGGGGAAGTTTTCACACAAAACATCCTGTGTATCTGCCGCTGCTTTTATAATTTTTCTTACTGTATCCTTGAGGAATTGGGTAGTTCTTTCCTCGCGCTTTATTACTCTTTCCCAGTCCCACTGGTCAACGAAAAGGGAATGAACATTATCAACCTTGTCATCGCGGCGTACAGCGTTCATATCTGTATAAATACCTTCACCTGCGTTATATCCGTAGCGATAAAGAGCCATACGTTTCCACTTGGCAAGCGACTGCACAATTTCAACGATTTCATCGCCACATTCGAGGGTGTCGAACTCCACCTTGCGTTCTACGCCGTTGAGGTCGTCGTTGATGCCACTTGATTTAGTTACCAAAACAGGTGCAGTTACCCTGTCAAGATTAAGTTCGGAAGCGAGTTTCTTCTGGAAATTATCTTTCACGATTTTAATTGCCCGCTGTGTTTCGCGAAGGGAAAGTTTTGCACTGTATCCTTCGGGTAATATCAATCCTTTCATCTTCTGACGCCTCTTTTCTGCCTTTTGGCATTACTATTTTTCTATTTTACCGCGGTACCGCCGTTTTGTCAACACCGATAAGTGTATTTTTTGGGTTGATCAATGAAAATATCCAACGCATATCATCGCGCGAGACGGCGCTCAGGATATAAAGAAGAGTTGCATAGAATAAAAGGTAGATTAAAATAGCTATTCCCAAAGGAACGGAGAGATTCATCGTGTCATACAGGACTTTTGCTCCGTAGAGAGATATCAAAGAAGTTGGTATTCCCCACGACACAAAGTCAACCTGTGTCACTTTTGAAAGTCTGCGAATACTTAAAAATGTGTTGAAACTTTCTTTTATATACATAACCATTATGTATCCCATTATAGCGATTCTAGGCAAAAGAATGAACAGCAAGACAACATTTATAATGCCTTCGAGTACATTGTACAGCATAGAATGAAGTTGCTGATTAAGCCCTTTGAGGCATCCGTCGGTCACGCAATCAATGTAAACAATCGGAACAAGCGGCGCGAAGATTCTTATATATTCCCCTGCTTCAATGCTTTTATATATACCGCGGCCGAGCGGTTGAGAATAAAAAAACATTACCCCCGCAACACCGAAGCTGAATATTACACCCAGACGGAGCGCACGGTTTACTATATAACTGATTCCGATTTTTCTTCCCTGCACCTGTGCGGCGGTCAGGCGCGGTACTAAAACCTCGCCGAGTGCATGAAGCAGTGCCGCGGGAAACATTATTATCGGCATAGACATCTGCGAGACGATTCCGTAAGTTGAAAAGGCGCTTGCACTGCCCATACCGCCTTTTTTAAGTCCGCGCGGTATTATAATCTGCCCGAGCGAAGAAAGTCCTGTACGCATATATGCACTTATTGCGAGTGGCAACGATGTTTTTACAAGTCGAAGGAAATTTCCCTTTTTCGGCATTTCTTCCTTCTTTCCCGATACTCCGACTACATAAATAATCATTGCGCCGATAAAGAGTGAAACCTCGCCTATGAACATACCCTGCGAAAGCGTATCTATTATGCTATGGTCTTTGAAGTTTGCAAAGCGCATTACCACAAAAGCAATCCGCAGAAGCTGAGCAATTATTTCCACGCTGATAAGACGGAAGATTTTTTGTTTCGCTGTAAAATATCCCTCTATGACACTTCCTAATGATATAAAGGGCATTGAAAGAGCCATTATGCGAAGCGCCGCGGGTGCCGAGCTGTTCATTACCCAATAACGCGAGAGCAAATCTGCGCCTGTATAGAGAGCCACGCCCGAAACAATCCCGAATATAGAGGAATATGCGAAAGCACACCTCATGAGAGAGTGCGGATTTTTGTTTCCGCGCCCATCCTCCTCCGCAACAAGGCGTGTCGTTCCAAAGCGGACTCCCGATATGGAGACGGTCGCGAAAACTACCCCTACTGACGATATTATTCCGAACAGTCCAAGGTTTTCTGCACCTATTCTGCCTGCAAGGTACGACTGAAAGCAAAGCGAGAGAAGTCGCAGTAATATATTACTGCTTGCAAGAAGCATTGTATTTTTAAGTAAAACTGTCGCCTTGTTCATAAAAAATCCCTCCATACGCATTGTATGAAGGGATTTTGTTTTTATGATATTTAGTTGAGTACATACACACGGCAAGGTCTTCTGCCGAACTGTATGCATTCATACTGTGTGCGGTAGCAAAGGTCTACGCGATAGCCCTTTATTGCACCGCCTGTATCCGCTGCAACTGCGTATCCGTAACTCCAGCTGCCGTCAAGAGCCTCGATATAAACACGGGAGCCGAGAGGGATGATTTTGGGGTCAACTGCGATAACACCCTTATCAAGCGGTACGCCTGTTGCTGTCTGACCTGCGTATCCGCCGTTTTCTTCAGCAGAGAGGTCATATGCTGTCGCTTCGCAAGTTATAACATACTTATAATCAAGTTTGCTAGCTTCATCGCTTACAGAAACTTCCTGAGTTTCACCCTTGTTACCGTATTCTACAATCTTATCAACGGGCGCGGAAGTAACAACTTCCGAAATTGCTTCGCGCGAAACTTCAACACCGTTTTCGTAATTAACCTTGTAAGTAACACTTTTTGCACCCTGAACGCCTTCACGAACAGTTACCGTTTCGCCTGCAGGAAGTTCAGTATTAAGTCTTTTAACTGTGTTAAAGTTGATTGTTTCGTCAACTGTAATTTCTTCAGAAAAAGGCTTGCTTTCGGTTTCAGTTTTTGCAGATGAAGGCTTTGTCATTGCGATTATTTTAGATCCTGATGAAAGATATTCGCCAAGAGCCTTCGCACGAACTGCGTCAGCGTTGTTGTAGCTGAAGGGAGCTGCGATAGCAGTCAATGTATTAACGATAAGTGTGACAGCAACGCAGATTACTGCAACTGCACTTCTTACCTTCCTGTTTGTAAACATAAAATCACGTCCTTTATGAATGTTGCCACATAGCAACACGCCTCGCTAATTATAATCAAGTTTTTATCATTTGTCAAGCTTTTTTGCCGTTTTTGTTATAACTTTGTAACATTTATTTAATTTTTTGTGTCTGCCGTTCCTTCATTACCCCTATATATTGGGGTTTTCTTTTTTTCCTCTATTCTTAATATTTTTTCGTACATCAACTTATCAGATATGGATTTTTGTAATATTTTACATAAAAAAACGAGGCTCGGAACAGTTCCGAGCCTCTGAAAATACACTGTTATTTTATTTCGTAGCTACCCTTAATCATAAGGATACAGTTTGTGCTTGCAGCTACTCCGCGACCGTCGGCAAGCGGTACTATGAGCAAATGATTTCCCTGCACAACAACACCATCTGCAAGGTCGTAGCCCATTGTAACATCGCTTACACCGCCTTTTTGAGTGCCGATTACACTGCACGTTCCCATACGGAGAATCATTTCCGTGCCTGCATCACCGATTACACTCTTTCCCGCAGGAACTTCCACAACTGAGAACTTCGTTTGCGGAATTACTGTGCTGTCAATATAACTTTTTGTGATGAGAGGATCTCCCTCCGTACCAGGTTGTGCGGCATATGAACCGACGACAAACAATACGCCGAGCGCACAAAGAACTATTGCTATTCTCTTTTTCATAGGTAATCATCCTTTCAGTTCCCAACAAGGCCAAAACTTACCGATATGGCATCGTTGACTTTTATCATTTGCAGTTCATCAAGTTTACCGATTTTTTCCCTGAGACGCTGTTTATCTATCGTACGCACCTGCTCCAAAAGTATCACGCTGTCACGCGAAAGTCCGTACTGTTGCGCGTCTATTTCAATATGCGTGGGGAGTTTAGCCTTGTTAATCTTGCTCGTTATTGCCGCAGCAATAACTGTGGGGCTGTATTTGTTCCCGACATCGTTTTGTACGACGAGAACAGGCCTTACCCCACCCTGCTCAGAACCGATAACAGGGCTTAAATCGGCATAAAAAATGTCACCGCGTTTTACTAACAAATTATTCACTCTCCGATAAAAAATCCTCGTAGATTTCAAGCGCACTTTCATCGGATAACAGGGAAGAAGCGGCAATAGATAAATTTATCTTGCCCATTTCCAAATATCCCTTTTTCATTTGTTCTTTCTGTTCTATTTTTTTGTACTCGCTGATATAGCTTTTTACCGCCAGTGCAATAAATTCACTTCGTGACCGATTAAGTGACGAGGCGATTGTGTCCGTCTCCTCAACCAAGAAATCGGGCAATGTGACAGATATTTTGCGCTGCGCCTTCTTTTCCATCTGACATGCCCCCTATAATAAATACTACATTCATTATACAACACTATCCTTGGCAGGTCAAATGTAAGTTCTTCCACCTTATTATGTAGGCGCTTATCTACACTTTTATTATGCACAGGCTTTAGGTTTCTGATACATTTTTTACCGCAGAATTTATATCATCTCTTTAATTGCAGCGGGAATTTTATTTATGATATCGTCGGCAGTTACTCCGTATGCACCGATTTCTTTTTCACAAAGAAGTCCTGCACGGGCATGGATATAGCATCCTGCCGCTGCACTGTCGGTAAGAGAAAGTCCCTGCGCCGCAAGAGAGACAATTATACCTGCAAGTATATCTCCGCTGCCTGCTTTGGCAAGCGCGCTTGTGGAAATGTGTGAAACATATTTATTGCTGCCACCGTATGTAATGACTGTGCGTGCACCTTTGAGAAGAAGGTTTATTCCCATATCCTGTGCAAACTTGTCGGCAAGGGCAATTCTTTTTGACTCTATCTCAGGAATGTTATATCCGCTGATGCGTGAAAATTCCTTGACATGAGGAGTAAGAAGCACATTTTTGTTTTTAATTATATCTGTTCGTCTGACAAGAGCATTTATTCCGTCTGCATCAATGATGACGGGACACGAAGCGCAGTTTAATATATTTTCAATCAGTTCTGCGTGATTTCCTCGTCCTATTCCGCATCCTACAAGAACACTTCCTGCTGTTCTTATTGCGTATGCAGCATCTTCTGTAAGGGTCGGGAGCATAACGCCGCCTTGATGCGGCATGGGAATTATGATTGCTTCCTTTACCAATATATTCAAAATGGAGCAAATCGGTGCAGGAGCAAGGATTTTCACAAGTCCGCAACCGCTTCTCAGTGCTGACATCGCCGCCATTGCCGCCGCGCCTGACATTGTCTGGCTTCCCGCTACGATTACCGCAGTACCGAAAGTTCCTTTATGGCTGTAACGGTTACGCGTCGGAAGAATTGTCCTTACGAGCTTGTCCGTAAGAGGGACGCAGGTAGACTGTGTAATACTGTTATAATCTACGGGGATGCCAACCTCTGCGATTACGATTTCGCCGCACACATCTACGCTTTCGTTTGAAAGCATACCCTCCTTGGGTGCTGTAAATGTAACTGTTTTATCTGCCTTTACACATACTTCCGTCTTGCTTCCTGTGTCGGCATTCATACCGCTGGGAACATCACAGGAAACTACATAGGAATCGGACGAATTTATCATATCTATTGCACGGATAACATTTTCGTCCGTAATACCACCATTTATCCCTATGCCGAAAATCGCATCAAGCACACAGTCAAACTGCTGTGTAGGAAATGTTACAGTGGAAAGAAGGGGGATTTCCTCTTCGGCTGCTTTTCGTGCAAGAGTTTTACACTCCTGTGTCGAAGGCTCCATTACCTGAACGATTTCGACACGCTTTCCGTGTTTTTTTAACAAAAGGGCAGTGGCGTAACCGTCACTGCCGTTTTGTCCTTTTCCGCAGTAAACCCTTACGGAATTAAACTCTTTTATTTCATCGAAGCAGACCTTGGCGGCGTTTTCTATAAGATGCATGGCTGATACATTTTCCATAGCACGCGCTTCCGCTTCCTTTATCATATTAACTGATAAAAACAACATATTATCAGCTCCTTAACCCGATTGATTATGTTTCAGTCTGAATTTTAGTCTATAACAACTTTTGAGGGGGCATATTTGCGAAGATGCTCAAGCGCCGCTACGGGTAATTCAAACTTCACCAGATACTTTCCGTTTTTCTCAACTGCCGCAAAATACACTTTTGCATCTTTTCTGTGCGTTGAGGCGTCGATTTCTTTGTATTCGCCCGATGAATAAGTTTTATAGTTATCGCTTTTCACCGAGGAGATTATCTCGACATCCTTCATATTAAAGGATATGAGTCTTTTTCTGTTTGCAGCATTGAAAATGGTGTCGATATCAACACAGTCTTCCGTTACGGTGTATTCAAATTCACGGTTGAAAGAAGCTGAAAGTTTGTAACCACCATATAAAAAAGCTACTGAAAGGAGAAGTTCTAATCCTCCTAAATCAAGGAACAACAGGCTCACAAGAGAAACTGTCAACGCTACCAGATAGATTAAAACTGAAAGTAAAATTTCCTTTGCGCCTTTTTTTCTTTTAACTAAATATTCTTTATAATCCATTGCACTCACCTTTTATAATCCATCAACGAAACCTTCGTTTCTCGAGGGAGAGGACGGAGCCGACTCCGACGGAGTATCTGCTGAAGAGGAAGAATTACTTGAGGAATTCTCTTCCGACGGAGAAATGATTTCTCCATCTTCACCTGTTTCAAAATCGAACGCTCCCTCTCCATCTATAATTCCCTCTACCGTTTCGTTCTTCTCAATTACGCCGTCTGTCAAGAGGTTCTCATTAAAATTGTAGGGATGTTTATCGCAACGCCCGTTGGGAACTTTTCCGCTGTCAAACTTCTTGCAAATCAAATTTTCACATGCGGGAGTTGCGCGCAAACCACTCTCCTCACAAACCATGACTTCTGATTTTCCGCTGTCAAGATGTCCAAAGAATGCCTTGTCGGGAAGGTCTTTGTGAATAGGCTCCATAACTTTTCTCCACGCTACAGCCGCAGGGTTGGGAGAAAATCCGCTAAGAGTCCCCGGCTGGTCATATCCAAACCAAACGGCACCAACATAGTATGGAGTGAATCCCACGAACCATCTGTCACGGTTGCTCGATGTTGTACCTGTTTTACCTGCAACACGCATACCGGAAATTCTTGCTGCCGTACCGGTACCGCCATCAACCGCACCCTTAAGCATTGATACCATAGACTCTGCCGTGGACTGGCTCATTGCAACCTGCTTGGTAGCCTTATGTTCAAGGATTACCTTTCCGCTCGAATCAAGGACTTTTGTATAGAGCGACGGTTTTATATACTTACCGCCATTGGGGAATGTGCAGTAGGCGGCACACATATCCAAAACTGTAACACCGTCCGTAAGACCGCCCAATGCAATAGGAGCGAGTGAAACGTCGCTGTAACTCTTTCCTCCGTCTTTTCGGGATTCTACCAAGGTGTCAAAGTGAAGAAGGTTCTTCATATAGTTAAATGATGCCTGTGCAGTAAGATAGTCACAAATCTTTACCGCCGGAACATTTCTTGACCCCCTGAGAGCTGTTGCGACTGTGATTCTTCCTCTGAAATCGCGGTCATCGTTTCTCGGTGCCCAGTCTCCAAATTTTACAGGGGCATCGTTTACTATCGAGTTGGGGGTTACAAGTCCATATTCAATCGCAGGTGCGTATACTGAAAGGGGCTTTATGGTAGAACCAGGCTGACGAAGTGTCTGCGTTGCACGGTTAAGCGTGCGGTTTCCTTCCTTTTCGCCACGACCACCTGTAAGCGCCTTGACAAGACCTGTATACGGATCCATAATTACCATCGCCGATTGAGGCTGCACTGAACCTGAAGCCTTCTGGAATGCATTGGGATCATTATATACTGCATCCATCTGCTTCTGCATTTCCTGATCCATGGAAAGATAAATCTTAAGACCGCCGTTATAGAGAATTGTCATTGCATACTGTTTTGTATAGTTGTATTTGGTTACCAAATCCTCTACAACCTGTTCAATTACTGCATCTGTAAAGTAGCTGTGGAAATGTTTTTCCTCTTCAGAAGTTTTCTTAACAAATACAAGCTCTTCGTCCTTTGCCGCCTTATACTCTTTTTCGGAAATAAACTCGAGCTCGTACATCTTTTTAAGAATTACAAGTTGTCTTTCTTTGTTATTTTCGGGGTTCTGAATCGGATCATATTTTGTTGGAAACTGCGTTATACCTGCAAGCGTTGCACATTCCGCAAGGGAAAGTTCCGAAACATCTTTACCAAAATATCTCATAGAGGCGCTCTGTACGCCGTTACACTTCTGTCCGAGATAGATGGTGTTGAGGTAGTATTCCAGAATTTCCTCTTTCGAAAGTTCTTTTTCAAGATTGAACGCACGGTAAACTTCCTGAATTTTACGTTTTACAGAATAATCATCATCTTGCGTAAGATTTTTGATTAGCTGCTGCGTTATGGTACTGCCGCCGTAACTTGAGTTACCCCCTTTGGTAATATACTGCATTGCCGCACCCATAAAACGCTTTACGTCAATACCTTTGTGGGAATAGAAACGCTCATCCTCGATTGCAACAAAAGCATCTTTGAGATGGTCGGGGATTTTCTTGCTTGATACCCAGATACGGTGTTCAGTATCATAAAGCTGTTCGTACTCGACCATTTCTCCCGTTTCAGAGTCCTGAACATAAACGAATGAAGTCAGGTTAAGTCGCATGTTTTCAACATCGATAAGCTCCACGTCTTCAACGTAACCTATAAGAGATCCTACGACCAATCCTACTGCTGCAACTATCAGCAGGCCAACTATTAAAGCTGCGCCGATGAAAAATCTTTTTATGAACTTAAGTATTTTGCGCTTTGTAGTCTTTTTAGGACCAGTTTTTCTGGCAACGGGCTTCTTTGCGCCAGTCTTTTTTACTCCTGTTTTTTCCGATTTCTTTTCCATAAAGCGCACCTCCTACAACAGAATTCAGCTCATTTTATACCAATACACAGTAAAGTATAACACCAAAGCATTAAAAAAGTGTTACAAAGCAGATTTATTACCCAAAAAATAGTGGTTTTACGTATAATTCAATAAAAAAAGTGCATAATAAAGGGCAACAAAGGAATTTTCAGGCGGTGAAATTTTATGAAATTCAAGACTTTTTTAGTTTATTCAGGTTTGTTTGTCGGAGTTTTTACGTCTTCAATGACGGGTTATATTTCCGGCACGAAGGGAGCAGACAGAAGCGAAGTCCAGCCTGCAAAAGTGGCAGCAGAGACCCCTTCCGACAAAGTTTCGGTTGATACAGAAATTTCTGCTGAAAAAGCTGCAAAAATTTCAAAAGAGGCATATATTTTGAGAGAAAACGAAAATAAAATTTCACTCTTTATACAATATTCAAACGGAGACGAGCAGATTCACAGCGAATATGATATAGCAGTTAACCTGCTGCCTCAAAGCGACCGCGAGAGACTGCGTGAAGGAATTGAGTTTGATTCCGTGGATGATGTTATAAGATTTATTGAAGATTATATGGGATAATAAAACGCGCGACACAATTTGTGTCGCGTGTTTTATATTGTACGAAAAGTGCCCCGTCCCCAAACTGTTACACGCATTTGTTGGAGACGTTTTCGAGGTTTATAACCTCGTCTACTATGCCTTCATAAAATTCAGGTTCGTGGCTTACAAGAAGAACTGTTCCGCGGAACTCCGAAACTGCGCGTTTAAGTTCATCCTTTGCCATAACGTCAAGATGGTTTGTAGGTTCGTCAAGTACCAGAAGATTAACCTCTTTAAGCATCAGACGGCAAAGGCGCACCTTGGCATTTTCGCCACCCGAAAGGACTTTCATCTGCGAGGTTATATGTTCTGTGGTAAGTCCGCACTTGGCAAGTGCGGCTCTTACCTCGGCATTTGTCATGGCGGGGTATTCATCCCATATTTCCGCAAGTGCAGTTTTGTCGCTTGTAACCTCTTCCTGTTCAAAGTATCCTTCCTGAACAAACTGGTCGCGGCTTACCGTTCCTGCATAGGGAGGTATAATACCAAGAAGTGTTTTCATCAACGTAGATTTTCCTATGCCGTTAGTACCCTTGACCGCTATTTTCTTGTTCCGTTCGACGATAAGATTTATAGGACTTGTGAGCGGCTCGTCATAGCCGAGGATTAAATCTCTCGCCTCTATAACCACTCTGCCCGTTGTTCGCGCCGTCCTGAACGAAAATGTCGGTTTTACCTTTTCTGGCGCAAGTGTTATAATATCCATTTTATCGAGCTGACGCTGTCTTGACCTTGCAAGAGTGGCTGTTGCGGCTCTTGCCTTGTTTTTGGCAACAAATTCTTCAAGATCGGCAATTTCTTTCTGCTGTTTGTTGTACGCCTGTTCAATCTGTCTCTTTTTCAGCTCATACATACGTTCAAAATCGTTATAATCGCCTTTATACCTTGTGAGCACGCAATTTTCTATGTGATAGATTACATTTACGACCTCGTTAAGGAAAGGAATGTCGTGAGACACGAGTATAAACGCGTTTTCGTATTCCTTGAGAAAGCTTTTCAGCCATACAATATGGTTTTCATCGAGAAAGTTTGTCGGCTCGTCCAAAATAAGAATCATAGGGTTTTCAAGAAGGAGTTTTGCAAGGAGAACCTTTGCTCTTTGTCCGCCCGAAAGTTCTGTAACATCACGGTCAAGTCCAATTTCATTAAGGCCGAGGCCGTTTGCACATTCGTTAATTTTAGAATCAATGATGTAATAACCCGAGGTATCAAGAATATCCTGAATATCTCCTACTTCCTCCATCATTTCGGCAACCTCATCATCGGATGCGTCAGCCATTTTATCATAGATTGCAAGCATTTCAGCCTCAAGGTCGGAAAGATGTTTGAAAGCGTCGCGAAGTACATCGCGGATGGTTTTTCCTTTTTCCAGAGTGGAGTACTGGTCAAGATAACCCGTTGTTATGTGCTTGCACCACTCAACTTTTCCAGAGTCGGGAGAGAGCTTTCCCGTAATGATATTGAGGAAAGTTGACTTTCCCTCGCCGTTAGCTCCAACAAGTCCGATATGCTCACCCTTGAGCAAGCGGAACGATGCGTTATCCAATATTTCACGGCCACCAAAACCGTGCGTTACATTTTCTACATTTAAAATACTCATTTGGTTATCCTTTTCTTTTTATGGGATTGTGCAAAAAGTGCCCCACTCTACCCGAGGCGTGCCCCTTTTGTCCTTCGGATATTTTTGCTGGAGACGGGGACATTTTTGTAATCCGAAGGTGCAACAAAAAGTGCCCCGTCCCCAAACTGTGCAATATTATTTGTTTATAATTTTCTCTCCGTCAAAAAGTATAATTCCCGTTCCTATTCCGAATCCGTTTCCATCAAGAAGATATTTTTTTAATCTTCTCTGGAGGACTGTTTCTTCAGGAAGGTTTTTAAGCGTTTCTTCAGATTCGTAGTTTGTATTAAAAACAAAGTTCATATATCCGTATTTATTATCAATGTCTTGGCTTGATACAATTTCAAAAAGACTGCAGAACTTTTTAAGGTTTGATTCTTCTTTCAAAAGAGCCATAATGGGAGCATACATAAACCATGTTCTTAAAATTATAGGTAAAATTCCGTCTTTTAATTGACCCTTATAGTGACTATAAAGCTTCTTGAAAGAATCAAAAGCCGAATCTATTGTAAGGGGTTGCCCTGAAGGTATATGCATCCTGAATGACAGGTCGCCATCCTTCATACCTTGGTAATCTCCCTGGTCCCATTCATAAATATCGTACTGAAGTCTGCCGAATGCAAATCTTTTAAGTTTGAAAAAAGGTGCAAACCAGGTTACATGTGTGCCCCATACATCGTGCATCTTTTTACATTCGTTCAGCTTCGCTTTGAAATCGGAAACTGTATCGTAATACATTTCATCAGACAAGTTATTCTTTTTATAAGTTTCCTTCAGCGGAATAGTACACAAAAGCCAGAATACCATATTGACGGTATGTACATTTTCTCCGAGAATTTCCGCTGCCTTTTCAATATAAGGGTAATATTCGACATTATCCTCGCTGAAAAATACCTTTTCCTCGGCTGTTTTAAAGAGTGCCGTTACCTCTTTATTTTCATTCACTTTTTCAAGGCAAACATTAAAACAGTCTATTGCCTCCATAGGAAAATCAAGTTTATTCATAATTTCAGTTATCATACTATCACCTACTGTGATTTTATCACAATATTTCTTCAATGTAAATCCAACACAATAAAAAAGTTCTTGTTTTTAATTTGGGGACGGAACAAAAATTGCCCGCCCCCAAACTAAAAATACCCTCTGCTTATCCTTTATCATATTGGATGGATTGTGTTTTCCGCCTCCCGAAAGTTCCTCGCGCATAGTCTCTGCATCGGCAAGAGCAAACTGCTTATATTCCTTCGGAACATTAAATGTCTTCGTTCGCTCTATCTTTCCTCCGCTTATTTTGTCAACCGCTGCTTCGAAAATCGTTGCAGAGATATTTTTGCTTGCAATCATCGGCATAAAGAATGCATTACCGACAACATTTCTGATATGTGTCCTTGGATTTCCAAGCATTGCAAGATAACGCCACGCGTTCCACTTATCAATCCACGAAGAAGGTATTTGCTCCGCAATCTGTGTATAAATTTCCTCGCGTATTTGTGCACGTTCTTCCTCGGTCTTTGCTCTGCGAAGTTTCGTTTTGAGTTCTTCCGAAACCTCAATATTTGCATCCTGCTTCTTCCCAAGCCACTTTTTATTATTTCGCTCGATTATTTCTTCTTTAAGATTTTCAACAATTTTGTCGATATAACTGACTTCGTAATCGGGATTGAGTTTCTTTAGCATACTTATTGCCTGAAGGCTCTGTGCTACCCTCGTTGATTCCGCTGCGAAGTTAATAATAAGTTCCTGCGCTTCATCCTCGCGACCTTCTGCGCTGTATCTTTCCATCAGTGCTTCTGCCATCGCCACCGTGTTCTTATCGAGCTTGTGCGCGGAAATTGCTCCTTTAACCTTGTTTTCAACCCACTCAACGCCCATTGCATCAAGTGAAGCATAGGCATTGTTCATTGCCTTCTTGTCTGATACAGGTGTGTAATTGAATTTACCCTTTTCTACATTCTCAAGTACACCTTCTGAAGTTCTGTCGGTCAGCGTCTCTGCCTCCGCCGCAGTTCTCGCAAACTGCCGTACCTTCGTGCCCTTCTCAACACTTCTCGGCACTACTACCTCACGCCTCGGCATCGCCCCCGGAGGGATTACTCCTTCTCCAAAGCCTTCCCCTTGAGGGGAAGGGGGACCGCTTGCGGTGGATGAGGTGTTAACCTCTTCAACCGAAGTTTCGCTCTCATATTCTGATAAGCGAGTACCGCTCACAGATTTTCTCAAGTCTCTGTTTGTGGTAGGATTTTCGTTCGAAACATACTTCAGCTGTTCAGAATCAAATGCTATTGCTGAAAGTCCTTCTCCCTCATGCCCATTATTATAGATGATGCCGTCATATCCTTTTTCTTTGAGGAGTTCTTTTATAGCCTTATTCGATTCTGAATTTGCGTCTTTTTTCAAAAATCCATCAAGTTTAGAAAGCTTTTCATATTCTTCCTCCGAAATAATTCCCTGCTGAAGTGCCTTGTTTGCCACAGCTAATCCGGGCCATGTCATGGTATCCTCTCTAATATATAACGGAGATGTAATGTTAACATATACTTCTTTGATATACTTCTTTTTCAAAAACATTGCTTGTTCCGCACTTCCGACATGAAATCCGAAATCTCCGTATTCAAAAACATTAAACTCGTTGTCTGTCGCGTGATAAAGTGGAATTAAAAATCCATCTTCGGTTTTGAATACTGTATTACTAAAATAATTTTGAATATATTTGCTTATTTTTCTACCTTGAGCGTCTTTTTCTCTTATTCTTCCCTCTGATATTTTTCGTAAAAGACCATAAGCGAGTTTCTTCTCTCGTGATGAATTGAGGTTGTATGATTGTAGTTCTCTACTCCAATCGACAAATCCCCTCCCATTGCTTTCGCCTGCTCGTAAAGTTTCCTCTGTTCCTCCCATGGACCGATATACTCCTTCGGTATCATTACTTCGTTCCCATATGCTGTTGTGGTTTTTACTAATTCTCTGTTCTGCCAGTGCTTCGGTGTTTTTACCTCCATCTTTTTCTCCTCCAATAGTTTTCTTATTCTTTACTATACTACCATCAGAAGAATTATTCAAGTCACTTTTCTTAGAAGTACGAACCTCTCCGCTGCCCTTCTTATCCTTATTAAGCACCGCTTCTTTGTACGCCTTGCGCCACAGGAACTGTGCTTTTTTCTTTTCGTCAAGAAGTCCGAGGCGGTCAAGGATACCATAATAAACATCACGAACAGTAACGGCGGTGCTTCTGTTTGCCTCGATAAAGGCTGCAAGTTCGCTTTCGCTACTAAACATATCCCCGATATAATCGCAGGCAATTTCTTCATCAATTACCGCGGTCAATTCCTCTGCCGTGTAATGCTTTTTATTATATGGGCCTTTTTTCAGTTCATATGCCGCACGATACCTTCCGTTTGCTTTCTCGCGCTCGATTACATACTCCTGATACTTCGCCCACGCCTCAGGCGCAGCGTTCTTCATTCTGTGACTGAATTCGTGCGTTACTACAAACTTCCCGATATTCTCTGCATTGGAATTTATAAAGATACCTTCGCTTGTTATAGCACCGTCAAGTATGTTCCCGTCAGCATCAATAAGACCGTCTACAAACATTACCCTCATTCCCAAATCCTTGGCAAGTATCTTTGTGATTTTATACCCTTCAGGATTCTTCTTGCGGAATCTTTCGCTCTCCTGGGTTATAACAATATTATCAGACTTCTTTGCCCCTTCAGGAATACTTACGCGCTGACCTTGTGAATAAATATCGCCATCGTGCATAGAATTACTCTTGACAGAGTCTTCAGATTGTGATACTCTTGTCGTAGGAGACAACTCGTCTAGTGTTCGTCGGAGGTCTTTGCGACTGTATGGCTGATTCGAGTTGTCTCCTTTTTTACGAAATTCAATAAGGTACTGATACTGCTCTTTTCCTTTATCCCTGATATTAAACACCACGTCGTACACTTCGCCATCCATTTCAATGGTGTTTTCAAATTTATACCAGTACTTTACATCCTTATGGGCTTTGTTTTTAGGTTTTGTTTCTGAATCCTTAAAACTTGGCTCTATTTCTTTTCCCACAAAACTGGAATCACTTAAAATATCGGCAATATCATATAATGAATTTACTTTCGCTTTCATTTCGGCATCCGATGCAATATCGTCTCCATGGATATTCTTCTGTCCCGTAAATCGGTCTCCCATAACCTGTATTTTTTTGGTGTCTGTATTCAACTTTACTGCACCAAGATTAAACACAGTCGCTATTCTTTCTTTGAAAATCTTTTCTCGGGTTGCATAATCCATATCTGCAGGAAAGTCGGTAACATATTTCTTTATACCGGACTTCGTTTTCCCTGCATAACTGTACTTTACAGTCTGATCAGTACCCTCACTCCGCACTCCGTACTCCGCACTCTGCACTTCCGTCGTACTCTCACGAAGTTGTGTTGCCGCTGCGGTCTTTATACTCTTCAGCGCCTTATTGTTACCCTCTACCGCTGTTAAAAGCGTCATTGCGCCACTACTGCGCGACAACAGTGCGTTATCAGCATCCGTTGCCTTACCCTGTACAAAGTGCATCACTGCCTTCGCAGTATCAAACGCTTCCTGGGAGTTTCTGAATCTTGAGTTATTCCCCTCAAGCATTTTAATGGTGTTCATTATGTTCTTCAATCCACTGTCTTTGGTAATACTTTCTGAAATAACAGATTCCACCATTTTGCCAACTTCTTTTGGTGTAACATCAAAACCCTCTTTGATTGTTTCTGCAACTGCATTTGCCTCTGCGTTATTATCCTTAACTCCCATCGCAATAATTGAATTCATAACGTCGGGATTCTTTATCATTCTCTCGCCGACTTCGGCCATATAGTTATTATGCGATACGCTCTGTATTACGCTTGCACCTGTACCAATAACGCCACCGGAAACAAAACCCGAGGCTGCCGACTGCAAAACCTGGTAAATTGTTTCCATAAAGACTTTCTTTGCGCAACAAAAAAAGCTTCCCTGAATTTAGGGAAGCTTTTTGTAAGCTGTTAGGCCAAATTATGCTTCGATAGCTGAAACAACGCCTGAACCAACTGTTCTACCACCTTCACGGATAGCGAAACGAAGACCTTCTTCGATAGCGATAGGTGTAATAAGCTCAACAGAGATTGTTACGTTATCGCCAGGCATACACATTTCTGTGCCTGCAGGAAGTTCGATTACGCCTGTAACGTCAGTTGTTCTGAAGTAGAACTGAGGACGATAGTTGTTGAAGAAAGGTGTATGACGGCCACCTTCATCCTTGTTAAGAACGTAAACTTCGCCCTTGAACTTTGTGTGAGGATGAATGCTGCCGGGCTTAGCGAGAACCTGACCTCTTTCGATTTCGTTTCTCTGAACACCACGGAGAAGAGCACCGATGTTGTCACCAGCTTCAGCCTGAGGAAGAAGCTTTCTGAACATTTCGATACCTGTTACAACAACCTTACGAGCCTCGTCTGTAAGACCAACGATTTCAACTTCTTCGTTAACGAGAAGTGTACCTCTTTCAACACGGCCTGTAGCAACTGTACCACGACCTGTGATTGAGAATACGTCTTCGACGGGCATAAGGAAGGGAAGATCTGTGGGACGCTGAGGAGTAGGAATGTACTCGTCAACCTTGTTCATAAGCTCAACGATAGGAGCATATTCAGGAGCGTTGATATCTGTAGAAGTAGATTCAAGAACCTGAAGTGCGCTACCGCAAACAATCGGGATGTCATCTCCCGGGAATTCGTATTCTGTGAGAAGATCACGGATTTCCATTTCAACGAGTTCGAGAAGTTCGTCATCGTCAACCTGGTCTCTCTTATTCATGAATACTACGATATAGGGAACGCCTACCTGACGGCTGAGAAGGATATGCTCACGAGTCTGGGGCATAGGACCATCAGCTGCAGATACAACGAGGATAGCACCGTCCATCTGAGCAGCACCTGTGATCATGTTCTTAAC
>CAYMHB010000031.1:0-21007 GCA_964390145.1 uncultured Oscillospiraceae bacterium
ATCGCTTTCACATGGACCTGAACCATGCGCGTCTGCCAATTCCGCCATATCCGCAAATATTTCATTTTTGATACTTTGACTATTATACAACATAACAATTCTAAAATCAAGAGTTTTTTATGGCAAATAACCTATAAAAATAATTGACACCTATATATAATTATGTTATAATACTTTAGAAATAAATTACAGGAGGACAACATGCAGTACGTTATCAAAAATGCAACAGTTTTAACTGAAAACGGTTTTCAAAAAACTGATTTACATATTGACAACGGGATAGTTGTTTCTGCAGGTAGCGGTGATTTTTCCGAGGCCGAAATTTTTGATTTTAATAATTGCTTTATTTTTCCCGGTTTTGCTGATGTTCATGTGCATTTGCGAGAACCGGGTTTTTCATATAAAGAAACAATTAAGTCGGGAACACTTGCCTGCGCACACGGTGGATATACAGACGTTTGTACTATGCCCAACCTCAATCCCGTTCCTGACAGTATAGAAAACATAAATGCACAGCTTGACATAATAAAGCGCGATGCAGTAATCGGTGTGCATCCCTTTGGCGCACTTACGATTGGAGAAAAGGGGGAAGAGCTTTCTGATATAGACGGACTTTCGCCGCTTGCTGTCGGCTTTTCTGACGACGGACGCGGTGTGCAGAGCGATGCTATGATTGAAGAAGCGATGCTCCTTGCGAAAAAAAATGATAAAATCATTTCCGCTCACTGTGAAGTGAACGAACTTTTAAATGGTGGCTACATCCGTGAGGGTGAATACAGCCGTGCTCACGGACACCGCGGAATCGTTCCCGAAAGCGAATGGAAAATGGTTGAGCGCGATATAAAACTTGCTGAAAAGACGGGCGTAAAGTATCACATCTGTCATGTTTCCACAAAGGAAAGTGTAAACCTTATCAGAGAGGCAAAGGCGCGCGGAATAGATGTTACTGCGGAAACTGCGCCACATTATCTTATACTTACCGAAAACGACCTTCACGAAGACGGCAGATTCAAAATGAACCCCCCTCTTGGAAACAAGGAGGACAGAGAAGCACTCATTGAGGCAGTTCTCGACGGAACTGTTGAAATGATAGCTACTGACCACGCACCGCACAGTGCAGAGGAAAAGAGCAAGGGACTTGAAAAAAGTATGATGGGTGTTGTAGGAATCGAAACTGCGTTTTCACTTATGTACACTCATTTTGTAAAGGCAGGTAAGATGACGCTCACGCATCTTGTAAAGCTTATGAGTGAAAACCCGAGAAAGCGCTTTTCTCTTGGTAAAGGCGAAATCAAAGTGGGCGAGAAGGCTGACTTTACCGTATTTAACCTTGATGAGGAATATGAAATAAATCCCGACGAATTTCTGTCAATGGGAAGATGTACTCCGTTTAAGGGAGAAAAGGTTTTTGCAAAATGTAAAATGACATTTGCAGACGGAAATTTAGCATGGAGGGAATAATATGAAGCAAAGTATTTTTGAAATAGTTTCAAATAAGAAAATCGCAGACATTACGTATGAAATGGTACTTCGGGGCGATTGCTCTGACATCACTGCTCCGGGACAGTTTGTAAATATCAAACTAGACGGATTTTTCCTGCGCAGACCGATTTCCGTCTGCAACAGTAAGGATAATATGCTCACAATCATTTACAAGGTTGTGGGTAAAGGTACCGAGGTTATGGCTGATATGACCGAGGGCGAAGAACTTGATATATTAACAGGTCTCGGCAACGGTTATGACCTTTCCAAAAGCGGGGATGCGCCCCTTCTTATCGGTGGAGGTGCAGGCGTACCCCCGATGTATATGCTCGCAGTAGAACTTCTTAAAAAGGGCGTAACTCCGACAGTTGTGCTCGGCTTTAATAAAAAGAGCGAGGTCTTTTACGAAGAAGAATTCAAGGCGCTCGGCATCAGGACAATCGTTGCTACTGCAGATGGCAGTTACGGAGTCAAAGGTTTTGTGACCGATGCCATAAAGGATCTTGACTATACATATTTCTTCACATGCGGTCCCGAAATGATGCTCAAGGCACTCTATCACAACACAACTACAAGCGGACAGATGAGCTTTGAAGCCCGTATGGGTTGCGGTTTTGGTGCTTGTATGGGATGCACCTGCGAAACGCTTTACGGAAACAAGCGTATCTGCAAGGACGGTCCCGTGCTTGAAAAGGAGGAAGTAAAATGGGCAAATTAAGTGTAAATTTAAGCGGACTTCAGCTTGATAACCCTATCATTCCTGCAAGCGGAACATTTGGGTTCGGTTACGAGTTCGCGGAATATTATGACATAAACATTCTCGGCAGTATTTCTCTCAAGGGAACAACAAAGGACCCCCGCTACGGAAATCCGCTGCCCCGAATTGCAGAATGCAGTAGCGGTATGCTCAACGCCGTAGGGCTTCAGAACCCCGGTGTTGAAAAAGTTATCGCAGAGGAACTTCCCAAACTCCGCAAATGCTTTAACAAAAAAGCAGTTGCAAATGTCAGCGGATTTTCTCTTGAAGACTACGTTTATACCTGCGAAAAAATGGACAAGCAGGACGAGGTAGGCATCCTCGAGGTAAACATAAGCTGCCCCAACGTAAAACACGGTGGTATGAGCTTCGGTACAAGCCCTGAAAGTGCGGCAGAGGTTACAAGAGCGGTTAAAAGTGTTACAACAAAACCCGTCTATATGAAGCTTTCGCCCAATGTTACGGATATCGTTTCTATTGCCAAGGCTTGCGAGGAAGCAGGCGCAGACGGTATCGCAATGATAAACACCCTTTTGGGTATGCGCATAAATCTTAAAGACAGAAAACCTATTCTCTTTAATAAGTCAGGCGGTTTTTCAGGCAGCGCAATTTTCCCCGTAGCCGTTTCTATGGTTTACAGAGTTTATGAAGCAGTCGACATCCCCATCATCGGTATGGGCGGCGTAACAACTGCTGAAGATGTTATTGAAATGATGCTTGCAGGCGCAACAGCCGTTGAGGTTGGTGCGGCAAATCTCATCGAGCCTTACGCATGTAAAAATATTATCGAGGGACTTCCTGCAGCCATGGAAAAATATAAAATTGATAGTTTAGAAAGTATTATCGGAGGTGCACATTAAATGGGTAAAGATGTAATCGTAGCATGCGACTTTTCTTCAAAGGCGGCTCTTATTGAGTTCCTTGACAAGTTTTCAAACGCAGGCAGAAAACCGTTCGTAAAAATAGGTATGGAGCTTTTCTATGCAGAAGGTCCTGCAATCGTTAAAGAGGTAAAGGAAAGAGGACACAAGATCTTCCTTGACCTTAAGCTTTGCGACATTCCCAACACAGTTAAAAAATCAATGAAGGTTCTTTCAAATCTCGATGTGGATATGACAAACCTTCACGCATTCGGCACAAAAGAAATGATGAGTGCCGCTATTGAAGGTCTTACAAGAGAAGATGGCACACGTCCTATTCTTATTGCTGTAACACAGCTTACTTCAACAAGTGAAGAAAGAATGAAAAACGACCTTCTTATCAACGCTCCTCTTGCAGAGGTTGTTGAACACTACGGCAAATGTGCTGCAGAAAGCGGACTTGACGGCGTAGTATGCTCACCTCACGAGGCGGCACGCGTTAAGGAAGTTTGCGGTAAGGATTTCGTAACCGTAACACCCGGTATCCGCTTTGCAGACAGCGCGGCAGATGATCAGGTAAGAATTATGACACCTGAAAAGGCAAAGAATGCAGGCTCTGACTACATCGTGGTAGGTCGCCCGATTACAGCGGCAGAAGACCCCGTCGCAGCATATGAGAGATGCGTAGCTGAATTTGTTGGATAATTTTTAGGAGGATATAGAAATGAAAGAACTAATTGCAAAAGACTTACTTAAAATCAAGGCTGTATTTTTGAGCCCCGACGAGCCTTTTACATGGGCAAGCGGTATCAAAAGCCCTATCTACTGTGACAACCGTCTCACTCTTACAGCACCTGAAGTAAGATTAGACGTTGAAAAAGCACTTGCAGAGGTTGTAAAGACACACTACCCCGAAGCAGAAGTTCTTATGGGAACATCTACTGCAGGTATTGCACATGCGGCAATCACTGCACATCTTCTTGATATGCCTATGGGTTATGTTCGCAGCGGTGCGAAGGACCACGGCAGACAGAATCAGATTGAAGGCAAGCTCGAAAAGGGCGATAAGGTTGTAGTTATCGAAGACCTTATCTCCACAGGCGGCAGCGTAATCGAGGTTGTAGATGCACTTCGCGAAGCAGGTGCAGAAGTTTTAGGTATTGCTTCTATCTTTACATACGGTATGAAGAAGGGTCTTGAAAGACTCGCTGCAGCAGATGTAAAGAACATCAGCCTTACAGACTTTGACACAATTG
Source organism: uncultured Oscillospiraceae bacterium (assembly GCA_964390145.1). GTDB lineage: Bacteria > Bacillota > Clostridia > UMGS1883 > UMGS1883 > UMGS1883. Next base: position 4,356 of record CAYMHB010000031.1, read on the forward strand.
TTGAGGTTGCGGCAAAAGAAAATTACATCAAGGCAGAGGACAAAGAGCGTCTTATAAAGTTCCGCAACAATCCTTCTGACGAAAGCTGGATAAAAGGATAATATCACCCCAAACACAGAACGAAAGGATGATAACAGTGAAAGATCTTATTGACATTCTTGACCTTACAACCGATGAAATCGATGAGCTTATAGAGACTGCCAACGATATCATCGCAAACCCTGACAATTACAGAGAAAAGTGTAGATATAAGAAGCTTGCAACTCTTTTTTTTGAACCTTCGACAAGAACAAGACTCAGCTTTGAAGCGGCTATGTATGAACTTGGCGGTAACGTCCTTGGCTTTTCTGATGCAGGTTCAAGCTCTGCAACAAAAGGCGAGAGCGTTTCAGACACTATAAAGGTTGTTGAAGGCTATGCAGATATCGTTGCAATGCGTCATCCCAAAGAAGGTGCACCCACAATCGCGGCGATGAAATCAAAGGTTCCTGTTATAAATGCAGGTGACGGTGGTCACAACCATCCTACACAGACACTTACTGACCTTCTTACAATCAAGCGTGAGCTTGGAAAACTCGATAACCTTACAATCGGCCTTTGCGGTGACCTTAAGTTCGGCAGAACAGTTCATTCGCTTATTCAGGCGATGGTAAGATATGAAAATGTGAAATTCATTATGATTTCACCCAAGGAGCTTAAGCTTCCCGACTATCTTGTGGAAGAGGTTCTCAAGAAAAAGAACATCGATTTTATCGAAACAGAGAGCCTTGAGGAAGTAATGAGTGAGCTTGATATTCTTTATATGACTCGCGTGCAGAAGGAAAGATTCTTCAACGAGGCGGATTACATCCGTCTTAAAGATACCTATATTGTAACTCCGCAGAAGATTGAAAAAGCAAAACCCACAATGAGAATTCTTCATCCGCTTCCGCGTGTTAACGAAATCTCTGTCGAGGTGGATGAAGACGCACGCGCATGCTATTTCAGACAGGCCGCTAACGGAAAGTTTATCCGTATGGCGCTTATTCTTAAACTTCTGGGAATTAAGTAAGGGGGTAATGTTATGCATATTGATGAAATAATTAACGGTATTGTAATTGACCATATTGCCGCAGGTAAAAGCATGGAAATATACAAGCTTCTTAACCTTGATGAGCTTGAGTGCTCAGTTGCAATTATCAAGAATGTACCCAGCAAAAAGATGGGAAAGAAGGATATCATCAAAATTGACGAGGCGCTTGACATTAACCTTGATGCTCTTGGCTATATCGACAACGGTATCACCATAAACACTATTGAAAACGGCGTCAAGACAAATAAGCGTCACTGTGAACTTCCCGAAAGAATAACAAATGTTGTTAAGTGTAAAAACCCCAGATGTATCACATCTACCGAGCAGGAAATTGACCACGTGTTCAAGCTTACTGACCGAGAAAACAAGGTTTACAGATGTATTTACTGCGAAATGAAGGCGAAATAAAGAGGGGCTTTATGAGTTATATACAGTGGTTTATGAGATTCAAAGACGGAAAGGCAAAGGCTCTCACACTCAGTTATGACGACGGTGTAGATCAGGATATCCGTTTTATGAAAATTCTTGATGATAACGGAATTAAATGTACGTTCAATATTTCGGCAGGACGTTTTGCCGAAGAGGGAACAACATATCCCGACGACAAAATCGGAGGTCGCTTGTTGTCGAAATCTCAGGCGATAAATCTCTACAAGGATTCAGGACACGAAATTGCAATCCACGGATATACACATCCACACCTCAATCATCTGGCAACAAATCATGCTATGTGTGAAATAATAGAGGACAGAAAAGGACTCGAGGAGACATTTGATACAATTGTAAGAGGATGTGCCTATCCTTTTGGAGCGTTTAGTGACAATGTTGTAAAGATGCTGGAGCTTGCACAGATTAAGTATGCAAGAACGACCATTTCCACAGGAAAATTCAGTTTACCAACAGATTGGATGAGGCTTGAACCTACCTGTCATCACAAAAGCGAGCGCCTTATGGAACTGGCAGAGAAATTCGCAGAGTCAAATCCTAAAGGAGCACAGCTCTTTTATGTATGGGGACACAGCTACGAGTTCGATACAGATAACAACTGGGATGTGATGGAAAACTTTGCCGAGTACATAGGCGGCAGAGATGATATATGGTACGCTACAAATATTGAAATATATGATTATGTTGAAGCTTATAAGAATTTGCAGATAACTGCAGATGGTAAAAAAGCATATAACCCTTCTGTTATTGATGTATGGGTGAGTGTAAACGGTACTACATACAAAATCCCGTCAGGTAAAACCGTGAAACTTTAATACAAACTGAAATCCCGTATCCGAGTGGATACGGGATTTTTACCGAAATAGATGAAGCGGCACGCTTCTTTTTTATTTTGTAATGAGTGTGAAAAGTGAATACATTATCGGGATTGAAATAAGGCAGAATAGATTTGAAACCATCAGCATCGAAGCACCTGTTTTTGTTTCTCCTCCGTATGCGGCAGGAAACACGATTGTATTCATTCCCATCGGGGTTGCATACGCAAAAAGTGCAAGTGTCATAATAAGCTTTGACGCACCTGCAAAATATAAAACCGAAAGAAGCACTATCGGGATAATAAATAGTCTTAGTATTGTTGCCACATATATTCTTTTCTTCGAAAACAATTCTTTTAACGAGTAACCGCCGATTACAAATCCTGTCAAAACCATCGCAACAGGTGACATACATGATGCGAGAGCAGAAAGTGCATTTGTAAAAAAATCGGGGATAAACTCTCTCGTGCCGGTTATACCCAGTATTATTCCGATGAGGATAGAGTAAACAATGGGGTTGTTAAGATTCGAAAGAGAGGAAGATTTGCCATCTTTCTTCGGAATAAGAATTGAAAGTCCCCAGGTGTATACGGCAATTTGCAAAGGCAGGTTAAAGAGCATATATTGATAAAGCATTTGTGCTGCATTATCGGGGAAGAGAAGGGGCACGAGTGCATTTCCCAGAAAACCAAAATTTGCAAATACAAAGGTATATCGGTAAATATTCTTTTCATAGGTGCCTTTTTCGGCAAAGAATCTTGAAATAATCGTCGAAATTATAAAAGCGCATGCAAGCGCGATTGAACTATATATAAGAAAGGAATAATTTTCTTTAAGCGATTCCACTGTACACTGCGTGGAGAATGTGTTAAGTACAAGTGCAGGTAGAAAAACATAATTTTCAAGGCGCGAAAGAATCTGTCCTGTGTTTTCGGGAACAATTTTCTTTTTGTTAAGAATGTAACCGATTACAATGTATGTAAAAATTACAAGCATTGATGAAAATGTAAATGTAAAAATTTTAAACATGACCTGCACTCCGCAAAATTTTTCACTTTTAACATTATATCACTCATACTTGCCAATGTCAAAAACAAAAAAAATAAAAAAATTCAAAATTATACTTTAATCTTACAAAAAGATGTGATATACTATTTTTTGTATTATTGAAAAGAGGTGAGAATGCGATGAACAAAATAGGATTTGACAACAAAAAATATCTTTTGATGCAGTCTGAACAAATCAGAGAGCGTATTGCACTTTTTGGCGGTAAGCTTTATCTTGAATTTGGCGGAAAACTGTTTGATGATTACCACGCTTCTCGCGTTCTTCCCGGATTTGCTCCCGACAGCAAGATGAAGATGCTTCAGCAGCTTAAGGATGATGTCGAGATTGTAATCACAATCAACGCCGCAGATATTGAGGCTAATAAGAGACGCGGTGACCTGGGCATAACTTATGACGAGGATGTTCTGCGCCTTATTGACACATTCAGCGAGCTCGACCTCTATGTTGGTAGTGTCGTTCTTACACGCTATGACGGTCAGGCGGCGGCAAATGCTTTCTTGAAACAGCTTGAGACGCTTGGTATAAAGTGCTACAAGCACTATTCGATAGCAGGCTATCCTTCCGATGTGAAACATATCGTAAGCGATGAAGGGCTTGGAAAAAATGAATATATCGAAACAACCCGCTCGCTCGTTGTCGTAACTGCTCCGGGTCCCGGAAGCGGAAAGATGGCAACGTGTCTCAGTCAGCTTTATCATGACCATAAACGGGGTATCACCGCGGGATATGCCAAGTTTGAAACATTCCCGATCTGGAATCTTCCGCTTAAGCATCCCGTAAACCTTGCGTATGAGGCAGCTACTGCAGACCTTAACGATGTAAATATGATCGACCCCTTCCACCTGGAAGCATATGGCGAGACTGCCGTAAACTACAATCGTGATGTGGAAATTTTCCCTGTTCTCAATGCAATGTTTGAACTCATTCAGGGAAGTTCTCCGTATCAGTCGCCTACCGATATGGGTGTTAATATGGCGGGCAACTGCATTATCAATGATAAAATTTGCTGCGATGCATCAAGAATGGAAATTCTCCGCAGATATTATAGTGCAAGCGTCAACAAACTCCGCCTTTTGAGTGATGGCTCTGATATAATGAAACTTGAACTTTTGATGAATCAGGCAGGACTTACTCCTGATAAGTGCCGTCTTGTTAAAGCAGCGCTTAAAAAAGCGAAGGAGACAGGCGCTCCGGCAGGTGCGCTTGAACTCCCCGACGGAACTATTATCACAGGCAAAACTTCAAGCACGCTCGGTGCGGCATCCGCGCTTCTTCTTAACGCTCTTAAGAGCCTTGCAGGACTTGATGATGAAATTCTTCTTATTTCGGCAGAGGTGCTTGAGCCTATATGCGAACTTAAGACAAATTATCTTAAACATCGTAATCCGAGACTTCATACAGACGAGGTTTTGATGTCGCTTACAGTTTCGGCGCTTACTAATCCGATTGCAAATATTGCGAAGGAACAACTTTCCAACCTTCATGGAAGTAATGCGCATTTTTCTGTTATCATAAGTGAGGAAGATGAAAAGATTTTAAAGCGTCTCGGTATAAACGTAAGCTGTGAGGCAAAATATGAAGTAAAAAAACTTTATCATAAATAATAAAAATCCCGAAGAAAGTTCTTCGGGATTTTTATTTTCATAAGAGAAATCTCCTATGATTACTTCATTGACTGCTCGTATGCAGAAATCATTTTCTTAACCATCTGTCCGCCTACGCTACCATTTTCACGGCTTGTCTTGTCGCCATTGTAACCCTGATTAAGAGTTACGCCAACTTCGTTAGCGGCTTCCATCTTAAAACGGTTAAGTGCTTCTCTTGCTTCAGGAACAAGAACTTTTGATCTTCTACTCATTTTCATTTTCTCCTTTAAATTTATATCTATATTTTCATAAGCTCAAAGCTTACGATAGTATTGTTTGAGGAAGGGAAGATTTATATTCAGGCAATTATTTACAAGAAAAATGAAAAATTTTCAAAAAAAGTATTGACACCGAACAAATGTTCTGTTATATTATAATTACAAGGCGAACAAATGTTTGGAGGTGTTCCTATGAGAACAAGTTATAAACTTAAAAAATTACAGAGAGCAAGAAAGCTTCGTCGTCAGCGCAGTGCTTTCTTTATGGTGTTAATAGTGCTTTTGGTTATGATAGCTCACAGTGCTTTTTCAAAGCAGGAGAATATCAATGAAGAGTACGAGGTTGTATCCGTAACCGTACAAGCGGGGGACACACTCTGGTCAATAGCAAGTGAATATAAACCTGCGGGAACAGACCTTCGTGAGTTTGTTTACGACATCGCAGCAAATAACGGTATAAAAGACTGTCAGGTATTTTCGGGACAAACACTTTTCATTCCCATTATATAATTTTCTTGAAAATAATTCGTTTCCGAGGTATACTATATGTATAGTATTTTATAAAGGATGTTTTTTATGAAAGCGAATTGTATCTTGGATGAAAATAAAGTCTGCACGGATTGCGGCGAATGTGACAAATGTGATATGGACTCTTCTAAATTGTGTGATAGCTGTGGCAAGTGCATCGGACTTGACGCTGATAGTCGTGCAATCGAAATTGAAGATGTTATTTTGAAAAATTGATTAAAGCCTCTGGCTTATACGAGCAGACAATATTTTGTGTTTTCTGCTCGTTTTTTTATTGCAAAAACGCAATTTGTATGTTAAAATATATTATGTAGTATTGTAATTTTTTCAAGAGGAAGTGTAATTATGGAAACAGTAAATATTTTAGGCGTTCATGTAAATAAATATACTATGGCACAGGCGGTGGAAAAAGCGACTGAGTTTTTTGAAACTGATGAGCTCAGTATGATTTTTACCCCCAATTCTGAAATACTTCTTTATGCATCCAATAATCCCAATTTTGCCGAACTTCTTAATCAGGGCGATATGATAATTCCTGACGGTATCGGTGTTGTTTATGGTGCAAAAATTCTCGGCGAGCCACTCGCGGAAAGAGTAGCAGGTTTTGACCTTGTGTGCAATCTTCTTCCCGTGCTTGCCGAAAAGAAAAAGTCAATTTACCTTTTGGGAGCAAAACCGTCCGTTGCAGAAATGGCGGCAGAAAATCTTAAAGCGAAATATCCCGACCTCATTATTGCGGGTACCCACGACGGATACTTTAAGGATGATCAGGAAGTTATTGACGAGATAAATGAGGCAAATCCCGATTTCCTTATGGTGTGTCTTGGTTTCCCGAAACAGGAAATGTGGATATACAACAATGCTCACCGCTTAAATGCAAAAGTTGCAATCGGTGCAGGCGGATGTCTTGATGTTTTTGCAGGAACTGTTCAGCGTGCTCCACAGTTTTATTGTGACCACAGTATTGAGTGGCTTTACCGCCTTATAAAACAGCCATCAAGATTCGGTCGCATGCTTGCGCTTCCCAAGTTTGGCCTTAAGGTGCTTTTCAAGGGCAGAAAATATAAATAATTACTGAAGGTGTTTTGATGCTTGAATTTAAGCGCGTTGGTACAATCGACTTTGAGCGATATAATAAATATAGAATAAAAGATAACACAATTGCGTCAGAGGGCGTATTTATGACCATGTTTATATGGAATGAATACTATAATCTTTCCCTTGCGGAAAACGGAGATTTTCTTTTTATCCGTTTCGATATCAGAGGGAAAGAACCATCCTACTTTTTCCCGATTGGAGACGGCAACCTTGAGGGTGCAATTGACGAGCTTTCTGCCTATGCAGCTGAAAATAATGAAAGGCTTATCTTTCGACTTGTAAGTAAAGAAAACGCTCGGAAACTTAAAAAACTGTCTGGCGACAGATTTTCATATAAGGAATCACGCGATTCTTTTGACTATGTCTATCTTACGGAGAAAATGACTTCACTTTCAGGGAAAAAACTGCATGCAAAGCGCAATCATCTTAACTATTTTCTTGAAAACTATAATTATGAGTATATAAAGGTAACTGATGCATCTCTTTTAGAGGAATGCGCAAAAAAAGCAGATGAATGGATAAAAGCCAAGGAAAAAAATAAAAACTCTTTTGAGGCAGGCGCAATGAAATCCTACTTTGAAAACTTCTTTGCCTTTAACCAGACGGGCGGAGTTATAAAAGTAGGCGGCGAAATAGTTGCAATGTCGTTTGGAGAAAGACTGAACGACGAGACTGCACTTATTCAGATTGAACTTGCAGACGAAAACTACCGTGGTGCGTATCAGGCAATAAATAAACTTTTTTGCGAAAACGAGTGGAAGTCACTTAAATATGTAAACCGTGAAGAAGATATGGGGATTGAAGGGTTAAGACGCGCCAAGGAGAGTTATCAACCCGAATTTTTGGTGGAGAAATATTTTATCTGGGAGGAAAAATAAATGGTATATATGTTTTTAGCCGACGGATTTGAAGAAGTGGAGGCGCTTGCTCCGCTTGATATATTAAGACGCGCAGGTGTTGAAATTTCTACAGTTGGTGTGACAGGTGAATATGCAATCGGAGCACACGATATCGTTGTAAAGGCAGATATATTGCTTTCTGATATAGACAAAGAAAAAATTGATGCAGTAATCCTTCCCGGTGGACTTGGCGGTACAAATAATATGGACGCAAGTGATGAGGTCAAGGGCATAGTGCAGTACGCCGCAGACAACAATAAACTTGTATGCGCAATCTGTGCCGCACCCTCAATTCTTGGAAAAATGGGGCTTCTTGAAGGAAAGGAAGCAACTTGCTACCCAGGATTTGAAGATACTTTTAAGGGCGGTAAATATTTGAAACACTCGGTTGTAAAGTGTAATAACTTTATAACCTCTGACGGAATGGGAAGCGCATATAAATTCGGCTTTGAAATGACTGCGGCTCTTTGCGGAAAAGAGACCGCCGACAAAATAAAGGAACAAATACAGTATGGAGAATAATTATTTGGATGAGCTCATACCCAAAAGAGATGAGTTTTTAGAAAATTTAAGATACAAATCCTCGCTCGAGGAGAGCTATGCTCCTATCGTGCAGAAATCTACCGAGCAGCTTATAGTAACCCTTCTTAAGCTTATAAAACCAAGACGAGTGCTTGAGGTTGGTACAGCGGTAGGCTACAGCGCAATACTTATGGCACAAAATCTGCCTGAGGACAGTTCTATCGTAACAATTGAGCGTTATAAAAAACACGCCGATATTGCGGTTGATAATGTCTTTGCATCAGGCTTTGAAAAGAAAATCAAAGTTATAGAGGGAGAAGCAGCAGAGGTACTTCATTGGCTTGACGGCGGTTTTGATTTTATTTTCCTCGATGCCGCAAAAGGTCAGTACATAGAATTTCTGCCGGATATTATGAGACTTCTCAACAGTGGCGGTGTGCTTCTTTCCGACAACATCCTTTATCACGGAATGATAGAGGACGAGGAAAAGGTGGAGCGCAGAAAAATCACGATTGTAAAAAGGCTTCATATGTATCTTGAAGAAATAATGAATAACGAAAATCTTACAACATCTATAATCCCAATCGGTGACGGTGTTGCATTATCAGTAAAAAAGTGAAGTGAAAACAATGCAAAAAGTTGAACTGCTGGCGCCTGCCGGTAATCTTTACAAACTCAAAATAGCTCTTAAATACGGTGCCGATGCGGTCTATATCGGTGGAGAGTGTTTTTCACTGCGTACTGCAGCGGACAATTTTACCCACGAAGAAATGTGTGAGGGTATTGAATATGCCCACGCTATGGGTAAAAAGGTGTATATCACCGCAAATATAATTCCCCATAACCGTGACCTTGCTCAAATGGAGAAATATTTCCGCGAAATCTATGAGCTTGGTGCAGATGCTGTTATCATTTCTGATCTCGGTGCCTTCAATATATGTAAACGCGTTGCACCCGAACTTGAAATTCACATCAGTACACAGGCGAATAATACAAATTATGCCACCGTTCAGTCGTGGTATGATATGGGTGCAAAGCGAGTTGTTCTTGCGCGCGAAATGACTCTTTCAGAGGTTCGCGAGATTAAAGATAACATCAGTAAAGACTGCGAGCTTGAGGTCTTTATGCACGGAGCGATGTGCGTTTCATATTCAGGAAGATGCCTTCTCAGTAACTATATGACGGCGCGCGACAGTAACTATGGCGCGTGTTCGCATCCTTGCAGGTGGAACTACGCCCTTGTGGAAGAACAGCGCCCCGGAGAATATCTGCCTGTTTTTGAAAACGAGCGCGGAACTTTCATTATGAATTCAAAGGACTTGTGTATGATTGAACATCTGCCCGAGCTTATCGGCAGTGGTGTTCTGTCACTTAAAATAGAAGGCAGAGTGAAGAGTGAATTCTATGTTGCCACCATAATCGGTGCTTACAGAAAAGCTATCGATGCCTACTACGAAAACCCTGCAGAATATAAGTTTAATCCAATGTGGCTTGACGAAGTTAAAAAGGTAAGTCACCGCGATTACTATACGGGATTTTTCTTTGGCATCCCCGATACAGGTGCACAGATATACGGTTCGAGTTCTTATATAAGAGAGTATGATGTTGTAGGCATTGTCCTTGATTACGACGAAGAAACAAAGCTGGCAAAGGTTACCCAGCGTAACCGCTTCTTCAAGGGTGACGAGATAGAAATTATTCAGCCTCTTTCAGATTACACAACACAAAAGGTTCAGGTTTTAAAGGACGAAAATATGGAGGATATCGATGTGGCAAACCATGCCGCGATGACTCTTTATATAAAGACCGAAGTCCCTGTCGTAAAAGACGCAATGTTAAGAAAGAAAGCAGAGTGATTCCATGCGGATTCTCGGAATTGACCCGGGTATTGCGATAGTAGGTTACGGAGTTGTTGACAAAGAAGGAAATTCCTATAAAACAGTTGCGTACGATGCCGTTACAACCCGTGCACATACACCGCTTCCCGAAAGACTTGAAAAAGTTTATAACGGTGTAAACGAAATAATAAAAACATATAAACCCGACGCGATGAGTATTGAAGAGCTTTTCTTCAACAACAATGCCAAAACTGCTCTTACAGTGGGACAGGCGAGAGGGGTTATAATCCTTGCGGCAATGCAGAATAACATCCCCGTTTATGAATATACTCCGCTTCAGGTAAAGCAGGCGCTCACCGGATATGGCAGGGCAAGTAAAACCCAGATTCAGCAGATGATGAAATCAATGCTCGGACTTTCCGAAGTGCCCAAGCCTGACGACGTTGCCGACGCACTTGCAATCGCAGTTTGTCACGGTAACTCTATGCGCTTTAACTCTATCAAACAGTTTGGAGGGCTTGTTTTATGATATCTTTCCTTCGTGGCGTAATAGCGTCAAAAAATGAAAACGGACTTGTAATTGATGTCGGCGGTGTAGGCTTTGGCGTAAATATGCCAATAAGTGACATTGCAAAATCAGGTCTTGTTGGAGAAGAAATAACTGTACATACATATTTTCATGTAAACGATATGGGGATGCAACTTTACGGATTTTTAACTACCGAAGAGATGGATTACTTCAATAAACTCATTTCAATTTCGGGAATTGGTCCCAAGGTAGCACTCTCTATTCTTGGAACCCTCTCGGTTCAGGATTTAGCGTTTGCAATCATTGCCGAGGATGCCAAGGCAATTACCCGCGCCCCCGGTGTCGGACCAAAGGCGGCACAGCGTATAATTCTTGAACTTAAAGGTAAAATTGATACACAATCTGCTGTCGGGGCAACCGCATCCGCAGATGCATCAAAAACAGCTGTGCGTGCAGATACAGGCGCGGTTAATGCGCTTATAGCACTTGGCGCATCGCCCTCGGAAGCGCAGAAAACCGTTATGCAGATTGATGCAACGGGACTTACTACCGAAGATGTTATTAAAGAGGCTTTAAGGAGAATGTCAAATGGAATTTGATGAACGCATAATTTCAACAAGACAACTTGACGGCGACAACGATGCTGAATACTCTATCCGTCCCAAAACAATGGACGAGTATATCGGTCAGGAAAAAGTTAAAGAAAGTCTTAAAATTTATATTGATGCCGCACTCCAGAGGCATGAGGCACTTGACCATTGCTTGCTTTACGGCCCTCCGGGGCTTGGAAAGACAACGCTCGCATCCATTATTGCAAACGAGATGGGTGTAAATATCCGTGTCACAAGCGGACCTGCAATTGAAAAACCGATGGACCTTGCAGCTATTCTTACAAACCTCGGTCCGCACGATGTCCTTTTTATTGACGAAATTCATCGTCTTTCCCGCGCGGTAGAAGAGATTTTGTATCCTGCGATGGAGGACTATTCGCTTGATATCATTATCGGCAAGGGCCCCAGCGCACAGTCCGTAAGACTCAGCTTGCCTCCGTTTACTCTTGTTGGTGCAACAACACGTGCAGGTCTTCTTTCCGCACCGCTCCGTGACCGTTTTGGCGTTATTTCAAGGCTTGACCTTTATACGAAAGAGGACTTGACCACAATCGTAACCCGCAGTGCGCAGATTATGAATGTAGATATTGCAAAAGAGGGCGCAGCGGAAATCGCATCGCGTTCTCGCGGAACGCCGCGTATTGCGAACAGACTTCTGCGTCGTGTGCGCGATTTTGCACAGGTTTGCGCAGACGGACAAATCACAAAAGAAGTTGCGGATAAGGCTCTTAAAATGCTTGAGATTGACCATCTTGGTCTTGATGCAACCGATAAAAAGATGATAACATCTATTATAACAAACTTTGGTGGTGGCCCAGTAGGACTTGACACACTTGCAGCAACAATCGGTGAGGATTCTTCCACGATTGAAGATGTTTATGAACCGTATCTTCTTCAGCTTGGCTTTATAAACCGTACACCAAGGGGAAGATGTGTCACAAAACTTGCTTATGACCACTATAAAATTCCCATGAATAAGGCTTCAGGAGAACAGATAAGCTGGGAATAATGTTACAAATTTGTTACAAATGAATGTTTCGTGAAGGATTTGGACAATATATGTCGAAAATTGTCACGAAAAGAGGTGCAACCGTGAAGAAACTGATTTTTACATGTTTAATAATGTTTATGCTGATTTTTACATATGTAAATGCAAATGCAGCACAACTTTACTATAATGATGAATATCACTATTACGACGCAGGAGAAATCGGTCTTAAAGTGAATGGACAAGCTGTAACCAATCTTCCGATGCACCCTGTAATAATCAATGACTATACTATGGTTCCTGCCCGTGAAGTTTTCGAAGAAATGGGCTGTGAAGTAGTGTGGCATGATGATATCTGCAGTGTTGAAATAATTGATGACGGAGTCTCTATCTTTGTAAAAATAGGGGATAGAAACGTCATCGTTGCAGGAAACAAAATTCCCATTGATGAACCTCAGCCACTTCCGATGCTGATCGGAAAAACTCCTGCCGAACTCAAAACTATGGTTCCTGTCAGATTTATCGCAGAGAAATTGGGATTTCTGGTTGAATGGGATAACGATACACGTACTGTTTTAATTAGCAAAGAAGAGCTTCTCGGAAATACTGAAACCGAGACTGATGAAGAGGAAAATCAGAAATTTCTCTTCGGGAAGGTAACGGGCAAAAGCGACGACAGATATGACTACGTTTATATTCCGACAACAAATGGTATTTCTCCTAAAATTTCAAGATATACATCACCTGACAGAATAGCTATTGACTTCCCGAACAGTAAGTTTTCATCGCTCACAGGTGGTGTTAATCTGTATGGAAACTGTATTGATACAGTTCGTTTTGCAAACCATGATGAGTATGCAAGAGTGGTGCTCGACATTGCCACTGACACACAGATAATGATACTTTCTGACGAAAACGGTATCGTTATCAGAGCAGAAGAGTCCTCGAATGAGAAGATTATATACGACGCGTTCTCCAAGAGAGTGTATTTTGATAAAAATTATGTTGGAAACATAAAAAAAGTAGATAACGGATGTAGCGTTACATTCACAAATTTAAGTCTCGAAAACCAGAAAATTGAAATCCATGACGGAACTATATATGAGATAATAATATCAAATTCGGGCAGCGGATGCACCGTAACGGTGGACGGAAGTAATAAGCTCAGTTATACTGCTGAAAAGGGCTTTTATATGACAGATTTTGGCATAGTAGAAGAAGATGATGATGACGACAAAAACGAAAAACCTGTTGTCGTGATTGATGCAGGACATGGCGGGGAAGACCCTGGCGCAATCGGTTATAAGAATGGGAAAATTGTTGCAAAGGAAAGCCATATAAATCTTGCAATAGCGCTTTTGGTAGGAGAAAAACTCAAAAATGATGGAGTAGAAGTTATATATACCCGCGATAAAGATGAGTATATAACGCTTAAAGACCGAAGCGATCTTTCGAACAATTTAGATTGCGATTTGTTTGTGAGCATACACTGTAATTCAATTGAGAATCCCGAAATAAAAGGTACACAGGTGTATTATCATCCCGCAAGTGAGACGGGAGCACTGCTTGCAGACAATATTTATAAGAATATGGTAAATCAAACAGCTCTTATTCCGATGGGAAAACAAAACGGCTCACATCTCTATGTAATACGCACTACCATTGCTCCTGCAGTGATTGTTGAAACTGCTTTCATAAGTAATGAAAGCGACCGTGGATACCTCACAAATCAGGAAAATCAGGAGACAATGGCGGAAGCAATATATCAGGGAATAGTGAAAACACTGAACGAAAAATAATAAATACCCCTCTGTATTTTACGGAGGGGGTATTCTTTAACGCTTGAATATAAAATAATACTTGAAATTCATACTTCTTTATGTTATAATTATACCATCTATTTATATGTGAATTTAAAAATATATTGTAAAGGAAGGGTAATTATGAAAAAACGAATTTTAAGCGCGTTGCTCGTAACTACAATGCTTCTCGCTTCGTCCGTTTGTGCATTTGCGATTCCGAGTGAAGACGAAGTTCTGGGAAAAGTCGGCGCTGTGCTTGAAGAACTTAACTATGATGCGGGAAACGGAGAATGGCAGAAAGATATTGACTATCACGCTGCACAGCTTGCTGCAATAGAAACTGCTTATACAAGAATTGATTTAGCGGATATCAGCGATGCTGTTGAGATGATTCTCGGACATAGCGGCTTGACAGAAAATCAGAAACTTTATCTTTGTGCTCTTGCTAAAGCTGGCGAACCTGAAATTGCAAGTATAATCAACTCTTACAACACTGCAGGTTATACTTGGAGAGAAAGTTTTGACTTACTTCAGGACTTTTCCGAGCTTCTCGGAAGCGCTGCTAGCGTCGTCACAATAGCTCCTGACGGTGTTGAATCAGAGTATAATAATATTTTAGCAGATCCTGCAAAGAAAGCTGTTCTTGCTTCGCGCATTGAAACCGCAATTAAAGCTCTTCTTAAGGTTGGTTTCTCACCCACAGCTGCAGAACTGGAAACTAACTACAACACTGGCATTGAGTTAGATGACATTACCAAGAAAACACTTGTGGTTTTTGCTTCTGAAATTGTAGAAAAGGAAGGAATTCCCTTCCGCACCGCATCAAGTGTAAGTGCGCTTGTAACGGCTGCGAAGGATTATGCGCTTTCTTTCAAAAATGATGCAAATATCGCATTGGCAAAAGATGCTGTAGAACATGTTGCTACGGTTGATTATGAAGAGACAATTGCTGAAGCTTTTGATGAAGCAGCTGCAGGCATATTAGCAGTTAATAATGGGTATTTTAGAACAAAAGAAGTTCTTGTTGATCTTCAACTTCTTGCTGGTAACGGCTCAAATGAGGGTCTCGTTGAAAAACTTGTGAAGGCAGTTGACCCCGATTTCGAGGCAACAGGTATGCTCTTGAACATCGCTCTCAGCAAAGGCGTTCAGCTTCATTCAGTAATAGGCGAAATTGAGGATATTAAGGAAAACACAGCAAGCGGTGATGCTTTCAGTAATATAACACTTCGTCACGAAAGCTCAATAATGATTAAGACTGAAGACCCTTCTGCTTATGGCATTGCTGATGGTCCTATCACACTTAGGAATTCATGGTTCGATATCGAGTTTTATAAAGAAGACGGAGCAAAGCTTACCGACGTATCATTTAATGATGGTCAGATTTCCGTTACAAAGAATGTAAGCCGCGGAGAAGAGTATCCTGTATATATGGTTCTCTACCGTAAGAGTGCTGCAGGAGAAGAAAAGACCTTCATTGAAACATATCCCGTAAAGATTGACTTTACTGATGGTATTACCATACCCGTCGGACCTTCATCAACAACTACAAAGTACACAGTAACATTTGATACAAATGGCGGTAGTACAATCGATCCTGTGAGATATGCTAGAGGCACTGTAGTACAGCTTACAATGGTTCCCACTAAGGAAGGCTACATCTTCGACGGTTGGTACAGCGATGCAGAGCTTACACAGAAGATTGAATCTATCACAGTAGATAAGAATACAACTGTTTATGCAGCTTGGAAGAAGGACGGCAGCACAGTTGTAAGTAAGGTTGATATTCCTGAACTTCTTGAGGATAAGGACCACTACGCATATGTAATGGGTTACCCCGAAGGCGATATCCGTCCCAACGGTAACATCTCTCGTGCAGAAGCAGTTACAATGATCTTCAGACTTCTTAAGGATGATGTGAGAGCAGCTAACCTTGCAGAAGAAAATGTATTCGAAGATGTAAATGCTGACGATTGGTTCAATACAGCAGTTTCTACACTTGCTAAGCTTGGTATTGTAGAAGGACGCACAGCAACAGAATTTGCTCCTAACGAAAAGATTACAAGAGCTGAATTTGCTACAATGTTTGCTAGACTTGCTGAATACGAATTTATTGCTGGAAACAACTATAGTGATGTTGATAATCACTGGGCTAGGGCATTCATTGATGAAGTTGATGCATACGGCTGGATTGCAGGTTATGAGGATGATACATTCAGACCCGATAACGCTATCACAAGAGCTGAAGCAATGACACTCATTAACAGAGTTCTCCAGAGAACTCCCCAGAGCAAGGATGACCTTCTTGAAGGTATGACAAAGTGGACAGATAATGATGAGTCTGCTTGGTACTATCTTGCTGTTCAGGAAGCTACAAACAGCCACGAATACGAAAGAAAAGAAAACGGATTCGAAAAATGGACTAAGCTTACTGAAAAGAAAGACTGGACAACATTCGAGAAATAATCTCAAACTAAACTTAAGACGGATGCACACATTGTGCATCCGTCTCAGACTGTCGAAAAAGTCGGTCAAGCGCAAGCAAAATATAAAAATAAATATTTTTTTGCA
>CAYMHB010000032.1:0-19230 GCA_964390145.1 uncultured Oscillospiraceae bacterium
CTTACTCATCTTCTGACCGTTTTCGTCCTGAACGTGACCGAGAACGATTACGTTCTTATAGGGTGCTTCGTTGAAGATAAGTGTTGAAATTGCAAGAAGTGAATAGAACCAACCTCTTGTCTGGTCAACTGCTTCACTGATGAAGTTTGCAGGGAAATTCTCTTCAAAAATTTCCTTGTTTTCAAAGGGATAGTGCCACTGTGCGAAGGGCATCGCACCTGAGTCGAACCAGCAGTCGATAACCTCTTTTGTACGGTGCATTTCCTTGCCGCACTTGGGACACTTTATTGTAACTGCATCGATGAAAGGACGGTGAAGTTCGATTTCTTCGGGACAGTTATCACTCATAGAGCGAAGCTCCTCGATAGAGCCGATTGAATGCTGATGTCCGCATTCACAAATCCAGATATTAAGAGGTGTTCCCCAATATCTGTCACGGCTTACGCCCCAGTCCTGAACGTTCTTGAGCCAGTCGCCGAATCTGCCCTTACCGATTGTTTCGGGAATCCAGTTAATTTTTTCGTTGTTACGGATAAGGTCTTCACGAACCTCTGTCATTTTGATAAACCATGACTCTCTTGCGTAGTAGATGAGAGGTGTGTCACATCTCCAGCAGAAGGGATAGTCGTGCTCAAACTTGGGAGCGTCGAAGAGGAGTCCTCTGGAGTCAAGGTCAACAAGCACCTTGGGGTCTGCATCCTTTACAAAAAGTCCTGCAAAGGGTGTTTCCTCGCTCATATTACCTGCCGCGTCAACAAGCTGAACGAAAGGAAGGTCGTAGCGTCTTCCTACCTGTGCATCGTCTTCACCGAATGCAGGTGCGATATGAACGATACCTGTACCGTCTGACATTGTAACATATGAATCGCAGGTTACAAAGTGACCCTTTTTCTTCTGTTTTTCGCAGATAGGCTTTACGCAATCAAAAAGAGGCTCGTATTCTTTATGTTCAAGGTCAGTTCCCTTGTATGTTTCAAGGATTTCGTATGCAGGTGTGTCTTCACTCGCAAGTTTTCCGAGAACCTTGTCAAGAAGAGCTTCTGCCATATAGTAAGTATAGCCGTCAGCAGCCTTTACCTTACAGTAAACGTCGTCGGGGTTTACGCAGAGAGCAACATTTGAAGGAAGTGTCCACGGAGTTGTAGTCCATGCGAGGAAGTAAGCGTCCTCACCCACTACCTTGAAACGAACTACTGCGGAGCGTTCCTTGACATTCTTATAACCCTGTGCAACTTCGTGTGATGAAAGCGGAGTTCCGCAACGAGGACAGTAAGGAACAATCTTGAAACCCTTATAGAGAAGTCCCTTGTCCCAGATCTGCTTAAGAGCCCACCATTCTGATTCAATAAAGTCGTTGTGGTATGTTACATAGGGGTCGTCCATATCTGCCCAGAAACCAACTGTCTGCGAGAAATCTTCCCACATACCCTTGTACTTCCATACGCTTTCCTTACACTTTTCAATGAAAGGCTCGAGACCGTACTGTTCAATCTGCTCCTTGCCGTCAAGACCGAGGAGCTTTTCAACCTCAAGTTCAACGGGAAGACCGTGTGTATCCCAACCTGCCTTACGGGTAACCTTATAGCCCTTCATAGTGCGGTAACGAGGAATCATATCCTTGATAACACGGGTCAAAACATGGCCGATATGAGGCTTACCGTTAGCTGTCGGAGGGCCGTCATAGAATGTGTAACTTTCGCACTTTGCACGGTTTTCAATACTCTTTTCAAAGATATTGTTCTCGCGCCAGAAAGCACCGATTTTCTTTTCTCTTTCTACAAAATTGAGTGTGGTATCTACCTTGTTGTACATAGCACTACCTCCATATTAAAAATATATAATATAATTATTATCAAACAAAAAAACTCCGTCCTAATCAGGACGAAGTTACCCAACCACCTAATTAGCATACCATCATATGCGTTCCCTTAACGGAGGAACTGCCCGTCACCTCTTACTTAGTTTCAGAAGTGCGGCTCGGAAGTGATATTCACAAAAACTTACTCTGCATCGGGCTTACACCGTCCCCGACTCGCTTCGCCTTTTCAGTTTATGCTACTGTCTTCGTCACAGCCTTTATATAAAGTTCCTACTTATTATAATACTCAAAGACAAAATTGTCAACTGTTTTTATTGACATACCCCTCAAAATAATATAAAATATACTATGTATAGAAATATACTGAAACGGAGGTAATCACTTTGGAGAAACTTATTTTGGTTATTGAGGACGAGGCACCTATTGTTGAAATACTTAAATTTAATCTCACAAAATCAGGTTACAGAGTTCTCGCTGCATACGACGGTGAGGAAGGCTTCAAGCTTGCTATTTCAGAGAAACCTGACCTTATACTCCTTGACGTAATGCTTCCTAAAATGGATGGTTTCGAGGTTTGTAAAAAAATCCGCGAAAAGCACTCCACACCTATTATTATGCTTACTGCCCGCGATGAAGAAGTTGATAAGGTACTTGGTCTTGAGCTCGGTGCGGACGATTATTGCACAAAGCCCTTCTCCGTACGCGAACTTATGGCGCGAGTTAAGGCTAATATCCGTCGCACATCCGCCGATGCACCGCAGGGAGATGGCGGAGATGTTATTACATTCCAGAATCTCTCCATAAATCCTTCTCGTTATGAAGTTAAAAAGAATGATGCTGTTATTGATTTGACTCTTCGTGAGTTTGAGCTTCTGAAGTTCCTCGCACAGCAGTCAGGACAGATTTTCACTCGCGAGACACTTCTTGAAAAGGTTTGGGGATATGAGTATTTCGGCGATGTCCGTACAGTTGATGTAACTGTAAGAAGACTTCGCGAAAAGGTTGAGGATAACCCCGCATCACCTAATTTCATTATGACAAAACGCGGAGTGGGTTATTATTTTAACAAGTAAAAGCCAAGGGGAATTGTATGTTTAAGAGTATTCAGTGGAAAATTATTGCAATATTTCTTCTGCTGACCGTCAGCGTAATGATAGTTGTCGGTACTTTTCTGCTGCAAAATATTTCTGCTTACTATTATAATGACTTCAGTAATTCTCTTGACGCACAGGTTTTCAGCGAAGATGTTATAGCCGATTTCGAAGCGGCAATAGACGGCGAAAACGGTCTTGACAGTTGTCTTGAACTTCTTAAAGTTTACTCGGTCAGAATGGGTATTGACTCATTTCGAAACTACTACATCCTTGACGATTCGCTGAATATTCTTGGCGGTTCTTCCTCGGATACGGGAAAACTTGATGCAACGGGAAATCTTATGTTGGCGCTTGACGGAAAGCGTGGAAATGTTACTGATAAAAATTCAAAATTTATGGATTATGCCCTCCCCATTGGAGACGGCGACTATATCATCTATGTAACTGATTCTATGCAGGAGGTTAACGAAATCATAACCAATATGTT
Source organism: uncultured Oscillospiraceae bacterium (assembly GCA_964390145.1). GTDB lineage: Bacteria > Bacillota > Clostridia > UMGS1883 > UMGS1883 > UMGS1883. The sequence goes on from CAYMHB010000032.1 coordinate 3,401, forward strand.
CATCAACATATTCTGGGCTATGCTTTTCGGACTTCTTATCAGTCTTATACTCGGATTTTTCCTGTCAAGGACTATTATTTCCCCCATTTCGACACTCCAGCACCGAAGCGAGAGTATGGCGGAGGGTGATTTCACCCACAAAATCGAAGTGCGTTCCCGCGATGAAATCGGGCGACTTACGATTGCTTTTAACGAAATGGCAGGCAAAATCAACACAAGTCTTGAAGAAATTCAGGCAGAAAAAAACAAGGTTGAGGCGATACTGCTTCATATGACAGATGCCGTGCTTGCGTACGACAATTCCGGCGCACTTATCCATATAAATCCCGCAGGTGACAAACTTCTTGGTGAGGATAAGGAAAAATCTTTTGATGAATTTTTCGAAATGCTCGGCGCAAACATCTCGCTTTACCGTATTTTGTATATTGATTCAAATGAAACTATTGAACGCGATATTGAATTTCGTGGCAAGAGTTTGAAGGCGTTTTTTGCGCCGTTTAAAACAGAGCGTTCGGTAACTGCAGGCGTAGTTGTAGTATTTCAGGATATCACACGCCGTCAGATGCTCGATAACGCACGCCGTGAGTTCGTTGCAAATGTATCGCACGAACTTCGCACTCCCCTTACAACTATAAAGACATACGCTGAGACTATTTCAGATATGGGCGACGAAAATGTAAATGATTCTGTGCTACATTTCATAAATGTAATTGAAAACGAAGCTGACAGAATGACAAGGCTTGTAAAAGACCTCCTGACCCTTTCACAGCTTGACAGTTCAAAAGTTATTGAAAGAAGAAAGAAGTTTGACCTTGCAGGGCTTGTTGCATCTGTTGCTGAGAAACTTTCAGTCAGTGCAAAAAATACAGGTCACATAATAAAAACCGATATAAAGATGAGTTCTCCCACATGTTTTGGTGAACCCGATGCAATTGAGCAGGTACTCACGAATATTATTTCAAATGCGATTAAATACACTCCGGGTGGCGGAAAAGTAGATATAAGCTGTTACGGAGACTTTTCAAAGGCCTATATCACCGTAAAGGATAACGGTATCGGCATTCCTGAAAGCGACCTTCCCAGAATATTCGAACGTTTCTATCGCGTTGACAAGGCGCGCAGCCGTCAGAGTGGTGGTACGGGACTTGGTCTCGCGATTGCGAAAGAGATTATTGAACGCCATGACGGTACCATCGTAATTGAAAGTCCAGGGCAGAAAGGTACGATTGTAAAGATTACCCTTCCTCTCTACCAAAAGGAATAAATTACCACAAAAAGTAATCAACCGTTAAGGCGAATGTAACACTGTTGTAACATTGATAGTGTATAATACAAATACTAGAGTAGGTTCCAAATGTTTTTTGAGGTGTTTTCTATGAAAAAAATCAGTGCATTACTAATTGCATTTATATTGATATTGTCATCTGTCAGTGTATTGGCTGCAAACCCTGCTACTATTTCGTCAGGCGATAACGGGACGGCAACTAACCTTATCGTTGTAAAGAAGCCGGAAACAAAAAATTCCGCTACGCTTAAAAAGACATACGGTATTACAGGCACAGGTAAAAATGGCGTAAGCGTTGCTTATTACAAATGGAATGGTGCTTCTTATGTTTCATTAAAGGATGCAAGCGGTGCTATTTCACAGACTACAATCGGTACTGCAGGCGTTTTCTACAAGCAGGTTTCCCTTACAGGCGGTCACAACAAGTTCGCGGTAAGAGCGGAAGCGGCGGACGGCTCATATCAGGTTGTTTACTTTGACATCAATGTTCTCGATCAGAAAATTTTGAACAATGTAAGCGGTTTCTCAAACGGAATACAGTCACTTTTTAATGGCTGGATGAATTGACGACATTACCAAAGAGCTTCAGACATCAGTCTGAAGCTCTTATTTTTTAACCGGGGGGGTGAAAGTTCGTGCTAAAGGAAAGAGTTAAAAGTTCTATTATAGTTATTCTTATATTCAATTTAATATTTCTCACAACTCAGCTGTGGTTTGTTAATTCCACAAACTCCCTAGGAGAGAGTATTTACAAATACATGAGAGAAATTCCTTTGGTAGAGAGCTTCTTCCCTATTGAACCAAAATACAGTATTTCAAAGGAAAATCTGTCTTTGCCGCGAAAACTTCTTATAAATGACGGTTCTTTGTGGATGGTATATTATAATACTGACCGTGGTTTTGCTCCTATTGAAGTCAGGACGAGGGAACTTATTAAGGCATTCCTTCAGGGGGATGTAACGGCAACAAAAAAGATTAATCAGGACACCTGGGAAGCAGGTCTTGAATCCTTAAGTATCTATGTTGAATATCCCGTAGAGTTTTCAAGTGAAATGTTCTGTCGGATAATGGGTATTGATTCCTCAAATGTTCCGAAAGGAATCGAATCCCTGCGCGAGTTTATCATTATACCGTCAAGTGACGAAAGTGATATCTGTATACTGACACGAGGCAACGATGAGAACGATATTTATGCACATATCCTGAAGAAGAGCTACACTCTTCCCTCCTCTGACCTTGCAGTATACACTAATAACGACGGTTACTATCAACCTGCATTCAGCACAGGACTTGAACTTGACGAAAAAAGCAGCGTTTCTCTTGCTCCGCTTGTACTCTTCTCTGATTCACAACCCGTTACACAGACGCTTGCTCCTCACACTCTCATTATGACAAGCTCAAAAGGTAAACTTCTTGAGAATTTTGGTTTCAATTATGAAACTACCCCCTATGTAGATTCACAAGGTGCAACTAAATACATCGCAAACTATGCATCAGCGACAATTTATCCTGATTCCGTATTTGAATATAATGCCGTTTCCGCAGACAGGGGCATACTCCTTGACGAAAGCGGAGACAGCTACAACGTACTTAATGCCTCGATTGATTTTGCAGAAACGGTCTGGGAAAGTGTGTCTGGTGAGCCACTTAGTATTCTTGTAACCAGCGACCTTTCCAATTACGACAGTTCGCGTCCGTATACATTTAAGTTTGACTATTACCTGAACGGACGCCCCATTAAGGTTGATATCGAAGGTAACGCGGGGCACAAGGGAATGAATTGTGCTATTGAAATAACTGTAAAAGGCGGAAGACTGATTTCCTACAAACAGTATATGCGTTCATATCAAACAGTTTCAACAGAGACTATTTCCGAGACATTCATAGGTGCACTTGACTATTTTGTTTCGGTGATTGATTCGGAATCAGCAACTAAGACAGTTATTGAAGATATATATATAGGATACCTTGACAACGGAGGCAGCGGCAATCTCTCCGCCGCATGGCTTTCCAGAACTGATGAAGGCAAAATATATTGTTACAAAGAAGAATTGCAAGCTATGGCAGAAATTGAGGTGAGCGAAGAGTGAATTGGAGTTCCATTAAAAATTTAATGATTAGCTTTCTTATCTTTATGAATCTCTTTATGCTTGCCATCATAATCACTACAACCCTTAAAAAAGCATATCTTCCGCAATATGTTATTGATTCAACACTCTCTGTTTTAAGAAAATCCGGTTTTGAAATATCTGAGGAAATTTTTCCTGACAAGTATTACACAAAGCCTTCATACAAAGCGCAATTCTATTCTGCAAGCGACCTTTCAGAACTGTTTTTTAAACAGCAGATTCCCTTTCGTACCGAGGAAGACAGTCTTGTTGGTATGCAGGCAGATGCAGTCCTGACAGTAAGTGATAACTACTTTCTGTATAATAACGGAAACAAAGAAAAGGACAACTCTACCCAAAAAGAGTTAGAACAGGCGCTTAAAGAAACAGGATTTGATATGACGGGAGCCGTATATGATGAAAAGACCAAACATTTTTATAAAATGTATAATGGTTCAAATCTTTTTAATATGTATCTTGAGGCAAAACTTGATGATGGCGGAAATGTTTGTTTTGTAAAAGCGCAGTGGCCGAAAAAGCTTACCAAGGGCGAAAACAAGACGATTTCATTTATAGAAAGCAGCGCAAAACTTAAAGAAACTTTCCCCGATGGCGGAACAATAAAAAATATTGAGCTTGGTTATTCGCTTCAGTCGCTGGGCGGAGATAACTTCACCTTCTCTCCTGCGTGGAGAGTTAATGTGGACGGCGAACCTAAAATTCTGGAATGAAAAATGGTGTAATACTTCTGTATTACACCATTTTTATTACTATATCACATTTTTCTTTTGTATTAAGTTTGGAAAATACTCTTTTTCAAGAGGAATCCACTCATCAAAAAAGCGTTTTGCCATTATGCAGATTTCTTTTTAATATGTTATATGTATTATTTATCTTTTCTTGCGCTCTTAACAACAATCTTATTAAGTGCTACAAGTGCGATTACGTTGGGGATAACCATAAGGTAGTTAAAGAAGTCTGTAAGCTCCCAAACGAGGTCATTTGAAAGGATTGAACCAAGGAAAACGAATGCGATAGAAATTATTGCGTAAAGAACTACACCTATTTTACTGTTCTTTGTAAGGTACTGTGCGTTAACCTTACCGAAGAAGTTCCAACCAATAATTGTGGAAAGTGCAAAGAAGAACAGGCAGATAGCAACGAAGATGTTACCAACAGTTTCCGAGCCGATACCAAGTGAGAACGCCATCTGCATTGCGTTTGTTTTCTGGATTCCTGCATTTGCGACAAGGTCAGCATAGTTGGTACTTGTTGCGCCTGCGAGAGGGCCATCGCCTGCATAGAGACATGAAATAACAACAAGAGCTGTCATTGTAAGGACAATGAATGTATCGATGAATACACCAATCATTGCTGCTATGCCCTGCTTATGAGGAGTGGGAACATTTGCCACAGCGTGTGCGTGAGGAGTTGAACCCATACCTGCTTCGTTTGAGAAAAGACCACGCTTAGCACCCTGGCTGATAGCAGTTTTAAGAGCATAACCGATACCACCACCGATAAGGGCATTGGGAGCGAATGCGTACTTGAATATCATACCGAAAGTTGCGGGAACTTCCTTGATATTGATTCCGAGGATTATAAGACCGCCAATAATGTAAAGGCCCGCCATAAAGGGAACCATCTTCTCTGTAACAGAAGCAATTCTCTGTACACCACCGAGGAAGATGAAGGCAGAGATGAGTGCTACAGCAACACCCATTGCCCATACGGGAATACCAAATGCTGTGTTACAGGTCTGTGCAATTGAGTTAGACTGAACCATGCTGCCCATAAAGCCAAGGGCAAGCATTGCTGCTACCGCAAAGAAACCTGCAAGGAACTTACCAAAGCCGTTGGGGAAAGCCTTCTTAATATAGTAAACGGGACCACCCTGAATTTCGCCATTTTCATTCTTAATTCTTGTTTCCTGTGCAAGAACTGCTTCTGAATAGATTGTAGCCATACCAAGGAATGCTATAATCCACATCCAGAAAATCGCACCGGGACCACCGATAAGAATAGCACCAGATGCACCAACGATATTACCTGTACCAACCTGTGCTGCAACTGCTGTTGCAAGTGCCTGGAAAGAACTCATACCGCTTGCCTGCTTGCCGCCGTTGAGTTTAAGTCCGCCAAAAACCTGCTTCATACCTTCGCCAAAGCAACGAACCTGTACGAAACGAGTCTTGATAGTGTAGAATAAGCCTACGCCTACAAGCAAAATGATGAGTATGTAGTCTGAGAGATACTTGTTCAAATCCTGAACAATAGGTAAAATTTTTGCCTCCATAAATAGAGCCTCCTAAAAAATAAAATAAAAAAACTATTGATAAAATCAATAGCTCCGAAAAATTGCAGACAGACACAAATTTATTCAATCTGCATCAAAACTGTCTGCTCCGTCCTTTTGCCTGAGAGATTAGCGCATATGCGCCTTGCACCTTCGGCATCCTTTTGCCTCTTATACTTAAGAAGCGGACTTCTCCGGAGAGCTATCCGTATGCAGTCTTTACAACAAATGCTCCTGAGAGTGTTACTCCTTCGGCAGGCTCAGCGCCACTTTCCTGCAAACTTCACATAGCCAATATTAAAATAACAGTGTTATTATGACATATTCTTACATAATTGTCAAGGCGTTTTTCATAATTCCCCCTAAATAATTGACAAAACAATAAAAAAGATATATAATAACTGGTGATATGCAAATTACTTAAAAGGATGATGAACTATGCATTGGTCAGAAGAAATCGCGCAGAGAATTATTGAGAGAAATCCCAATAAAGAAGAATATGTCTGTGCGGCAGGTATCAGCCCTTCGGGCTCAATCCACATTGGGAACTTCCGTGATATTGCAACAAGCTACTTTGTTGTAAGAGCACTTCGTAAAATGGGTAAAAAGGCTAAGCTCCTTTTTTCATGGGACGAGTTCGACAGACTCAGAAAGGTTCCCGTGAATGTTGCAAAGGTGCGTGACGATTTTGAGCAGCATATCGGCAAACCCTATGCTGATGTTGAAAACCCCTTCGCCGATGCTCCCGAAATAAAAACATACGCAGAATATTTCGAAAAAGAATTCGAAGAATCCATCGTAAAATTCGGTATTGAAATGGATTATCGCCATCAGGCCGAGATGTACAGAAGCGGTAAGTACGTTGAGCACATTCTTCATGCGCTCCGTAAGCGTGGCGAGATTTTCGATATTCTCGACTCACACCGTACTCAGCAGGCTCAGGAGGGCGAGCGCGAGGCGTACTACCCCGTAAGCATCTACTGCCCCGTTTGCGGCAAGGATACTACAAAAATTCATTCTCTTTCAGATGACTGCACTGTTGCCGAGTATTCTTGCGAATGCGGTCACAGCGGAAGCTTTGATTTTACAAAGGATTTCAACTGCAAGCTTGCTTGGAAAATTGACTGGCCTATGCGCTGGATGTATGAAGGCGTAGACTTCGAGCCCGGCGGAAAAGACCACGCTGCAAGACACGGCAGTTATGATACAAGTAAGGATATTTCAAAGGCTATCTTTGGATATGAGCCTCCTCTCTTCCAGGGTTATGAATTTATCGGCATCAAGGGTACAACCGGTAAGATGTCAGGTTCTTCAGGACTTAACCTTACTCCCGATACACTTCTTCGTCTTTATCAGCCCGAGGTTATCTTGTGGCTTTACTCCAAGACAGAGCCTCTCAAGGCGTTTGACTTCTGCTTTGATGACGGAATTCTGCGTCAGTATTTTGAATTCGACAAGATGCAGACTGCATGGGAGGAAGGCACTGCAGACGAGCACGCTCAGGGCGTTATGTACAACACAACTGTTGAAGGCAGAAAGCCTACCACAGTTCCTATGAGTCTTTTGGTTCAGCTTGGCAGTGTTGTTAATTTCAACGTTCCTATGCTTGAAATCGTATTTGAGAAGATTGGTACTCCCTATAAGTATGAAGATTTCGCAGACCGTCTTGAAAGAGCAAAATTCTGGCTTGAACAGTGTTCACCCGAAAATGTTAACCGTCTGCGCACATATCGTAACTGGGAACTTTACAATAGCTTCACAGATGAAGAAAAGAAGGAAATCGAGCTTCTGTGCGAGTTTTTAAAGACAGACGGATACACACTCGACGACCTTAATAGCGAGCTTTACGCTATTCCCAAGAAAATTTTCGGCGAGGATATGGACCCCAAGGAGCTTAAGGGTGTTCAGGGCCAGTTCTTCAAGAATGTGTACAAGCTCATAATCGACAAGGAGCGCGGACCCAGACTTTACCTCTTCCTCTTCGCAGTTGATAAGGGAAGCTATTTAAGTCTTCTTGACTTCTCTACTCCTATGACAGAAATTGAAAAGAATCCTCCCGTGGAAGAAGTAGTAGAAGAAGTTATCGAAGAAAAAGTTTACGGCGATCCCGATCCCGTAGCGCCCATCAAGGAAGAAATCGATATCGATATGTTCTCGAAGATTGACCTTCGTGTATGTAAGATTGTGAAGGTTAACGAAATCAGAAAGTCAAACAACTGCTTAAAACTTACTCTCTTTGACGGTCTCGACGAAAGAGTTATCGTTTCAAGCATCAAGCACGATTACAAACCCGAAGAACTCGTTGGTAAGAAGATTATCGTTGTGGCAAATCTTAAGAGCGCGCGTTTTAGCGGTGTTACAAGTAACGGTATGCTTCTTGCAGGTACAAATAATGCTTGCGGATGTAAAGTTATATTTGTTGACGATTCTATTCCCGAAGGCACTCCCGTTTGCTAAAGGGTTGTGATAAAATGCACATAATGATATAAAAATAAAGAGAGGTTGTGGAAAATTCCACAACCTCTCTTTATTTTTAATTTTCTTCGCAGCAGCAATCGGGTGCTGTGTCTTTCATACAGTCTTCAACAGGTGGGAAAAATTCGTCAACGGGGAAATTGATGTTGGCAAAGATTTCGCACGGATCATCGGGAGAGCTTGTAACACATTCCTTTTCGGGAATACAGAAATCATACGCGGGGATAAGAAGCTGAACATTTCTTTCGAGTCTGATAATAGTAAAAAGGCCAAGTGAAATGTAAACTTTTCTTTGGTCCTCGCGACAATTTACAAATCTGTCCTCAAACACTCTGCATACGCAATCAGGAATGCTCGTTACATCGATTTCATCATCAATATAATGGCAACATTTTTCACAAGGCTCTGCAATTTTCACACCGAGGCTGATGGGGTCTAAGGTTTCGACAACTGCCTTTGGCATATTGGTTTTCTGCCAGAGTTGGGGGTCAAAACTGTCTTTTTTGTATTTTGAAGTGAAGATTTTTGCACTTCCCTCGCTGCCAAAAAGAACTACCTTTTTATTATAGGTAGCAACGCCCTCCACGGTAACAGGTCTCGAAACACCTGTGTAAGCGTCAAGAGATACGCGGAAGAAGAATGTAAGGTCAACCGTGTAATATCCGCGGTTAAAAGGCATTTTTTCAACATCGCTGAATACCCATACAACCTCTGTTTTGCGGCACTTGACATCAACTGCACGATCGATTATTTCCTGTCCTGTTTCAGTTAAGTACACCCTCATACATTCGATACATTCCTTACTTCTGCAGGAATCGTAAATTTTATCAGCCTGTATACAAACCTTTTCCTTGCAACCAAAGGAGCCGGTAAGTTTTTCTTCCATAAAAAAATCCTCCTATATAATTTAGTAGGCATTGCCCACTTTCATTATATGTTGGAGGATTATTTTTTGTTATAAAAGGTTGTTTACAATATTGCTCCGCCGTCTATCCCTATCACCTGACCCGTGATGAAATCGGCACCGTCTGATGCAAGGAACAAGAGAAGATTTGAAACATCTTCGGGCGTTCCGATTTTTCCAAGCGGTGTTTCCTCACGGAATGCCTCGCGGTCTTCGGGAGATATATTTTTATTCATATCGGTATCGATAAATCCGGGAGCAACTGCATTTACAGTTATGCCGGAGGGGCCGAGTTCCTTTGCGAGTGCTTTTGTAAAAGATATTACCGCGCCCTTTGATGCGCTGTAACAAGCCTCACACGATGCACCGGAAACTCCCCAGATTGAGCTTACATTTATAATTTTACCGCTGTGGTTTTTTATCATGTGCTCTGCGGCATATTTACTCACAAGGAATGTCCCCGTTACATTTACACCGAAAAGGCTTTCCCAATCGGCAATGGTCGTTTCGGTAACAAGTTTTGAAAAAGACACACCTGCGTTATTTATAACAACATCTATTTTGCCAAAATGCGCTATCACCTTTTGAAGCATCTCTTTTACATCGTTTTCGTTTGAAATATCACATTTTACAGCAAGGCTTCCTGAAAGTTTTTGCGAGAGCTCAAGCGCCTCTTTCTCGCTGTTGTTATAATTTATTACCACATTATATCCGTTTTTATAAAAAAGTTGTGCCGCACTTTTTCCAATGCCGCGGCTGCCACCTGTTATAAGTACAGTTTTGCTCATATTCATTACCTCTTAAGACTTAATATAGGTAAGTGCATCTGAAAGTGTCTTTACTGCTATAAGTTCAATACCGTCGCATTTATCAATACTGCCGAGGCAGTCAAACGGAAGCATACAGCGTTTGAATCCCATTTTTTTAATTTCGGCAATTCGTCTTGCTGCCTGTGTTACTGTGCGGATTTCGCCCGTAAGACCGATTTCGCCGAAAAATGCCATATCCTGCGGAAGCGGTTTATCACGGAAACTTGATGCAATCGCACACGCAACAGCAAGGTCGGTTGCTGACTCGTCAAGTTTTATTCCGCCCGTTACATTTACATACGCGTCGTGGTCTCCGAGGTGCAGTCCCATACGCTTTTCAAGGACTGTCATTATAAGCGAAACGCGGTTAAAATCAACGCCCGTTGCCATACGTTTGGGCATCGAGAAACTGCTTTTTGAAACAAGTGCCTGAATTTCTGCAAGTATCGGACGTGTACCCTCTACCGAGCATACGATTGCACTTCCGGGAGCATCCACAGGACGACCCGAAAGAAGCATATGAGAGGGATTGGGGACATCTATAAGTCCCTTGTCTGTCATTTCAAACACACCGATTTCGTTTGTTGAACCAAAGCGGTTTTTAACTGCGCGAACAATGCGGTAACTCTGATGTCTTTCGCCCTCAAAATAAAGAACACAATCTACCATATGTTCAAGAACTCTAGGTCCTGCAATAGAGCCTTCCTTTGTAACATGACCGACTATAAACACAGTTGTACCCGTACTTTTCGCAAGCTCCATAAATTTAAGGGTACATTCCCTTACCTGCCCTACACTGCCGGGGGCAGATGTGAGATTCTGCGAATAAAGGGTCTGTATGGAATCTGCGATTACAAGAGAGGGTTTCATAACCGTGGTAGCATCTAAAATTGATTCAAGGTCTGTTTCGTTAAGAACATAAAGCGAGTCGGAAATTGCGCCAAGACGCTCGGCACGAAGGCGAATCTGCTTGTCAGATTCTTCGCCTGATACATAGAGAACCTTGCCATCGCCTGACGCGTTTTTTGCCACCTGAAGAAGAAGTGTGGATTTACCAATACCGGGTTCGCCGCCGCAAAGGACAAGTGAGCCTTTTACAATTCCTCCACCGAGTACGCGGTCAAGTTCACTGCTTCCTGCAGTCTTTCTCTCGCCCTCTTCGGTCGAAACTTCTTTTATAAGGACGGGGGAAACTTTCTTTTTAATTTTTGCGTCAGAGGTTTTTTCCAAAACCTCTTCTATCATACTGTTCCATGTTCCGCATGCGGTACATCTTCCCATCCATTTGGGAGATTCGTTTCCGCATTCTTTACATACAAATACTGTTTTAGTTTTCAATCAATCACTTCCAAGAGCAATTCGCGGAACGCGTTTTGACACGCCGCAAACTATCTCGTAATTTATAGTCTGTGCAAAATTCGCTATTTCCTCTGCCGTTATACTGATGTTGTTTTCACAACCCATAAGAATTACCTTATCTCCAAGGCTTACACTTTGAACATCAGTCACATCCACCATAAACTGATCCATACAGATTCTGCCTACGATGGGAGCATAGCTGCCATTTATAATAACCCTGCCCTGCCCTGAAAGAAGTCGGGGGTAACCGTCGGCATATCCTACGGGAATTGTGGCAATTTTCATATCCTTCTCAGCAGTAAATGTTCTTCCGTAACTTATGGTTTCGCCTTTTTTTACTGTTTTCACAAATGCCACGTGAGAATGAAGCTGCATAACGGGCTTAAGGTCAGCCGCGTTTTTCTCTAAACACTCACTCGGGCTAAGTCCATAGAGAATTATTCCCGGTCTTACCATATCAAAACAGTAATCCTCGTGTTGCAAAATTGCACCGCTGTTTGCGCTGTGATATATTTTTATATTCACACTGCGCTTCTCAAGCATTTTACGAAATGCCATAAATCGCTCCGCCTGTTTTTTGGTGAAAGTACCATCTTCTTCGTCTGCAGTTGCAAAATGAGTGAAAATCCCCTCAAGTTCTATTTGTGGAAGATTTGATATTTCTTTCACAACATCCGCATATTCCGCAGTCGGTACAAAGCCTATTCGCGACATACCCGTATCAATCGGAATATGTATTTTTGCAATCTTCCCTACTTTTTCAGCAATTTCAGAAATCAGCTGCGTCTCCTCAAAAGTAAAGGCGGTAACAGTTACATTCTCTTTGATTGCAATTTCCAGATCATCGGGGAATATGCGTCCCAGAATGAGAATGGGGTTATTGATACCATCTTCCCTGAGTGCAAGAGCCTCCTCTATTACGGCAACTGCGAAATAATCGCATTTATCACAAAGAAGCCTTGCAAAAAGACTTGCACCGTGTCCGTATCCGTCAGCCTTTATAACAGGCATTATCTTTACATTTTCAGGAAGTTGTTCTCGTATGGAATTAAAATTATGTATTATAGCGTCCTTATCAATATAGGCGCATATGCGCATATTCATTACAATCAATCCTTAAAAATAGAGATGTTTTCAAAAATATAAGCAACCCAGCTTGCTACTGTAAAGATAGCGGCAGCCCAGATAAGAATACCTGCAAGCTCTGTGTTTCCAAAGTGGCAGAAAAGCATTGCAAAAATACTTGCAAAAAGCTGCACATTTGTCTTTATCTTGCCCCACCATGAAGCGGCGATAACCTTGCCTTTTGAAACGGCTACAACGCGAAGGCTTGTTACGAAAAATTCGCGTGCAATGATAATGATGGGTGCCCACATAGAAACAACATCGAGCTGAATGAACGCTAAAAGCGCACTGAACGCCAAAAGCTTATCTGCAAGAGGATCCATTATTTTACCAAAAGAGGAAACAAGGTTATATTTTCTTGCAAGATATCCGTCAAAAAAGTCAGTAAGCGATGCAATTGCAAACACAAGAAGCGCCCATATAAAATGCTCATTGAGAATAAGCGCCATAAAAATCGGGATCATCACGCATCTTGCCATTGTAAGTTTGTTTGGTAAATTCATAAATCATTCCATCCTTTCATTTTCTTCGCCGTATAAGTCGTATATATCGGCAGATTTAATTGTAATTTCTATAAATTCTCCAGCATTGAGGTCACGATGCGCACCAAAATAAATTTTCGGGTCAATTTCTATACTTTCCCCTCCGCTGCGTCCGTAGTAGAGATTTTCCTCGAACCCTTCGGTGATTACTTTTACGGTTTTTCCTATCATAGATTCATTTCTCGCAAGAGAAATTTTCTGGGAAAGTTCCATTACGATATCGCGACGTTCTTCCCTTGTCTCTACGGGAATCTGGTCTTTCATTTTTGCGGCAGGAGTTCCCTCCTCGCACGAATACGCAAAAACTCCCACACGGTCAAATTTCACTTTTTCAAGGAAATCACAAAGCTCTTCAAATTCCTCCTGTGTCTCCCCCGGAAAGCCCGTAATGATGCTCGTACGAAGAGTTACATCTGGAATTTCAGCACGCAATCTTTCAATCAGAGCTTCCAGCTTTTCACGTGTGTTTTTTCGTCCCATTCTGCGAAGGACACTGCTACTTCCGTGTTGTACGGGGATATCGAGGTATTTTACTATTTTGTCCTCGTCGCGAATGGTTTTTATAAGTTCTTCGTCAATTTCTTCGGGATAAGAATAGTGAACCCTTACCCAATCAATTTTTTCTATTTCACAAAGTTTCTTTAAAAGCTCAGAAATTCTTTTTTCTCCGTATAAATCGATGCCGTAGCGCGTTGTGTCCTGTGCAACGACAATGATTTCGCGCACTCCGTCGTCGGCGAGTGCCTGAGCCTCTGCGAGGATATCTTCCTCTCTCCTGCTTCTGTACTTTCCGCGTATGTAGGGAATTGCGCAGTAGGTACACTTGTTGTCGCATCCTTCAGCTATTTTAAGATATGCAGTATAAGGAGGAGTCGTGCGTACGCGCGGAAGGTTTTCTTTTACATCCTTATCAATGTCATATATATATATTTCTTTCTTTCCCGAAAGGCCTTTTTGGATGGCATCTACAATTTCGTCAAACGCCGTTGTGCCTACAATGACATCAACTTCGGGAAGTTCGTTTTTAATGTCATGACAAAAGCGCTGTGCAAGACATCCGCATACAACAAGGAGCTTGCATTTGTCTTCTTTGTACTGCGCCATTTCAAGTATTGTGTCGATTGATTCCTGCTGTGCACTTTCGATGAATCCGCAGGTGTTTATTACAATAACCTCGGCCTCTTCGGGCGCAAGGGTAAGCTCAAATCCACCCTCCAGCAAGAGTCCCATCATATTTTCTGTGTCACACAGATTTTTATTGCATCCAAGCGATACAAAGCCTATTTTTGTCACTTTGTCACCTTCAATCGTCTATAACATCGTCAAAAGAACTCATCTTATTCATTGCACCTTTTATTTCCTCGGCAGTAAAGCCACGGCGCATAAAGAAATTGAATATTCTTGTCCGTTCTTTCATATTCGAAAAATCGGCATCTTTAAAACGCAACTGCATTTGCGAAAGCACACGGTCATCCTCGACCTCCATAAAGGCGTCTTCTATAGCAAAATCTACGGTTTCGCGGTCAACACCTTTTCGGAGTAGCTCTGTACGGATTCTGATTTTACCCCATTTTTTGAGGTTTATTGCATCACTTATAAAATGTGATGCGTAGCGCTTGTCATCAATATATCCGTAGTTTTTGAGAAATTCTACCGTATCTTCAATTTGTTCTTCGCCGTATCCTTTTGCCACAAGTTTTTCACGAAGCTCCTTTTCGGTTCTGTCGCGAAATTCTATAAGGTACAGAGCATAGTCTCTTGAGTTAATCATCTAAAAACTCCATAAATACTAAATTTGCACAATCGGTTCCTCTGTCTGTAAGTTTCAGTCTGCCCTCGCTGATTTCAAGCAGTCCCTTTTCGATAAGGGGATTTATTCTTTCGGGAAATTCTCCGTTATATATAACTCCGTCTGTCATGCGAAGCCCAAGCATAAAAAGTTCGAGTTTGCGTTCTTCTTCCGATATGGGAGTATAATCCTCTTTTCGTCCTTCGCCGTTTATATAGCGTTTTATATCACCTGCATTAGAGTAACGTGCACCGCCAAAGTACGAATGTGCACCTGCGCCGAGACCGATATATTCCTCGTCCGTCCAGTAGCCTGTGTTATGACGGCTCTCAAAGCCCTTTTTCGCAAAGTTCGATATTTCGTAGCGGGAAAGTCCCATTTCGGCAAGTCTTTTTGTGGCGTAATAGTACATTTCACGCTCACAACCCTCGTCGGGAAGCGAAAGCTCCATATCATAAAAGGGTGTTCCCTCCTCCACGATAAGCGAATATGCCGACACGTGAGGGGGATTTATTTTTTCTATACAGGAAAGTGTATATCGAAGGCTCTCCATCGTCTGATGAGGTGTTGCAATCATTAAATCAAGGCTGAAATTAGTAAAGCCTGCTTTTTTGATAGCATCAGTGCTTTCAATAATTTCTTTTGCAGTGTGTATTCTTCCAAGTGCACGAAGTTCATTATCATTAAACGACTGTGCTCCAAGGCTTACACGATTGACACCTTTTTTATAAAGGACTGAAAGAATTCTTTCGTTCACAGTACCAGGGTTTGCCTCGACAGTAAACTCGCAGTCAGCTGATAAAATGAGGTTTTCGTTTACTGCATCTACGATTTTTAAGAGATGCTCGCCAATTGCAGTAGGCGTTCCTCCGCCGATATAAACGGTGTTGGTTCTTGTACCCTTTATACTCTCAATTTCCTTTATGAGTGCATCGGTATATGCCTTAAAAAGCGATTTGTCCGTAACGGAATAAAAGTCGCAGTAAAGGCATTTGCGGATACAGAACGGAATGTGTACATAAATCATATCAGTCAAGTTTAAGAACAGACATAAACGCCTCCTGCGGAAGCTCTACGCTGCCGACCTGACGCATTCTCTTCTTACCTTCCTTCTGTTTTTCAAGAAGCTTTTTCTTAC
>CAYMHB010000033.1:0-17485 GCA_964390145.1 uncultured Oscillospiraceae bacterium
TTTTTTGATGAAGTTCAAGGCAAAAACAGCCCGAAATCCTGACGGATACGGGCTGCTTTTAACACGGAAATTCGCAAAAAAGACGATTCTTAGGACAATACTACCTTATCTGGTGGTGGCCAATGACCAGCCCATATTTTTATCTTATCACACCAAAATACCGTTTGTAAATAATTTTTTTACATTGCGGAAAATTTTCTCCCCATTCCACAAAAAAAGGCTTTATGATTTTCGGAAAATGCCTATTGAAATAGGGCTTTTTCGCGTGCTATACTTAAATCAGGGAAAGGGAGGTACACTCCAATGGAAGAGTAAGTTGAACTTTCAAAATTGAAGGAAAATTTAATAATTCAAATCCCGTGGCAAGTGATGGAGAATAAAAAAATTAAAACACGGCGGTGTACGCTTAATATAGATTTTACCCGTTATGAAAGGAACGGATTAGGGGATTTGGATTATAAAAAAGAGCCTTCAGAAATTTTCGTCTTTTGCATAAGAAAAAACATTTTCACAAGGCATCTCCTTAGAGAAAGTAATGAAGAAAAGTAATTTTTGAAGATTAAAAAGAGTGCAAAGGACAGACAAAAGAAAGAGAGGATAACAAAAGATGTTAGATATCAAGAGTGAACAGAAATGACCCTTGATTGCAGGTGTTAAAGGCAATCAAGGGTCATTTCTTTTTTGTCTTTATTTATCTTTTTCTTGCGAAAAGGTGGTGCTTAATTTTCTCAGGTTTTGTTTCGGAATCAACGATATTTACATCGCAGTACAGGTAGGTAGCGTGTGAATCATCCGCCCTGCCGCTTCTTTCAGGAATGTCAAACTTTCTGGGTTTATACTCAGGGTCAAGGATGCAGAATTCCTTGCCATCGGTGGAAACCAATGTAATATAATGACCGCCTTTTGTGAAAAGACCGATTATTTTCCCTTCGGGGATACCTGTGTGTGCTATAATCTGTCCGCCCTTTTGGAGATGCTGTTCGCCTCGTCAAGGTCGTCAGTAGTTGTGTACTGAAGATTGCATTTTTCAGCGATAACAGGTGCAAGAATGGACATATTTGTACCTCTGTACGGGTTAGCACCGCAACCTTCGGAAATTTTAACGCAGTCCTCGATGTTAAGAGTATACGGAGTAAGTGAATTTACTACCATAGAGATACAACAAAGACTGCAGCCTACAGAGGCAACGCTGTTGATTTTTTCCTCCGCAGGAACATCCCTTTTTGCGTTTGTACGATAGACAATATGAGGGTAGTTAAGCTGGTTTATGTAATGCATAGTGATACTCCTTTGTGTAGAATAGACAAGTTATACCGCAGAAATAAACAGTAATCAAGTCCGGAAATAAAATGGAGGAATAGGCTTCAAGTCCCGCCAAACAAAAAGAGAGAAGTCCTACTGTTGTAGAATCTCTCTCTCTTTTTTGGTCGGAGTGGCGGGACACAGTCGCTACGCGCCTTGCCTGCTTGACGACCGCTACACTTTGTTCACGGTGCCCGTCTGCGCACCAACTTCGGGGGAAACGATTATCAATCGTTTTCTATCCCCTCGTTGCCCTCTTTAGGCTTCAAGTCCCGCCAAACAAAAAGAGAGAAGTCCTACTGTTGTAGAATCTCTCTCTCTTTTTTGGTCGGAGTGGCGGGACTTGAACCCGCGGCCTCTTCGTCCCGAACGAAGCACGCTACCAAACTGCGCTACACCCCGAAATCAAGCTCTTGGCTTAAGATACCTATGTATTATACTATTTAACTCCAATTAAGTCAAGAAAATTTTTGCCATAATTGACTTTGGTTTTTCCGCGTGATATACTTTAAATAACATACTGAATATAAGGATGTTTTATATGATTGTAAAGATAAATACGGGCACACTTTGCGGCCTTGAAGGAAAAATCGTAATTGTGGAAGCCGATTTCTCAAACGGACTTCCTTCTTTCGATGTTGTAGGCCTTCCCGACGCTACCGTAAAGGAATCAAAAGAGCGCGTCCGCGCAGCGCTTAAAAACAGCGGTTTTGACTTTCCGCCAAAACGCGCCGTGATAAACCTTGCCCCTGCAGACCTCAAAAAAGAGGGTACGCAGTTTGACCTTCCGATTGCTCTTTCGATTATGGCGGGCACTGGTCAGATAAAGGGAGAATTTGATGAATATATGTTTATCGGCGAGCTTGGCCTTTCAGGTGAACTTCGAGGGGTAAACGGTGTTTTGTCGCTCGTTTCATCGGCGAAGCAGTACGGCGTCACAAAAGTTTTTGTTCCAAAGGATAATGCCGAGGAAGCTTCTCTTACTCAAGGGGTGGAGGTTTTTGGAGCTGAGTCGCTAAGCGATGTTTATATGCATCTTATTGGCGAAAAAATCATTGAGCCTACCACATGTGATATAGAATCAATTTTTGCAGAATCCTTAAAGTACGATATTGACTTTTTCGATGTCCGCGGACAGCTTGGACTTCGTCGCGGGATTGAACTTTGTGTCAGCGGCGGACATAATCTGCTTCTCATTGGCACCCCCGGCAGCGGTAAATCAATGCTTTCACAGCGAATTCCCACAATACTTCCCGATATGTCGCTTGAAGAAGCAATTGAGGTTACAAAAATTTACTCCGTTGCAGGTGCGCTTGAAAACGGAACAAACCTCATTGCAAAACGACCTTTCCGCTCTCCTCATCACAGCGCAAGCGCGGTCAGCATCATTGGAGGTGGTGCAAAGGCAAAACCGGGTGAAATATCGCTTGCGCATAATGGCGTTTTGTTTCTTGACGAGTTCCCCGAATATCGCAAGGATGTTATCGAATCAATGCGTCAGCCTCTTGAAGACAAAAAAATCACGGTAACCCGTGCAAACGCATCATTTACGTATCCCTGCAACACCATGCTCGTCGTGGCGCTCAACCCTTGCAAATGCGGTCACTATGGAGACGGCACCGACCGTTGCAGATGCAGTGAAACCGATGTCAGACGCTATCTCGGAAAAATCAGCGGTCCTATGCTCGACAGAATTGATATCCAGCTCGAAGCCGCTCCTGTGAAATATGCCGACCTTAAGGCGATGAAGGGAGAAAGCTCCGCCGATGTTAAAAAGAGGGTAAATGCCGCACGTGAAATCCAGAAACAGCGCTATAAGGGTGAAAGTATAACGACCAACGCTCAACTTTCAGGCTCGCTTATCGAAAAATATTGCGTCATCGGCAAAAACGAAAGTGACCTTCTTAAAGAAGCGTTTGACTCTCTCGGTCTTACAGCAAGAGCATATACAAGAATTCTCAAAGTAGCACGTACAATCGCCGACTGTGAAGGTCGCGAAAATATAAATGAGATGGACATTGCCGAGGCAATCGGCTATCGTAGCCTTGACAGAAAATATTTTGGATAATATTGACATATACTAAAAATATGATAGAATATAGTACAATAAGCAAAATCACCCAATAGGGTGGTTTTGCTTTTTAAGGAAAATCGGAGGTAAATCTTATGTCTAACGAAAATAGAGGAAGCTTTACAGGAAAAATCGGATTCGTCCTTGCCGCTGCAGGCAGTGCAGTAGGTCTCGGTAACATCTGGCGTTTTCCTTATCTTGCGGCAAAATACGGCGGCGGAATATTTCTTCTTACATATCTTATCCTTGCGGTAACATTCGGTTTTGCGCTTATGACTGCGGAGGTTGCTCTCGGCAGAAAAACAGGACTCAGTGTTCTGGGTGCCTTTTCAAAGCTCAGCAGGAAATACGCATTTATCGGATATATTGCAGCGCTTGTTCCTGCAATCATTTTGCCTTATTATTCAGTAATCGGCGGTTGGGTAACAAAGTATTTCGTTGCATTTACTACCGGTAACGGTTTCTCAACAACTGCAGATAACTACTTCGACGGATTTATTGCATCTGCGGCAGAACCTATTGGTTGGTTCTTTATCTATATCGGAATTACAGCTCTCATCGTTCTTTTCGGCGTTGAAAAAGGTATCGAGAAGGTAAGCAAGATTATGATGCCTATCCTTCTGCTCCTTTCTATCGTGATTGCAGTCTATGCTCTTACTATCCCCGGCGCAATGGATGGTGTTAAGTACTACCTTACACCCAATTTTTCAAAATTTTCCATTGCAACAGTCCTTTCTGCAATGGGTCAGCTTTTCTATTCAATGTCACTTGCCATGGGTATTATGATAACCTACGGCTCATATATGAAAAAGGATGTAAGTATCGAAAGCTCTACTGCGCAGATTGAATGTTTTGACACAGGTATTGCTTTCATCGCAGGTCTTATGATTATCCCCGCAACATATGCATTTTCAAACGGCTCTCCCGAAGCACTTGGCAAGGGCCCCAGCCTTATGTTTGCAACACTTCCCAAGGTTTTTGAGGAAATGGTCGGCGGTCAGGTAATCGGCGCACTTTTCTTCCTTCTGGTGTTTTTTGCGGCGCTTACATCATCAATCTCTCTTATGGAAACCGTTGTTTCCAGCCTGTGCGATAAACTCGGCTGGAAGAGAAAACTCTCCTGCGCAGTAGTTTTCGTTTTCTCAATCGTGATGGGCCTTCTCTCATGCTTTGGTTACAGCATCTGGGAAAACGTAAAAATTATTGGAAAGCAGATGCTTGATTTCTTCGATTTTATCACAAACAGCGTTATGATGCCTATTGTTGCATTCTTCACATGTGTTTTTGTTGGCTATGTTATAAAACCGCAGGCAATTATTGAAGAGGTAGAACTTACAGGCAAATTCAAAAAAAAGGCACTCTTCACATTCGTTATCAAATACTTTGCACCAATTTGCATTATTGCAATCCTTATCTCATCAGTGCTTGATGCATACATTGAAATATTCTGATTTCTTTTTGTTTATAAAATGTTCATAAATTGATAAAACTTTATCAGTATTTATACTATATGCTCAAGATAGAAGACAGGAGGTATTTGTATGAATAACGAATTTGAAAATAACATCCCCGAGGAATTAAGAAATATGAATTTCGAATCCCATGAGCCCGATGTCGTGGCGGAAACTTCGCTTTCAGCTTCTGAAATAAGAAGTGATGAAATCGCTTTTGAAAAAACTCCACCGAAAAAGAAAAAAAGGTTGAAAATCTGGCTTTATGTCATATTGATTCCCCTTGTGGCAGGGCTTTTCTTTGGACTCGGAATGAGTGCTTCAAAATATCTGGGAAAAAAGACGGCTTCGCCAAAACACACTATAGAAGCTACAAAAGTAACTCTCAGCAAAGCGGAAGAGGATACTACGGCACAAAGTAAAATTACCACTATTGCCGAGGAGTGTATGCCCTCGATTGTTGCCATAACAAACCGCAGCGTTTCCGACGTGGTAACATTCTTCGGGACGTATGAACAGGAGAGTACATCAAGCGGCAGCGGTATCATAATAGGCCAGAATGACACCGAGCTTTTGATAGTTACAAATTACCACGTGGTAAATAATTCAAAGGAACTCAGAGTAGTTTTCAGCTCTGTTGAAAAGAAAATTGAAAATCAAAAAGACGCCGATGAACTTGACGATGAAATCCCCACAGCAGTTGTAAAGGGGTACGATTCTAACAAGGACCTCGCCGTAATTGCCATAGAGCTTGAAGATATCCCCGATGACATTCTTTCTGAAATCAAGATTGCCACAATCGGTGATTCAACAACTCTCAAGGCAGGCGATCAGGTAATTGCCATCGGTAATTCTCTCGGTTATGGTCAGTCTGTTACAACAGGTATCATAAGTGCGACCGGCAGAAAAATCACTATGAAAAATGCTGACGGCAGTATGACTGTAACAAATTCATTCATACAGACAGATGCTGCAATAAACTCAGGTAACAGCGGTGGAGCGCTTCTTGATATGCGTGGTTGTCTCATCGGCATCAATTCCGCCAAGATTGCTACAACAGGTGTCGAGGGTATGGGATATGCTATCCCTATTTCAGACGTTGAGGGAATCATTGATGATTTGATGCTTCGCGAAACCCGTGACAAGGTTGATTCTGACAAGCAGGGTTTCCTGGGAATAACAGGTGCTGATGTTTCTTCTTCGGAAAATCAGACTTTCGGAATTCCGATAGGCGTGTTTGTAAGCTCGGTTACAAAAGGTCTTGCCGCAGAAAAAGCGGGAATTGAAAAAGGTTATGTAATAACAAAGTTTGACGGATACACCATCACAACGATAGCACAGCTTCAGGAAAGACTGCAGTATTACAAATCTGGTGAAAAGGTAACGGTTACTGCTCAGGTTCCGTCAGGAAACAAATATACTGAAAAAGAATTTACGGTAATTCTCAGTAACAGAAGCGAAAATATAAAAGATTGATAAAAAGGCAAGTTCGAATCATTCGAACTTGCCTTTTGTTTTTTTACCGTATAGAAAATTGCGTATTTTTCGCGAGCAACATTTGTCGGTTTGAACTTTAGTTGGAACGCGAAATGGGTGAAGCGGCACGCCTCTTTTTTATTGATTGGATTCTAAAGCTTCCAGAATAGCTTTTCGATCCTTGTTTGCGGCAGTCAGAACAAACTGCATTGAGATAGTTACGACTACTGCGATAACGCCAAAAAGTATAAAAGCAGGTGTATAACTTCCTGCGAAGTCAAAAATAATGTTTCCAAGAGGAGAGCCAACTGCAAAACCTGCCGTGCTTGCAGCGGCGAAAAGACCAACCGTTTTACCAAAACATCTGTTACCGAAAAGCTCGCTTGCAAAAAGAGGAACCATAACCGTTTCAAGCGGCAGTGCAAATGTGCTGAAAATTCCTCGTATATAAGCGAGTGCTATGCCTGCGCGGGAATTATCAACATACACAAGACTTATAAGAGATACAAATGAACAGAAGAAACAAACACTCATGGTGATTCTCATACCGAGGCGGTCATACATAACGCCCGAAGAGAATTTACCGACAGTAAGCAGAAGACTTGCAACACTGCCGATAGCAGCAACCGTTGCTACGGGAATTCCCAGATCGTACAGATGGGGTGTTGCGATATTGCCGATACCCTGAAGATACATTCCGATTAAGAACATGCAAAGGAGTGCAACATAAAAGTAAGGTTTTCTGACAGCATCTTTGTATTTCATACCGACCCAGCCGGCGCCGCGAACCTTTTTCTTTTTGCCTATAGTAGCGCCTTCTTCAAAAGGCTTTTCGCGGTAAAGGAATATAACGAGTGCAAGAACTACCGCAAGGATAACGCATACAAGACGGTATGAATTCTGATAACCGAAGGGATTGCCCTCCTCAAAGATAATGGGGGAAAGCACCTGAATTGCAATAGCGCCGCCGATACCATTTGCCGCCAGGACTGCACCTGTGAACATACCCTTGTTTTTTGTGCACCACTGATTTACGACTGTACTTGCCATAGTGGTTGCCGTCCAGCAAAGACCAATACCGAGGAAAATGCTTGCGATGTAAAACCAGATAAGGCTTGTCGCAATAGAGTTTATGTAAGCAAAACAAATCAGACACAAGAAACCTGCAATGATAAGCTTTTTTGTACCGAACTTTGAAACTGACTTGCCAAAAAATATATTAGCAATAGTTGTCGTTAAGTACCTGATAGTATCATTAACGGAAAAAGCACCTCGCTGAAAATCGTGCGCATCACAAATTGCCGTGAGGTAATTCGCTCTGCCGCTGCTGCAAAGACCAAGGCTCGTTGCAACCATAAGGAAACACAACCCCATAATGACCCACATGTAGTCCAATTTAAATTTTTTGTTTTCCACGATAAACATCTCCATTTTATATTAAGCACACGGGGATTGGCTCCTGTGTTCTTTACTCGCTTGATTATAGCAGAAAAAGAATGAATGTCAATAGAGTTATCATAACAATATGGAATTTTTGAAACAAAATATTGCAAAATAAAATCTTTGATGGTAAAATAGCACTATAAGCGGGGGGATAAATATGTTTGAAAACATAGAAAATTTAAAAGTAGAATCTGCCGTGCATCAGATAAGCAAACCCTGTGGTGTAACACGAAAGAGAAAAATGAACAGCTTCAGTATAAGGGTAAGCGGCTCGGTGCGATACGATTTTGAAGATAAGAGCATAACCGTAAACGCAGGAGAAATGATTTTTCTTCCGAAGGACACAACTTATGAATATACGGTAGAAGGATCGGATGAAAGTGCTCGCACAATGATAAATTTGAGCGGGGATTTCAACGGGATTAAGCCTGCCTGCTTTTCGCTCAAGGACTTTTTCGATGTGGACTTCTTGATGCATAAGTTTGCCGAAAGCTGGAAATTCGGCACAACCTCTGAAAAATATAAATGCATTTCCGTTGTATATAATCTTCTTTCTTATATTTCAAACATTGAAAATATGAGCTATCAGGACAAGAAGAAGCTTCATATCATTACACCTGCGATAGATTACCTGAAAAAGCATATATACGACCCCGAACTTGAAATTTCTCATCTTCACTCTTTTTGTGGCGTTTCAGATACATATTTCAGAAGGATATTTATCGCCAGATTCGGCACAAGCCCCAAAAGCTATGTAATGGAAAAAAGGGTTTCTCACGCTAAATCCATCATTGACAGCGGTGATTTTTCCAGCGTCAAGGAGCTTGCACTGTCCGTAGGGTATAAGGACCCGTTGTATTTTGGAAAGGTATTCAAAATGTACTACGGGATTTCTCCGACTGATATGAATAAATAATGGAATTTCACGAATTTTGCTGATGAAGGGCCGAGAATTTTCACAAATATCTGCCTTCATACGCAAAAATTAAAAAATGTGTTGACATTTTGCGCTCTAAAGTGTTAATATAAGAGCAAGAATTTATAAAGGAGAAAACTCATGAGCTTATTTGTATTTGCAGCTGCATATTTTTACTTTTACTTTACCATGTTTCAGAGTAAAAGTGATTTGTGCTGCAAATAATAAGAGTGTGTTTTATAAGTGCTCTGCAGTGACAATCACTGCAGAGCTATTTTAATTTAAGCCATTGGAGCATTATCCGAACTTGCCCCAAATGGCTGAAAATCGGTTTTTTCTTCGTTATCGGTCTTGAAAAACATCGATTTTGAACCATTTGTGGTTCAAGACATTTTTTGCTAACTGTTTTTCGGTGCGACAAGGCAAAAAAGAAGCCAATACTGTCGTATGGGCAAGGCTTTTAACACAGTAGCGACGAAAAAGAGGACGCAAAAAACATGTTCGGATAATACTTCAATGACTTAGGAGGAATTAAAAATGATAGTAGTAGTAAACAATAACGCCGCAAAGGAACAGTTTGATAACCTTGTAGCATGGATTGAAAGCCAGAATGTGCGCGTTCACATTTCAGCAGGTGAATACCAGACCGTCCTCGGTCTCATCGGTGATACAAGCCGTATTGATACAGAACTTCTGGTGGGACTTGACATCGTGTCTCAGGTTACACGTGTTACCGAGCCTTTTAAAAATGCGAACAGAAAGTTCCATCCTGAAAACACCGTAATCGACTGCAAGGGTGCAAAAATCGGTGACGGACATTTCGGAATAATCGCAGGCCCCTGCTCAATCGAGAGCGAGGAACAGATTATTGAGGTTGCAAAAGCAGTTAAGGAAGCAGGTGCAGATTTTCTTCGCGGAGGTGCTTTCAAACCGAGAACCTCTCCCTATGATTTCCAGGGCATGCGCGAGGACGGTCTTAAACTTCTTATCGAGGCAAAGAAGGAAACAGGACTTCCTATTGTAACAGAAATTATGAGCGCTGACCACCTTCATCTTTTTGACGAGGTTGACGTTATTCAGGTTGGCGCAAGAAATATGCAGAACTTCGAGCTTCTGAAGGAACTCGGCAAGACTAAAAAGCCCATACTCATAAAGCGCGGTCTTGCAAATACTCTCAAGGAGCTTCTTATGAGTGCAGAGTATGTTATGAGCGAAGGTAACGAAAACATAATCCTCTGCGAGCGCGGTATCAGAACATACGAAACGGCAACAAGAAACACTCTTGACATTTCAGCCGTTCCGCTTCTTCACGATTTGAGCCATCTTCCCGTAGTTGTAGACCCCAGCCACGCATGCGGTATTGCAAAACTTGTTAAGCCTCTTGCTCTTTCTGCAGCAGCGGCAGGTGCAGACGGACTTATGATAGAGGTACACAACAATCCTCAGCGTGCTCTCTGCGACGGAGCACAGTCGCTTACACCTGCGCAATTCCGCGAAACTGCAGAGTCTGTAAGAAAAGTTCTCGAGGCAATAAAGTAAGGTGATATAAAATGAAGATAGCAGTTGTAGGACTTGGCCTTATCGGCGGCTCTCTGGCAAAGGCATTTGCGCAAGTTCCCGATATGCTCGTTTACGGATTTGACCGTGACGATACTACAATCGCCCGTGCAAGGCTTGAGGACGCGATGGCAGACACTCTCACAAAAGAAAATATCAAGGAATGTGACTATATCTTTGTTGCACTTTATCCCAAGGCGACAGAGGATTTCCTGAAGGAATACGCCCCCCTTATTTCAAAGAGCACAACCGTCATTGACTGCGGCGGCACAAAAAGGATGATATGTGAAAAAGGCTTTAAGCTTGCGAAAAAATACGGCTTTTGCTTTATGGGCGGACACCCGATGGCGGGTACACATTTTTCAGGCTTCAGATATTCACGCGCTTCGCTTTTTTCGGGCGCATCAATGATACTTGTTCCCCGTAAAAACGAAACGATTGATACTCTTCAGAGGGTCAAGGAAATTCTCACTCTTGCAGGTTTTAAGAGTGTTACGGTAAGCACAGCGGAGGAGCACGACAGAATTATTGCCTACACCTCGCAGCTTGCACACGTTGTGTCAAACGCCTACGTAAAAAGTCCCAACGCCGTCGTGCACAAGGGCTTTTCCGCAGGAAGCTACAAGGATTTGACACGTGTTGCAAAGCTTAACCCTTCCATGTGGGCAGAGCTTTTTATGGAAAACAGCGAAAATATAACATTTGAAATCGAAAATCTTATTACAGAGCTTCAGAAGTACAGCGATGCAATAAAATCGGGAGACCGAGATGCTCTTGAAAAGCTCCTCGAGGAAGGAACAAGAATTAAGGAAAGTATTGGTTGATATGAGAAAAGTAAAGGTAAACGCTTCAAAAACATACGACATTATAATAGAAAAGGGAGCAATATCACTCGTCGGCGAGCTTACAAAGGATATTATCACGCAAGGCAAGGTGTGTATTGTTTCGGACTCCAATGTTGCGCCAATATATATGGAAACGGTAAAAAAATCGCTTGAAAAGATAGGTGCAGAGGTTATAGAGTACGTTTTCCCTGCAGGTGAAAAGTCGAAAAATGCCGAGACCTTTCTTCGCATACTCAACTTCCTTGCGGAAAATAATTTCAGCCGCAAGGATACCCTTTTCGCGCTCGGCGGTGGTGTCGTGGGTGATATGACGGGCTTTTGCGCAGCAACATATATGCGCGGAATAAAATTCGTACAGCTTCCCACATCACTTCTTGCAGCGGTTGATTCCTCCGTTGGCGGAAAAACAGGTATCGACCTTGAATGCGGCAAAAACCTTGCAGGCGCATTTTATCAGCCGTCACTCGTTATTTTTGACAGCGACGTTTTGAAAACTCTCCCCGATGAATACTTTTCTGACGGTATGGCAGAAGTTATAAAATACGCTGTGATAAAGGATGCGGACCTCGAAAAACTCATCATCTCCGAAGACTTTGATATAGAAGAAATTGTCGAAAAATGCGTAAAAATAAAGCGCGACGTTGTAGATGAGGACGAATTTGAAAGCGGTATAAGACAGATTCTCAATTTCGGTCACACCGTAGGTCACGCGATTGAATCTCTTTCAGATTACACCATATCCCATGGACGATGCGTTGCTATGGGAATGTATATAGTAACTAAAGCATATAAGAGTGAAGAACTCTGCGAAAAGCTTTGCGCAATGCTTGAAAAGTTCAAGCTTGAAACAAGTTGTCCCTATACCCCCGAAGAAATTGTGGGAAGGGCAAAAAAAGACAAAAAAGCAGATTCTACGGGAGTGAATCTTGTAGTTTCCAGAAAAATGGGAAAATGTGAAATCGTAAAAATAACGATGGATGAACTCCTGTCTTTAATAAAGGAAGGAATGAAATAAGATGGAAGTCAGACTTTCACCTTCAAAACTGAATGGAACAGTAGACGCACCGCCGTCAAAATCCTGCCTCCACAGAGCGCTTATCTGTGCGGCAGCGGCAGATAAACCAACAAAAATTTTCGCGTCTTCATTTTCCAAAGATATCGAAGCGACTCTCTCGTGCCTTTCATCTCTCGGCGCGCGTTTTGAATACGGCGAAGGCTATGTAACTGTTTTCCCGATAGACAAAAACGCTGACGGAGAAGCAGTTCTCGACTGCAACGAAAGCGGCTCGACACTTCGCTTTATGCTTCCCTTTGCGGCGGCGCTCGGCAGAAAGTGTACGTTTGTCGGTGCAAAAAGGCTTGGAGAAAGGCCCCTTCTTCCGCTGTGTGAAGCGCTAAGAAAGCACGGCGTAAAAGTAAGCTACGGCGAAAGCTTTCTCCCCTGCAGTATCGAGGGTAAGCTTTCAGGCAGCACATATGAAATAGAGGGAAATATAAGCAGCCAGTTTATAACGGGGCTTCTTTTAGCGCTCGGCGTCATCGGTGGTGGGGAAATTCATTCCACAACGCCTATTGAAAGCGCTTCATACATAGGTATAACAACCGATATTCAAGAAAATTTCGGTATCAATACAGAAAAAAAGGATAACGCCTTTATAATAAGAGAGGGACAAAAATACACCTCTCCTGCCGAATTTCGTGCAGAGGGTGACTATTCAAACGGAGCATTCTTCCTTGTGGCAGGCGCCATAGGAAGCCGTGAATGTGTAAAAGTTACCTCGCTTCCCGAAGATTCTCTTCAGGGTGACAGAAAAATAGTAGACATCCTTGCGAAAATGGGCGCAAAGATTGTGCGCGAAGAAAATGGAGTAACAGTTTTCAGGTCAAAACTTTCTGCAACCGAAATTGACTGCAGTGACATCCCCGACATTGTTCCCATTCTTTGCGTGGCTGCAAGTGCAGCAGAGGGGACAACCATTTTCAAAAACATAGGCCGCCTCAGAATGAAGGAAAGTGACCGCGTGCAGACTACTGCGGATATGATACGGGCACTGAGCGGAAGGATAGAATTTGACGAAAACATAATCTACGTTACGGGAACAAAGCTTGTCGGCGGAAAAGTAGACAGCGCAAACGACCACCGTATCGCGATGAGCGCGGCAGTCGCATCGCTTATGTGCGAGGGCGATGTTATAATAGAAAATGCAGAAGCGGTAGGAAAATCCTACGGCGACTTTTACGAAAAATTTAAGATGCTGGGAGGGAAATGCAGTGAGCTTTCAGACAGGTAATAAAATAAGAATATCTATCTTCGGAAAATCACATTCCGAAGAAATCGGTGTCACAATCGATGGCCTTCCCAAAGGTTTTAAGATAGACGAGGAAAAACTTTCATCGTTTATGCTTCGTCGGGCTCCCGGCAGAGACAAGTTTTCAACCTCCCGCAAAGAACCTGATAAAGTTGAAATAATATCGCATACGCCTCTGCGCGCAATAATAAGAAATACAAACAAGCACTCGGGCGATTACGACAATCTTAAAGGAATCCCACGACCGGGGCACGCCGACTTTGCGGCGTATTCAAAATACGGCATCGATTACGATATGACCGGTGGCGGCGAATTTTCGGGAAGACTTACGGCACCCCTTTGTATAGCAGGCGGTATCTGTAAACAGCTTCTTGAAGAAAAGGGCATCCATATCGGCGCACATATCGCATCGGTAGGAAAGACACAGGACGATTTGTTTAACCCCGTAGATGTCACTCCCTCTGATTTTGTAGCGGACAAGGAGTTCCCCGTTATAAATGATATAAAGGGCGAGGCTATGAAGGAGGAAATCCTCCGCGCAAAAAGTGAACTGGACAGTATTGGCGGCACAGTCGAATGTGCAATCGTGGGAGTTACGGCAGGCGTCGGCAACACATTTTTCGGCAGTTGGGAAAGCGCGATTTCCTCCGCAATGTTTGCAATTCCTGCAGTGAAGGGAATTGAATTCGGACGCGGTTTTGAAGCATCGAAACTGCGCGGAAGCGAAAATAACGATGCCTTTACCGTAAAGGACGGGAAAGTCGTTACCGAGACAAACAACCACGGCGGAATATTGGGTGGTATAACAAGCGGAATGCCAATCGTATTCAAGGTGGCGTTCAAACCCACTCCGTCAATAGGGCGTGAACAGCAAACCGTATCGCTTTCAAAAATGGAAAATACAACACTCACCATAGAGGGCAGGCACGACCCCTGCATCGTAAAGAGAGCAGTACCGTGCGTTGAAGCAGCAGCGGCAATAGTCACGGCAAACATAATTTTATGAGAGGAAGAGAAAAAATGAATCTTGAACAGTACAGAAACGAAATTGACAATATCGATAAGGAGCTTGTAGAACTTTTCGTCAAGAGAATGAACGTTGCAAAGGATATTGCTCTTTATAAAAAGGAATCAGGGAAAGCAGTTTATGACTCTGAAAGAGAGCGCAAACTCTTAGAAAAGGTTGAGGAAAACGCAGGCGAGGAATTCGGCGATTACACAAGAAGGCTTTACAGCTCTATTCTTGAGCTCAGCCGTAATTATCAGAGCAAATCCCTTGCGCAGACATCAGGCCTTTCAGAAACTATTATCAAAGCGACAAAGGAAACCTCCTCGCTTTTCCCCGAAAAAGCAATCGTTGCCTGTCAGGGCGTAGAGGGCGCACATTCCTCTGCAGCATGTCAGAAAATTTTTGAAAAGCCCTCACTTATGTATTGCCAGTCCTTCGAGGCGGTTTTCCAGGCAGTACAGAGCGGGCTTTGCTCTTACGGTGTTGTTCCGCTTGAAAACAGCAGCTCAGGCTCTGTTACACAGATTTATAACCTTATGAGCGAGTACAAATTCAGCATTGTACGCAGTACAAAAATGCAGATTCAGCATAATCTTCTTGCAAAAAAAGGAACAAAGCTTGAAGACATAAAAGAAATCTACTCACATCCGCAGGCAATCAGCCAGTCAAGTGATTTCCTTTCCTCTCTCGGCAAGGATGTCAAGGTTACCGAATGCCCCAATACCGCAGTTGCGGCAAAAATGGTATCGGAATCAGACAGAAGCGATGTTGCGGCAATTTCGTCCGAGCTTTGTGCAAGTCAGTACAGTCTTGACATCGTAAAACCCTATGTACAGAATACAAAGAACAACTACACACGCTTCATCTGTTTCTCGAAAAATCTCGAGATTTACCCAGGTGCAGACAGAACGAGCCTTCTTATCAAGACTCCTCACCGCGCAGGTGCTCTTTACAGCGTAATTGCAAACTTCTACTCACTCGGCATCAATATCATCAAGCTTGAGAGCCGTCCCATTCCCGAAAGCGATTTCGAATTCATGTTCTATTTCGACATAGACGTATCGGTGTATTCAGACAAGCTCCCTGCAATTATTGATTTGCTTGAGTATTCGCTCGGCGCGCAGAATATAAAGTATCTGGGAAGCTACAGAGAGGCTTGATTTAATGAAAATCTATCTTATTGCGAAAAAACTGTCGCATTCTTTTTCAAAACCTATTCATAACGAGCTGGCAGATTATTCCTATGAATACAGAGAGCTTTCAGAAGAAGAGGTTGTTCCCTTTTTGCAGGAAAAGGATTTTGACGGACTTAATGTTACAATTCCATACAAGGAAAAGGTTATGCCCTGCCTTGATTACATCTCTCCCGAGGCGCAGAAAATCGGCTCGGTAAACACAATCGTAAATAAAGACGGAAAACTTCTCGGCTACAACACCGATTACTACGGTTTTTGTTACGAAATCGAGGAGTCGGGCGCGGATATAGAAGGCAAGAACGTCGTTATTTTAGGTACGGGCGGCACGGCTAAAACGGCTTTTGCAGTCTGCACGGATAAAGGTGCAAAAACTGTCCGCACCATAACGAGTGCCGAACTTCGAGCAGGCGACATAAAAAAGTACCTCGATGCGCAGATTGTTATAAACGCAACCCCCGTAGGAATGTATCCAAACACACTCGTAGCGCCCGTAGATATAGCAGAATTTACAAAATGCGAAGCAGTGCTTGACGTTATTTATAACCCCTCAAAAACAAAACTCATTATGGACGCACAGAAAAGGGGGATAAAAACGGCAAACGGTCTGGGGATGCTTGTAGCGCAGGCAAAACGAGCTTGCGAGCTTTTTACACAAAGCGAAATTTGTGACAGAAAAATAGATGCAATAAGAAAAAAGATAGAAAATATGACAAAAAACATCGTCCTTGTCGGTATGCCGGGCTGCGGCAAATCAACTGTCGGCAAGGCCCTTGCCGACAGCCTGGGACGCACTTTCTACGACTGTGACGAGGAGATTGCAAAAAGAGGAATGACCCCCTCCGACCTTATTGAAAAATACGGAGAGGAGCATTTTCGCGATATTGAAACAGAGGTTTTGACATCTCTTTGCAAAATGAGCGGCGCAGTTATCGCAACGGGTGGCGGCGCAGTTACGAAAGAGCGCAACGAAGATATAATAAAGCAAAACGCCACCGTAGTTTTTATAGAGCGTCCGCTGCACTTCCTTTCAACACGCGGCAGACCTCTTTCGCAGGGCGGTGTGGAAAAGCTTCAGAAAATGTACGAGGTAAGGTATCCTCTTTATAAAAAGATTGCCGATTTTTCCGTAGAATCGCAACCGACATGGCAACAAACCACAAAGCTTATAGAAGATGAACTGAATAAAAGGTGATGAATATGAAAATACTTGTTATTAACGGCCCAAATATGAATATGCTTGGAATACGCGAGCCTGAAATCTATGGCAAGGAAACCTATGCCGATTTGGTGGAAATGATAAAAAACTATGCCGATAAAATAGGCATTGAGGTAAGCTTTTTCCAGTCCAATCACGAGGGCGCTATCGTAGATGAAATCCATGATGCATATAAAAAGATAGACGGTATCGTCATAAACCCTGCCGCATATACTCATACGAGTATTGCAATTCTTGATGCACTCAAAACAGTGGGAATCCCCACGATCGAGGTTCACATAAGCGAAATTTCTGAGAGGGAATCTTTCCGCCAGTTTTCCTATATATCACTCGTTGCAAAAAAAGTGATAGCAGGCAAGGGAACCATCGGTTATCTTGAGGCTATTGACGAGCTTTGTAAATAACTTGGAAAAAAGCAAAAAAAATACTTGACTTTTGCCCGACACTATATTATAATAGCCAATGTGTCGGGCAAGACTCGATATGTGGCGGTGTAGCTCAGTTGGCTAGAGCAAACGGTTCATACCCGTTAGGTCGGTGGTTCGAGCCCACTCGCCGCTACCATTTTGGCCCGTTGGTCAAGCGGTTAAGACACCGCCCTTTCACGGCGGTAACACGAGTTCAAATCTCGTACGGGTCACCATATGGGAGCATAGCTCAGCTGGGAGAGCATCTGCCTTACAAGCAGAGGGTC
>CAYMHB010000034.1:0-16764 GCA_964390145.1 uncultured Oscillospiraceae bacterium
GCTTTATCGGACCTTACATCTGGGGACTTTTCTCAAAGAAGATTACAAAGATTGGTGCATACGCAGGTGTTCTGTCAGGACTTTTAACAGTAGGCATTTCAACTTTAGTTATCAGCCTTAATTCAGGTTTTGGTGCAGCGGCAGCAAAATCCCCCGAAATGGGTGTTGCTGCAATGGCAGTTTCAGTTGTAATCGTTCCTTTGGTAAGTGCGTTTACCAAAAATAAAGACAGCGAGAGAATAGAAGAAATCTTTGAATGCTACAAAGAAGCATAAAAGAAAAAATAACTCAGCTAATTAAAATTAAACACCGCAAGGAATTTTCCTTGCGGTGTTTTTCTATTTGAGTTCTATCGCTCTATCACCCTTATTTGCATTTCCCTTTATAACAGGCTTTACTTCCTTGTAATCCGACATATTACATACAATCATAGGTGTAGTAAGTTTGTATCCTTCACGGCGGATTCCTTCTATGTCAAACGAAATCAGAAGGTCACCGCGTTTAACTTTGTCTCCGTCTTTCACGTGCGCTTCAAAATATTTGCCGTAAAGTTTAACTGTATCAATACCGATATGAAGAAGTATCTCCGCGCCACACTCTGACTCAATATTTATTGCGTGATTTGTCTGGAAAAGCATCGAAACTGTACCGTCACAGGGGGAGTAGAGCTTTCCTTCACTCGGCTCAATGGCGATACCGTCGCCGAGAGTTTTTGTGGAAAAGACTTCGTCTTCAACGTCCTCTACGGGAATAACCTTACCTGACATATGCGCATAAAGTGTTTCCGCCTTAGCCGATGCCTTTATATTTGTATCAATGCCGATTTCTGCGGCGTTTTCGGAAATTAACTGTTCTGCACCGCCCGACTGCATATAGTCCTCAAGGTTTGATTTGACAACCGATACTTTCGGACCGTAAACCACCTGAACTCCGTGTCCTTTACGAATAACTCCCGACGCACCGCTTTGGCGGAGCGCTGCCTCATCAGTAAGTTCGGGCTTTTTGACTGTTACCCTCAGCCTTGTCGCGCAACAGTCAATATCGGCAATGTTTTCCTTGCCACCAAGTCCTTTCAGAATAAGCGCACTCACGCTGTCAGGCTCTTTCTGTGCTTTTTTCCTTGCATCGACATCCTTACGGGTGTAAAGTTTTGTCTCCTCTTCATCACTTTCGCGCCCCGGGGTTTTATAGTCGAACTTTTTAATCATAAAATAGAACACGCCGAAGTATAAAAGGGCATAGAAAATACCAACAACAACAACCCATATCCAGTTCGTTTTGGCGTTGCCCTGCAGTATACCAAACAGCGTCAGGTCAATAAGACCGCCCGAGAAGGTCATTCCGACACCGACATTAAAAATGTGCATAAGCATAAAGGATAAACCTGCAAGTACACAATGAACGCCGTACATCAAAGGTGCAACAAAAAGGAAGGTAAATTCAAGCGGCTCTGTAATACCTGTCAGCATTGCAGTAAGTGCCGCAGAAAGAAGCAGTCCGCCGACAACTTTTTTCTTTTCGGGACGTGCAAGCTTGTACATGGCATAGGCGGCGGCAGGAAGACCGAATATCATAAACGGGAACTTACCCGCCATGAACCTTGTTGCCGATACGGAGAACTGAGTAGTGGACTGTGACGCAAGCTCTGCAAAGTAAATGTTCTGCGCACCCTGAACGAGTGTTCCGTCAATCATAACTGCGCCGCCAAGCTCCGTCTGCCAGAAGGGCATATAGAAAACATGGTGCAGACCAAAGGGGATAAGAGCACGCTCAATAATACCGTAAATCCATGTGCCGAAATATCCCGATGCGAGGACAAGATTTCCAAGACTTGCAATCCAGCCCTGAACAATCGGCCATATATAGAACATCAGAACTCCGACAACAAGAAAAACGATACTTGATATAATAGGAATAAATCTCGTTCCGCCAAAGAACGAAAGAACCTGCGGTAATTCTATCTTGTAAAACCTGTTATGCAGTGCCGCGACGCCAAGACCTACTACAATGCCGCCGAAAACGCCCATCTGCAATGTGGTAATACCAAGTACACTGGTCGTAGTGTTTGCGGCAAGAGCCTCCGCGCCGCCTTTTGCCGCGATAAGCGTACTTATGGCGGTATTCATAATAAGGTAACTGATAGCACCCGACAGTGCGGCAACTTCTTTTTCCTTTTTTGCCATACCGATAGCTACACCCATCGCAAAAAGGAGAGGCAGGTTATCAAAAACTACACCGCCCGCTTTACTCATAATATTAAGTATGGTGTAAAGAAGACCGCCCTCGCGGATAATATTAGTAAGGTTGTACGCAGAAAGCGTGGTCGGATTTGTAAATGAGCTACCTATACCAAGCAAAAGTCCTGCAACGGGGAGCAGGGCGATAGGGAGCATAAACGAACGTCCGACACGCTGAAGTACACCGAAAACCTTGTCCTTCATAAAAAAATCCTCCTTGAGCGGTGAACACCGCTGCATATTTTCGTTGTTATTATTTTATTTTCAAGGAAAATTATTCGTGTTTCTGACAGTTGAAGTAAAAATGACGGAAAATAATTAAAATATGTGATTTTTTGTGAATTTGTGTGATTTTCTATTGACAGAATGTGTGGTTTTGTTGTATTCTATAAATGTGGAAATGTCATAGGGGGTTATGATATGAACTATGAATCAATGGAAAAAATAAGAATAACTTCTCGTGTGCAGAAACTTCGTGATATGCTCTTTGAAAAGATGCCTCAGATCGAAGCAGACCGCGCAGTTATTATTACAGAAAGCTATAAAAATACAGAAAATCTTCCTATTATAAAGCGCAGAAGCCATGCTTTCCGCAGTATTATGGAAAAGCTCCCAATTACTATCCGTGAGGGAGAGCTTATCGTGGGCAGCAATACAAAAATGCCCAGAAGCTGTCAGACTTTCCCCGAGTATTCTTTTGAATGGCTCGAATCGGAACTCGATACAGTTGAAAAAAGAAGCGCCGATCCTTTCTATATTGCAGAGGAAACAAAGAGCGCACTTAAAGAAGCGCATAAATACTGGAAGGGGAAGACCACAAGTGACCTTGCTACAAGCTATATGGCTCCCGAAGCACTTAAGGCTATTGAGCATAATATCTTCACAACAGGCAACTATTTCTACAATGGCGTAGGACATCTTTGCGTTCAGTATGACAAGGTTCTTGCAATCGGTTACAACGGCATTAAAAAAGAGGCGCAGGAGGCACTTTTGAGGGGCGATGTTGCCTGCAGTCGCTATGCGGCAGGCAGAAGCTTCCTTGAAGCAGTTATTGAAAGCTGTGACGCGGCTATTACATATGCAAACCGTTACGCGCTCCTTGCCGAAGAAATGGCAAAAAGCGCAAGCGGTGAAAGACGCGAGGAACTCCTTAAAATCGCATCAAACTGCCGAAATGTTCCGGCAAACGGTGCAACAAACTTTTATGAAGCGTGTCAGTCCTTCTGGTTCGTGCAGATGCTTGTGCAGACAGAGGGGAGCGGTCACTCGATTTCTCCCGGACGTTTTGACCAGTATATGTATCCTTATTTCAAGAAGGATTATGAAGAAGGTAAAATCACTCTTGAATTTGCACAGGAACTTGTTGACTGTCTTTGGGTAAAATTAAACGACCTCAATAAAGTCCGTGATGCAGTAAGCGCAGAAGGTTTTGCAGGTTACAGCCTTTTCCAGAATCTTATTGTAGGCGGTCAGACAAAGGACGGAAGAGATGCTGCAAATGAGCTCTCATATATCTGTCTTAATGCGACCTTGCATATAATGCTTCCACAGCCGTCAATATCCATCCGCGTATGGAACGGTTCTCCGACAGAACTTCTTATTATGGCGGCACACGTGACACGCACTGGAGTTGGTCTCCCTGCGTATTACAATGACGAGGTTATTATCCCTTCAATGATAAGCCGCGGTGTCGAACTTGAAGACGCACGAAACTATTGTATTATCGGTTGTGTTGAACCTCAGGCTCCCGGAAAAACAGACGGTTGGCATGACGCGGCGTTCTTCAATATGCTTCGTCCGCTTGAACTTGTTTTCTCAAACGGTAAGAGCGGTGGAGAACAGATAAGCATCAAGACAGGTGAAATTTCAGACCTTGACACATACGAAAAGTTCTTTGCAGCTTACAAGGCGCAGATGGATTATATGATAAAGCTCCTTGTAAACTCTGATAACGCTATCGATAAAGCTCACGCCGTAAGATGTCCGCTCCCGTTCCTTTCCTCAATGGTTGAAGATTGTATCGGCAGAGGGAAGAGTGTGCAGGAGGGCGGTGCAGTCTATAACTTCACCGGTCCGCAGGGATTTGGTATTGCCAATATGGCGGATGCTCTTTACGCAGTTAAAAAGCTCGTGTATGACGAAAAGAAATATACACTTGCAGAGGTAAAGGCGGCGCTGGATGCAAACTTTAACGGCGATGCTCCAGTGATGAATGCCGAGGATGTAACAATCAAAATTGCAAGTGAGCTCAACAGCAAGGGTGCAGAACTTAACGAAGAGATTATAAAGGAAATCTACAAGAATGTTAAAGAGGCTCAGGGTGGCGCATCCAATCCCAGATGGGCACAGCTCCTTGAGGATATAAACGCACTCCCTAAATTCGGTAACGATGATGACATCGTTGACGAATTCGCGCGTGAGGCGGCATATACTTATACCAGACCGATGGAAAAGTACACAAATCCCCGTGGCGGAATGTTCCAGGCAGGACTTTACCCTGTATCGGCAAATGTACCGCTCGGCGCACAGACAGGTGCAACTCCTGACGGAAGACTTGCATTTACTCCTATTGCCGACGGTGTATCTCCTGCGGCAGGACGTGATGTTAACGGTCCTACTGCAGCGGCAAACTCCGTATCAAAACTTGACCACGGAATCGCTTCAAACGGAACTCTTTTCAATATGAAGTTCCACCCGTCAGCGCTCCGTGGAGACGACGGGCTTTACAGCTTCGTTTCTCTTATCCGCGCATACTTTGACAGAAAGGGTATGCATGTGCAGTTCAACGTAGTAAGCCGTGAAACGCTTATAGAGGCGCAGAAAAATCCTGAAAACTACAAAAACCTTGTAGTGCGTGTTGCAGGTTACAGCGCGCTCTTCACAACGCTTTCACGCTCGCTTCAGGATGATATTATAAACAGAACAGAGCAGATGAGCTTCTAAAGGAATGAATAATTATGGATATTTCCAAGGTTAAAGGAAGAATTTTTGATATACAGAAATACAGCGTGCACGACGGTCCCGGAATAAGAACAATAGTCTTTCTTAAAGGCTGTGCGCTTCGTTGCCGTTGGTGTTGTAACCCCGAGTCGCAGAGTTTTGATATTCAGCATATGAATACTGAAGACTCTTCAAAGCTTATCGGCAGAGATGTTACTGCAGGAGAAGTTATTGAGGAAGTTAAAAAGGACGCAGCCTATTTCCGCAGAAGCGGTGGCGGACTTACTCTCTCGGGCGGAGAGATGCTTCTTCAACCCGACTTTGCGCTGGCTCTTTTGCAGCTTGCAAAAAGGCAGGGAATAACTACTGCGGTAGAATCAACAGGCTTTGCCCAGTTTGAAACTATTGAAAGACTCCTTCCGTATATCGACACATATCTTCTTGACATAAAACATATAAACAGCGAAAAACATAAGGAATTTACCTCGCAGTCAAACGAACTGATACTGGAAAATGCAGTCAAAATTGCACAGCTTGCGAAAAAATGTATTGTCAGAGTTCCGACTATCCCGACCTTTAACGATACAGAGGAGGAGATAAGGGGGATCGCGCGCTTTGCAAGGACGCAAATGCGTGTTGATGAAATTAACCTTCTTCCGTATCACCGTCTTGGGAAGGATAAGTATACCGGTCTTGACCGCGACTACCTTATGGGCGATGTGCTTCCTCCGACAGATGAGCATATGGAAAGACTTAAAAAGGTCTGTGAGGACGAAGGACTTATCGCAAAGATAGGAGGGTGACCATTGAACGATTTTGAATTGGATAAAAAAATGAGAATAATTCAGGAACTTGTTCCCGGTAAACAGATTACCCTTGCGCATGTAATTGCAAATCCTGATAAAATTCTTTATAAAAAGCTCGGACTTGACCCTGCGGTGGATTACAGTAAATCCGCAATCGGAATTGTAACAATGTCGCCTGCAGAAACTGCAATCATAGCAGGAGATATAGCAACCAAGGCGTCAGGCGTTGAGCTTGGATTTGTTGACCGCTTCAGCGGAACGCTTATCGTAACGGGAACTGTCAGCGAGGTGCAGGCGGCTGTCGATGCACTTTGTCGCTACGCTGAAAAAACACTCAATTTCACAGTGTGCCCAATAACGAGAACTTAAAAACAAAGATTCTGGTGCTGAAATGTGGGAAATTCTTTGTAAAAACCACATTTCATAATGGTAAAATAGTAAAAAACATTGAAAAAATGATAAAAAAGTGTGAAAAAACACACAAAACCACAGAAAAACACAGAAAATCTGTTGACAAAAGGACAAAAGTATTATAAAATATAAGCAAATGAATTTAATTCTTTTTTGAAAGGATGATTTTAATATGGTAAATGAGTACGAAATCAAAAAACAAATTTGCGAAATCGGTAAGCGTATCTATGACAGAGGTATGGTTGCTGCAAACGACGGTAACATCTCTGTTAAGATCAACGACAACGAATTCCTCTGCACACCTACAGGTGTAAGTAAGGGCTTTATGACACCCGACTACATCTGCCGTGTTGACAAAGAGGGTAACGTTCTTGAAGCAAACGGTTCATTCAAGCCTTCAAGCGAAATCAAGATGCATATGAGAGTTTATAAGCATCGTCCTGATGTTAAGAGTGTTGTTCACGCTCATCCTATCTATGCAACATCTTTCGCTATTGCAGGTATTCCGCTTACTCAGCCCATCATGCCCGAAGCAGTAATTGCTCTTGGTTGTGTTCCGATTGCTGAGTACGGTACACCTTCTACAAACGAAATTCCCGATGCAGTTGAAAAGTATCTTCCTCACTTTGACGCAGTTCTTCTTGCAAACCACGGTGCTCTTTCATTCAGTGATTCACTTCTTGCTGCATATCACAAGATGGAATCTCTTGAATTCTATGCACAGCTTCTCTTCAATGCAAGAGCGCTTGGCGGTCCCAAGGAACTCAGCGATGAGCAGGTTAAGGGTCTTTACGAAATCCGCCGTCAGTTCGGTCTTAAGGGTAAGCATCCTGCAGACATCTGCGTAGGCGGTAAGAACAGCTGTCACGCTTGTGGCGGTTGCTCAGTAGCACACGGTGTAGGTGAAGGCGCAGACAGTGACCTCGTTGCAGCTATTACAAAGAAGGTTATCGAATCTCTCGGTAAGTAATTTTCAATCACGAGTAATTTTCAATCACAAGTAATTTTAAGTTCATATAGAAAGGACTAAGACACATGGACATCAATTCAGAAAAAATTCAACAGATTGTCAAGCAGGTTCTGAGTGAGATGAATGGTGCTCCCGCTGCAAAAAAGTCAGCTTCTTCCGGTTCTATCCCATCTACAAGCCGCGCAGCAATGCTCACAAAGCTTGAGCATTACGACATCAAGGAATTTCCTATTCCTGAGCTTGGCGACGATGATATATTGGTAAAGGTTGAAGGCTGCGGTGTTTGCGGAACAGACGCACACGAGTTCAAGCGCGACCCCTTCGGTCTTATCCCCGTAGTTCTCGGTCACGAGGGTACAGGCGAAATCGTAAAGATGGGTAAGAATGTTAAGAAGGACAGCGCAGGAAAGCCTCTCTCAATTGGTGATAAGGTTGTTACCTGTATGATTTTCAAGGACAATCCCGATATCACTATGTTTGACCTTAACAAGCAGAACGTTGGCGGTGCTGACGTTTACGGTCTCCTTCCCGATGATGATATCCATCTTAACGGTTGGTTTGCAGACTATATGGTAATCCGCGGTGGCTCAACAGTATTTAATGTAAGTGATCTTGACCTCGATTCAAGAATCCTTATTGAGCCTTGCGCAGTACTTATTCACGCAGTTGAGCGTGCAAAGACTACAGGTATTCTCAGATTCAACAGCCGTGTTGTTGTTCAGGGATGCGGACCTATCGGTCTTATCTGTATTGCAATACTCCGTACAATGGGTATTGAAAATATCACAGCAGTTGACGGCGAACAGAAGCGTCTTGACTTTGCAAAGGAAATGGGCGCAACTGCATCGGTTAACTTCAAGGAACATAAGGGAATAGAAGCACTTGCAGGTGCAGTTGAAGCATCATTTGGCGGCTACCTTGCAGACTTTGCGTTCCAGTGCACAGGTTCTCCCGTTGCACACAGCAATATCTATAAGTTCATCAGAAACGGCGGCGGTCTTTGTGAACTCGGTTTCTTCATCAACGGTGGCGATGCGACAATCAATCCGCACTTCGACATCTGTTCAAAGGAAATCACTACAGTTGGTTCATGGGTATATACGCTCCGTGACTATGCAACAACATTTGATTTCTTAAAGAGAGCAAAGGGTATCGGTCTTCCCATGAGTAAGCTCATAACACATCGTTATCCGCTTTCCGAAATCAATCAGGCACACGAGACAAACCTCAAGATGGAAGGTCTCAAGATTGCCATCATCAACGAGTAATTGATTTTAATTTATAAAATATTTAGGAGGAAACAAAAATGGCAATGGAAGCATTAGGCATGATCGAAACAAGAGGTCTTGTTGCAGCAGTTGAAGCAGCAGACGCAATGGTAAAGGCAGCTGAGGTATCGCTCATCGGCACAGAAAAGATTGGTAGCGGTCTTGTAAGCGTTATGGTTCGTGGTGACGTTGGCGCAGTTAAGGCAGCAGTTGAAGCTGGCAGCACATGCGCAGGAAGACTTGGCGAGCTCGTAGCAGTTCACGTTATTCCTCGTCCTCACGGCGACGTTGAAAAGATTCTTCCCACTTTATAATTAAAAGGGTGAGTCCAAATGGCTGAAAAGAAAACTCAGACTACAAAAAAAGCAGCGCCAAAAACGGCAGCTGCACCCAAGGTAGCTCCCGAAAAGGAAGTAGCTACTGTTGAAATTAAAAAGGAGGTTAAGGTTATGACTCAGGAAGCATTAGGTATGATCGAAACAAGAGGTCTTGTAGCAGCAATCGAAGCAGCAGACTCTATGCTCAAGGCTGCAAACGTAACACTTATCGGCACAGAAAAGATCGGTAGCGGTCTTGTAAGCGTTATGGTACGCGGTGATGTAGGCGCAGTTAAGGCAGCTGTTGAAGCTGGTGGCGCAAACGCAGGAAAGCTCGGCGAACTCGTAGCAGTACATGTTATTCCTCGTCCTCACGGCGATGTTGAAAAGATTCTTCCCACTCTTAAATAATTGGGGGAATAAAAATGTTAATTGGTAAAGTTGTCGGAAGTGTTGTTTCAACACGGAAGAACGAAAATCTTGTCGGCAACAAGTTTATGATAGTTGAAACTATCGAAGGCTACGGCGATAAAAAGCAGCGCATTGTCGCAGTTGACAATGTTGGTGCAGGC
This sequence comes from uncultured Oscillospiraceae bacterium, assembly GCA_964390145.1. GTDB lineage: Bacteria > Bacillota > Clostridia > UMGS1883 > UMGS1883 > UMGS1883. The sequence continues at coordinate 9,522 of CAYMHB010000034.1, forward strand.
CTTGGCGAGGCAGTTCTTGTTGCTACCGGAAGCGCGGCAAGAATCGGTATTGAGCAGAATACTGCTCCTATCGATGCAGCGATTGTCGGAATTATTGATGACCTTTCATCAATAAAATAATCTTAAGGCATACGGGACTTGGCTTCCGTGTGCTTAGGAAGGGATAGCTATGAAGTTAGACGAGCTTAAAAGTTTAATAAAAGACGCAGGCATAGCGGGATGTGGCGGTGCCGGATTTCCGTCATATGCAAAGCTCAGCGACAAAGCGGATACTATTATCCTCAACTGTGCTGAGTGTGAACCTCTTTTCAGACTTCACCGTCAGCTTCTCAAGCGTTACTCTTTTGAGATTATAAGCACACTTGACAAAATGTGTCAGTGCATAGGGGCGAAGGAATTTCATATCGCAATGAAGCGTGGCTACAAAACCACTGCCGAGGCGGTTGAAAGAGATATTCAGCCCTTCAAAAATGGTAAAACAGACTATCTGTACGAAGTTTACCCTGCAGGTGACGAAATTGTCCTCATTCACGATGTGACGGGCAGAGTCGTTCCTGCGGGGGGACTTCCCATTGATGTTGGCGTTATAGTATATAATGTTGAAACAGTATTAAACATTTATCACGCACTCAATGGGGAGAATGTTACACACAAATACGTAACCGTTGGCGGAGCTGTAAAGAATCCGCAAACTTACCGTGTTCCGCTTGGAACACCCCTTACTTACCTTGTAGAGCTTTCAGGGGGAGTTACAGAGGAGGGCACCGCGATTTTAAGTGGTGGTCCGATGACAGGAAAGCTTGCAAAGGAAACTGAAACCGTAACAAAAACCACAAACGGTATTTTGGTACTCCCCGAAGATAACCCCGTAATTATGTCGCGCAGACAGAATGCCCGTGTGCTTAAGCGCCGTACAATGTCAGCGTGCTGTCAGTGTCAGATGTGTACAGATATGTGCCCCAGACACCTGCTTGGTTATCCTATTGAACCGCATAGATTTATGCGTGGCGTAAAAAGTGACGATGCAACCGATACACAGGCTTATCTCAATACTCAGTACTGCTCGCAGTGCGGACTTTGTGAGATGGTTGCCTGCAAGCAGGGACTTAATCCCAGAACTCTTATCGGCGTCGCCAAACAGACTCTTGCAAAAAACGGTATTAAAAACACCGATAAAATAGAAGCGCATCCGCTTCCCGAAAGAAAGATGCGCCGCCTTACAACATCAAGGCTCAGGCAAAAGCTCGACCTTGAAAAGTACAATAACCCTTCTCTTCTTACGGATGAGGAAGTTAAGGTTAAAACCCTTTACATTTCCCTCCGTCAGAACATCGGTGCACCAAGTGTGCCCGCAGTTAAAGAGGGTGACAATGTAAAGCTGGGAGATGTTATCGCAACGGCTCCCGAAAAGGCACTCGGACTTCCGATTCACGCACCCGTGGATGGAAAGGTGCTTAAAGTAAGCGAAGATATGATAGTTATAAAATCTGCAGAAAGGAAATGATACCTAAATGAATAAAGCGATAGGAATGGTAGAATACTCAACTGTTTCGACAGGTATGCAGGCTGCAGATACAATCGTTAAGACTGCTGATGTTGAAATTATCGAAGCAAGCACAGTTTGTCCCGGTAAATATATGGTTGTTTTTGCAGGCGAAATCAGTGCGGTAAAGGCGGCAGTAGATGCCTGCACGACAAGATTCAGCGCAAAACTTATTGACAGTTTCGTGCTTGGTAATCCGCATAAGGATTTGCTTCCTGCAATCTGTGGTGCAACTCAGGTTAATGAGGTTGAGGCTCTTGGTGTGTTTGAAACATACAGTGCAGCAGCAGCCGTTGTTGCGGCAGATAACACAGTTAAAACTTCTATGGTGCAGCTTATCGAAGTACGACTTGCACGTGGTATGTGCGGTAAGAGCTACGTTCTTGTTACAGGTAGCATCAGCGCAGTTACAGCGGCTATTGAAAAAGCGAAAAAAGAATGTCAGGATGGCGGAATGTATCTTGACAGTGTAGTAATTCCCAGACCGTCTCAGGATTTGTGGAAGAATATTCTCTAAGAGTAGGGGGCATTAAAAATGGTAGATGAAAAATACATAAGCCAGATAGTTGAAAGCGTTCTTTCTGAAATGGGAATGCAGGGTAAGAAGGAAAAGAAACTTATCGGCGTATTTGACGAAATGAGTGAAGCGCTCGCAGCAGCAGAAGTTGCATATAAGAAGTTCCGCTCTTATACAGTTGCTCAGCGCGAAAAAATGATTGAAAAAATCCGTAAGTATACTCTTGATAACGCACAGATGCTTGCAGAGCTTGGCGTTAAAGAGACTGGTATGGGAAGAGTCAGCGACAAAGTTATAAAGCATCAGCTTGTTGCAAACAAAACTCCCGGTACTGAAGACCTTGATCCCAAGGTATGGACAGGCGACGCGGGCCTTACCCTTGTTGAAATGGCTCCTTACGGAATTATCGGCAGTATCACACCTTCAACAAACCCCAGTGAAACTGTAATCTGTAACTCAATGGGTATGATTGCGGCAGGTAATGCTGTAGTATTCAACCCTCATCCCGGCGCAAAGCTTACTTCAAATACAGCAGTTGACCTTGTTAACCGCGCAATACTCGAAGCAGGCGGCCCCGAAAATCTTGTAGTATCAGTGGCTAATCCCACTATGAAAACATCTGAAGAAATGGTAAGCGCAAAATGTATCAAGATGCTTGTTGCGACAGGTGGCCCCGGCGTTGTTAAGATGCTTCTTTCATCAGGAAAGAAAGCTATCGGCGCAGGCGAGGGTAATCCTCCCGTTATCGTTGACGAAACAGCAGACATCAAAAAAGCAGGCGCAGATATCGTTGCAGGCGCAAGTTTTGACAACAATCTTCCCTGTATCGCTGAAAAGGAATGTTTTGTTGTTTCTTCAGTAGCAGACCAGCTTATTTCAAGTATGCTTGAAAACGGAGCGTATCTTGTAAAGGGCGCTGATATTGATAAACTCATCAAGGTAGCACTCGTTGAAAAAGACGGAAAATACGTTATCAATAAGAAATTTGTTGGTAAGGATGCAAGTAAGTTCCTCAAGGCTATCGGCATTGAGGCAGATCCCAGACTTATCATCTGTGAGACCGACTTTAACCATCCCTTTGTGCAGACCGAACTTATGATGCCCATTCTTCCCATCGTACGCGTAAACGACATCAATCAGGCTATCGAGTACGGTGTTAAGGCTGAAAACGGCAGAAGACACAGCGCGCATATCCATTCTAAGAATGTTGATAACCTCACTCGTTTTGCACGTGAAGTTGAAACAACAATCTTTGTTAAGAATGCTCCTTCATATGCAGGTATCGGTGCAGGCGGCGAAGGTTACACGACCTTCACAATCGCAGGTCCTACGGGTGAAGGTCTTACCGCAGCACACTCATTCACACGTGCAAGACGTTGTGTAATGGTTGACGGATTCCACATTGTATAAGGAGTAATGACTAATGAAAGCATTAGGAATGATTGAAGTATATAGCTTTACAACGGCCGTTTGTGTAGCAGACCTCTGCGCAAAAACTGCTGATGTAAGAGTAATTGCTTTTGACAGAAACCGTCCCATCAGAACTGATGTTCCGGCACCTCTCGTAATGGAAGTCAAGATTGAAGGCGACACAAGTGCGGTTCAGTCAGCGATTGCCGCTGCAAAAAAATATGCCGAAGAGCAGGGTAAGTATATCGTTTCACACGTTATTGCTCATCCTGACGATAAGACAGAGCCGATGGCATATCTTCTTGATATTAACCGCGATAAATTCAATAAAAAACTCGGTAAAAAGGCTCCCGTTGTTGACCAGAGCAAAAGTTACAGTGCAATTGGTATTGTTGAGGTTCAGGGTCTTGTTGCCGCAATCAGCGGGCTTGACGAAATGCTCAAGGCGGCTAATGTACGCGTGATTCACACAGAAAAGCGTCTTGGCGGACGTCTTGTAACATTTATCGTAACAGGTAATGTGGCCGCAGTTAAAGCAGGTGTGGAAGCAGGCTGCATGAACGCAAGAAAACTCGGCGAAGTATTCGGTTGCGAAGTAATTCCCAGACCACATGCCGAAATTATGAAATTTTTTGATGTAGAAGATTGATTGGAGTAATCAATTATGAACATAACTGAAATTGAAAACATTGTAAAAAAAGCTGCAAATGAATATGCAAATACAGGCGAAGTTAAGATTGGCGTTTCACAGCGTCATATTCACCTTTCTCGCGAGCATCTCGACATTCTTTTCGGTAAGGGATATGAACTTACAAAAAAGAAAACCCTTATGGGACGCGAATATGCGGCAGAAGAGTGTGTAACACTCGTTGGCCCTTCGCTCAAAGCCATTGAGAAGGTAAGAGTTCTCGGCCCTGTTCGTAAGGATACTCAGGTTGAAATTTCAAGAACTGATACATTTATCCTCAAGGTAAGTCCTCCTGTGCGTCCTTCAGGCGAAATCAAGGGTAGCGAGCGTATTGTAATCGTAGGACCAAAGGGAAGTGTATATCTGAACGAGGGCGTAATTATCGCCAATCGTCATATTCACCTTACACCTCAGTATGCCGAGCAGCACGACATCAAAGACGGCGACTGGGTAGATGTAGTTTGTCACGGCAAGGAAAAGACTACAAAATTCTATGATGTACAGATTCGTGTGCGTGACGACTTTAATGTAGAAATGCACATTGACACCGATGATGCTAACAGCGCAGGTCTTCGTAACGGTGATATGGTAACCATCATTAAAAAATAAACATTGCAAGGAGAATTGAAATGTTTGCAATTGAAAGACAGCAGCAGATCCTTGAAAAATTAAGGGAAGAGGGCGCCGTTTCCGTAAGTAAACTCAGTCTGGAGTTTTCTGTGGCAGAAGAAACAATAAGGCGCGACCTCGAAAAACTTGAAAAACAGGAAAAGCTCCTGCGTACTCACGGTGGTGCGGTGCCGATTGATGATAACAAGCACGAGCCTTCGCTTGAAAAGCGCAGAAAGATAAATGTAGAAGGCAAGGAAAAGGTAGCAGCACTTGCGGCAGACCTTGTTTCGCCCGGCGACACAATCTTTCTCGACGCATCAACAACAACTTATTACATAGCACGTGAACTTAAGAAAATGAAAAATATTACCGTTGTGACAAACTCGCTTGATTCAATCAGGGAGCTCTCACAAAACTCCGAAATCAGAGTTATCGGCACCGGCGGTATGGTTGGCGAAAATGCATCATTTGTAGGCAGTATCGCTGAAGACAGCGTTCGTGAAAAGTATGTTGCCGACAAAATCTTTTTCAGCAGCCGCGGTGTAACAACTGAACTTGGCGTTCTTGACAGTAACGAGCAGGAATGTGCGATGAAAAAGTGTATGATGGCATCATCCTGCAAAAAGATTTATGTTTGTGAAAGAACAAAAATCGGCAGAATAGGTTTCGCGAAGCTAGCTTCGTTTGAGGACCTTGATTATTTCGTAACGGAAAGTATTTCTGATGAAGAAATGAAGAAAAAACTTGACGAAGCAAATGTAACACTTTTAACATCAGAAGAATAAAAATTATAGTCTGCCGAAAATATATTCGGCAGACTATTTTAATTTATACTTTTTTGTACATAATAACAGAAAACGAATAAGGTGGTAATAAAATGAAAGTAGCATTTTTCGATGCAAAGCCTTACGACAGACCGTCTTTTGATAAATATGGCGAGGAGTACGGCATAAAATTCAAATATTTTGAAACAAAACTTAACGAAGATACAGTTGACCTTGCCCGTGGTTTTGATGGAGTTTGTGCGTTTGTAAACGATACGGTAAATTCCGCTGTAATCGACCGTATGTGCGAGATGGGGATTGGAATTCTTGCCCTTCGCTGTGCAGGTTTTAACAATGTTGATATGAGGTACGCCTTCGGAAGAATTCATGTTCTTCGCGTACCTGCATATTCGCCCTATGCCGTTGCTGAGCACGCTATGGCAATGCTCCTTACATCCATCAGGCGTATTCACAAGGCATATATCAGAACAAAAGATTTCAATTTCAGCCTCAGCGGTATGACGGGTTTTGACTTGCACGGAAAAACAGTTGGTGTAATCGGTACAGGACGTATCGGTCGTGTGTTTATCGATATCTGCCGCGGCTTTGGAATGAAGGTGCTTGCATACGATAAATATCCGGCAGAGGGAATTGATAACGGCGATACAGTCTGCTATGTTGACCTTGATACTCTTTTTGCCGAAAGTGACATTATTTCCCTTCACTGTCCGCTTACTGAGGAAACTGACCATATAATTGATGAAAAGAGCATTGAAAAATGTAAAAAGGGAGTAGTTTTGATAAATACCTCCCGCGGTGCGCTTGTCGATGCCGAGGCACTTCTTAATGCAATAAAATCGCGCAAGGTCGGCGCCGCTTGTCTTGATGTATATGAAGAAGAGAGCGACCTTTTCTTTGAAGATTTTTCGGGACATATCGTCGAGGACGACACCCTCGCACGACTTATATCAATGCCCAATGTTATCGTGACCTCGCATCAAGCGTTTTTGACTGAGGAGGCACTTTCAAATATCGCCGAAACAACAGTTAAAAATATTATTGAATTTACCGAAAACGGCAAATGTCCCAACGAACTTTGTTACCGCGCTGGAACTACCTGCGACTGCAAAACAGGTAAATGTTTTTAGTCAGATAAGTAAAAAAGAAGCGTGCCGCTTCACCCATTTCGCGTTCTAGCTAAAAAGTAGCTCGGTTTTAATAGTCATTTTTATCTCCTTAACACAAAAATTATATTTGTATCACTTTTACAACCGATTATAACGCATATTGCTAGTAAAATCAAGATACAAGTGTAAAAAATGAGACAAATATAGTGTGGAGTGTATTATGAAGCAGAGAACAAATGCAAATGGTGCGCAGTTTGGGGACGGGGCATTTTTTGTGCAAATGTTAATGAAAAAAAATAAATGATTTTATTGTGAGTGATATTCCATTTTTAATGGAGTAATATTTTTGATAAATCAAAAGTGTTATTGAAACCTATTGGTTTCAGTGATATTATATTTGCCTTTTAACTGTGCGAAACACAATATCACTTGGCATATGCCAAATATCACTGCAAGGCAATATAGCTTGCCGAAAGGCAAATATAACTGAAAAAGAGATAATTTTACTGTCGGTAAAATTATCTCTTTTTCTTGTACGAGCGTGACGGTTTTACTGTCACCGCTATTTTTACCAGTATTTAT
>CAYMHB010000035.1:0-16696 GCA_964390145.1 uncultured Oscillospiraceae bacterium
ATAATAAGAACCTTACCCAACACGAAATCGCAGATTTCTGTTGGGTACCCGAGAACCTTGTTATGCTGAAGCATAATAGTACCTACTATTTTTTCCTTAATTTTTCACTGGATTTTTTCTGAACAAAATCCTTTAGAACCCGCGAGAATACTGTATTTTCTCGCTTCCGACTATTTATGTAAATATCAAAATCGGCAAACTAATGTATTAAATTTTATAAACTTGTTAAGAGTAAAACGCGGCCGTATCTCTGGGTTATTCTTCAAAAACCTGTCCACAATCCCAACATTTTTTTCTGTCAGAATTTTGAACTTTGCCACAACTTGGGCAAACCTTTTGTCCATCTTTCAAAATTGCCTTTACAGGCATAATTTTTTCGTTTTCTGCATCTTTACTTGTTTTAATCTCTTCTTTTTCAATTTCTTTATTATCACTGTATACGGCATCATTCTTATTCGAAACATTTTGGCAATCAAAAGAATTTGTTTTATTGTTGTTTTCATATACAACATTATATTTGGCGCCTCTATCTGGCAATGCAATTATGATTAACATACCAATTATCCCTAAAAGGAATGGATACCAAAAGTACTTTGCATCATCATAGCCTTTCTCACTCGCGATTGCAGCAAATTCTAATGCTGCAATAAAACAAATTACCAACCCAACAACAATTCCTAAAATTAAATAACCCATACTTATTTCTCCTTTTTATTGTATTTATTTTTATATTTATCCCTCATTCGACATAATTCGACTCGTGTCAAGTTAGGAGCAAAAAATCAGTTTTTTCTTTTGGGGCATATATCATATCGATAAATTGCTAAACCAATCGAAAACATACTTAAAACGCTTCCGATTGCAGACCCGTATGCCTAACATACTAAATTGTATACAAGCCAAAATGGGGCGCCAAGAAAAGAAACTTGTCTTATTCTTCTCCATTCTTATACTAATTAATAACCCAAGCTTCGGCTAGCGAACCTGCTAAAATCTTCGGGGATTGTTGCAGTAACTGTAATTACTTCGTCCGTTACGGGGTGTGTAAAAGTTATTCTGCGGCAATGAAGCCTCACTCTTTCCCCTACCTGCGGCGCTCCATACATACTGTCACCGTAAATAGGGTGTCCGATATGACTCATATGCACTCTCAACTGATGTGTCCTTCCTGTAATGGGGAAAAGCCTCATTAAAGAAAACTCGTCGGTTTTTTTCATCACCTGATATAGGGTCTCCGCTTCTTTCCCGTCTTCCGAAACACATCTTGCTATCCCTTTTGTATCTTTCTTTTTGATTGATGCATAAACAGTTCCATCATCAGAGTCGGGAATCCCGTTTACAATTGCGATATATTCCTTTTTAATTTTTCCGCTTTTTATATCCTCTGTGAGTATTGCCGCTGCCCGCGGATTTTTTGCAATAAGAACAACACCCGAGGTTTCGCGGTCAAGACGTGTTATTATATGGATAGCCTCGCGACTACCCGTATGATATACCACACCATTTGCGAGGGTATCGGTTTTATGAGCACCCGAAGGATGAATGGGCATCGTCCCCGTCTTATTCACGGCAAGAATATCTTCATCTTCCCAAAGAACATCAAGAGGAATATTGACAGGAATAATTTTTTCCGATTCTCTTCCCCGTATGTTAATAGCAAGAGTATCTCCCTCGCTGACTTTAGTGACTACGGTTGTGCTGACGCCGTTTAGCATTACACCGTTTTCCACCCTTTTAAGCCGTTTTATCAGTGAAGACGATATTTTAAGTTCTTTTTTAAGGATATATTCTATTCTGTGTCCGTGCATCTTTGAATCAATTTTGATACTTATTACCTTTTCCATATCAATAATAAACCTTTACAAGCCGAAGTCCCGATGCAGGAAGCGTTACGCCTGCCTTCTCCCTGATTTTTTCTGCGAAGATTTCTTCAATAACACTTTCATCAAGCGCTCCGCAACCTATATCATAGAGTGAGCCTGCAATAATTCTGACCATATTGTAAAGGAAACCGTCTGCGTTAATTCTGATTTTTATAAGGCCGTTTCCCTCTTCTATTTCAATAAAATTGACTTCTCTGACCGTTGATTTCTTAACTCTTCCCAAAGAGCTGAAACCTTTAAAATCGTGTTTTCCCGTAAGTAGCGCTGCAGCTCTGCGCATTTTTTCTACGTCGGGCTTTCTGTCAGCAAAAAAGACATACTTTCTTATAAACACATCGGGTTTTTCTGTTGCTATTACATATTCGTATGTTTTCGACACCGCGCAAAGTCTGCTGTGAAAACGCATATCAACCTCGCAAAGAGAGGTTACACGAATATCTTCGGGAAGGTATTTGTTAAGATAATCCTGCATTTCCGATTCATTCAGCGGGGAATCGCATTTGAAATTTGCAGTCTGTTCATCAGCGTGAACGCCCGCATCGGTCCTGCCCGAAGCAAATATTTCCACATCTTTTCCGCACATTCTCGAGAGCACGTTTTCAAAACGCTCCTGAATTGTGTTTTTCGTGTTCCCTTGCCTCTGCCAGCCGTTATATTTAGTTCCGTCGTACTCTACAGTTATTTTGAAATTTTTCATACTGCCCTCCGGAATCGCTATTTGCGTTTTGGGAATGCGTCAACACAGAAAAAGAATCATTTTTGTTATTTTGTTATAATGACAGTCTGTGTGTTTCCGTCCCAGTCAACCTTGCAGCCAAATGCTTCTGCAACTGCTCTTGCGGGAATCATTGTTCGATCGCTTATAATCTGTGCAGGAACATCCAGTGCTTTCTTTTCTCCGTTTATTCCTATGAAACTTTCTCCGATTACAAAAGAAACTGTTTTTCCATCCTTTTCACCGCTTGCGGTCGAGGTTTCACCGTCCCACGAAACAGTCGCGCCGAGTTTTTCAAAAATCGCACGCATCGGTACGAGTGTTCTGCCGTTTATTATGACAGGGGGCTGATCGCAGATAAGTCTTTCTCCGTCAATGAGGATCTTTATTCCATCCTCTGTTAAGTCTGGTTCTGCCGTGATATCTTCTTTTTCTTTCGGCTCTTCTTCTACAATTTCTAAAAGTGTTTCTACGGAAAGTGTTACTTCGCCACTATCGGGCACGATGTTAAGATACACATATTTCTTTCCGTTTTCATCTACTGTTTTGGCTTCATTTGAAGTTTTGTTTTGTGTAACCTTTACTTCTTCTGTCCAGTTTTTCGGAACATTTATTTTCACAGTAAGGGGGTAATCAAAAAGTTTGTTATTTTTCATACCGTCTGTAAGGTTGATTACCATTGATTTTTCCTCTGCCTTTACCATCTCAATCTTCGCAGAATCTCTTTCATAGATATATCGTACAACCTCGTTGAAGGTACCTGACCATACTTCACCTGAATCAACCTTTGACTTTATGTAACCGAAGTGTTCTTCAATAGTTTCATGCTTAGTCAAATATGTATTGTCAGCAGTTCCCTCTTCTCCCAACGGATGAAGAAGTTCTACATACCAACCGCCTCTATTTATTGCGTTGTCTACATATCCGTTAATTTTTTCCACAGTAGTTCCGTACTGAACGGCATATGTGGGTATTTTGTAGAAGTCTGAAGGAGTTTTTGAAGGAACTATTCCGCCACTTGCAACACGATTTGCATAGTGACCTTTTTTAAGTTCCTCCACAACATTGTCCGGAGTTTGTCCCCAGGGCGCTGCAAAGCAGAAGACATCATTTTCGGGGAAAAATTCCTTTATCCTTTGCTGTGCACCGGTAATATCTTCCTTAAGTTCTTCATCGGTATATGTACTTGTATTATACTTGAGTTTATGTGTATATGAATGGTTTCCGACATCCATATACCCTTCTTTGAAAATATTTCTCCAACCATTCATAACAGCACTGTCTGCGTTGTCAAGTCTGCCGGGAATTATAAACTGTGTGCTGCGGATTCCATATTTTTTCTGAAGTTCGTTGTACTTTACTGCTGAATCGTAATTTCCGTCATCAATTGTAATTGAAACTGCAGCTCTTTTGTTATCTGCCCAATCACAAACCATCGGTTCCTCAAGTTCTGTCTTAACTGTTTCAGAACTTGCCATTACAGTAGGAATCATAGTGGCAAATACAGACAGTACCATAATTACACTCATAAAATTTTTCATATTTTCTCCTTTTATTTGTTATAGTTATATTTTCATTTCCATCATGACATGAGGAATGTTTTCCTCCATAAATTCGCCCGATACTGTGGTAAATCCCATTTTTTCGTAATATCCTTCTGCCTGTTTCTGAGCATGAACCACTAACTTTTCACAGGAAAAGTTCTTTTTTATTTCTTCAATACTTTTCTGCATAAGCTCGCGTCCAAGCCCTTTTTTATGTTCAAGCGAGACAACTCGTCCTATTGTAACTTCCCCATCTCCTGATAAGAATGCGCGAAGGCACGCCTGAACTCTCTTTCCGTCGGAAATGAAGCAGTGCAGACAGTCGTAATCCACATCGTCCATATCCTGACAGATAATTTTCTGTTCAAGAAGGAAAACCTCAGTTCTTGATTTCAATATTTCGTAAAGTTCAGACACGGTAAGTTCTGAAAACTTTTTTGCAAAAAACTCCATATTTATCACCATTCGATAGTAAAATCTATTCTGATTCCTTCTTCGGTTTCTTCGTCAGGTTGTTCAAATTCCTCTCCGTCTTTAGCAGCGTTGAGTCTGAAGCACAGTAATTCAGGCTTTTCTACCCCAATATCTTCAAGCGGAACAGCAATAACAAAACTCTGTTCTTCAAACGGGGCTATATGTTTCTTTTCAAATTTGACTTTTGCGGAAACTGTCTTTTCAAAATCTTCTGTAAGAGATAATTCTGCGACAGATACGCCCGCCTCTTCACTTTCCTGCCATGTTATGCCGTCTTTTAAAACAACCTTATTGCAGTCTATATACAAAACACCTTTGTCAACATAAGGCATATTGAAGTTCCAGCTGTCTTCAGTTTTACCCATAGAAGTCCATCTGCTGTAAGCATTCTTTGCAATTATTTTTTCGGGACCTTTTGATATGTATATAACAACCTCGGAACCACTTTCAACAATCGAGTTTACCCCGGGGATTGCTTTAAAAACCTTTCCCTTCTCTTCCTTTTCGCGATATTCATATTCCACAATCGGAACAAGGCCTTCCTTTTTAACCATTTCTGCCGCCTTTTCCTCACTTTTACTTAATATATCGGGAACTTCAATACGCGAGCACCCTGCCAAAAGCAAAATCAAAACAGCTATTACTAAAATCACGGAAATATACTTTATTTTTCTCATTTTATTCTTCCTCCTACGGTAAAATGGGGACACTTTCCCTATTTAATAAATTATACTATATAATCTTATCTATTACAACAAAAAAATCACTGTTTTTGCATAAAAAATCCCTTCCTAAAAGGAAGGGATTTCCGTCATATTCTCTTTATGATGTTATCACTGTTTTTTACTATACTTTCTGCAGGAAAAACCCCTCGCAGAGAAAGAAGCGGATAAACAGAAGTGTTTTTTCCAACTATCGTTCCGGGATTGAGCACACAACTGCACCCTATGTCAGCTCCGTCAGCCAGAAATGAACCCATTTTACGAAGGTTCGTTTCGTAATCTTTATCGCCGCGAATAACAACATTTTTTCCGTCAGCCTTAAGATTTGAGCAGATTGCTCCGGCTCCCAGATGAGCCTCATTTCCAAGTATGGAATCGCCTATATAATTATAATGGGCTACCTCTACATCATCAAGCAAGATACAGTTTTTAAGTTCAGTAGAATTTCCGATTACGCAGTCTCTGCCCACAATGACATTTCCTCTTAAAAATGCGCCTGTCCTGATTATACTTCCTTCGCCTATAATTGCATAGCCCTCAATGACTACATTCGGATAGATTTTTACATTTTTACCAACCAATACTCCGTCTTGTATTTCTTCGTAGCCGTCTATACCGTTTTTTACGAGCTCTTTTATGTGATTTTTTATATCAGGAACGATCTCCCAAGGATAACAGGAAGAATCAAAAATCGTTTTAAGATAGGGAATTTTACAGTCAAACAATTCGTTCGTTTCTATTTTACTACTCAACACAAAATCCCCTTTCTTTTATAACATCAGCTATTTTCTGTGCATACTGCATACATTTTTCCTGTGTTTCGCTTTCAATCATTATTCGTATAACCTCCTCGGTGCCGCTCTGTCGAAGAAGAACTCTGCCGTTGCCTTTAATAAGATTTTCTGTTTCGTGGAGGCTTTTTAAAACTTCGCCATCTGTCATAACGGCACTTTTATTTTTTACACGAACGTTTTTAATGTACTGCGGGTATAACTTCACGGGAGCTGCAAGTTCTCCGAGCGAAAGCTTGGAATCACATATTTCTTCGGCAAGCATAATTGCCGTAAGCATTCCGTCACCCGTTGTTGCGTATTTTTTGATTATTATATGTCCTGAATTCTCTCCACCAAGGCAATAATCCTTTTCCTGCATACGCTCATATACAAATCTGTCACCTACGTTTGTCTGCTCGCACTTGATTCCCGCTTCCGCGAGGGCTCCTTTTAACGCGCTGTTAGACATAATTGTAGTGACGATAGTATTATTGTTGAGCATGCCTCTTGATTTAAGGCGTTTTGCCAGAATGTAGAGAATAATATCTCCGTCTATGACATTCCCGTTTTCGTCAACAGCTAAACATCTGTCGGCATCGCCGTCAAAAGCAAAACCGACGTCCAGATGTTGCTCCCTGACTATACGGCAAAGATTTTCGATATGCGTTGAGCCGCAGTTTTCATTGATGTTGATTCCGTCAGGTTCTGCACCGATAACTACTGTCTGTGCACCGAGAGCAGCGAAAACAGATTTTGCAGCCATCCACGATGTTCCGTTTGCACAGTCAAGGCCTATCCTGAGCTTTTTATATGAATGTGAAGCAAGTGATATCAGATAACCGAGGTAACGGTTTCTTCCCGAAGAATAATCTACAATGCGGCCTATTCTTTCCCTTGTAGGCATGGGTAAATCATCGCCTAAAACTCCAAAAGCCCCTAAATCTCCATCAATGTACGCCTCAATAAGAGCCGTTGTCGCATCATCAAGCTTTTCACCGAATCTGTTTATTACTTTTATTCCGTTATCATAAAAGGGATTATGTGATGCGGTAATCATTATACCGCAATCAAATTCCTCCTGTCTCGTAACATAAGATACACTGGGTGTGGTCGTTACGTGAAGCATATAAGCATCAGCACCTGATGCTGTTATGCCCGCTACAATCGAATATTCAAGCATATAGCTTGAAAGTCTTGTATCCTTGCCAATGACAATTCTTGGCTTATATTTATTTTTATTGCAGCCTGAAAGCTCACTGCCGTAATACCAGCCTAAAAATCTGCCTACTTTGTATGCCTGTATAGAGGTAAGAGTAACATTTGCCTCACCTCTGAAGCCGTCAGTACCAAAGTATTTAAGACCTGCGGATTTTCCTTTATTTTTCTCCGGCAACTTCACTTTATCGTGTAAAAGTTCATCTGCCGTAACCTCAAAAATTTCACAAAGCAAAAGCACCTTGTCTATCTGCGGGAGTGCCTGATTCATTTCCCATTTTGATATGGACTGCCTTGATACATCTATTTTCTCAGCGAGCTGTTCCTGTGATATTCCTGCCAGCGTACGAAGTCTTGCAATTTTATCACCTATTTTCATTTACTGTTCCCCCACTTTCAATCAGATTGTCACTATAATACCAAAATTAACACACATTCATCAACCAACTTGCCTTTGAACTTTTTGCAACCGCAGGTTGCCATTTCGGTATTTCTAATTTCTCATGTTCTTTATTTTATCACATTTTTATATTTTTTGCACATTTTCCTTTACAATTTCTCATGATTTAATATATTCAGCAAAACTCACTATATTCTTGTTGACCTTTTTTTCGTTATAAGTTAAAATAGATTGTATAGTGTTCTATTAAAAATTACAGGAGTTTTCTTTATGGATATCCGCGAATTTAAAAATACTTATAGCCAATATTCCCCCTCAATTATCTGGGACTGGTGCGCAAAGCCTACTGCAGAGGAAATCGATGCGCAGCTTTATGCATTTTCCCAGATGGGGATTTCGCATGTTTATATAAGAGTTTCAAAAGGACTGGTTCTCCCCTATCTTTCCGAAGATTATTTTGAGCTTATAAGAACTGCTGCAAGAAGAAGCGGAAAGTATGGAATTGACCTTTTTATATGCGATGAAAATTCATCATCAAGCGGTAGCGGCGGCGGAGAAATCACAAGCGTTGCCGACTACCGTGTACGTGATTTTATGAAGGTAGAGAAAAAGGATATTGAAAAATTTGACGAGATTATAGAGGAAAAGGCTCCATACGCAAGCATTCTCAGGGATATGAGCAAGATGCGTGCATCCTCACGCGAACCTCTTTCCGATATTACAAATGTTTTCGCGACAGAGAGTTTTGCAGAAGCAGTTTATACTAAATATTTCCGCGAATGTAAGAGATTTTTAGGTTTCGAAATCAAGGGTATCTCCACAAATATTGATATTCCGAACTCCTCTACTCCTTACTTTCCGGAGGCATTTTTACGCAGTGGTGAAAATCTTGAGTCCGGTGCGGAGAAGTTACTCACAGGAGGAAATTATTTCACAGAAAATTACTACAACTGCGTAAGCGACTTATTGGCTGAAAACTTTTCTAAATTCCTTCACGAAAAGTGTGAAGAAAAGGCTCTTTCGCTTTGTATAAATGTGGGAGGAAAAAAGGAAATTTCCCGTCAGAAGCAGTACCTTTGCGCCGATACGGTTTCAGTTTCTATTGATACTCAAAGTCCTGATTTTATTGAGCTTAGGCTTGCGCAGACAGTTGCAGAGCAGTTTGATAAAAATTTCACAATTCGTCTCTGTTTACCCAAGCTTTCACCAAGTTCAATGCGTTACAACAAAGGCGCATTTATGGCAGCCTTCGGGGCGAGCAGTATAGTTTATGACAGCGTGGCGTTTTCACTTTCCGACCGCAGAAAATATGAGGAAAACACAGTTTCGCTTTCAAAATATACAGAAAAATCACTTTCGGACAGACTTTCAAGGCTGTGCTTTGTATCATCCAACACCAAAAGCGATGCTCATATTCTGCTTATTTATGATACGGAGAACAGGGGCTCTTTTGAGAGCGCTGTTTGTAAGCTGTCTGAAAGAGGAATTTCGTTCCATATCGTTGAAAAAAGCTTCTTTACAAGTATGGCTCAAAACTGTGTGACGTGCATTAAAATCGGCTGTTTCGAGTACGACACACTGATTGTTTCAGATAAATCCGTACTTGGCGCTTTCAGCGGTAATTCATACTGCGTTTTTGATGATATTGATTACAACTCCTTGCAAAACAAGGATTCTTTCAACATCACCTGTAATACCACCTGCTGTATAAACAGACACGCCGATAACGAAGACGAATATATCTTTGTAACTGCACAAAAGGACACTCTTATTTCTGCAGAAAATTCAGCTAAAACTCTTTTTTTGGCAGACTGTGCATCGGGTGAAATTTATAAAATACCTGAAACTGACGGTACCCTTGGTTTCACTCTCAAAGCAGGAAAAACCGCGCTTTTTATCGCATCTTGCAATATGGATGCAGATATTGCTCCCCCTTATACTGACGACATTGAATTTGCGCCGTGTAAGGATGAAGGCGAAATTCTTTTTGCACTTTCTGATGCAGAGGAAAATATACTTCCCCTTAAAAACGTAAATGCGTGTTTCGGCAAAAAATCTTTCCGTGAAAACAGCGTAGATAATCTGCATAAGGAGTTTTATTCTCTCACTGACGGAGAAACGGTTAAGGTGAAATATCCTTTCTATGCGGAGAAAAAGTCCATCGGCACGGTCAGAGCATATATAGAAAATGCAGACAACCTTGACTTTATCGAGCTTAACGGTAAAAAAATCGAGGGTTTTGTCCCGTCACCAAAGGACCCGAGGTTTATGGGGCTTGATATAACAGATTATATTGCGGACGGCAAGAATACGTTTGCCCTCGAATATAAAAAGTCAAACAACTATACCCCCGATTACAAC
The DNA here is from genome assembly GCA_964390145.1 of uncultured Oscillospiraceae bacterium. Taxonomy (GTDB): domain Bacteria; phylum Bacillota; class Clostridia; order UMGS1883; family UMGS1883; genus UMGS1883. The sequence continues at coordinate 10,088 of CAYMHB010000035.1, forward strand.
AGTCTTACTCCCCCGCATTTTCATTCATATAATGTAACTTCATTTGAACCTGTGTATCTGTGCGGAGATTTTGATGAGAAGGATTCTGCTCTTACTAAACTTGACTCATACGAAAGCGATGTCACAAAGTCAGGAATGGGCTATTATTACGGTCCTCTCACCTATGCGGTAAAGCTTCCTGAAACGAATCTGTCCGAAAAAGCAATTTCTGTACACGGTAATTTCGACATCTGCCGTATAAAGATAGGAAAACGCACGCTTACATTCTTCAGCGAAGCTCCGATGATTGAGGTGTTCAACCTTGACTGTGGTGTTGTTGCTGAAATCACAATTTATAATACTCCGTACAACCTTTTAAGAGGAGCGAATGAAAATCCGAGACCGTTTGGCATTGAGAACATAAAACTTTGTAGTTTTGATTATTAAAATTAACAAAAAAGGATGTAAACCATTCTAGGTTTACATCCTTTTAATTTCAATCAGTCTCTGTCGGGAAGAATAAGCGCCGCTATTATATATGCCAGAAGGCCTCCGCCTCCACAGAAAATGAGAAGTGCCCAGGCAAGCCTTACAACTGTAGAGTCAATATCCAAAAACTCAGCAATACCACCGCAAACGCCGCAAATTTTCTTGTCGGTCTGTGATTTGTAAAGTTTCTTTTTCATACCTTTATCCTTTCTGTTACCATATTGAAACTCTTTCTTCGGGAGGAATATACATTCCGTCATTTTCCCCGATTTCAAAAGCACTGTAAAATCCGTCTGTATTCATAAGGACATGGTTTATTCTGATTTTTGCATCGCTATGCGTATCGATTTCCGACAAAAGAGATGCGTATTCCCTTGTAGAAGTACTTGCCCAAGCTTTTGCCGTGGCAGAATAAACCTTTTTTAAATCAAGATTCCTCTTTATCGCGATATCCGTGATACAGGCCATTGCACCCAAATCTGCAATATTTTCGTTCAGCGTCAATCGCCCGTTATTTCTTACCGCCGGGATTGATTCAACTCCGTCAAAAGAAGCTACCACCTTTTCACAAAGGAGCTCAAATTCCTGGTAATCACTTTCTTTCCACCAATTATTGACGTTTCCGTTTTCGTCGAACTTCGCTCCGACTGCATCAAATGCATGAGTTATTTCGTGCGCTATTATAAACCCTATTCCGCCCAGTTTTTCTTCGTAGGAAAAGCTCTTATCATAAAGAATAGGCATAAGAATCGCCGCAGGAATTGTAATATCGTTTGATGTTGTGTCATATACAGCATTAACGTCATAAGGTTCAATCATCCACGCATCGTGATTAACCTGTGCAAACTGCATTGCGCCATAACTTTTTACTGCCGCCTTCATAATTACAATCATATTGCCAAAGTAGGTTCCGCCATCAGACGGAGAGAGAATCTCTACATCGTCAAGATATGTTTCATAACTCGACGGATAACCAACCTTTACTTTAATGGCGTCAAGTTTTATTTTTGCTTTGTTTTTTGTTTCTTCGTCCATCCACGAAAGGTTGTCAATACGTATTTTGAATGTATTTATAATATCCTGCGTCATATTAAGGACATCTGCTTCCGCTTCTTTTTCAAAATACATTTCGCCGTAAATCTGCGAAATATATTCCGGCATAACACTTTCTATTACATTCAAGGCCTGCTGTCTCACATCGACTGCACCCTCAGTTCCGTAAAGGACAAGATTCAGCGACCTTTCCGCCTTTTCAAATTCCTCGCTGAGTGTTTCTCCCACACCTACAATGAGCATAACTTTCATTGCTGTTTTGAGAACGGGAAGATTTGACTGATTGTAAGATGATGCAAACGCCTCGGTAAGTGACACATCCGATACAATGATTCTGTCATCTTTTACCAGTGCGCTGTTTGAAAGCACCTTTTCAAGGTCGAAATCCGGAAAAAGCATACTTATTTTGTTATAAGAGATTACGTTATATACCTTGTCAAGGTCCTGCGTTTCTTCCAGATCAAGCATTTTCTGTGCAAGGGATTTCTCAAACTCAAAATATGAATTTGCGTCTTCTTTGGCACGACTTTCTTCTTCACCACTCAAAATAAGAATTTTTTCGAGATAATTTATATATGCCTTACTCTGCTCTTCGTCACTATAGACCTCCTTATTCATGAGTGGACTCATAGTTTCAAAGGCAAGTGTGTATTTTGAGCTGTCCTCAAGGTCAACTGTAAGGCCAAAATCCACAAAAGCATTTACGCAAACGTCTTTAGAAATCAAATTATGCACCAAAGTAAGTTCCGATATATTTTTCACACTGTCTATCTCGTCAAGATAGGGTTTTATCGGATTTGCGCCCTCTTCATTTCTGGATTTTACGTCCACAATGCAATTATAGAGATTGGCTATTTTTTGTTCTTTTGACCCCTCTTTATTATCCTTGTCGGAAAGATTTATTATCATCCTGCCAAGCGTAGAAAGGGTATTGAGTTGCATATTCACAAGAGTTCCTGCAGTTGCATTTCCTGATAAAATTTCAAGTCTTTCAAGAGCGCCTTTATTTACAGTTGCATAAAAATCATCCTTGAGATTAGTGCCGTAAAGAGAATACATTCTGTCAATAAAAAGCTCCATCTGCTCCCTTGTTACATTTGCGTCAGGAGTAAAAATCCCCTTTGATGTGCCGACCACAATACCGCTGTTAAACACGTCTTCAAGTTCATTCTCTGCCCAGGCGGGAATATCCGTGAAATTATCGTAAGAAAGCGCGACGCGCTTATTATGTCCTTTCGGTACGGGAATGTCTCCAAATGCGCGTTTCAGCATTACAAGAGCTTCGGCACGTGTAACATTTCTGTCCTCGTGCAAAAGTCCGTCTTCGTACCCTTTTATGATATCACTACGCTCTACGGTCGGGTTATAGTAATCTGCCGCCAGAAGAAGCATATCCGCTACCTGACCGCGGTTTATATAATTTTCTGCTACCACGCAAAGCGGTAAAATCAAGGTAAATATCAACGAAAGTGCTGCAACACGCGTCATTTTCATACAGACCACTGCTCCCTTTCCCAAAAACTTAAATTTTGACAAATCTCCATATATAATATATTATCATGTAGCATCAAAAAAATCAATAACGGGATTAAATTCAAGAAAATTTGAGAATAATAAAAAAAAGACTTGCTTTTTTCTTCATCTTATGCTAAAGTAATGTAGATGTTAATCGCAATTTTACGGAGGTGTAGAAAATGAAGTTGGCATTGACCATAGTTTATATTGTAGTAGCACTTTTGCTTACAGTTATTGTTTTGTTCCAGAAGGGTAAGGATACAAGATCCAGCGCCGTAATGGGTAACTCAGGCGAGACTTTCTTTTCCAAGAACAAGTCCAACACACTTGATGGTCTTCTTGAAAAGCTTACAGCAGTTTTTGCCGTTCTTTTCATCATTCTTTCAGTTGTACTTTCGCTTGGACTCATAAAATAAGCAATAATGCGCGGGTGCTTTATGCACCCGCTATTTTTTTGTCAAGGAGTTATTATGCACAAGGAAAAAACCACTGCATTCATATCAAGTAACGACTACTCCCCCATGACGAGGGAAAATATCGCCGTACTTTTATGCGTACCGAAAAAAGATATGGACGAATTTAACAGCATAATTGATGAGCTGCTTTCAGAAGGCGTAGTTATTCAGGGAAAAAAAGGTCGTCTTTTCAGCTCTAAGTCCATGGGGCTTATTGAAGGTGTTTTTCGCTCTACCTCAAAAGGGTTTGGCTTTGTCACCGATGATAAGGGTGACATTCACATTGCCATCGAAGATGTTTTCGGTGCGCTCAACGGCGACAGAGTTTTAGTCAAAATAAAAAAATCACAAAAGGGTGATAAAAATCGCGAGGGAGTTATTCTTCGCGTACTTTCCCGTGCAAATAATAAAGTTGTGGGTATCTTTACTCAGGAACGCGGGTACGGCATTTTCACGCCCGACAACGATAAACTTCCTGACGAAATTTTTGTTATGCAACGAGACAGCGGTGGCGCGCTAAACGGACAGAAAGTTGTTGCAGAAATCACCGAATACGACTCCCCTACATCTTCGCTTTCATGCAAAATTGTGGAGGTTTTGGGATTTCCGTACGATTTTGGCGTTGACGTACTGTCTGTTATAAAAAGTTACGATTTTAAGCTTGACTTTCCTGAAAAGGCACTCGAAGAAGCTGAAAAAGTTGCAGTAATAAATGACAGTGACCTTGAAGACAGACTTGACCTGACGGGTAAAACCATAATCACAATTGACGGCGAGGATACAAAGGATATCGATGATGCCGTATCTGTTGAAAAGACAGATAAAGGGTATCGACTCGGCGTCCATATCGCCGATGTCAGCAACTATGTGAAGCCGTCTTCCGCTCTTGATAAAGAGGCTTTTTCGCGCGGAACGAGTGTTTATCTCGCAGACAGAGTTATTCCTATGCTTCCCGTCAAGCTTTCAAACGATATTTGCTCTCTTAACGAGGGCGTGGTGCGTCTTACAATGTCAGCATTTATTGATTTTGACAACGAGGGAAATGTTCTTTCCTCTGCTTTTTATAAGTCGTTTATCAAAAGCACTAACCGTATGACATATAATAATGTGAGACTGCTTATTGAGAAAAAGCCCGCTGACCTTTGCGAGAAATATGAGCATCTTCTTCCGATGCTTGATGATATGTATGATTTATACCTGCTTCTTGCCGAAAAAACGAATGAGCGCGGAAGTATTGATTTCAATATTCCCGAGGCAAAAGCTGTATTTGACAAAAACGGTAAAACAATCGATATCGTTCTGCGCGAAAGCTCATTTGCGAACAAAATCATCGAGGAATTTATGGTTGCTGCAAACAGCGCCGTTGCAAAATATTTGTGGGAAAATAAGAAAATTCCGTCCATTTACAGAGTTCACGACGTTCCAAACGAAGAAAGACTTGAAAACACCCTCAATTTCATATATAATATGGGTTATGGAAAATCAAGCGATCTATCACAAATTCTTGAAGATGTAAAAGGCACAGAGCACGAAGCTGCCATTTCCACGATGCTCCTTCGCAGTATGGCAAAAGCGATGTATAGCCATAATAACGACGGTCATTACGGATTGGGGCTTGAGTATTATTGCCACTTTACCTCGCCTATCCGCAGATATCCCGACCTTGTGTGCCACCGCGCGCTTAAGGCGGCTATTGAAAATGACGATAAAATTAAAAAGTCTCTTGAAGGCTTTGTCGCAGACGCCGCAGTGCAGTGCAGCGAGCGTGAAAACGCCGCCGCTATGTGCGAAAGGGATACTCTCGATATCAAGAAGGCGGAATATATGGAAAGCTTTGTCGGTCAGGAGTTTAGCGGCGTGATTTCCTCGGTTACAGGGTTTGGATTTTTTGTAATGCTTCCCAATACAATCGAGGGACTGGTAAGGCTAGAAACACTTAAAGACGATTACTATGTGTTTGACGAAAAGCGACTTTCCCTTACGGGTGAGCGCACTGGTCACACCTTTACTATCGGTGATAAGGTGAGAGTAAAGCTTGCCGCCGCAAGCAAGATTTCTCGCAGGATAGATTTTACTCTTCTGGAAGGAGGACGACCCGATGGCAGAAAAAGAATTGAAAAAAACTCTCGCTCAAAACAAAAGCGCTCATCACGAGTTCTTCATAGAAGAAAAGTACGAGGCAGGCATTGAGCTTTTCGGTACAGAGGTAAAATCAGTCCGTATGGGCAGGGTGAGCCTTAAGGAAAGCTACTGCGAAATAGATAAAAACGGAGAAATGTTTATTCACGGAATGCATATTTCTCCTTACGAAAAGGGCAATATATTTAACCGCGATCCTCTTCGTCCAAAAAAAATATTATTGCACAAAAGAGAGATTATGAAGCTTCTTGGCACAGTTAAGCAAAAGGGGCTTACTCTCATTCCGCTTGATATGTACCTTAAAGGTCAGCGTGTAAAAGTTACAATCGCAGTTGCGCGAGGTAAAAAACTTTACGACAAACGCGACGATGCCGCAAAACGTGATGCGAGCAGAATGATTGAACGCACACTTAAAATGCAAAATCAGTGATATTGATACTTTTTGTTGGATTATATATGGGGGCGTACCGGTTTCGACGGGGATGTTGAAGCATGGGAAGCGAGCCGCAGCGGGAACTGCGTTAAAATCCCGAATTTTTAAAATTAAACGCTAACAATAAAGTAGCATACGCTGCCTAATTAGGTAGCCGTTCTTACCGAGAGGACCACGGCTCGGATAAGAGCGTCACACAGTGGTGAACGTGATATGGTTAAGCTTTGCGCCATACATGACAAATGAAGCTACTAAAGCCGCTTGGGCTGTCACTTGCCTTGCGGTGGAGGGAATGTATAATAAGTGACTGCGCTCGGAGATGCCTGTGTGAATATGTTTTCGGACGCGGGTTCGACTCCCGCCGCCTCCACCATAGTAGCGTGATGATATTACTGTCAGTAGTGTCATCACGCTTTTTCATGCGGTTTTTCAGGGTTCAAGTGGTGTTCCTCTAAAACAGTATTTTCGTTACTGTCGAAGGTTTTTCGTAAGGAGTTGAACCCCAGCCCTTAATTCAAAATCAGTTCCAAAGCACAGAGTAAAAAA
>CAYMHB010000036.1:0-14944 GCA_964390145.1 uncultured Oscillospiraceae bacterium
AAGCTCAAAATAATGAATAGATGACTGAAGATTTGCCTTACCTATACCTTCGATAGTAAGTCCTACAGTATTTTCACCCGGGTCAAACACACCGTCTTTACCTGTGCAATCGTCTTTGAACTTAAGAAGAACATTGCCATTCTCAAGCTTGTACACATCTTTTGTTTTTCCCTGATAAATCATTTCCATATTAAAAACTCCTTCTTGAATAAATCTACTGTACTATTTTAACACAATTTTTTTTGTATGTACACAATTTTTTTCAAAATAATAGAAATTTTTTCAAAAAAACGAACCTGAAAAACAGGTTCGTTTCAAATCAATCTACTGCCTGAATAAATGTTATGTCAGAAAGCTTGAATCCTCCTGCGCCGACACAGGTTTTAGAGAAAGGGACAGCCTGATATTTTCCCGTGTCAGAATATGTGTTGTATCCTGACGGAGCAGGGTCGTTGAAAAGGATTATGTCTCCCTCGAAAGCTACTGCAACCATTGTGTGCGGGTAGCCTGCATATCGTACCATTACACCCTCAGGATGAAGTGTAAGAGCCTCGCGAAGAGCTGCACGAACAACATTATCATCATTCATAGGATTGTTTATGAATGTTCCGCCTGAAACACTGTCGCGTCCTGCATAATAGGGACTTGCTGTGGAAAGGGCAGAAACAAACCTGACGCCGAAAGTATTGGCAATGTCAGAGTGGTAACAGTAAGAGCCGCTTGCGCCGTTTGAAATATTTACTGCTGCCACATCATTAGGAGTAACTCTTATTCCCGTAGCATTTGTGATGAGCATTGCGTACGAGCATGCCCAACAGTATCCGCTGCCAAAAGAAGGGAGATTAAACTCCGTCTGATTCTGGAAATAATAAGAAAGCGAGTTTGCCTTTAAAAGAGTTTGCTCTGAAATTGCTTCGGGTGCATATCCGAAATAAACGGTAGCAGTATCAGAATTGTACGAAAGTGAATATCCGAATACTGATGCAATATCTCTTGCAGCAACATAAAGAGTACTATCGGAATAAAAAGGAATAGCGGACATTTTTCTGAAAATGTATTCAAAATCGAAAGAACCGCTCAAATCAGAAACAGTTGCGTATTCTCCGAGGGGATAAAGGCACATCGAAGCTCTGGAATTGCTTATTACAACGCTGTCAAGGGAGTTGTATGAAACATAAGAAAGAGATAACTTGCTGCAGATATCTTTGGCATCAACGTAAGTTACACCATCGCGCATAAACGGCTTATTGCTAAAATGCAACAATTTTCCGTCAACTGCGATATTAACAGGAATATCCGTTTGCGCAGATACTGCAATGTTTGATAGTGTAAGAATTAAAACTATCAAAACGGCAAGTAATTTTCTCATATCCACACCCCTTTCTTCGTATTGTAATTTATACTTTATTTATACCATAAATGCCACATTGTGTCAATATCAGACAATTTGGGTTATATTGACAGGCAGAAAAAAAGATAATACAATGTAAGAAAATACTATATCCTGTCGGGAAAGGGGAATAGTTATGAAAAGAAGAATATTAGCGCTTATATTGACTTTGTGCCTTTTTTTGATTTTCGCTGGGTGTTCCCCAAAAACTGAAAAAGAAACAGTCGAAGAAATTTTAAGCAAAATGACACTTGAGGAAAAAGTATATCAGATGATGTTTGTTACTCCTGAAGACATAACAAAAGTAAGTAAAGTTTATTCTGCAGGCGAAGCAACAAAAGCAGCAATTGAAAAATATCCCGTAGGCGGAATAATATATTTTAAACCCAATCTCAAAGACCGCAATCAGACCATAGAAATGATTTCAAATACACAGAGCTATTCCAAAATTCCGCTTTTTATCAGTGTTGATGAAGAAGGCGGATTGGTATCCAGACTTGGCTCAAATCCAGCTATGGAAACGACCGAACATCCCACAATGGCTGAGATAGGTGAAACCAAGGACCCGCAAAAAGCATATGAAGTTGGAAAAACTCTCGGAAAAGAACTTAAGGTATTAGGCTTTAATGTTGACTTTGCGCCCGTTGCCGATGTTTTGATAATTGACAATAACACAGAAATAGGGACAAGGTCTTTCGGCTATGATACAGACAATGTTTCGCAAATGGTAGCAAATGTTGTAAAAGGTATTGAGGAAAACAATGTTTCCGCAACACTTAAGCATTTTCCGGGTGCAGGTGCCGTTACAGGCGATTCGCACGATAAGCCTACCGAAAGCAGCCGCACACTCGAAGAAATTCGTGAAACTGAGTTAAAGCCTTTTAAGGCAGGTATTGACGCGGGTGCAGATTTTGTCATGGTATCACATTTGGTGTTAACACAGGCGACAGAGGAAAAACTTCCAAGCTCGTTGTCAAAAGAAGTAATTCAGAAGATGCTCAGGGAAGAGCTTGGCTTTGACGGCATTGTTATCACAGATTCGCTTCGTATGAATGCAGTGTCAGAAATATATACTCCTGAGCAAATAGGTGTTATGTGCGTAAATGCAGGTGTTGATATGCTCCTGATGACAGATGATTTCGAAAAAACACATAAAGCTATTGTCGAAACTGTGAAAAACGGCGAAATTACCGAAGAAAGAATAAACGAAAGTGTCAGAAAAATACTCAAGCTGAAAATCGAAAAAGGTTTGTGGAAATAAAGATATATGCACCTTGTCTCTGGCGAGGTGCATATTTTATGCCTAAAAAACAGTTGACAAGCAGGGATTTGTGTGGTATTATAAACGCAATAATGAATATCTAAAAACGATGATGGAGAGTGCGTCTGTGAATCTTTCGAGAGAGACATCGGTTGGTGAAAGGTGTTAAAGTGAAACAGAATGCTGTAGCTCCTGAGTTGAAAGGAAGAAAGCTTGAGAAAGTTATTAGACCCTTTCCGAGAGTGCTGCGTCAGTGCATAGGGCTTGTTGGAGTCTGAAGTGGCAGTGGGGTAATATCCTCTGCAAGTTGAGTGGTACCGCGGGTAAAGTTGCTCGTCTCAAGGATTAAGTTTTCTTTGGGACGTTTTTTTATGTCTACAGCCGAAAGCAAGTAGTCCAAATCCGATTGTAAAGGCAGATTTATGCTTTCGCTGTGTTAAAATGCTTGGAAATACACAAAGTATTTCCTGCGCTTTTGCCTTGCGCAACCAAAAATCTGCACTTTAAAAATTCAGCGACCTGAAAATCGCGGAATTTTGAGTGAGTTTTGGTGCGGAAGATGAAGCAAGGCTACTGCCTTGCAAGGATGACAAGCCGAAAGACACCGAAGTTCCGCAGTTTCAGGCGGGTTCGGACTATTTGCATTCGGCTGGTAAGGAGGAACTAACTATGGAAGAAAAAATGATGACAGGTCTCGACTTCAAAATCAGTGAAGTTTCAGCCAGAATTAAAGAACTTCGCCAGATTGACGGAATTTCCGTTGAAACTATGGCGAAACTTACAGGCGTATCCCGTGAAGAATACGTAGCTTGTGAGGAAGGTAAGCACGACCTCAGCTTCGCATTCATTTACCGTTGCGCGCTTGCTTTCAAGGTCGGCGTGACAGATATCATTGAGGGCGTCAGCTCAAATCTTCGTTCATATACCGTAACACGCAGCGGTGAAGGCTCAATCATTGATCAGGCACACGGCATGGTCTACTACAACCTTGCATCAGCTTTTAAAGGCAGAGTAGCAGAACCTCTTTATGTTCACGCTATCTATGACGAAAATGCAGAACGCGGAGATATTGAACTTGCAAGCCACGACGGTCAGGAGCTTGATATCGTAATCAGCGGTTCTCTCAAGGTTCAGGTTGGCGGACACAGTGAAATTCTTTACGCAGGCGACAGCATCTACTACGATAGTTCCGCCCCTCACGGTATGGTTGCCGTTGGCGGACAGGACTGTGAATTTTACGCAATAGTTCTTAACGCAGACAAGAAAGAAACAAAAGAAGAAGAAAAAGCTATTGTTAAGACAAAATATAAACCACACCGCGAATATAAGCGAGTGTATAACAACTTTATCGACATTGTTGAAGATGAAAACGGTTGCCTTGAAAAGATTTCTTTCAAGAACGAGGACAAGTTCAACTTCGCATTCGATGTTATTGATGCAATAGCAGATAAGAAACCCGAAAAACTTGCGATGCTCCATCTTTCCAAGGATAAAACAGAGCGCAGATTTACATTTGCTGACTTCAAGCGCGAATCTGCACGTTGTGCAAACTATTTTGAATCAATCGGAATTAAAAAGGGCAGCAAGGTTATGCTTGTATTAAAACGTCATTATCAGTTCTGGATTGCAATTCTTGCACTTCATAAGATTGGCGCAGTAGCAATTCCTGCAACCTATCTTCTTCAGGAGCACGACTACGAATATCGCTACAATGCGGCGGGCGTTGATGCTATCCTCTGTACTGCAGACGACGATATTGCAGACCGCGCAGAAAGCGGGTCGAAGAACGCTCCCGCGCTCAAGGAAAAAATCCTTGTAGGCGGCTGCCGTGACGGTTGGAGAAACTTTGACGAAGAGTACAAGAATTTCCCCGATACCTACGAAAGAAAGGCTGATTCTCCCTGCGGCAGCGACGATATGCTTATGTACTTTACTTCAGGTACAACAGGCAATCCCAAAATGGCACTTCACGCATACACATATCCGCTCGGCCATTTCCATACTGCTAACTACTGGCACTGTGTTGACCCCGAAGGATTGCATCTTACAATCTCTGACACAGGCTGGGCAAAGGCGGCATGGGGCAAAATCTATGGTCAGTGGCTTTGCGAAGCAGCACTCTTTGTATATGATTTCGATAAGTTTGACGCGGCAGATATCCTTCCGCTCTTCTCTGAATATGGCATAACAACCTTCTGCGCACCGCCCACAATGTACAGAATGCTTATGAAGGAAGACATCTCAAAATACGATATGTCTTCCGTTCAGCACGCAAATACAGCAGGCGAAGCGCTTAATCCTGAAGTTTATAAGCAGATTAAAAACCTTACAGGTCTTCGTATTATGGAAGGTTTCGGTCAGACAGAAACAACCTGTCTTATCGGTAACCTTTACGGCAGAGAGTACAAACTCGGTGCTATGGGTAAACCCGTTCCGCTTTACGATGTTGATATCGTTGACTCCGATGGAAACAGCGTTGATGTCGGCGAAAACGGCGAAATCGTTATCCGCACAAGCGAGCGTGTGCCCTGCGGTCTCTTCAAAGGCTATTATAAGGACGAGGAAAAGACTCGCGAAGTATGGCACGACGGACTTTATCACACAGGCGACGTTGCATATCGTGACGAGGACGGCTTCTATTTCTATGTTGGTCGAGTTGACGACGTTATCAAGTCATCAGGCTACAGAATAGGACCATTTGAAATTGAAAGCGTTATTATGGAACTTCCTTACGTTCTTGAATGTGGCGTATCCGCTGCTCCCGATGAAATCCGCGGACAGGTAGTTAAGGCAAGCATCGTTTTGACACGCGACACAGTTCCCAGCGAAGAACTTAAAAAGGAAATTCAGATGTATGTTAAGGAGCACACCGCACCTTATAAATACCCCCGAATTGTTGAGTTCCGTGAGTCACTTCCCAAAACAACAAGCGGCAAAATCATAAGAAACCAACTTTAATAAAAAATCACCGCAGTAATTTACTGCGGTGATTTTTTATATTTGTACTCGCTAGGGGTAATTCCCGTATGCTTTTTGTAAAGTCTGAAGAAATTGGAGTAATTATTAAAGCCTGCCTTATGGCTTGCATCTTCAATGCATACACCTGTACGGACTAGGTTATTAAAATGTGAAATTCTACGGAATATAACATAGTTCCATATCGAGGTACCTACATACTCCTTAAACAGATGTGAGAGATAAGATTTATCAAGGTTGAATTCTTTTGAAATATCATCAATGGTTATCTGGTTTGTAAAGTTGTTATTCAGAAAACTCAGGACTTTGTTTACAGTAGGGTTCTGGGTGGTCTTTATAACTTTTTTGTTCTCAGTTGCTTCTGCGAGAAAATGCAAAAACTCGGTTATTTTACAAAGGGAAAGAATTTCGTTTTTGTTGCCGCCTTTTTTTGCAAAGAAGAGAGCATCTTCAATCAAACGATGAAGATTGTAATTTATTACCGTTTCGGCATCTATAATGTTTTTGTCCCCTTTTTCACGGCTGATAAAAGGGGAGAGTAATTCACCGCATTCCTTGGGAAAATTCTTAAGAATTCCGTCGCTAAGGTGGATAACGATCCTTTCGTGATATTTATCTGCATCAATACGACAGCAAAACATTTCCTGAGTGTTAAGAAATATAATATCTCCGTCGTTTATATTATAATTTTTACCTTCGATTTTAATATTTCCGCTTCCTTTTATAAAATAATAAATGATAAAATTTGATGACTGATGAAGATACGAAATTGTCGAATCTTCAGCGGACTGACCTCTTGTATGTGTTATTTTATATCCCAAATCACTTGTAAAACTATCTTTTATAAATCCATTTACCATATACGATGCACCTCTTAAGCAGTATTATACATAAAAACAGCACAAAAATCAATTGCATATTCAATTATGACGTGGTAAAATAAATTCAATAAATCTCAGGAAGGAAAAATAAAATGATAAAAATTGATAAGGATTATATAATTAAATTAAGAAGAGAAATACATATGTATCCCGAGGTGGATTATGATCTGCCAAAAACAGTTGCGCTTGTTAAAAGGGAACTGGAGTCAATGGGAATTCCATATACCGAAAAATACGGAAAGGGAAGCGTTGTAGGATACATAAATCCCGATAAAGAAGGATTTACTATCGGTATCCGTGCGGATATGGATGCTCTCAGGATGACAGAAGCCAATGACTGTGAATACCGTTCACGTCACGAGGGGATGATGCACGCCTGCGGCCACGATGCGCATACAGCCATTTTGCTCGGCACCGCCAAAGCGCTTAAGGAAATGGAAAATGACCTCGCCTGCAGAGTGAAACTTGTTTTTCAGCCGAGCGAAGAAGGCGTTACCAGCGGCGCAGTAATGATGATTGAAAACCGCGTTATGGATGACATTGATATTATGATGGGGCTTCATGTAGGCACCACCGTAGATTCGGGAAAACTCGGTATATGCCCAGGCAATTCAAGTGCATCCAGCCGTCACTTCAAGATTGAGGTGGGTGGAAAAAGCGTCCACGCAACAACATATGATAAAGGTATAGACGCACTTGCAATAGCGGTAAAAATGTATGACGGAATTCAGTCGATTTTCGCCAACGAGGTTGACCCCAAGGAAAGAGTGGTTTGCCGCGTTACAAAGCTTAATGCAGGCACAGCGCAGAATATTATACCCGATTCAGCTCTTATGCTTGGAACAATTCGTACTCTTGATGTAGGGGTAAGTGAATTTATTCACGACCGAATACAGAAGCTTGCACAGACCTTATCCGAGTTTTACGGAGTAGAAATCAAAGTTCACGCACCCCTGAAATCGACCTGTGTTTATAACAATCCCTATCTTTCAGAGCTGATGCTCGAAAGTATGGAAAAGGTCGTGGGAAAAGAGAATGCAGTTGTGATTGATTATGTTCTCGGGTCAGAGGATTTCTCGAGATTTACCGATATTGTTCCCAGCGTTTTCTTCCGTGTGGGCATAAGAAACGAGGCAAAGGGAATCAATCAGAAAGCCCATCAGACCGACTTCAAGCTTGATGAAGACGCTCTTATATACGGTGCACAGAATTTCGTTCAGTTTGTTCTTGATAACCAAAGAGGTATTGATATGGAAAAAGCAAAAAAATCTGATGAAAGAAACGCGAAGTTATAATACTGCAAAATAGTTTTGCAGTAGTAAGGAGATAATATAAATGGATTTTGTAAGTTTTGATTATACACTGCTTTTAAGATTGATCGCAGCCGTTATTTTAGGTGGAATTATCGGCGTGGAACGAGGCGGAAATAATCACGAGGCAGGGCTCAGAACCCATATGGTATTGTGCCTCGGTTCAGCACTTGTTATGATAACAAGTATCTGTATGTCTGAAGCATACGGTGTGCCTCAGGAAGTTATGCGTATGAGTGCGCAGATAATATCGGGAATAGGTTTTTTAGGTGCGGGTAGCATCATTGCAACAGGGAATAAAATCCGCGGAATAACAACGGCTGCAGGTGTCTGGACAACAGCCTGTGTAGGACTTACCGTGGGGGCAGGATATTACATACCTGCTTGTTTTACGGTTTTCCTGATGCTTTTCATAATGATAATCTTAAAACCAATCACAAAAAAACTGAAAGAAAATTCCAAGAGACACAGATTTTCACTTGAGTTTGCAAACCGCGATGTTATGCACGAATTTGTTGAAGAATTGTCTGAGGAAAATGTTGGTATAATTGATTTTAGTTTTACAACTCTTCCAAACGGCAATGTTATGGCAGAAGTTGAAGTCGAATTTGTTAAACGCGCAACATACAGTTCCTTTGTTTCAAAACTTACTGCGCGTGAAGAATTGATTGGCTTTAAGGTACTTGAATAGTTTGCGAGGTAAATAAAAATGGATGAATTTCGCTCAGATAAAATAAGAGAAGATAGCGGCATGGAATCGCTGACGCAGCTCTATAAAATAGGCAGAGGGCCGTCAAGTTCACATACAATCGGTCCCGAAAAAGCGTGTATGGTTTTCAGAGAAAGGAATAAAGACGCAGACAGTTACAGGGCAATTCTCTACGGTTCACTTGCCAAAACGGGAAAAGGGCACGGTACAGATGAGGTAATAAGAAAAACATTCTTGCCATACGATTGTGAAATAGAATTTGACGACATTACTGAAGACATTCCGCATCCTAATACAATGGAGCTTATTTCCTATAAGAACAATGTCGAACTTGAAAGAGTAAAGGTTTTCAGCATAGGCGGCGGCAGTATTGCTTTTGAAAATGATGCTGCACAAAGACCGGAAAAGATTTATAAACTTGATAAATTCAGCGAAATAGCAGAATATTGCGAAGAAAAAAATATAAGACTCTGGCAATATGTTATAGAAAATGAAGATGAAGGCTTTTCTGACTATATGTATGGCGTATGGGAGGCTATGAAAACATCCATTAAAAACGGACTGAATGACACGGGAACGCTCCCCGGTGGATTAGGCGTTCAGAAGAAGGCAAAATCGCTCTTTAATAGTCAGCATATTGATGAAACATCTGTGACAAGAGAAAGCCGTATGGTTTGTTCATATGCGTTTGCAGTTGGTGAGCAAAACGCATCAGGAGAAAAAATTGTAACTGCTCCCACGTGCGGCGCAGCGGGAATAGTACCTGCAGTTTTATATTATCAGCAACAAAAAAATAATTTCAATGATGATAGTATTGTTCGCGCTCTTATGAGTGCAGGAATCATTGGAAATTTAATAAAAACAAATGCGTCAATATCAGGCGCGGAATGTGGATGTCAGGCAGAGGTCGGAAGCGCCTGCGCAATGGCTGCGGCTGCTCTTGGGGAACTCTTTGAGCTTTCCATCGATAAAATCGAATATGCGGCAGAAATTGCCATTGAGCACCATCTCGGACTTACTTGTGACCCAATTTGCGGACTCGTACAAATTCCGTGCATTGAAAGAAATGCAGTTGCCGCCATGCGAGCAATAAATGCAGTTAATTTAGCAAGCTTTTTGTGGAATACGAGAAAAATTTCTTTTGACAATGTTGTTAAAACAATGAAAGAAACAGGCCTTGATATGCATCGCTCTTATAAAGAAACTTCCGAGGCAGGTCTTGCAAGAATAAATATTAAAAGATGATTTTTTTACGAAGCATAAACGGAAAATAAGGCTTCAAAACCATTACTTCCTTATCTGGCGGTGGCCTTAAAGCAACCGCTTTTTATTTGTTGCATAACAAAGATAAATATGTTAAACTATGGTAAGATAATACAGAGGGCGTGATAAAATGATATATGTAATGCAAATTGTAAATACACACGGCGTTCGTGGTGAGGTAAAGGCACTTCACTATACAGACGGAGACACCTTTTTCAAAAAAGTCAAGACCGTTTATAAAGAAGACAGTACACCCGTGAAAATCCTTTCGTGGAAATTCCACAAGGGGTCGGTTATCTTAAAACTTGACGGTGTCGACGAATTAAACGATGCCGAAAAGCTTAAATTCACAAAACTTTTTGCCAAGGAAGAGGACCTTCCCAAACTACCCAAGGGTGAGTACTATTTCTTTGAACTTATCGGTCTTACCGCAATTTTGCCAGACGGAGAAGAACTTGGGAAAGTTACAGATGTCATTGAAAACAATGCATCAAATCTGCTGGAAATAACAAAAAAAGATGGGGAGAAGGCGCTCATTCCAAACATCCCCGTATTTGTGAATGATGTAAAAATTAAAGAGGGTATAATTCACATTACACCCATTGAAGGATTGATATAAATGAAATTCAGCGTACTGACGCTTTTCCCCGAAATGATGCAGGCTCTTTCTGAAAGCATAATCGGCAGAGCCATCGGCAAGGGAATCATTGAAACAGAATACATAAATATCCGCGACTACTCGACCGACAAGCACCGCCGTGTTGACGATTACCCATACGGTGCAGGTGGTGGTATGGTTATGCAGCCTCAGCCAATCTATGACGCATATAAGGCGGCGGCAGGGGACAGAAAACCCCACGTGATATATATGTCTCCGCAGGGCGCAACCCTTACTCAAGAGAAGGCGAGAGAGCTTGCAAAGAAAGAGCATATCGTGATTTTATGCGGACATTACGAGGGCGTGGACGAGCGTATTATTGAAGAAATTGTCGACGAAGAGGTTTCAATCGGCGACTATGTATTAACAGGTGGCGAACTTCCGTCAATGGTTTTAATCGATTGTGTCAGCCGTATGATTGACGGCGTGCTTGACAGTCAGGAAACTGCAAGTGTGGAGAGCCATTATGACGGACTGCTGGAATATCCGCAGTACACAAGACCGCCTGAATTTATGGGACGCGAAGTGCCAGAAATACTTTTAAGCGGTCACCACGCGAATATCGAAAAATGGCGCAGAGAACAAAGCATTTTAAGAACGGCACAAAAACGCCCCGAACTAATCGAAAAAGCACCACTTACCGATAAGGAAAGAGAATGGTTGAAAGGAAAGATATAATATGAATGTACGCGAAGCGATTGAAAAAAGACGCACTATAAGAAAGTTTACGCAGAGAAAAATTGACAAGGCAGAACTGCACGAGCTTATTGACTGCGCTCGACTTGCTCCCTATGGGGCTAATCTTCAGCCTCTGAAATTCAGAACTGTTACGGATAAAGACGAAGTTGAAAAAGTATTTCCCCACACAAAATGGGCAGGATATCTTAAAGACGGAGCACCCAAAGAAGGCGAAAGACCGACTGCTTATATAGCAATTCTTGGAGATATTGATATAAAGAAAAGCGGCGCATTTGAAGCAGATGCAAGCGCGGCAATAACAACTATGTCTCTTCGTGCGACTGAACTCGAACTTTCAACCTGTTGGTTTGGGTCAATAAACCGAGAAGAGATTTCAAAAATTCTCGGTATCCCCGAGAATCTGCGCCTTGTTTACCTTCTTGCAGTAGGCGAAGGTGCGCAGAAAAGTATCTCCTGTGATATGAAAGACGGAGATGTAAAATACTTTATTGACGAAGACGGCACACTTAATGTGCCCAAACGCTCGCTTGAAGAAATTATTATAGAGGACTGATACCATGCAGGAATTTTCACGAACTGCGATGCTTATTGGCCAGAATGCGCTTTCTAAACTCGCTTCCTCACGCGTTGCAGTATTTGGTATTGGCGGAGTTGGCAGTTACGTTGTCGAGGCACTTGCCCGCAGTGGCGTAGGGGCACTTGATTTAATTGACAGCGACACTGTGAACATCACTAATATTAACCGCCAGATTATTGCAACCCACGACACAATAGGTCGCAGTAAAGTGGATGTTGCAAAGGAGAGAATTTTAAGCATTAACCCAAAGGCAGAGGTTAATACCCATAATATGTTTTATTTGCCCGAAAATGCGGATGAGCTTGATTTTTCCCGATATGACTATATCGTTGACGCAGTAGATACTGTTACAGCAAAAATTGACATTATAGTAAAGGCGAAAGAACAAAACGTTCCCGTAATCAGCTCAATGGGAACGGGAAATAAACTTGACCCCACGCAGTTTACAGTGGCAGATATCTACGATACCACTGTATGCCCTCTTGCACGCGTAATGCGCCGTGAACTTAAAAAGAGGGGTGTTGAGTCACTCAAAGTGCTTTATTCCAAAGAAGAACCCAGAACATCTGATGGGGGAGAAAGAACTCCGTCAAGTATTGCTTTCGTTCCGTCAGTGGCAGGTCTTATCATCGCAGGAGAGGTAATAAAGGATATAATAAAGTAACTCTAAATTCTCAAAGCCCTAAACTTTGAGAATTTTTTTTAATTATCCTTGCTATTCTGGTAAAAAAACATTGAAAAGTGCGAAAAACTGTGTTAGAATCTATAAAATAAAGCAAGATTTGACAGTTTTTAATATACTGATAGTATCAACTGTCAATCGGAGGTCAAAAATGATATATAACAACATCTTAGATGCAATAGGAAGAACCCCCATAATCAAGCTTTCCCGTATGGTGGACGAAGACAGTGCGCTCATCCTTGTAAAGTTTGAGGGCCTTAATGTAGGCGGCTCAATCAAAACACGTACTGCATTCAATATGATACTGGAAGCTGAAAAAGAGGGTAAAATAAATAAAGACACAATCATCGTAGAACCCACAAGCGGTAATCAGGGAATTGGACTTGCCCTTGTCGGCGCTGTAAGAGGATACAGGACTCTTATCATTATGCCCGATTCCGTAAGTGAGGAGCGCAGAAAACTTGTAAAACACTACGGCGCGGATGTTATGCTCATCCACGACGCAGGTAATATTGGTGAATGTATTGAGGAGTGCTTGCAGACTGCTCTCCGTATGCAACGAGAAAACCCAAATGTTTTTGTTCCGCAGCAGTTCGAAAATCCCGCAAACCTTGCCGTGCAAAGAAATGTCACAGGTCGCGAGATTTTAGAAGCAGTTGACGGACCTATTCATGGATTCTGCTCAGGTATCGGTACAGGTGGTACAATCACAGGTATCGGCGAAGTTCTGAAGGAAGAAAACCCCGACATCACAATCTGGGCGGTCGAGCCTGAACACGCGGCAATCCTTTCAGGTGGTTCTATCGGCACACATTTGCAGATGGGTATCGGTGACGGACTTATTCCGCCGATACTTAACCAGAATATATACAGCGATATTTGTATCATAAAGGACGAGGAAGCAATACAGACTGCAAAAGACCTCGCGTCAAATGAAGGTATCCTTTGCGGTATCTCAAGCGGTACAAATGTTGCAGCGGCAATCAAACTTGCAAAAAAACTTGGTAAGGGCAAAACAGTAGTAACAGTTTTACCCGACACAGCAGAAAGATATTTTTCAACCCCTCTTTTTGAGGATTGATTGAATAAATACAGGAGGAGATTTATATGAACACAAATGTAAGACCCGACTCAATGGAGCGTATTACTACAAAAGCATTGGCAGACAAATTTATCGATGAGCAGGTGAAACTCATTCGCGAGCAGGTTGGTGACAAGAAGGTTCTTCTTGCACTTTCAGGCGGTGTTGACTCATCAGTTGTTGCTGCACTTCTTATCAAGGCTATCGGCAAACAACTCGTGTGTGTGCATGTGAATCACGGTCTTATGCGTAAAGGAGAGAGCGAACAGGTTATCGAAATTTTTGAAAAAGGACTTGACGCCAACCTTATATATGTAGACGCCACCGACCGTTTCCTCGACCTTCTTAAAGATGTGGCAGACCCCGAAACAAAGAGAAAAATTATCGGTGGCGAATTTATCAAGGTGTTTGACGAAGAAGCTGCAAAACTTACAGATATCAAGTTCCTTGCACAGGGTACAATCTACCCCGACATCCTTGAAAGTAAGGGTGTAAAGGCACATCACAATGTAGGCGGACTTCCCGAAGATATGGAAATGGAGCTTGTAGAGCCCGTTAAGCTTCTCTACAAGGATGAGGTAAGGGTATTAGGCAGCGCACTCGGACTTCCCGACGAAATGGTTTACCGCCAGCCGTTCCCCGGCCCCGGTCTCGGTGTAAGATGCCTTGGCGCAATCACACGCGACCGACTTCACGCTCTTCGTGAGGCAGACGCAATCCTTCGTGAAGAATTTGATAACTGCGGTCTTGCAAAAACTGTATGGCAGTATTTCATCGCAGTCCCCGATATGAAGAGCGTTGGCGTAAAAGACGACAAGCGCTACGAAGGTTGGCCTGCAATCATTCGTGCGGTCAATACTACTGATGCGATGACTGCTACTATTGAGGAAATTCCCTACGAGATACTTCACAAGATTACAAACCGCATTACACACGAGGTAGAAGGCATCAACCGCGTCCTTCTCGACCTTACACCCAAGCCCATTGGAACGATTGAGTGGGAGTAATAAACATGTTAAAGGGCAAATATAAATATTCTGTTAGGGGCAAAATTTAATATTCTTTAAAAACAGAAAAATAGACCTTAAGATGAAAAATCTTGAGGTCTATTTTGATGCCTAAAATATGGATTATAATGGGAAAAGAAGCGTATAAAATAGTGATTTTATGTGCTTGTAAATATCGTGGAAAATGAATACCATAGAGGATGCGTAATTTTGCCTTTTCCACGCTACGGCATAGTGCCTCGTAACAATGTTCAATCTATTTTGCAGACAGTTGTTCTAACTGTCTGCATTTTTGTTGTGTTGTCTATATTATTTGGAATTTTTAGTATCATTGGCGCTAAATTAGCTTGACAGACTTATTCCTTTACTCGCCGAACAACAAGGTGTTACAGAGCAATTAAAGGCTGAAAATCAGCTTAAATGGGTGGGCTTGATGAACAATATCAAAGC
>CAYMHB010000037.1:0-13577 GCA_964390145.1 uncultured Oscillospiraceae bacterium
CTTGCTTTCGTTCAACACGCCCTCTATCGTACCCTCGTACGCCGACGAGTTCGTGCTGAACAAATTTACCTTCCTTTTTCCTCGTCTGCCAGCGTGCCGATAGGTTTATCGACACACTGAGACGGATGCACATATTGTGCATCCGTCTTTTTTGTTTTTCGGATCTATAAACGCCGTTCTGCGCGGAATTAAATTCTATTAAAGACTCTTCATTATCTGAAGAAAAAACAAGGCAGAAGTTTGGTGGTGACCTTTAAAACTTCTGCCTTGCTATAGTTATGTCAGTTGTAATATTCTTCCGTCAAAACCACTTCTATTTCATTTGAACCATCAACGACTTTTGCATCTTTTGGAATCTTAAGATCGACTTTTACTGTTTCGCCTTCTTCGTATCGGGAAAGGTTAATCTTTTCAGTTTCAATCTTTTCAATGGCATCGAAAGTATCTCCAAAGCCCTGAATAGTTATATCGTAGTCAGATGGTAAAGAGATTTTCTGTCCGTTTGTTGCAGATAGAATAACAGGTACAGTTTTTATTGATTGTAACGAATAAGTAATTTTGACTTCATCCGGAGAGCACTGCACACCACTTAGAATTTTACCGTCTTTACCGTATGCCACAATTTTAGCTGTGTGCTCGGTCTTATTCTTTTCAGGCACAAATTGTTCTGTCTTTATGTGTGCAATATCATCAATTAAGCTTTTTGGTGCAGTAACTGTTACTTTTTCCCTGCTTAACTCGTGTGAGCTTATAATCAGTGAATTATCGGCAGGATCCAAAATGTCAATTTCTATCTCGTAGGTGGTTTTTTCGATAGGCTCAATCACTACTACAATGTCTTTATCTTTCACATAATAACTTGCGCTGGCATCTGCCGTAGCACTTACCGTCGCGGGCAGTGTGTACGTTCCGCTTTTCTTAATGGATGAAACATTTACTCCCGCAGTGAGAGTTTTCTTTGAAAATATCGGAAGATTCAATCTTTTTGCAGTTACGCTTACGTCAACATCTTTTTCAGATATAGAATAGACTGAAAATCCATTTTCTTTAAGAGCCTGCTCTCCCGTGATAGAAAGGGGAACATCCCTCACAGTTTTTGTGGTAGATGGGTTTTCCTGATATAATACGAAGAGCCAAAATATAATAGCGAGGGCAACGCAAACAATCTTTGCAGCAAGCTTTTCACGTTTTATTTTTTCCATTTCAAGCGCTCCTTCCATTTTGAAAGTGCATTATCTGTACCCTTTTCAGAGTCGGAGGAAAGAACCTTTAAAATTACTTTTTTAAGAGTCTCTTCTGTATAATTGCGGCTCATATCACCGTTTAATGTGAAACTGATTTTACCGGTTTCTTCACTGACAACGATTATTGCCGCATCAGAACCTTCAGAAAGACCAAGTGCCGCACGGTGTCTTGTTCCGAATTCTCGGCTTAAAGTTTCGTTTTGTGTAAGCGGAAGAATACATCTTGCAGCGAGAATTCTATTTTCTCGTATAATCACAGCGCCGTCATGGAGTGGTGTGTTAGGAATAAAGATGTTAATCAGAAGCTCACTTGAAATGGTTGAGTCAATAGGACAACCCGTACGAATGATATCTCCGATTTTAGTATTGCGTTCTAAAACTATAAGTGCACCTATACGTCTGCTTGACATCGCAACAGCTGCAGAGGCAATTTCCGTTGCGATTTTTTCAGCACTACTGTTATCTTCCTGAGAAAAAAGGGAAGAGAAAGTGGTTCTTCCAACCTTTTCGAGGACACGCCTGAGTTCGGGCTGAAAAATTACAACAAAGGCAAAAATAGCAACCTGAGTAAGATTACGCAACAAATAGTTTATTGTGTTAAGTTGCAAGTAAGTACTTAACCATGTAAAAATAAGTAAAAGGATACTACCTTTCACCAATGTACCTGCCCTTGTTTCACGAACAAATGCGGATAACTTGTAGAATATGTAGGCAACAATAGCTATATCCAATATGTCCGTAAAGCGAAATGTCAAAAGGGAAGCAGGGATGTTGCTGAATATAGTTTCTAACAAAAATCTCGACCACCTTTGTTGTAGAATTACCTGTTTATTATTATACAATAAAAAACAAGGTAAAAAAAGTCTTTTTTTACCTTGTAACACAATTTTAATTTTTGAGTATATTTTCAAGTGCATATGCCGCGGTGGAGATTTCCTCCTTTGTATTAAAAAATCCTGTTGAAAAGCGTAATAAACCGCTTGTAATTGTTCCCAGAGTTCGGTGAGCTATGGGTGAGCAGTGCAGCCCCGCGCGGGTTGCTATGGAATACTCTCTATCAAGCCTTGTAGCCACGTCAACGCAGTCATGTCCGTTCAGACGAAGTCCCACAACTCCAACAGAAGGTTTGCCAATGATTTTAGCCCCTTTGACAGCGGACATCTGAGAAATCAAGAAATCAGCGAGTTCTTTTTCCTTCTCACGAACGCCCTCTTTCTTTACAAACCGTATTCCTTCGTATAAACCGACTATTCCGCAGGCGTTTAGTGTTCCTGCCTCAAAGCGGTCGGGAAACGAGTCTGGCATAAGAGCACTTTCAGAAAAACTTCCCGTTCCGCCCTCTAAAAGAGTGTCAAGCTTTATGCCTTTACATATATAAAGAGCGCCTGTTCCCATCGGACCGTAGAGTCCCTTGTGCCCTGCAAATGCAATCATATCTCCGCAGGATGTATCTATATTTAAAATACCGCCGCTTTGTGCTGCGTCAAGCAGCATTAAAACCCCATTTTTTCGTGCGATTGAACATATTTCTCTTATCGGATTTACGCTTCCTGTAACATTTGAAACATGAGTGATGCATATTAGTTTTGTTTTGTTGGTTATCAGCTCGGAAACATCATCGGGGTTTACAATACCGCTGCTGTCTGCCCGAACAATTTTAAGTATAACCCCTTCTTTTTCCAGATCGACACATGCTCGCAAAACGCTGTTGTGTTCCATGGAAGAAATAATTACTTCATCACCGCGGGTAAGAACTCCTTTTATTGCGAGATTAAGGGCTTCGGTAGTGTTTTTTGTGAATATAATTTGCTCAGGAGAATTTATTCCTATAAGTGAAGCAAGCTCCTCCCGACAAAGAAAAATCTTTTCTCCGCTTAACTCCGAAAGCGCATGACCACCGCGTGAAGGATTTCCGCCACAGTTTTTCATAAAATCACTCACGGCGTCAATAACTGATTTCGGCTTAGGAAAAGTAGTGGCAGCATTATCTAAATAAATCATAGAGACCTCCTTTTAAACTCTGCGATAAACTCTTTTTTCATCTTCCGTTAATTCGGCATAGAGCGCCCGTATTTTTATTCCAAGTTCTGTAGCAGTTTTTTCAACAATCATTTTTGCTGTTTCTTCAAATCGCAAACTGTATCCGCATCCATCTTTTGTAAGAGTGTGCGGAGTTTGAATAACTGAAGATGTGACTCCGAATTCCAGAAGTTTGCGCCTGAGCCTGTTTGCAGAAGTGGAGGAAGCAACAGTTGCAAGCATATTAAAAATCCTTTCCCAATTTATTTACATTATCATAATATGTCAAAAAGTTTTTTTTGATTGTGCAAGCCTGAGAAAAATTTGTAACAAATTTGTAAAGAATAACAAAAAACTGTTGAAATATTACTAATAAAGTGTTATTATATATATGTATATCTATGTCACCAACTATCATAGGAGGGAATTGATTTGATAAACAAATATCTCAACAATATACTTGATCAGACAAGCAAAATTCTTGGTCTTCATATCGGTATTATTGAAGGTAATGGAACAGTAACTGCTTCAGGCAGAGTTCCTTCAGTGGAGGAGAATGTTCCTGAAATTTTTGATTTGTGTACACAGAGCGAGAAAAAAATTACCAGAGCTTTCGGATGCACATTTTATACCGTAACCTCAAGAAGCAAGGTTGATTATATTGCATTTATAAACGGTGAGGATGAATCTCTCGTTACACATATTGAAATGTTTTCATCTTACATAGGTTCCATAAGACAGATTCATAGCGATAAGTATGACAAGGCAAACTTTATTAAAAATATGCTTGCTGACAGCATACTTCCCGGTGATGTTTTCATGAAGAGTAAAGAACTGCGTCTTTCTTTTGATGTTGACAGAGCAGTTTTTGCCCTGCAGTATGAAGATATCAGAGGTATAGATGTTTATGATATCATCAGCGGAATTTTCCCCGATAACGGCAAGGATTTTGTAATAGACCTTGACAACAACATGATTGCCGTTGTAAAGGAAGTTAAAATGGGAACAGATGCAAGCGACCTTGACAATATCGCAGCGCAGATTGCAGATACTGTTGCAAGTGAGGCTATGGTTAATATACGCCTTGGTATCGGAACTATTGCGCCCAGCATTAAGGACATTGCAAAAAGCTACAAGGAAGCGCGTATAGCTCTTGAAGTAGGCAAAGTTTTTGACGGAGAAAAATTCATTATGAATTACGACAATCTCGGTATTGCGCGTCTTATCTATCAGCTTCCGACGACTCTTTGCGAACTCTTCCTTTCAGAAGTTTTCAAGAAGGATTCCATTGACTCGCTTGATCAGGAAACGCTTTATACAATACAGAAATTCTTTGAAAATAATCTTAACGTATCCGAGACATCCCGTCAGCTTTACGTTCATAGAAATACGTTGGTTTACAGACTTGACAAGGTAAGAAAAATCACAGGTCTTGACCTCAGGATTTTCGACCACGCAATCGTATTCAAGGTTGCGCTCATGGTTAAAAAGTACCTTGTATCCAAACCAATGCGTATATGACGAAGGAGTGGTAGTATGATAAGATTTAAAAATGTCACAGTCGTATATGATAAAGATATTATTGGTCTTGACAATGTCTCATTCAAGATAGAAGACGGCGAATTTGTCTTTTTGGTAGGTAAAACCGGTGCAGGAAAAAGTTCAGCAATAAAACTTTTGACAGGTGAAATCAAGCCTACAAGCGGAGATGTAATAGTAGACGGCATTTTTGTAAATGCCCTTAAACGCTCTAAAATCCCGTATTTGAGACGCGCGCAGGGCGTAGTCTTTCAGGATTTCAGACTTCTTCCTAATAAAACTGTATATGAAAACGTTGCTTTCGCAATGGAAATCATAGGAAAAAGGAAAAAGGAAATCAAAAGAAAGGTCCCCAAAATTTTAGAGATAGTTGGTCTTAAAGACCGTGCAGGAAATTATCCCAACGAAATTTCAGGCGGCGAGCAGCAGAGAGTAAGTATTGCAAGAGCACTTGTAAACAGTCCTTCTCTTATAATTGCGGACGAGCCGACAGGAAATCTTGATGTGGAAACATCTACAGAGGTTATGAATCTTTTTGAAGAGATTAACAGGATGGGAACAACTATCGTAATGGTAACTCACTCTGAAAAAATTGTAAACGATATGCAAAAGCGTGTTATACAACTTGAAAACGGTTGTGTCGTAAGAGACGAGGAAAAAGGGGTGTACAATCTTGGCGTTTAAGTATTATTTTAAAAGTGCACTAAGTTCGTTTGTAAGAAACGGTATTATGACCGTTGCGTCATTCATTACGGTAAGTTGTTGTTTGTTCCTTTTTGGTGTATTTTTTCTGTTCACACTCAATATAAATAGTATCAGTGCACAGATTGAGTCACAATGCGAACTCATTGCACGTCTTGATTTTGATGCAACCAGTGAACAACAGCAGGACATTTACAATGAGATTTTAAGTATTGAAAATGTCGCAAACGCCGAATTGGAGACTCCGGAACAGGCGATGAATAATTTTAAAAAGAGTTTTGGTGAGAATGCAAGCGTTCTTGACGGTCTTGAAGGAAAGAAGTTCCTCAGAAGCAGCATTAAAATCTCACTCGAAGATATCAGAGATTCCAAAGATACAGTAAGATTTATCAAAGGTGTAGACGGTGTTGAAGAAGTTGAAAACCGTCAGGATATTATAAGCAAGGTTGTAAAATTCACTGCGGCTGTGAAAAACGGTAGTGCTATTGCAATGCTCGTACTTTTGCTTATTGCAATATTTATTATTCAGAACACAATTAAGTTAAGCGTTCATGCACGCGGAACCGAAATTCAGATTATGAAGTTTGTTGGTGCAACTGACCACTTTATCAGAATGCCTTTCATAATAGAAGGTATCCTGATTGGTTCGCTTGGATTCTTGGTGTCTTTCACAATAATTGCATTTGGATATAGCGCCGTGATTTCAACGATTGCTTCAATTATCACATTATTTGATTTTATACCTCTGCAGGAGTGCATATTGCCGTTGGCAATAGGAATGGCACTGTTTGGAGTTTTAATGGGAGCACTTGGAAGCGGATTGTCGCTTAAGCGTCATCTCAAGGTGTGATCTCGCTAAGGAGAATTTTACCATGAGTAAGAAAAAGAAGAACAGAGAAAAAACGAAAAGAATAGTTGCGATTCTTTGTGCAATACTTGTAGCTGTCGCATTCATAGTTTCTGTCGTCGGGCCGGCTTTGGCGGCGACGCAGAAGCAGCTTAACGATGCTAAAGACAAGAAAGAACAGGCAGAGAAGAATTTGGAAGACTCCGAAAAGAGAAAGGACAAAGCACTTGCTGAGTTCAATTCTATTGACAGCCAAATCAGTGATACTGAATTGGAGATCACCGCTCTTGAGGCACAGATTGAACAAACAAAAGCAGATATTGTGCTTAAAGAGGAGGAACTTGTGCAGGCAGAAGAAGAGTATAAATCTTATGAAGACCTTTTTCTGGACCGTGCACGAGTAATGTATGAAAACAGTGAAATCAAGTATCTTGAAATTCTTTTTTCTGCAACTGATTTCGGTGATTTACTCTCAAAACTTGATATGATATCTCAGATTGTTAAGTATGACAGAGAAATCCTTTCTAATCTTGAAGCAACAAAGAA
This sequence comes from uncultured Oscillospiraceae bacterium, assembly GCA_964390145.1. Taxonomy (GTDB): domain Bacteria; phylum Bacillota; class Clostridia; order UMGS1883; family UMGS1883; genus UMGS1883. The sequence goes on from CAYMHB010000037.1 coordinate 6,898, forward strand.
AAAGATAGAAACAACCAAAAAAGAACTTGAGGATACTCTTGCAAGACAGGAAGAAAATGCGGTAAATCTTGAGGAAAAGAAAGTTGCGCTGAATGCAGTGCTTGAGGAAAAGAAAATTCTTCTTGAAAAGGCAGAAAAGGATGTTGAAAATTACAAGGCTATTTACGAAGCTGCTGAAGCGGCAGAGCAAGCTTTGATAAAAGAAAATCAAAAAGCCCTTTCATATGACGGAAACCCCGTAAATTACGCGGGTGGTGCTTTTGTCTGGCCGGTTCCGGGTGTTACAAGAATAACAAGTTACTACGGTTACCGATTGCATCCTGTATATAAGGTGCAAAAATTCCATTCAGGTATTGATATTGGTGCAGGATACGGACTTAATATTGTGGCAAGTGCAGACGGCGTCGTAACTCTGGCAACAACAAACGGCGGTTACGGAAAATGTATAATCATAAACCACGGCAGCGGATTGACAACGCTTTACGGACATTGCAGTACACTTCTTGTGTCCAGCGGTGATACAGTTACAAAAGGACAGGTCATTGCCCAAGTAGGCTCAACCGGTGTTTCTACAGGGCCTCATCTTCACTATGAAGTGCGTGTGAACGGTGCAACAACTGACCCATTGGGGTATGTAAGTCCCCGATAAGGTTTTATTATCTTCTTTGAAAGTAGGAAATCATATTGAAAGACCGCAAGACGATAAAAACAGTTTTAATAACTTTTACTTCAACAGTAGTTTTTATTGCTGTGCTTGCTTTTATACTGCTGAGCAGTATTGATTTTCCATATAAGAAGTTTTTCAGGGTTCTTTCTTTGATTGAATCTTCATACGTTGGAGAGTATGACCATAAATCAAGTGAAGAAGGTGCAATAAATGCGCTTCTTGATTCAATCGGCGATGATTATGCAGAATATTATAATGAGGAAAATTTAGAGGAATTGATGACCCTTATAGACGGTCATTACTACGGAATCGGTGCCGAAGTTTTCGCAAATACTGAAAAAAAGCGCATTGAAATTATAGCTGCTATTGATGGTTCTCCCGCAGACAAGGCTGGAATCGAAAGCGGTGACCTCATAAAGACTATCGACGGCAAAGAATATGCCGATTCAGACCTTAATGATGCGGTGCTGTATCTTAAGGGCGTGGGAGTAAAAAACCCTCTTGAAAAAGATGTTGAGATAATACTCATACGCGGAGAAGATGAATTAACAGTTACTCTCAAACGAGAAGATGTCAACATGTATAAAGTTAATTCGCAAATAATAGATGATATCTGTTATATAAAATACAGCGGATTTACAGAGACATCATATGAAGAATTCAGCGATTTAGTCGGAAGTCTCGATAAATCGGTGAAAGGAATTGTATTAGACCTTCGCAATAACCCAGGTGGAGAACTTACCAGCGCAATCAATATGTGCGATATCTTTCTGGATGATGAAGTAGTTATGTACACTGCTGATAAAGATGGTAAAAAACACTACTACAAAGCCAAAGACGGAAGTACAGATATTCCGCTTGCAGTTATTGTAAACGGCGCTTCCGCGAGTGCTTCAGAGGTTTTTGCAGGGGCTATACAAGCAAATAAAAGAGGAACAATAGTAGGTGAGAAAACGTTTGGAAAAGGTGTTACACAAACCGTAATTTCACTGAATCCTCTTAGCCCTTCGGAAGGGGCGATAAAACTTACTACCCATAAAAATTATACTCCCGACGGAAAATGGATCAATGAGGGGATTACTCCTGATATTAAAGTTTCTGCTCCAAGGGCTGACAGTGAGAATATCGCAGAAGATCAAGCCTTTATAGAAGCAGTAAAGAGTTTAAAAAAGGATAAATAATTCAATGAAAAAGAAGATAATAGTGTACGCCTTAACGGTTGTACTGCTGCTTTCTTTTTCCTGCGCATTTGCAGCGCCTGAAAAAGAAGTTAGTAAAGAAGAAAAGATAACAAAGCTTACAGCTGAATCTCCGCATGTAATCCTTCTTGATTTGAAAACAGGGACTGTGCTTTATCAGAAAAAAGCAGGTGAAAAGGTTTATCCTGCGGCGCTTACAAATATAATGACAGCCCTATTGGTGCTTGAAAACTGTAATCTTGAAGAACTTGTCCCTGCCAGCGATACGGCTATTTCCAATATTGCTGCAGGCGATAGCAAGATGGGAATTATAAAGGACGAAAAATTATCTGTAAGACAACTTCTTTACGGAATGATGCTTTCATCTGCATCTGATGCCGCAAACCTTCTTGCAGAAAAAACATCGGGAAGTATAGATGATTTTGTGACTCTGATGAATAAACGTGCAGAAGAGCTGGGCATGAAGAACACATGCTTTACAAATCCTACCGGAGAGCATGATGAGCGTCACTACACAACGGCAGAGGATATGGCTATACTTGCGCGTGCAGCAATGCAAAATGAGACTTTCGCCGAAATCGTAAAAGCCAAGTCATATAGCATACCCGCTACTGAAAAATGTCATACTGCCAGAAAGATTACAAACAGAAACCATTTTGTAAGCAACCTTTTAAGAGGCGATTATTATTACAAGTATTCAACAGGAATAAAGACAGGTTACAGCGTTGAAGCAAAAAGCTGTATTGCTGCTTCGGCACAAAAGGAATCAATATCTCTTTTAGCACTTGTTTTTGAGGCTGATACTGTTGATAACGTAGCGCAAAGTTTTCAGGATTGCAAAAATATGTTTGACTATGTCTTTAGAAACTACGTTTCTGAAACTGTTGTGAAGCAAGATGAAATAGTTGCACAGACTGTTCTTGAAAATGCAAGACGCGAGAAAAAACTTATTCTAAAAACCCAAAGCAATGTATCATTTATTAAAACAAAAGATACAAAACACTTGGAAATTACACATAAGGATAATATTCCAAATAAGGTAAGTGCTCCGATTAAGGAAAATACAATCGTAGGAACGCGTGAGTATTTTGTAAACGGGGAGTCCATAGGAACGGTAAATCTTCTGGCGAAGAAGAGTTATAAATTAGATCCGATAACGTTTATTGTTAATAAAATGATAGTGTTTGTTACGTCTCCGTGGCTTTTTGTAACAATAGCTTTTGTGATATTTATTCTTATCATGGCTGAGCGTCGGCGCAGAAGAATATTGCGTCAGAAGAGGCACGCGGCACGCAAAAAGAGAAACAGAGAACTTATGAATAGCATTTATGAAGATTAAAAAAACGCCGATTGGCTGTGGCCTTACCAATCGGCGTTTTTTTAATCAGTAGTTTTCTTTTCTTACTTCAAAATAGCTCTGAGGATGATTACATACGGGGCAAACTTCAGGAGCTTTCTTTCCCATTACAAGATGACCGCAGTTTCTGCATTCCCAGATTTCTTCTTCGGCTTTTTCAAATACCTTTTTCATCTCAACATTATTAAGAAGTGCGCGATAGCGTTCTTCGTGAGATTTTTCGATTTCTGCTACTGCGCGGAACTGTGCAGCAAGCGCTGTAAAGCCTTCAGCATCAGCATCTTCAGCGAATGATTTGTACATGTCGGTCCATTCATAATTTTCGCCTTCGGCAGCGGCTTTAAGGTTTTCAGCTGTTCCGCCGAGAAGTTCAAGATGCTTGAACCAGAGTTTTGCATGTTCTTTTTCGTTGTTCGCAGTCTGTTCAAAAATAGCCGCTATCTGCTGATAGCCTTCTTTTTTTGCAACAGACGCAAAGTATGTGTACTTGTTTCTTGCCTGTGACTCACCTGCAAATGCGGCAAGAAGATTCTGTTCTGTCTTAGTTCCTTGGAATTTCATATAAAACACCTCTTTAAAAATATTTCCAAGTTGTGCACAAGGCACAACTTAAATTAACTTTCTATTTCGCAAAGCTCATATATAGCTTCCCATATATCTTCGCTTCCCATACCTGTTTCTGCACTGAATGGCATCATAATATCGTCATCTTCAAGTCCCAAGATGTAGTAAATTTCATCAAGATACTCGTTTAATTTAGTTTTTGCAATCTTGTCACACTTTGTTGCAACAACAAACGCAAATCCGTGTCTTTCGCGGATATAGTTGAGCATTATGATATCGTCGTTTGTAGGCTTGTGACGCGCATCCACAAGAAGAACTGTGCAGGCAAGTGTTTCGCGCGTATCAAGATAAGTTTCAATCATATTGCCCCATTTTTTCTTTTCTTCCTTGCTTACCTTTGCGTATCCGTAGCCGGGAAGGTCTACAAAGTTAAGTGTGTCATCAATGTTGTAAAAATTGATTGTAGCCGTCTTGCCGGGTTTTGAACTGGTACGGGCGAGACTTTTACGGTTAAGCATTTTATTTATAAAAGAACTTTTACCGACGTTACTGCGTCCTGCAAAAGCAATATCGGGAAATTTTGTGTCGGGATACTGCTTGGGCGATACTGCAGATATCGTCAGGTTAACATTGTGTATATTCATGCGTATTTGTCCTTTCTTTGCCTGCTACAGCGAGGTTTATTTTATCTTTCTTTTTATCAAAAAGCAGAGAAAGCTTGATAACCTCACTCGCTTGGCTGACAGGGTAAAAAGTAATTTCGCTCTTAATATTCTCGGGGATTTCCTCTAAATCCTTTAAGTTATCCTTAGGAATAATAACATTGCGGATTCCCACTCTGTATGCAGCGAGAGTTTTTTCCTTTAAACCGCCGATAGGAAGAACTCTGCCGCGCAGTGATATTTCGCCCGTCATAGCAATATCGCTGCGGACAGGGGCACAGGAGAGAGCACTTGCAAGTGCTGTTGCAACTGTGATACCTGCACTCGGGCCGTCCTTTGGAACTGCGCCTTCGGGAAAATGGATATGTATATCCTTTTTCTTGTAGAAATCAACGTCAATATCAAGCGACTGTGCAATTGAACGGACAAATGAAATTGCCGCTTCAACGGATTCCTTCATTACATCTCCAAGCTTACCTGTAATTTGAACCTTACCGGTACCGTCAAGTGCTGCCGCTTCGCATTGGAGCAGTTCACCGCCAACCTGTGTCCACGCAAGTCCGTTTGCAACACCGATTAGTGCCGTACGTGAAATTTCATCGTCGATGTACTTTTTAGCACCCAGATATTCCGAGAGGTTTTTCTCTGTTACCGAGAGCGAGTTTTTGCCTTCAGAGAGAGCTACAACACACTTTCTGCAAAGCGTTGCGATTTCGCGTTCGAGTTTTCGCACACCGCCCTCGCGCGTGTAGGATGAGATGATTTCCCTTACAGCACCGTCTGAAATTTTAAGATGCTTTTTTTCAATCGCGTGCTTCTTATATTGTTTGGGAATAAGATGCTTTTTCGCAATGTTAAATTTTTCCTCAGCAGTATAACTTGAAAGTTCAATTATTTCCAATCTGTCATGAAGTGGTGCAGGGACAGTTGACATATCATTTGCAGTAGCAATAAAAAGAACCTTTGATAAATCAAGTCCCACTTCAAGGTAATTATCCCTGAATGCAACATTCTGCTCACCGTCTAAAACTTCAAGAAGGGCGGAGGAGGGGTCACCTTTATAGTCTGCCCCAATCTTGTCAATTTCATCAAGAAGAATAAGCGGATTAGATGATTTTGCCTGTTTAAGCGCGTTTACGATTCTTCCGGGCATCGCGCCGACATATGTTTTTCTGTGTCCGCGAAGTTCGGATTCATCTTTCAAACCGCCAAGACTTATTCTTGCGTAATTTCTGCCGGTTGCTTCTGCAATGGATTTTGCAATAGAAGTTTTACCAACGCCGGGGGCGCCCAAAAGACAAAGTATGCTTCCGGCAGGCGAGCCACAGCGATTTATAACGGCAAGCTGCTCAAGAATTCTTGTTTTGACTTTCTCCATACCGTAATGGTCGCGCTCAAGAATTCCTTTTGCGTTTTCAAGGCTGGTATTTTCTTCCGTATATGTTTCCCATGGAAGAGAACATACAAGGTCAATATAGTTTCTTGAAATATTGCTCTCAGGCGAAGAAGGGGAGAGCTTGCCAAGAATTCGCAGTTCGCGAAGCGCCTTTTCATATACCTCTTCAGGCATTGGAACACTTTCTATTTTTGCGCGAAGCTCCAAGGTTTCATCCTCGCTGTCATCACCAAGTTCCTCGCGGATTGCTTTAAGCTGCTCGCGAAGATAATATTCCTGATTATGGTCGTCCATCTGCTGTTTAACCTTCGCGGCAATGATGTTCTCAACATCAAGAATCTTGACTTCTTTTGTCATTATATCAATCAGTTTGAGAAGTCTTTTTTTGACATTTGTAATTTCAAGAAGCTCCTGTTTGTCCGCGTTGTCTCTGATGAGATTAGACGCAATCGTGTCGGAAAGCGCAGAGGGGTCGGTCTCTGGAAGTTCCTTCAAAAACGATTCTGACTTAAGTTTCGGATTAAGTTCAATGTAGTCATTGATAAGATAATGAATCTGGTTTAAAAACGCAGAATATTCCTCAACAGAAAGATTCTTATCAGACGAATTTTTATAAGTTACTTCGCCCTCATAAAGCGCCTCCTGTATGAAAGAACCATTTAACTTGCCTCTTGACTGTCCTTCTACGAGGATTCTTACGCATCCGTCAGGGAGTTTTAATACCTGCTTGATTTTTGCTATAACACCGAATGTATTCACATCGCTTTCGGTGGGGGTTTCAATAATTTCGTTCTTTTGCGATGCAAGGAAAATAAGCCCGTCGGAAGAAATCGCC
>CAYMHB010000038.1:0-13439 GCA_964390145.1 uncultured Oscillospiraceae bacterium
AATATTTATTTTTATATTTTGCTTGCGCTTGACCGACTTTTTCGACAGTCTGAAACGCCGAGAAATCGGCGTTTTTATTTGTAAAACAAAATATTTTCCAAAAACCCTTGACTTTAGCGCAGTAGAGTGGTAATATAATAACACATTAACGATAAAGGAGTTTTTGAAATGAAAAAATTATTGGCACTTATACTTACACTTATGCTTGTAGTTACAATGTTTGCTGCTTGCGGTGAAAAGAAGGACGACAATGTTCTTACATGTGGTGTTACAATTTTTGAGAACATGAACGAACAGCTTGAAGACGGTTCTTGGACAGGCTTCGAAACAGAATTCGCTCAGGAAGTTGGTAAAATTCTCGGTATGGAAGTTGAATTCCAGATCATTGACTGGGCACAGAAGTACAACGAGCTTGAATCAGGCGCAATCGACTGTGTATGGAACGGCTTTACTGCTAACTCTTCCGATAACATCAACGGTGTTGATACAAAGCGTAGCGATCTCGTTGATTTCTCATACGGCTATATGCTCAATCAGCAGTGTATCGTAGCAAAGGCAGAAAATGCTGCAAAGATTACTTCTGCAGAAGACCTCAAAGGCAAGACTGCTTGTGTTGAAGGCGGCAGCGCAGGTGCTTCTTATGCAGCAACAGTTACAGACGAAGATAAGATTCTCGCAACAACAGCACAGATTAACGCATTTGCAGAAGTTAAGTCAGGTGCAGTTGACTTCACAGTAGTTGATATCATCCTTGCTAAGAACATCTGTGGTCAGGGCGACTACAAAGACCTTGCAATCGTAGAAGCTATCGAGCTTGATTCTGAAATCTACGCAGTTGGTTTCAAGAAGGGCAGTGACCTTACAGCAAAGGTTAACGAAGCTATCAAGGAACTTGAGGAAAACGGAAAGCTTATGGAGCTTGCTAAGAAGTACGGCTTTGAGAATGTTCTTCAGGTAACAGAAACTATTGAATAATTTTTAGATAAAGGAAAAAGTAATAATGGATTTTTGGAAAGTTACTTTAAGTCTACTGGGCGGTCTTGAAAAAACCTGTATGATCTTTGCGCTAACACTTGTGTTAGCGCTTCCTTTAGGTTTGATTATATCTTTTGGCTCTATGTCAAAATTCAAGCCCCTTTCATATCTTGTAAAAACATTTGTCTGGATAATCCGCGGTGTTCCGCTGATGCTTCAGGTTATCATACTGTTTTATGTGCCGGGTTTTATACTTGGTTATCCTATTCTTTCACGTTTCTCCTCTGTTGTAGCAGCTTTCGTTATAAACTATGCCTGCTATTTCTCGGAAATATACCGTGGCGGTATCGAAAGCATTGCAAGAGGTCAGTATGAGGCAGGTCAGGTCCTCGGTATGACAAAATCGCAGGTGTTTTTCAAGGTTATACTTATGCAGGTTATTAAAAGAATCCTCGCACCTATGTCAAACGAGGTTATAACACTTGTGAAAGATACTGCTCTTGCACGCGTTATAATGATTGTTGAAATCATTCAGGCGGCGCAGAACTATGCAAGCAGCGGTCTTATGTGGCCTCTCTTCTATACGGCAGTGTTCTACCTTATATTCGTAGGTATACTGACACTTCTTTTCGGATATATCGAGAAGAAGTTCGACTATTACAAAGTGTGAGGTGTACCTTATGAAAATACTTGAAGTTAAAGATTTATACAAAAAATTCAATAAGACCGAAGTTCTTAAAGGCGTCAGCTTTTCTATGGAAAAAGGCGAGGTTGTTGCCGTTATCGGCTCTTCGGGAAGTGGAAAAACTACGCTTCTGCGCTGTATAAACTTCCTCGAGGATGCAGATAAAGGTCAAATCTTAGTTGATGGCAAGTGCATCTATGACGGTGAAAGCACAAAAGCACTTTCCCCTGCCCAGATTCGTGAAAATCAGCTTAATTTCGGTTTGGTTTTCCAGTCATTCAATTTGTTTCCGCAGTATACGGCACTTGAAAATGTGACCCTTGCTCCCAAACTTCTGGCGAAGGAGCGTGCAGATTACAAAGAAAATAAAAAGGAAATCATTGAGGAAATCGAAGAAAATGCAAAAGCGCTTTTGACACGTGTGGGACTTAGTGACAGGATGGGAAACTACCCCTGTCAGCTTTCGGGCGGTCAGCAACAGCGTGTATCAATCGCGCGTGCGCTTGCCTTAAATCCCAAGGTTTTGTTCTTTGACGAGCCGACGAGTGCGCTTGACCCCGAGCTTACAGGTGAAATTTTAAGAGTTATCCGTGACCTCGCAAACAAGGACGTTACTATGGTTATAGTAACGCACGAAATCGAATTTGCGCGGAACGTGGCAGACCGTATTATCTTCATGGCGGACGGTGTTGTGCTTGAAGACGGCACCCCTGAGGAAGTGCTCGATAATCCAAAAAATGAGAAGACACGCCATTTCCTCAATAAACTCAGCGAAAATTAAAAGGAATTGATATTATGACCAAGTCTAAAGATTTTAACGAGTTATATAAAGCAATACTTTCTCTTGAAAATGAAGAGGATTGCAGACTTTTCTTCGAAGATATCTGCACGATAAAGGAGCTTGAAACAATGTCACAGCGCCTTGAAGTTGCAAAAATGCTTATCGGTGGCTCAACCTTCAATGAGATTGTTGCAAAGACGGGTGCATCAACGACGACTATTTCAAGAGTTAACCGTTGCTTGAACTACGGCGACGGAGGTTATCGCAGAGTCATAGATAAGAATTAACAAATACACAATGCAAAATGCATAATTAAATAGCAGAGGTTTCTACTGAAACCTCTGCTATTTTTATCAATATCTCAAGTTTGGGTTCGCGCGTCATCAATTCATAATTCTGATAAGTTTTTTCGGTAATGTCGCAATATATGGCAACCTGATTTTGAGTGTATCCTTTTTCTTTGCGACACTTTCTTAATCTTTGCGCCAAAATTTCTCTCATAAATACCACCCACAATTGTTTTAATCCTCAAAATACAAAAGTTTATAGGGTGGAATTTCAAGCGCTTTTGCAATTTTGAATAATGTATCCAAAGAAATTGCTTTATAAATATTGGGAGCTTCAATCTGACCTATAAATGATACTCCGCAATCCAATATTTCAGCAAGTTGCTCCTGTGTTAAAGATTTTAACTTTCTGTAGTAAGAAATCTTTAATCCTATTTTTATATAATTATCCTTGAACTCAATATTCATCTCTATCACCTAACATAATTTTAGTATATTGACAAAGAAATAAAAATATGATAAGTTTGATATAATTATTACTTATGCAGTAATAATTATACTTGGTTCTTGAAAGAGAGTTTTGAGTATGGCGGAATTTTGTCTTGAATGTTGGAACAAAATCAATGGAACCAATGACCCTGAAAGCAAATTCAATATGTCTGATGATTTGAGGTTTTGTGAGGAATGCAGAGAAATAAAGAAAGTTATAATATGTTACAGAGGGAAAATGGATGCAAGGAACAGATTGTATCTTTTTCTTAGCCTTTTGGAAGATATACTTATAAGCCTGAAATATTTTTTTAAAAACTTAAAATCACGATTCAAACCAAGAAAAAAGAGTTAAAGAGCAGAGTTTCAGTAGAAACCCCTGCTCTTTTTTGTGGTCGGTGCTGCTTTAACGCACTTGAAAGGATGGGAGAAAGTAGCGCAGAAGTCACAAACCGAACCCGAAGTTGTATATAGATACTACGAGAGGGGCGGTTTGGGGCTAACAAAACGCGTAAAATCAAAATTCGCATCGCGAATTTTTACACTGAATAATCAAAGTCACTTTGATAAATGACTTAATAAAAGCACTATACTATATAAATCGCGCGTTTTGTGGTCGGTGCTGCTTTAACGCACTTGAAAGGATGGGAGAAAGTAGCGCAGAAGTCACAAACCGAACCCGAAGTTGTATATAGATACTACGAGAGGGGCGGTTTGGGGCTAACAAAACGCGTAAAATCAAAATTCGCATCGCGAATTTTTACACTGAATAATCAAAGTCACTTTGATAAATGACTTAATAAAAGCACTATACTATATAAATCGCGCGTTTTGTGGTCGGTGCTGCTTTATCACATCCGCATTAGTTACAAAATACGTGGCGGCCTATTGTACATATTACCTCACGGGTGCGTATCCACTTATTCGTCGCGGTTTTTGGATTATAATAATATATCGCGCCGCCCGTCGGGTCCCATCCGTTCAGTGCATCACGCGCGGCACGGCGGCTGCTTGCATACATCTGGGCGTTTATCTGCCCATCATCAACGGCGGTAAATGCACCTTTCTGATAAACTACGCCCGAAATCGAATTCGGAAACGACGGGTGGTCTACACGATTCAGCACAACTGCGCCGACGGCTACCTGTCCCTCGTAGGGTTCTCCGCGTGCTTCGCCGTTGATTACTCTGGCAAGAAGTTCAATATTCGCCTCGTTGGGAGATGAGGTATTTCCTCCGCTACTATTACTGCTGTCGAAAATCCCCATCGCATTCAAGGTCTTTTCCCCTGCTACGCCGTCGACAGTAAGTCCGTTTTTCTTTTGAAAGCTTCGTACTGCGTTTTCCGTCTGCCATCCGAAAATTCCGTCAACTGCGCCGCTGTAATATCCCCAGTTTTTCAGTTTTGTCTGGATTTTGCGCACCTCGTCACCGCGGGATCCGTTCTTTGACAGCGCAAATGCGTTTACACACAAAACCAAAGTTACTACCAATGTAGTTATAAGTATGCGTTTTCTTTTCATAATGCGCCTCCTTTTCAATTGACATTATTGACAATGGGGCATTTTTTTATTCATTTTTTGAAAAATACCCCTTAAAACCGCAAAAAATGGTAGACATATTTTTTTTTGTGTGATAGAATGTTCTAATGATAAGGTGGGTGATTTTGTGAATATTAAGGGAATATTTTTCATAACACTTGCAATATTGGGTGCTATATTAAATTTTACCGCAGGCGTAATTTCAAAGAAAACCTCGTTTTCGGAAATAGCGCTTAAAATTACTGCACTTATTATCGTTTTGGTATCGGTAACTCTTTTATTTATCTTTGGTAAATAACATCTTGAAAGGATGGATATATATTGAAAAACATCGAAAAAACCTATAATCCGTCAGAAATCGAGGACAAGCTTTATAAAAAATGGATTGACGGCGGATATTTCCACGCTGAACCTGACAGCGAGAAGGAGCCTTACACAATCGTAATCCCTCCGCCCAACGTAACAGGTCAGCTTCATATGGGTCACGCTCTTGACGAAACCTTGCAGGATATTCTTATCCGTTACAAGAGAATGCAGGGTTACAGCGCTCTGTGGGTGCCCGGAACAGACCACGCAGGTATTGCGACACAGATTAAGGTTGAGGAAAACCTCCGCGTTAACGAAGGTCTTACCCGTTATGACCTCGGTCGTGAAAAATTCTTAGAGCGAGTATGGGACTGGAAAAACCAGTACGGCGACAGAATTATCAATCAGCTTAAAAAGCTCGGTTGTTCTTGTGACTGGGACCGTGAACGCTTTACAATGGACGAGGGTTGCTCCAAGGCAGTTCGCGAAGTTTTCGTAAACCTTTACGAAAAAGGACTTATCTACAAGGGCAACAAGATTATCAACTGGTGCCCCAGTTGTGCAACTGCACTTTCTGATGCAGAGGTTGAGTATTCCGAGCAGGGCGGTCATTTCTGGCACATCCGTTACAAGATGAGCGATTCTGACCGCTACATTGAAATTGCTACAACCCGTCCTGAGACACTTCTGGGCGATACAGCTATCGCAGTTCATCCTGAGGATGAAAGATATACCGATCTTGTTGGAAAGACTTGCATCCTTCCCCTCGTAGGCAGAGAAATCGTAATCGTTGCAGACGAATATGTTGAAAAGGATTTCGGTACAGGTGCAGTTAAGATTACACCTGCGCACGACCCCAACGACTTTGAAGTTGGTCTTCGTCACAATCTTCCCATCATAAATGTTATGAATCCCGACGCTACAATCAATGCTGAGGGCGGTAAGTATCAGGGCCTTGACCGCTACGAAGCGCGCAAGCAGATTGTAAAAGACCTTGAAGAATGCGGCGCACTTATCAAGGTTGAAGATTATACACACAATGTCGGTACATGTTACCGTTGCGGTACAACAGTTGAACCTCTCACAAGCGACCAGTGGTTTGTTAAGATGAAGCCTCTTGCAGAAGAAGCTCTCCGCGTAGTTTATGACGGCGAGGTTAAGTTCGTACCCGAACGCTTTACCAAGACATATACCAACTGGATGGAAAATGTACATGACTGGTGTATTTCCCGTCAGTTATGGTGGGGACACAGAATTCCTGCGTTCTACTGTGACACTTGCGGCGAAATGGTTGTAAGCAAGACCGATGTTGACACTTGTCCCAAGTGCGGTAAGCCCATGCGTCAGGAAAGCGACGTTCTTGATACATGGTTCTCTTCAGCACTGTGGCCCTTCTCAACACTCGGATGGCCCGAAGAAACCCCCGAATACAAGTACTACTACCCCACAAGCACACTCGTAACAGGTTATGATATCATATTCTTCTGGGTAGCAAGAATGATTTTCAGCGGATGTGAGCATACCAAGAAGCCTCCGTTCCGCCATGTATTCATTCATGGTATCGTGCGTGACAGTCAGGGCAGAAAGATGAGTAAATCTCTCGGCAACGGTATTGACCCGCTTGAAGTTATTGATAAATACGGTGCGGATGCACTCCGCTTCACGCTCGCTACAGGCAACTCACCAGGAAACGATATGCGTTTCTATTGGGAGAGAGTTGAATCAAGCAGAAACTTCGCCAACAAGATTTGGAATGCGGCAAGATTCGTGCTTATGAACCTTGAAATTGACAGATGCTCAATGCCCGAAAATCCGCAGACTGAAGATAAGTGGATTATTTCACGTTATAACAGCGTTGTTAAATCAGTTACAGAAAACCTTGATAATTTCGAGCTTGGCGTTGCTCTCGGCAACCTTTACGACTTTATCTGGGACGAACTGTGCGACTGGTACATCGAGCTTGTAAAACCGCGTCTTTACGGCGATAATGAGGAGAGCAAACTCGACGCGCAGAGAACTCTTTGCTATGTTCTTTCAGGCGTTTTAAAGCTCCTTCATCCGTTTATGCCCTTCATCACAGAAGAAATCTTCTGTGCGCTTCCCACAGGCGAGGATACAATTATGACTTCTCAGTGGCCTCTTTACACAGACCTTCTTTCATTCCCCGAGGAAGAAAAGAAGATGGCAGTTATCTGCGATGCGATAAAGAGTGTGCGTAACATCAGAACAGAGATGAATGTTCCTCCGTCAAGAAGAGCAAGTATGATTATCGTGACTGAGGATAAAGAGCTTTTTGAAAGCGGTATTCTCTTCTACGAAAAACTTGCAGGTGCAAAGGATGTTACTGTTACAGACAGCGAAGACGCCGTTCCCGAAGGTAGCGTAAGTGTAATCGTTGAAGGCGCAAAGATATTTATGCCTATGGATGAGCTTATCGATACTGAAAAGGAAAAAGCACGTCTTACAAAGGAAAAGGAACGCCTTGAATCTGAAATCGACCGAGTTGAAAAGAAGCTTGCAAATCAGGGATTTGTAGCAAAAGCTCCCGCAAAGCTTATCGAGGAAGAAAAGGCGAAAGGCGAAAAGTACAGAGAAATGTATGAAAAGGTGCTTGAAGCTCTTTCTAAGTTATAATAACGGTTGTATTCGAAATTCGAAGTTCGAAATGCAAAATGATGGTAGGAACCCGTATCACAGATACGGGTTCCTCAGACTGTCGAAAAAGTCGGTCAAGCGCAAGCAAAATATAAAAATAAATATTTTTTTGCAGGGTTTGAAAATTTTCGATAAACTGATAAAAACAAAAAACCACTATCAACCACATAAAAAGAGGAAGTTTCGTTTGAAACTTCCTCTTTTTCTGCCCTTATGTATATTTGGTTTTTAGTTTTTTGCCGTAACCTTTTTAACTATGAAAAGGAACAAGGCGGTAAGGAGTACTCCCAACGGGAGAAGAATATACACACTCTTTACAAACGCTGAAACAATATACATTACGAATGATATTGCTGCAACGCTTATAGCGTAGGGCATCTGTGTTGAAACGTGATTGATATGGTCGCATTCTGCGCCTGCAGAGGACATAATTGTCGTGTCTGAAATAGGTGAACAATGGTCACCGCATACTGCACCTGCAAGGCAGGCTGACATACCGATAATAAGGTTTGTGCTGCCTGCGGGGAAGATTGCAACAACAATGGGGATAAGGATACCGAATGTTCCCCATGATGTTCCCGTTGAGAAAGATAAGAAGCAAGCAACAAGGAAAATAATCGCAGGAAGGAAATCAGCAAGCCCTGCCGCAGCACCTTCCATGAGTCCCGCAACATAGACATCTGCGCCGAGAAGGTCTGTCATATTCTTGAGTGATGTTGCAAGAGTAAGTATTATGATAGCAGGCACCATTGCCATAAAGCCCTTGGGAATAGATTCCATAGCTTGCTTGAATGTTACGACTCTGCGTGCGATAAGATAAATAATAGTAATAAGAAGCGCAATAAGTCCGCCCATGGGAAGACCGATTGTTGCATCGGTATTGGCAAATGCATCAATAAAGTTTGCACCGCTTAAGATTCCACCAACATATACGAGTGCAAATACGCAAACTGCGATAAGAACGATGACGGGCACCAGAAGGTCGATAACCTTGCCCTTTGAAGAAGCCTGTGCCTCTACGGATTCCTTACGCTCGCCGCTTGTGAAGAGGTCGCCCTTTTCAAGAGCGTTCTTTTCGTGGACTGCCATAGGACCGAAATCTACCTTCATAACTGCCATAGCAACAACAAACACGAGTGTAAGAAGTGAATAGAAGTTATACGGAATTGCCTGAATAAAGAGCTTGAGGCCCTGTCCTTCGGGAGCAAATTTTGATACCGCTGCCGCCCAAGAGGAAATAGGTGCAATCATACAAACAGGTGCTGCGGTAGCATCTATTATGTATGAAAGCTTTGCTCTTGAAATTTTGTGTGAATCTGTAACGGGGCGCATTACGGTACCTACTGTAAGGCAGTTGAAGTAGTCGTCAATAAAGATGAGCACGCCAAGGATAAATGTCGCAATCACGGCACCTGTGCGTGACTTGATGTTATTCTTTGCCCACTCGCCGAAAGCGGCGCTGCCGCCTGCTTTGTTGACAAGTTCTACAATTACACCCAGAACAACAAGGAAAATGAATATTCCTGCCGTACCCGAAACAGCGGCGATAAGACCGTCATTTACTACTGCATCAGAGGTTTTGAGCAGATTGAAGCCTCCTGCAAAGAGTCCGCCCATAAGTACACCTACAAAGAGGGAACTGTAAACCTCTTTCGTAATAAGCGCCAAGCCGATTGCGATAACCGGCGGAACGAGCGACCAGAATGTTCCTGCCATTTTTGAGACGGTTTCTGCACCTTCGGCAAAAACTGCCACAGGGCACAGGACTAAAAGCATAAGTGCCGCGCAGATTGTAAAAAGTTGATTTCTTCTTTTCATTGTTTTTCCTCCTTTTTTAAAAAAACAGGTCACGGATGTACCGTGACCTGTAAAAGTATACTAACTCGGAATCACGATAGCACTCCACAAGGGTTCCCCCCAGTGACAGTCCGGCAGATATTCTCTGACGGCCCAGCAAATATGTACCGGCGTACACATAAGCTTCGGCGGTGATTCCTTTCGCTTTTGCCAATTTCCGTGATGCAAAAGTTACTGATAATTACCGCGCCTCTACCAATTTTGTTTGACATAATAATAGCAGATGTATTATGTTTTGTCAATATGCTTTTTCTTCAAACAATTTTTGTATTTCTTTATAGCTCTCCAAAGTGCCTATATCGTAGCGGTTGCCGGGCATTTTAAGGGCATATACATCTTCTTTGCCGCAAAGGTATGAAATGAAACTGCCCGGTGCATCCACTCCGCAGCCGTCCTCGATACCTTTTTTAACGAGGGGAAGTTGCTCGCGCTTATAAATATAGAATGGACCGACACACCAGTTGCTCTTGGGGTCCTGAGGTTTTTCTTCCATTGAAATCACACGAAACTCACTGTCGGGAATCATAACACCGCGCTTGCGAAGAAGGTTTACATCCTCCACATAACTGCACATTACAACGGCGCTGTCTTTTTCCTTAAAAAGCTTTACCATTTCGCCGAGCGAAAAGTCAAGAAGGTTATCGCCTGCAACGATTAAAAGGTCGTCGTCAAGTTTAAGAGTTTCAATGGTGAACTGAATATCCTTTACCGCGCCAAGACGCGTTTCGTTGGTCATCGAGCCGTCGTCAATGATTGTAACGGGGTGTTTGAGTTTGCAGTTCTTTTTCCAATCTTCAAAATGATGGTAAAATTTATGGTTTGAAATTATGACATGCTCATCAATACCGTCAATCGTGTCGATGTCGTCAAGCAGATGGTCGAGAATACTTTTCCCCGCCACCTCCAGAAGCGGTTTGGGGAAGTCTTCAGTAAGCGGATAAAGGCGTGTTGCATATCCTGCCGCAAGAACTATACTTTTCATCTGAATCACATACTTTCAATCATTTTAATCATAATTTTTGAGCTGAGGTCTGCCGCTTTTGTGCGGAATTCTTCGTAGGTGAGTTCTCCGCCGCCGTCAGCACCGTCTGAAATTGTCCTGACTACGCACGCGGGGACTTTACTCATATAGCACACATGAGCAACGGCTGCGCCCTCCATCTCGCAGGCTACGGCATTAAATGTGTCGCGGATATTTTTCTTTTTCTCAATATCTGCAACAAAGCAGTCGCCCGATGCGATAATTCCGCGGATGTATGGAGTGTCAATGCTTGCGCAAATCTTTTCCGCAAGGGTTTCGTCTGTGGGAAATTCAATAACATTGATGCCCGAAATAAGCCCTTTCGGGTCGCCGAGCGGCGATGTATCCATATCGTGCTGAACAAGTGCCGTCGCAACAACTGTGCCGAGGACACCGATTTTATCAGAAAGTGTTCCTGCGATACCTGTGTTAATGATTGCGTCGGGGTTGAAGCGCAGTATCATTGTCTGTGTGCAGATTGCGGCAAAAACCTTACCTACACCGCAGATGGCAGTTACAACCTCAGTTTTTCCAAGTGTTCCCGTTGTATAGCAGACACCGCTTATTATTTCTTCTTTTTTGTTTTCGAGACGGGCATTGATTTTTTCAATCTCAATGTCCATTGCGCCGATGATACCTAACATAATTTTCTCCTTATTCGTACTTGAAATCGGGGGTGTATCTGTTTAAGATTTCAAGATATTTTCTGCATTCTTCTTTTGCAAGGGCAATATCAAGGTTTTTGTAGTTTCCGCATTCTATCTGCGATGCGCCGAAAACCTCGCCCTCGTGATTTATTACTTTTTCAAGTGTTTCTTTAAGAACCGCGAGCACTTTTTCGTTTTTTGCGTTTCTGACAAGAAGATAAAATCCCGTCTGGCAACCCATAGGTCCGAAGTAGATTATGTCGCTTGCAAGCGAGGATGAACGGATATATGTCGCTATCATATGCTCAACGCTATGCATTGTGGCATTGTCCATATAGTCCCCCATATTGGGTTTCCTTGTGCGGAGGTCGTATGTCACGATATCCCCGTCAATACGCGAAACATAAATACCCTCTTTTAATTTGTTGTGGTCTATTTTGAAACTTTCGATTTTTTCTATATTCATAATTTATCCCTCAAATTTCGGTTGAATAATGTAGTAATATATGCTATTATGTTGATGGAGGAGATTACAATGGGACTTTTTTCAAAAGAGCTTTTTTCAAAAAAACTTAAAGAAACCGACACCTGCCGCTACTGTAAGTTTGCGACAAAAGACGGCGAGGTATATACCTGCAAATATAAGGGAGAAGTTAAAGCATCCTCCGTTTGCAAGAAATATGTATTTAACCCGTTTGCACCGCGTGTACCGCGCGTACGCGCTCTCGATACCACCATGTTTGACCCGCTTGATTTTAAGATTTAATTAGTTTTGCATTCCTTCGTACGATACCGTTGCCGCTTCGCTTTCCATATTGCAACGAAGTCGGTAGAAAGGAACGCTTGCCAGCAACTTATCAATAAGAACAAGCATTTTTTCCATTTCGTACATATCGTTTGTGCGGAGTGTCTGTGTTAAAACTGTCGAGATAGCTTCGTGAGGAGCTATCTTTTCTATTTCATTTTTTTCGCCGCGCTCTAAGATACATACCGCCTTGACGGGCGCAACAATGTTATGACCGTAATTTTCCTTACCGCGCCACGGAGTGCCGCAGGCATAGAATTTCTCCCCGCGGATACGTAAGATAGGCTTATCGCCGTTTACAACGACAAATCTGTCGCCGAATTTTTCGCGCCATAAATTGATATGCGTTGTCTTTCCCGTGCCGCTTTTCGCAGTAAAGAGGTAAGCCTCGCCATCTACGGCAACTGCGGCGCAGTGCATCAGCATTGCGTCGTATTTTAATATCTTGCGGCAGATTATTCTGTAAATTTCAAGAGTTTCAAGATATCCGTCGGAAAAGTCGGGGTTTTTCTTCGTGACTTCGCGCATAACTCTCTCGGGAACTTTGACGGAAAAATGCGGTTTTCCGTCAAACTCAAACTCCTTGCAATAATCTTCAAAATGCTTATATTTATTTTTTACATCGATAATAAGTCCTGCAATTTTAATAATCATAAGCACACGACTCCTTTATACCTGTAATTTTATACTTTTTTAGATAAAAACGCAATAGATATTTTGAATTTAGGTAAATTCGACCTTAAATCGACAAAAAAAGTTGAAAAACCTCTTGCACATCCCTACCTTTTGGTAGTATAATAATCAGAGCAGACGAAAAAGCAAATCAAAATGCGGATTTGCCCAAAGAGTCTTCAAAGCAAATATTTTGGACCACTCCTTTCGGAGTCAAGGCCATACGGACAGCCGGGTCCACTGCCGATTGGCGAAAAATTCGCCTTGTTATTGATTGAGTTAAAAGCTCAGTTTTATAAGTTGATTTAAAATGCGTTACGCAAACTTGTGAAATGGTCAATAAAGAGTAGTAAAAGTGTTGTGCTATATAGACTCTGTAAGCCCGAAATCCGCGAGAGAACTCTTTTGGAGAACTCTTAAAAAGCAGATATTATCGCAGGTTGTGTAATGCAACCTGCATTTTTTTATTTGAGAGGTGTTTACCGATGAAAGAAAAAGTAATTATCGAGCTTAAAAACGTGTGCAAGCACTTCGGGCAGACATACGCGGTCGAGGATTTTTCGCTGTGCGTCAAAAAAGGTGAATTTGTAACCTTTTTAGGACCGAGCGGATGCGGTAAGACCACCACTCTCAGAATGATTGCGGGATTTGAACTTCCGACAGGCGGCGAAATTCTCTTAAACGGCGAGGATATTGCACAGCTTCCCCCTTACAAGCGC
>CAYMHB010000039.1:0-13272 GCA_964390145.1 uncultured Oscillospiraceae bacterium
CTGCCTGCAAAGATAAGGTCGGGACGCATATCGTATGTATCCTTTTCAACAAGGAAATATTCCTGTTCGGGACCGACTGTTGTTTTTACACTTGTAATATTTTCATGTCCGAAAAGTTTTAATATTCTTACGGCTTGTTTATCAATTGCTTCCATACTGCGAAGAAGAGGCGTTTTCTGGTCAAGAGCTTCACCCCCGTATGAGCAGAATGCAGTCGGGATGCAAAGTGTTTTATCCTTGATAAACGCATAGCTTGTCGGGTCCCATGCAGTATATCCGCGCGCTTCGAAAGTTGCGCGCAGACCGCCTGACGGGAAGCTTGATGCGTCGGATTCACCCTGAACAAGCTCCTTGCCCGAAAACTCCATAATTACTTCACAATCGCCTGACGGAGAA
Organism: uncultured Oscillospiraceae bacterium; assembly: GCA_964390145.1. Taxonomy (GTDB): domain Bacteria; phylum Bacillota; class Clostridia; order UMGS1883; family UMGS1883; genus UMGS1883. The sequence continues at coordinate 397 of CAYMHB010000039.1, forward strand.
ATGAAACTGTCGTGTTTTTCTGCGGTAACACCAGTCATGGGCTGGAACCAATGAGTATAGTGAGTTGCGCCGTTTTCAATCGCCCAGTCCTTCATGGAATTAGCAACAACATTCGCAACCTCAATATCAAGACGCTTATTATTTTTAATTGCTTTTTGCATCAGGTCATAGATATCTTCGGGAAGTCTTTCTTTCATTACTGACGCATTGAAAACCTTGCTTCCAAATATTTCAGTTACATGGCTCATAGCAATTTCTCCTTCGTAAAAAATTCTTACTTTTAATCAGTAAAGGCGCCGAATGCACTCGGCGCCTTGTACATTTAATAGATTATACCATTAAAGCGTATTTTTTGTCAACTATTTTGTAAACATATTGATTATTCCCTGAAGCCAGAAGATAACGATAATTGCAGGGAGAACGTATTTTACATAAACCTTTGCTGCAGTGGGGAATTTAATACCCTTACCAAGATTTGCTTCCTCAATGAAGTTATCCCATCCCCAACCGTACTTCTTGCTTGTGCAGAAAAGAACGTAGATGAGAGAACCAAGAGGAAGAATGTTGTTACTGATAATGAAATCTTCAAGGTCCAGCACTGTGCTTCCGCTTCCGAGAGGCTCAAAAAATGATAAAAGGTTAAATCCAAATGCGCAGGGAAGCGACAGGATTATTACAACAAAAAGGTTTACAAAGCACGCCTTCTTGCGCGAAACGCCCTTATCCATAGCAAATGATACGATATTTTCAAGCACCGCTATAACAGTAGACATTGCCGCAAAAATCATAAAGATAAAGAAAAGCGAGCCCCATATTCTGCCACCTGGCATTGAATTGAAAAGATTGGGAAGTGTCTGGAAAATAAGCCCGGGGCCTTGACCGGGTTCTATTCCGTATGCAAAACAAGCAGGAATTATGATAAGTCCTGCGCAAAACGCAACGAAAGTATCAAGGAATGCAATTGACATCGATTCACCTGTAAGTGAACGGTCCTTTGCAATATAGCTGCCAAAAATCGCCATTGAACCCATACCGATTGAAAGTGTGAAGAATGCCTGACCGAGAGCGGCGAAAATTACTTCTCCTATGCCCTGTTCTACCATTCTGCCAAAGTCGGGAACAAGATAGTACTTAAGCCCCTCCGAAGCACCGGGAAGTGTTACTGAACGACCTGCAAGGAAAAGGATGATTGCAAGAAGTGCTACCATCATTACCTTGGTTATTCTTTCAACGCCTTTTTCAAGGCCGAGAGAGCAGATAAGAAATCCCAAAACAACTGAAAAAATCATAAATCCTACTACAACAGGTGCGTTTGCTGTAAGCTCGCCAAACTGTGCTGAAACTTCAGGAACGGTTTTTCCTACAAAATCGCCCTTTAACATTTTTACGAAATAGGCAAACATCCAGCCTGTAACAGTGGTGTAAAACATCATAAGGAGGTAGTTTCCCGCCATACCGATATAACTGAAAAGATGCCACTTTGTACCTTTTGGTTCAAGCACCTTGAATGATTCGGCGATACTCTTCTGACTGCCGCGGCCTACTGCAAATTCCATTGTCATAATGGGAAGTCCGAACATTACCAGAAACGCCAGATAGATAAGAATGAATGCCGCACCGCCGTATTGACCTACGATGTAAGGAAAGCGCCATACGTTACCAAGACCGATGGCACAACCTGCAGAAATCAGGATAAAGCCAAGTCGTGACGAAAATCTTTCTCTTTGCATATTTTTCCTCCGTTTTTTTGAGTTTCACTCATTGTAACACAAACTGGAGCAGTTCAGCTTATGCTCTCGGATGTGCTTTTTTGTAAATTTTCTTGATATTGTTTTTAAGAACCTGATTATAAACGCGTGTCGTAACAACGTCGTTATGGCCAAGCATTTCTGAAACAGCATTTATATCAGCACCGTTCTGAAGAAGGTGTACGGCAAAGGAATTGCGAAGTGTCTGCGCGTTAATCTGCGTCTTGATTCCTGCCGATGCCGCATAAGCGCGAAGAATTTTCCAGAATCCCTGACGTGTAAGCGGTGCACCGCTGCAATTGACAAAAAGGGTTTTCTCTCTTCTTCCCTTTGTCATATATCCGCGTGCAGTTTTGATATATTCATCAAGCGCGTCTGATGCTTCCTTTCCGATTGGTATATACCTTTCATTTTTAGCGTTGCCGCAACTGATCATACCGCCTTTCAGATCAACATCATGAAGAGTAAGAGTTATGATTTCGGTAACTTTTATCCCTGTTGCATAAAGAAGCTCAAGCATCGCCTTGTCACGAATACCTTTAAGGTCGGTTGTTTTAGGCTGATTTAACAGTTTTACAATCTCACGCGTGGTAAGTGCCTCAGGCACTTTCTTTTTAACACGCGGAACTTCGATTGTGTTTACGGGGTTCTTTTCTATTTTACCGCTTTGCTGCAAAAACCCGTAAAACTTGCGCAGTGATGCAACAGTCCGTGAGATAGTCGAGTTCGCACGACCCAAATCCTTGAGAAGTTCTACGTAAGCATCTATCGTTATTTTTTTTACATTAAGAGGGTTCTTTGCCCTGCCCTCGTTGAGGTAGGACAAAAAAGCCCGAGTGTCGTGAAGATAAGAAGAACGTGTATTCTCCGACATTTTTTTCTTGCGGAGATACTCTTCATACTCCAGTAGCAATTCGTTCATAATACCAAACTTTCTAAAGTGAGAGTGTTTCTATTTTACACCTGCCCGCCAAAATTGTATATCCCCAAATTGCACATATTTTTTCCCATTTTTTGATATTTTAGAACAAATAGTTGCAAAAAAAGCTAAAGAGGAGCACCTCTGCTGCACCCGAAAGCATTGAAAGAATAAGCATCGTGGCTATTTCCTGACGTTTAAGAGAGCACGGCTCATATCCGTTTTGCACGTTTTCACGGTACTTTACTGCCGTTTCAACAGAGAAATACATGAGTAGCGGCAATATTGAAACACATTGCGGCAGAAGTGATGCCACTGCCTCTTTGATGCCAAAGAGAGAAAGTATGTAAATCATAGAAAATGAGCTTACTATTCCTCTCACACAGGCAATTGGATGAAAGAATCCTGACGGCATTATTGAACGCGCAAAAAACACAGAAAGCATCCAAAGTACATTGAGCCACGACAGTCTGAAAAAATCTGAAAGAGATACGGTTTTATCATATTCATAGACTGCCTTGACCTCCTCCCCTATGCTTTTCAGTTGTCCGTAAAAAAGAATTATCCCCAAAACTACACCTGTCACAAAATTGATTGCCGCCGATATATAAAGCACCTTGCGTTTTTCATTCATCCATAACACCTCTAAAAAAATATTATTCTTGTCCCAGAGGTATTATTACAAAGAAAAATCAAAAGCACCGTTTCATTTTGAAACGGTGCTTTCGTTATTTTCCCTGATATTCTTTACTGGTAAGATGCAAAATCACTTCTTGTATGGTTGATATTCCTGAGATTGCACATGCTGTAATGCAGTATGGAACTGCGGCAGAGCGTTTTAACATATAAGGAATCAAAAATATTGCAAATCCTGTAATTTTATTAAGTTTTGTATGTAGCGATGCAAACTTTTTATACTTTATTGCTACTGTCATATAGGAAATCAGCCTGAGCATCACAATTATAATAACTGCATACCAAATCTTAAACGGCAATGTTTCGATGAGGTCAGGAAATATCTTAAGAACCATAACCGCATAGAAAGTGAGATCTGCGACGCTGTCGAGTTTTGCACCGAAAGCAGTTACTGTTTTAGTTACTCTTGCAACAAGACCATCAAATACATCGCTGAGTCCGCATATTGAGTAGATTATGAAGAACGCTCTGGAAAACGGCTTTGTAAATAAAAGACAAATCGTTCCCAGAATGCGAATCGACGTTATACAGTTTGCAACATTTAATCTTTTCAATCCAATTACCTTCTTATCTTACCATTTCGTCCTGAATCCCCTCAGAACGATGTGATTTTATTACTGAATTAACTTCGTCAATAGAGCTTATTGACATATCACCGGATACCGTGTTTTTGATTGCGCTGAGCGCGTTTCCGTATGACATGGCATCTTCAATGTTTCCACCTGAAAGAATTCCATAAAGCACGCCTGCAACATAAGCGTCACCGCTACCCACACGGTCGATTACCTCGATATTCATATAGTGAGGCTCCTCGTAGAATTTGCCGTCGCAGTAAATGCGTGAGCCAAAGTTATGCTTCGTAGGGCTTACAACCTCTCTGCGTGTTGTTGCAACGATTTTGCATCCGTATTCGTCTGCATAGCTTTTCATTATTTCATCAAGTGTGCCTGTCTTTTGCATCATACGTCTGCTTGTTTCTTCCGAAACGAAAAGTATGTCTACAAGGGGAAGGATTTCCTTTATTACACCCCTTGCTTCCTCCTCACTCCAGAGTGTTGCACGGTAATTAACATCAAAACTGATTGCAACTCCGTACTCTTTCATACGTTTTATTATTTCAACGGCTGTTTCGCGCAAAGTCTGTCCGAGTGCAAGCGAAATCGAGCTTATGTGAAATACTCGTGTCTTTGCATATATATCGCGCGGAATTTCAGAAAGATAAAGAGAACAAACCGATGATGCTGCACGGTCATATACAACCGCTGATTTTCTTGGGTACACACCGCTTTCGTAGTAATAAACGCCAAGACGCTTATTATCGCTGTTATCCCATACAACATAGTCATCGGATACGTTGCCGTAACGGATACGACGCGCGATGAAGTGACCGAGCTTGTTTTTGGGAAGCTTTGTCACAATGGCGCTGCGGATGCCGAGATTTGCCGCACCTGAAGCAACATTAAATTCAGAGCCACCGCAGTTCTTTTCAAAAACTTCGCTCTGGGAGATTTTATCTTTGTCAGGAGGAGAAAGACGGAGCATAACTTCGCCAAAACTTATAAGGTCAAAATCTGCGTTCGGCTTAATAAAATCCATAATTTCATCCCCTTATTTACATACTGCATTAACGCACTTTTTAACTGTTTCAATGTCGCTATCTGAAACTTCTTCATCAAATTCCCTAAATGCGTTATTTGTAATATCATTTTTTGTAAGCGCCTTGTACCATAAAAGTCCGAGCGCATATCTTCCAAGACCCAATGTTGCGTGATATGTATCACGATGCACCTTAGGGATTCCCGATTCAATGAGTTTCTGGAAAAGTTCACCTGAAGGAATAACCATATCGGCATCTATTTCCTTTGCGGCTTTTTTATATGCCACCTTAAGGTCTCTGAACATCTCTTTATGGTTTTTGTATCCCATCAAATCGACCAGTTTCTGAGAATCTTCCTCGTATGCCCAGGTCTGATGGATTACGATTTTCGCCTTGGGTGCGCACATTTTCACAAAGTCTGCAAGCTTATTAAGATACGGCTGGTATCTGTCATAATCGTTTGACTGACTGCTTACCTGCTGAAGAGTTACGACATCCCATTCACGGTTTAAAAGCGCCTCTTTTACTGAAACCTTGAAACCTGTGCTTTCGCCGTTCATTTCAAGCATATATGCCACATTATCTTCCAGCATATTTTTGTAGTGGGTGTAAAGCGAGCATCCGCCGATATACAAATTAAATGTTTTAAGAGTTTCACCATCCGCCTTCGCAATACGGTGAAGGTATCTGTGCGCATCCTGTGAAAAACTGTTTCCTATTGAGAGAATATTCATATTTAATCACCTTCCCATTCTAATCCAATATAGTATTATAGCATATAAAAATACCAAATACAACTTTATTATCAAAAATTTAACAATTCCAGACGCTGTAAACTACAAAAGACTTATTAGCATAGTTATACTTTATTTTTTTATCTTCTGCTCCTTTGCTTTCTGTATTTTAAAGGAGAAATCCCTTTTTCTTTTTTAAACATTTTACTGAAATATGAGCCACTTGAAAAGCCTGTTCTTAAGGCTATCTCTTCAATCGATAAACTACTTTCCGAAAGCAGGCTCATTGCCTTTTCAATGCGTTTTCTATTAACATACTGACTGACGGTACAGTTAAAATAGTTATGAAAACTTCTATACAAGGAACTTTTTGAAATGTTGACATTGTGTGAAATTTCATCAACTGTCAGTTCCCTTTCCATATTTTCATTTATGTAATAAACGGTTTTCTGGATAATTTCATCGAAATCAGGTTTCAGCAAATTTTCTAAAAGAATGTGTCTGACAAGCATTTGAGCAATATTGCTGATGCCTTCTATTTGCTCTGAAGTAAACAGCGGAATCTGAGAGTAGTATTTCCTCAGTTCGTTTTTGTCCAGTCCTATTTCTGAAAGATACTCCTCCACTTTTGAAAAGTCGCTGTCCATCCTTATCTGTCCAAAAATAAGATACCCTATTATGGCATCGTTATACAAAACCGGAACCGATATATCAACCAGACCTCCGTGGCATATATGCATTTCAGGTTTTTTACTGTCCCGACTTTTTTTAAGCAGACAATTATCTGAACAAATACACGCCTGCTTACCGACATTTGTGTTCTGAATAGCCTTACAGTATTTTTTCTTCTCCCAAAAACTTTTATTTCCAACAGACAAAAAATTCTCATTTAAAAGATCCATATTTATCCCCGTCGCATGGTAAAAATCCTTGAGCATCTGGTCTATCTTTTCTATTTCATAATTTATAATCATAGTTTTCACCCTCTTTTATTATATCCGAACATAATTTTTTGTCAATGCTTTTCATTCCCTGAAAATATAGTACAAAAAGTTGGAAACAATATCTCTTTTTTTTAAAGTATGGATTTGATAAAATAAATATAAAGTAAAATAAAAAGCAGGTTTGATTTTTATGAATGACATTTTATTGATAGGAAAAAGGATACTTTCTCAATCCTCGCCCGTTGTTTTATCTTCTTTTCCCGATGAAACCTGGCAGAAGGATTGGGAAATAAAGGGCGGAACATGGAAATACGAAGACGGCTATCTTATAGGTAGCGAGCCTGATAACAAGGGCGGCATACTTTTAAGCAGAAAATATTTCGAAAATGATGTTATGATTTCTTTTACTGCTGCAAGCGTACTTCCTGCAACACGGGATGTAAATGCCGTTTATTGCACAAAATGGGATGAAGATACAAATTACCTGAAACTTGCATACATTTCGGGAATAGGCGGTTGGTATGAAAACAAATGCGGAATTGAACGTTTTCCTGAAGACGGTCTCAGGGCATTGAATCCACTTTACCGCTATGAACCCGGAAGCGAGGTCAGGATCACAACAGGAGCAATTTGCGGTCACAATTTTCTGGTGGTCAATGACGTACTGGTTCAGGAGTTGATTGACCCTGCCCCACTTTCAGGCGGACACGTCGGCTTTTCCCCATATTCAACCATGCTGAAAATCAAAGATATTGAAGTAAGAGAAATTTGCTGGGAAAAACGTGAGCAAGTATACGAACCTGAGTTTTAATTTTTTAATTTAATTTATAAAAGAACGGAGTATGTTACAATGAAAAAGCTTAAATTTGCAGTTATTGGTGTATCAATACATGGACGCAGACATGTCGAGGGAATTTTATCAAATAAGAATTCAGAACTTGTAGCTATATGTGATACCGATGAAAACACATTGAATGAGGTTGGCAACATTTATGGCATAGAAAACAAAGTTAAGGATTATCACGAACTTGTAGATAGAAATCTTATAGATGCCGTATGTATAATTACACCTGATCAGATTCATCGCGAGATGGTTGTGAACTTTTTAAATGAAGGTATTCATGTTTTATGCGAAAAGCCGCTGGCTCTTCATTCGGACGAATGTAAGGCAATGATTGAAGCTGAAGAAAAAAGCGAAGCTATTCTGATGGTAGGTCAGGTTTGCCGCAAAACTCCCGGTTTTGTCAAGGCAAAAGAAATTATAGACTCAGGCATCATCGGAGACCTCGTATTCGTTGAGTCAGAGTATGCACACGACTACTCACATATGCCCCCCCATTGGCGTAACGATAAAGAAAAGCCCCGTCATCCCGTAACAGGTGGAGGTTGTCATGCCGTGGATTTGCTGCGTTGGATCGCAGGCGACCCGGTAGAGGCTTACGGATATACAAATAAAAAATATCTTGACGACAACTGGCCCTGCGATGACAGCGCAATTGCCGTTTTGAAATTCCCGAATAATGTTATGGGAAAGGTTTTTGTATCCACCGGCTGCAAGCGTGCATATACTATGCGCACAGTTTTGTATGGTACAAAGGGAACTATCATTACCGATAACAAAAGCCCCGCTCTTACGTTATTTTTAGAAGAATTTGAGGGAAAGAGCGAGTTTTTCGGCTCAGCTATGCAAGACATTGCATTGTCAATTCCTGTAGAACTTGCTGACCATAATGTAGGCGCTGAAATAGACGACTTTATTGAAATACTGCTCGGAGAAAGAGAATTGGAAATCACAGGAGCAGAGGGCGCTGCAACTGTTGCTGTCTGTGAAGCCATCATCGCTTCGGCAGAAAGTGGCAAAGCCGAAAAAGTTCAATATCTGAACAAAAAATAATGTTTTTTAACAAAGATGGCAATATTGCTATGAAAGAAAACGGGGTCGAGTTTATTTTTGCGCAGAACCTTCTGCATTAAATAACAAAAAATTTATTTATATAAAAGGAGAATTTTTATTATGAAAAAAGTTACAGACTTTCGTTACAACACAGGCGCTACACGTGTCCCCTGGGCAGCGGTAGGTGAAAACTACAATGTTCATGACCTGATGGAGATTATCAAATTCCTGATGCAGGGCGAGGGCAAGGAATATGAAGATGCACTTAAAGCCGTTTGGGAGCAGGTTAAAAAATTAGATACTCTCGCAACCCCTCCCGGAAAGCTTTCTCTGGGAAGCAAAGTAGAAGAAGCTGAAGAAGCCTGCAACGCTTATTTAGGAACTACATCATCTACTTTTGTAACCAATGCAACAGCCGGATTTGAAATTGCGTATAAATATGCCAACCTGAAACCCGGTGATGAGGTTATCGTACCTGCTATCACCTTTGTCGCTACAATGGCATATCCTTTGGCAGTTGGCGCAAAACTTGTTTTTGCCGATGTTGACCCCAAGACTATCAATATGGACCCTGAAGACGTAGCAAGAAAGATTACTGACAAAACCAAGATGATTGTCCCCGTACATATTGGTGGTTATCCAGTTGATATGGAACCCATTATGAAACTTGCAAGAGAACACGATATTTTGGTATTGGAAGACGCAGCTCACGCTTTCGGTGCGATGTATAAGGGTAAAAAAATCGGTACAATCGGTGACTTTGCAGCATTTTCAATGCATGAGGTAAAAAACATTACTTCATTCGGCGAAGGCGGTATTGCTACAACTACTATCCCCGGTTTTGAATCAGAGTTGAAAAGAGCGCGTTTTCTGGGTATGGACTTTAGCTGTCCTATCAAAGACTGGCTTTATAACATTACACCCATTAAGGGAAAATATGAACCATTTGTTCCCGGAAACGCTTCAACTACTGAAATTCAGGGATTAGGCCTTACGCTTCAGATTTCACGAAATGAGGAAATCATTGAAAAAAGAAGAAAAGCCGCTGCTTATCTTACTGAAAGATTTGCTGAAAACGATGCAATTATTCCTCAGGATCTGGGAAATGAAGATATCAAGCCTACTTTCCATTTGTATCTGTTACAGATTGACCCGAGCAAAGCCGGTGGCGACGTGCAGATTCTTAAAAAGAAACTGGAAGAAAAAGGCGTTACTCAGATTGCACACTTCGGACCTTTGTACAGGTTTAAAATCGTGCAGGATATGGGTTATGATTCAGATGAAATTGCTAAATCCTGTCCTAACTGTGAAGAGGTCTTTTACAAGAGATTTACTCACCTTCCTCTTTACGGTCTTTCCGATGAACAGCTTGAATATATGGCTGATATGGTTTTAGAAGCTGTTTGCGAAATGCAGTCAGGCAAATAAGGAGGGCATTTAATGGCATATTATATAGAAAAAATGACCGTTCGTGATATGGAAATGGCGCTCAAAAAAACAAAGACGGTTATTATTCCGACAGGTGTGGTTGAACAACACGGATACCATCTTCCATTGTCAACTGATATATTAAATGCGACAAAGCCGTTGGAGATTGCAGGTGACAGACTTAACGCTGTAATTGCTCCTCCTGTCAACTACTGTTTTTCAGGCGGAACTCTTCTGGGAACGGTAAATGTAAGTCCAAACACATTCGGTTTATTGATTTCCGAAATTTGTGCAGAGTTTGTCAGAATGGGCTTTGAAAATATTATTGTATTTTTAGGTCACGCAGGTACTGATAACAGAATTGCACTTAAAAACAGCCTTGAAATGCTTCTTCGCCGAAATCCTGATATTTCAAAGAAGATAACATTATCGCTGGTTGAAGCGTGGGATTTGTCTCCGACATGGCTTGAAGGTTTCAGGAGAGAGCCTGAACACGACTTCCATGCAGGTGAAATAGAAACATCGCTTATGCTGTATTGGGCACCTGAGCTTGTCCGAGATGAAATAGTTATGGATGATGAATATACATCGAAAATGATGAGAAGTGATCAGGATTGGTTTGAAAAGAGAACTAAGCCGATTGATCATCCGTTTATTATTGAAACTGTGGGACAAAGAGACGAAATCAGCGTTGGAGTTATGGGATTCCCTGAACTTGCAACAAAGGAAATTGGAAAGCAAGTTTCCAGCGAAATCGTTGACGGACTTGTAGAGTTTGTAGATAAGTTAGAAGAACATAGAAAAAACAAATAAAAGAAGGCGTTAAAATGAAGATAAAATGGGGCGTAATCGGTTGCGGTGGTATCGCTGACCGCAGAACTCTTCCCGGAATGATGGATGCAAAAAATGCAGAATTGGTCGCTGTTATGGATACAAACCTTTCAGCCGCAGAGTTATGCAAAGAAAAATACAACGCAAAATATGCATTTGACAACGTCGAAGAACTTTTGGCAATTGATGAAATTCAAGCAGTATATATTGCATCACCTGTATTCTGTCATAAGGAGCAGGCAGCGGCTGCTGCCGATGCCGGAAAACATATTTTGATAGAAAAGCCTGTTGGTTTAACTGCAGAAGAAGCAGAAGAAATTGCTGCATACTGCGATAAAAAAGGGGTTAAACTCGGCGTTGGATTCATGATGAGATATCACGCATATCATCAGAAAATCAAAGAAATTATAAAAAGCGGTAAAATTGGCGAGATTGTTTCTGCCAGAGCGCAATTTACCTGCTGGTATCCTGAAATGGAAAATGTGTGGAGACAAAACAGACAGCTCTCCGGCGGCGGCGCAATGCTCGATATGGGAATTCATGCGATAGACCTGATAAGATATATTTCAGGCCTCGAAATAGCCGAAACATCAGGTTTTATCGGGAACCAGGTATTCAAGTATAATGTTGACGACGCAGGAGTAGGTATTTATAAAATGGAAAATGGTGCTCTCTGTGTAGTTGAAGCCGCATTTAATATTCCCGACGATGTTTCCGTAAGCCGTCTGGAGTTTTATGGTACTAAGGGTTCTATTGTTGCCAGGGGTACGCTTTCTCAGGTTGAAGAAGGCAGCGTCGAAATCCTGACAGTTTCAGATGCAGGCGGATATGATGCGCAACAAAATCGCAAAACGGTTAATTCAATTCCTGTTGAGGTTCAGTTTGGTAATATGTATACAAAGGAAATTGAAGCATTTGGCAAAGCCGTTTTGGGAGAGGACGAAATTCCTGTCACGGCGCAAGAAGCTATCCGCTCTCAGAAAGCAATAGAAGACGTATATAAACTAAATGGTTTTGAGCTTTCTTAGTATTCTTTTTATAGCCATTGGATGCAGGTTCGGATAATGCTCCAATGGCTAGTGCAGTAATACTTGAACACCTGTTGTCTCAAGCGAATTATTTTTGAAGTCTTTCAACTTGTCGGTCTCGAAGGACGTCAGCCCATCTGCGACCTCCGCATTAAAATTCTCCTAAAAATAGTTCGTTTGAGATGCGAGCAGTTTTAACAGTGTCAATTTTTTATAAAACAAGGAAAAGGCCGCAGGTAATACTTCCGTATTATTAAGGGCTTTGACACAGTTTTAGGAGAAATTGCCCTGTCAAAACCAATAGGGGTTCGAGTATTACTGCACTAAGGTAAATTTTCTTGTTAAATTGAAACTACACGGACAATTGTTTTGTCTAAATTTGTTATTTACACATAGAAAAAGCGTGATGATTTTAAAATCATCACGCTTTTTTCGAGTAAGGCTTTGGTGTTCTTGAAAATTTTAATGGAGTGTGGTATAACGACTAAAGAACGGTTTGTATCCAAGGAGTTTTAACCTAATGTGCATCTCCTGAAACTGACAAAAAAGACCCTTATGGTAAGTAAAATTAAATTTCAAACAACATACTGACATCGTTTTTCTAATGGTGTCAGTTTTACACTTAATTGAATACGATGGGATGATACAAATAACAAATGTCAAACATTTATAAAAGCATTCAAATTAGGAGCAAGATTCTTTATAGAATGCTTTGAAAATGATACCGACATATTCGATTAATGAAATTCGAGTATGTCGGTATTTTTGTGCCCAAAAAGACGAAACTGAGAAATCAAGAAGTTCTCGGTTTCTCCTCTTTTATTTAAATTAAGATGCAAGACAATACATAATCAGCAATATTTTGCTTGTTCTCTCATTGATTAGAATAAAATTCATAGAACACTAATACCTTATAGTAAACGGAAATATGTTGAATTTAGACATTGACAATATAAGAAAGCGAGGAAATGAGTATGAAAATATTTCTTGATGCCGGTCATAGTGTTGGCGGCGGAGATACCGGAGCCGAAGGATTTAATCTTAAAGAACAGGATAT
>CAYMHB010000040.1:0-13179 GCA_964390145.1 uncultured Oscillospiraceae bacterium
CTAGCCCTTAGGAGGGGCTTATTATATCCATTTAACTAAGGCGGCATCTCTCTTTTGAATTTTAAAGGCAAACTAATTTACCGCCTCAATTTTGAGGCGGTAAATTTTCTTTTGTGATTAAGCTTCTTTCTTAACAACCTGAACGCCCTTGTAATAACCACAGTGCTTGCAAACGATGTGAGCCTTAATAAGCTCGCCACAGTTAGAGCACTTGATCATGCCGGGAACTTCAAGTTTCCAATTAGCTCTTCTTTTATCTCTTCTTGCCTTAGAAGTTCTTCTCTTTGGAACTGCCATTTTCTACACCTCTTTACTTAAATTTCTAAAGATGGCGAATCTCGGGTCATAGACCTCAACTTCGCAATTGCATTCATTTTCATTAAGGTCTGTGCCACAAACGGGGCAAAGTCCCTTACAGTCTTCCCTGCACAGAAACTGCATTGGAATACTGCTAAATATTGACGCCTCTATACTTCCGGAAATATCAATAACATTGCCGGATACAGTTATACACTCCTCGTCAATTTCGGAAAACTCGCTATCGAGGCTTTCAAAAAGCTCCACCGCAAGTTTTTCGCAAACGTCCTTTCCGCAACGGGAACAGTCTGTCTTATACTCCCCCGTAATGAGCGCAGAAATTTCGATTGCACCACCGATGTTTGTAACCGTTCCTTCTACAAGAAGGGGTTTTTCAAACGAAAGTGTGCTGCCAATATAGTCAAACGCTCCAAGTTCCACTTGACCCGAAAACGCTTTTGAAGCACCGTCATTCCTGAGTACAGATGCAATATTTATCTTCATATTAAAACACCTATCTTTCACAGTGCCTATCCATTATACTATCGATTTTTTGTCTTGTCAACAATTATTTTGCCAATCTTTCGGTTTCGATAGCAATCATCATCTCTTCATCTGTGGGAATTACAAGTGTTCTTACAGTTGCACCTTCAGCTGAAACATCGATTGCCTGACCGCGGAGTTTGTTCTTCTCTGCGTCAATCTTAACGCCGAGGAACTCGAGTCCTTCAACGATATTCTTACGTGTATCACAGTCATTTTCGCCAACACCTGCAGTAAATACGATTGCATCAACACCGCCCATAGCCGCTGCGTAGCTGCCGATATACTTCTTGATACCGTAAGAGAACATCTTGAGAGCTGCTGCTGCGCGCTTGTTACCCTCTTCTGCTGCTGCGCTAAGGTCACGGAAGTCACTTGAAACACCGCTTACGCCGTAAACGCCGCTTTCCTTGTTAAGAACATTGTTGATTTCCTTGATACCAAGGTTTTCTTTTTCCATAAGGAATGTAACGATAGCAGGGTCGATGTCACCGCTTCTTGTACCCATAAGGATACCTGCAAGGGGTGTAAGACCCATTGTTGTATCGATAACCTTGCCGCCCTTAACAGCCGCAACGGATGAACCGTTACCAAGGTGGCATGTTATGATATTGATATCCTTGATATCCTTGCCGAGAAGCTCAGCCGCCTTGCCTGATACGTAGTTATGGCTTGTGCCGTGGAAACCGTAACGGCGGATTTTGTATTTTTCATAATATTCGTAAGGAATACCGTAAAGGTATGCTTCCTCGGGCATTGTCTGATGGAATGCTGTATCAAATACGCCTACCTGGGGAACATTGGGCATAACTTTTTCACAAGCTTCGATACCGATGATGTTTGCAGGGTTATGAAGAGGAGCAAGTTCAACACATTCTTCGAGAGCCTTTTTAACTTCGTCATCGATAATTACGCTGCCGCTGAAGCTTTCGCCGCCGTGTACTACGCGGTGACCAACTGCACCGATTTCACTCATAGACTCGATAACACCGTGGTTCTTATCAACAAGAGCGTCGATAACAAGCTTGATTGCTTCTGCGTGTGTGGGCATGGGGCTTTCGATAACTACCTTCTCGCCGCCTGCGGGAGTGTGGTTAAGCTTGCTTCCTTCGAGAGTAATTCTCTCACAAAGGCCCTTTGCAAGAACCTTTTTTTCTTCCATATCAATAAGCTGATACTTAAGAGATGAGCTTCCTGCGTTGATAACAAGAATTTTCATTATAAAAAACTTCCTTTCAGAATAAATTAACTAAATTATTTCGCTGCCTGAGCCTGTACACAAGTGATAGCTACAACGCCAACGATGTCTTCTGCGCTACATCCGCGAGAAAGGTCGTTGATGGGCATTGCGATACCCTGTGTAACGGGGCCGTATGCTTCAGCCTTTGCAAGACGCTGAACGAGTTTGTAACCGATGTTACCTGCGTCAAGGTCAGGATAAACAAGCACGTTCGCTCTGCCTGCAACTGTTGAGTCGGGAGCCTTTGACTTACCAACTGAGGGAACGATTGCAGCATCAAGCTGAAGTTCACCGTCAACGTTGAGTGTGGGGTTGTTTTCCTTACAGATGCGTGTAGCTTCTGTTACCTTATCAACATCTGCGTGAGCTGCGCTGCCCTTTGTAGAGTGAGAAAGCATTGCAACGTATGCAGGTTCGCCTACGAGAAGCTCAAAGCTTTCTGCAGAAGATGCTGCGATAGCTGCAAGTTCTTCGCTGTCGGGATTCTGAACAAGGCCGCTGTCAGCAAATACGAATGTGCCGTTTGCACCGTATTCGCAATCCGGAACAACCATAAGGAAGAAAGCTGATACGAGCTTTGTACCGGGCTTTGTCTTTATAATCTGAAGAGAGGGACGAAGTGTGTTTGCAGTTGAGTGACAAGCACCTGATACAACACCGTCTGCGTCACCAGCCTTAACCATAAGACACGCATAGTACATATAGTCGCCGAGTACGATTTCCTTTGCCTGCTCGTATGTAACACCCTTACTCTTACGAAGTTCAACGAAGAGGTTAAGGTACTCTTCAGTCTTTTCATACTTGAAGGGGTCGATGATTGTAGCCTTTGAAATATCAAGTCCCTTTGAGTTTTTACTCACTTCTTCGGGAGTACCGATGATTATAAGATTTGCAAGATCTTCTTTAAGAATTGTTTCTGCTGCTTCAAATGTTCTTCTGTCCATAGATTCGGGAAGAACGATTGTTTTCTTATCGCTTCTTGCCCTGTCTTTAATAGAATCTAAAAATTTACTCATTTTTATTCCTCCAAAACCTTTATTTTTCCATTAATATAGTATATAATAGAAATAACTAATTTTCAACATTTTTTTGCTAAAAGAGGGGAATTTTATGAAAATAGGCGCTTTAGTTGCCGAATTTAACCCTATCCACGCAGGGCATAAAATACTTATCGATAAAATAAAAGAGGAAAACGACGCCGCGGTTGCAATTATGAGCGGTAACTTTGTACAAAGAGGCGAATGTGCAATCTTTGAAAAAAGCGAGCGCGCCAAAGCGGCGATAGAATGTGGCATAGACCTTGTCATTGAACTTCCTGCGGTATACTCCCTCTCTTCTGCTGAGGGGTTTGCAAGAGGCAGTGTCGGAACACTTTCCGCGTGCGGATGTATGGACGGGCTGTATTTCGGCAGTGAATGTGGGGATATTGAGAAAATTTCTCTGTGCGCCGATGTTTTAAATCGCGAAAGCGAAGATTTTTCAAAAATCCTTGCAGAAAAACTTGCAGATGGTCTCAGTTTTCCTGCGGCGCGTCAGGAAGCGCTTAAAGGCGTTCTTCCCGAAGGCGATATTCTCGATATGCCAAATAACATCCTCGCAGTTGAATATGTGCGCGAATTAAAAAGGTTGGGAAGCAGTATCACGCCCCACACGATAAAAAGAGTGGGTGCAGGATACAATGACACCGATGCAAATGGCAAAATTCCGTCAGCATCGTCAATAAGACGCATTATCGAAAACGGAGAAAACGCGCAGAATTATATGCTTTTTGATTATACATCCCCTGTTTTTATGAAAGATTTTGATATTATTGTCGCTTCCCGTCTTAAAGCAATTTCAAAAGAGGAGCTTGTGCTTATTCCCGATTGCAACGAGGAAATTGCTGCAAGGCTCAAAAGCGCCTGCGTTTTCAACACATTTGAAGAGATTGTGGGAAACGCGTCTTGCAAGCGCTACACACAAAGCAGGATTCGTCGAATTTTATGCAATATGATTGTTGGAAACAACTTTAAAGCTTCTCCCTCCCCCACATATATCCGCCCGCTTGCTTTTAATAAAAATGGAAGCGAAATTCTGCGTGAAATGAAAAGCACCGCCTCGCTACCGATGGTTGCAAGGGGTGCTGTGCTTAAAGACGATTTGATATTTAGTCTCGAATGTCGCTCTACCGATGTGTACAACCTTGTGCGCGGTATTGAAGGCGGAAAAGAGTTCGATTTTATTCCTGTTTCGTAGCCTTTTCGTAAATTTTTGTGCAGAGTTTTGCAGTTGAATTTACAGAGAGAAACATTGTGATTATGATTATAAGCGGAAGAAGAAGTTGTAACTTCTGAAGTTTTTCTGTCAGGAAAAAAGGTATGAACAGAAGCGCCGCTATAACACCGATTATAAAATATTTATCAATAGAGCGCATATATGTTTCAAAAGCAAATATAGTTTGCGAATCAGCCTTGGATGCACGAAGTGCTTCAAGGCTTTCTTTTTTGTAGCCTGTCATTTTTGCCGCAATAGAATAAAACTTTACGGTTTTTTCAAGCTTTTCTACTGCCTTTTCACGGATTCGGTCTTCGTTTGCCTTAAAGTATTCGTGGAATTGAATACGGTAGTTCTTCTTATCTTTGGTGAATGTTATTTTTATCTTATCACCCTTTATCCACATTTTTGCTTCTGTCGGGCGGAGTTTTACTGCATATTTCCTGCCGTTTTCATCCATTGCACGAAGCGTGGAATGTTTGTCGGCGTTTCTGTTTTGGTTTATGATAGTGGCAATTACCTCATCCTCATCAGCGTCTATCCATCTGCCTCGTTTGGGGATAAAGTTTGTTATACTTACCACAGCTATATAGATGAGAAGTGCCGCTCCTGCCAGCATCATCATTAAAGTCATAGTCATACAATCAACTCCTTAAGCACGCGGAATCGTGCTTAACCAATTATACACCACCTTTTTCTCTTTTGCAAGGGAATTTAAACTATGTTCACATATCTTGAATCAACGTAGCCGACAAGTCCGCGGTAATTTACGACATACCATCCCTGCCATTGTCCTAAAACGGTAAGAGGTGCACCGTTTGGAATGGATGCTATAATGCGTGATGTCCGCGACGGTTTTTCACGGAGATTAAGCGTTCCGCTTGTTACATTTACAACGCCACGCCTTACTCCCATCGGCTCGATAAAAGGAATTCCGAAATACTCCGTAATTGAAAGGACTAAATTTGCGGCAATTTTTTGAATATTGTTTGTTATCCAGTCCGCGTCAGAGGTATTGTCGTGGTAACCGAGTTCGAGAAAAACCGCAGGGGCACGTGTCTGGGTAACCTCGCCGATTGTCGTTGTGGTAAGAGCGCGCACCTTCGATGGATTGGGATAAATACTTTTGAGGTTACGCACAAAAATCTGCGCGGCACGCCGTCCGCGGGTGCTTACGGGAGAATAGTAGACATCAATTCCCGTATATGTTCCATACTGACCTTCAGGGGCGGCGTTCGAGTGAAGCGCAACGTGTAAATCATAGTTTCCCCGATTGGACTGGCGTATGGCATCGGCGGCTGACATATCGGGAGAATTCCGCGTAAACTGCACTCCGCTTGACATAAGATATGGCTCCATCGCGTCAGCGATAAGGTTCATATAATACTCCTCGCTGCCCCCTGTAACATACATATTCCCCTCCTGTGTAGAGGGACTTAGATATATTCTTGGCATACAATCACTCCTTCCATATATTGTATGAAAAGCGGTGGGAATTTGACAAAACAGGCTTTTTCCTGTATAATTGCTCATTGGTACTTCAAAAAGAGGTGATTAAATGAAAAATTTAAAAATTGTTATTTCGATAATTCTTGTTCTTATAATTTCACAGCTTAGTGTGCTTGCCGCACCGAGAATCCCTGTTTATAAGGTGGGCAATGTTTACTATTTTCTTGATAAGGCATCGGGAACCATTACCGGTTTTGCAGGTGAGCCCGTGGACGTTATAATCCCCACTTCACTCGGCGGGTGCAAGGTCCTTTCCATCGGTCCGCGTGCGTTTGCGGAATGTCCCACATTGAGCACACTTTCAATTCCCGACGGCATTACTCTCGTTTCTGCAGAAGCTTTTTATTCGTGCCCCAATCTTAAAAGCGTTGAGATAGGTGCCAGCGTTTCTTACATCGGTTCGAGGGCGTTTGCAAACTGCACCAACCTCGAAAATGTTATGTTCAGAGGGTTCCTTGAAAACGATGCCATCGCAAGCGATGCGTTTTATGACACGGCGTGGCTTGGCTCCTCTTCGCAGGAATTTGTAATATTCGGCGGAACAATTCTTCTTAAATATAACGGTGATTCAGAGGTTGTTACCGTTCCGGAAGGCGTCAAGGAAATTGCCTCAAATGCATTTGCATACAATTCAAACGTAAAGGAAGTAATCCTTCCGAGCACCCTTGAAAAAATAGGCGATAATGCATTTGTTCATTGTTACAGTCTTGAAAAAATAAATATTCCGCAAAGCGTTTCTCACATCGGCGCAGGCGCTTTTGATGACACAATCTGGATGTACAATCAGACTTCCGATTTTGTTGTTGTCAACGGAATTCTCATCTCCTATAAGGGCGGAGAAAGACACGTTGAAATCCCCGAGGGTATTACCGCTGTCGGAAGCGGCGCTTTTATGGCGAATGAAAATCTTTTAAGTGCGCATCTTCCCTCCACCGTTTTATATATTGATTCCATGGCGTTTGGCGGTTGTTCATCGATAAGGCTTTTAAACATTCCTCAAAGCGTGGAATGGATTGATGAATATGCTTTTGCCGGGTGTATGAATCTTACACTGCACGGTGTTCTGGATTCATACGCGCAAAAGTATGCGGAATATATGGAAATGCCGTTCAGTACGGAAGTATATGTGAATTATAACGGAAAGAAAGTATATTTCGATAACGCCGTGCCAATCATATATTATGAAAGAACCTACCTTCCGCTTCGCGCATTGATGGAGCTTATGGGCTTTACTGTTACATGGGACAGCGCGACGGGAAATGTTACCTCGGTAAAGGGTGACCGCACAGTTATAATTACCCCTGCAGGTGAGATAAGCGTAAACGGGGTTACATCGCCGACGATTGCTCCGCCAGTCAATATAAACGGTTCAAACCTTGTATCGGCGCGTGTTATTGCCGAGGCGGTAAATGCACAGGTTGGCTGGGATGAAAACACAAGAACCGTAATGATAACAAACTGACAAATTCGCCTGTGTAACCACGGGCGAATTTTTAAACATATGGAAGGTGTGTTTTATGCGAAAGTTACTCAAACTGATGTTCAGTCAGGTTGCGATTGTAAGCTTCCTTTTGATTCTTCAGCTTTTTGTAATGTTGGCAACGCTGATGCGTATAAGTGAATATTTCGTTTATTTTAACATTGTTTTAAGGGTAATCAGTGCCGTGACGGTTATTATAATCATAAACCGTCACTCAAACCCGTCGTACAAGCTTGCGTGGGTGATACCGATACTGATTTTCCCGCTTTTCGGCGGACTTTTTTACCTTTTTATAACGGGTCAAATGCACACGAAATATTATTTCAGAAAGCTCGTAAATTCAGAAAAAGCGATAAATGAAAAATATCCGCAAAGCGACGATGTTCTGGCTGAAATTGATGAAAATTTCCCCGACAGAAAAAACACTGTTGGATATGTGAATAATGTAGCGAAAATGAATGTATACCGTGCAGGCGGAGCGCAGTATTTTCCGTTTGGCGAGGATATGCACAAAAGCATTTTAAAAGAGCTTGAAAAGGCGGAAAAATATATCTTCCTTGAGTTTTTCATTATTAAAGAGGGTGTTTTCTGGGATTCCATCCTGGAAATTCTGAAAAGAAAAGCCGCTGAGGGTGTTGATGTCCGAGTAATGTATGACGGTATGGGAAGCCTTGCGCCGCTGCCGCTGAAATATCCGAAAACGCTTGAAAGCTGTGGCATAAAATGCCGTGTTTTCTCACCGTTTACTCCTTTTTTGTCGGCACTGCAGAATAACCGCGATCATAGGAAAATCCTTGTCATTGACGGAAAGGTTGCCTATACGGGCGGTGTAAATCTTTCGGACGAATATATAAATATCGACTCCCCTATCGGGCATTGGAAGGATATGGGTGTGAAGGTCTGCGGCGAGGCGGCGTTTAGTTTCGCGAGGATGTTTCTTCATTTGTGGTGGCATACCGGAATCAAGAAGGAAGATATAAAAGATTTTGAGCCACAGTTTACAAAGGACAACTCTTCACATAACGGATTCGTAATGCCGTATGGCGACATCCCTCAGGACAAATATCAGGTGGGCGAATTTATATACCTTGATATAATCAACAAGGCTAAAAAATACATTTATATCACAACGCCGTACCTTATCCTTGACCACGAAATGGTCGTTGCCCTTACAAATGCGGCATACAGCGGAATTGATGTCAAAATCATCTGTCCCAGAACTGTTGACCACTGGTACGCGCGCGCAGTCGCGTACAGTTATTACAAGGAATTGATGGAGGCAGGGGTTAAGCTCTACGAATACACCCCGGGGTTTATTCACGGAAAAACGTTCGTAAGCGACGACGATGTCGCTGTCGTGGGAAGCATCAACCTTGATTACCGCAGTCTGTACCTCCATTTTGAATGTGCGGCGTGGTTTTTGGGAAGCGGTATTGTTTACGATGTAAAGGATGATTTTGAAAGCACTCTCGGAAAATGCGAAGAAATCACACCCGATATATACAAAAATATGCATCCTCTACGGAAGCTTTTAAATGCGGTTTTAAGATTATTCGCCCCTTTAATGTAAACAAAAAAGCACTTGGCTTTCGCCAAGTGCTTTTTGATTGGTCTCTTATTTCTCTATCTGCGAAGGACGGAGAACGAAGAAGAGCTGTGCATCATCGAGTGAGATGAGCTGTGTAAGGCGCTTATAAGTATCGTCCTTACCAATGATTTCGTAGGTTGTTTCCTCAGCCTTGTGTGAAGCGATAAGGTTTTCACCGTCGTAAACCATAATGCTTATCTTTTCGAGTTCGCCTGTCATATTTTCCATTGTCTGGTCTTTTGCCTTGAAGTAGATAACGATATCGCCCTCTTCAAGATGCTCAGGTCTGAAATCGAGAACTGTTTTTGTAGCGTAGTTCCACTTTTCTTTTTCGCCTGCGTAGAAGCTGCGTCCGCCGTAGAGACTGTTAACAAGCATACCAAGGTAGGGCTTATACTCATCACTTGTTTCGTACTGACGGGTATAGGTTGTGATTTCAGCCCATGCTCCGGGGTGGATACCGCCGTCTTCGCCATAACCTGCACCGGGGATAAATGTTTCAGGTGTGAAGAGATTTACTGCAAGGTCAAGCGTTGAGGGAAGTTCTATTTCCTCGCCCATCTTTTTATAGATTGCTTCTGCAAAGTCTGTGTCTGTGCCAAGGTCCTTAATTGCGTCAACACCGCCTGCAGAGATAGCCTTGAGTGCGTCTACCTTTTCTGCTTCAAGCTTTGCACCGCCTACTGTTGTCTTGAGCACATTTGAAGGGATATTTGCAACATAGCCACCGTCACTTACGATGATTGAGCCTACGGGTGCAGTTACTTTTACGCTGTAGCTTATTGTTGCACTTTCGCCTGCAGGAATGTCAGCAAGGTTCCAAGTGATTTTATTTCCTTCAAGAACTCCACCGCCTGTGATGCTGTCTGCTACAATTTCTGTTCCTTCGGGAGCAGTTTCTGTAACTATAAGTCCCTGATATGTTACGGGCTCTCTCTTACCGTAGTCGTATTCTGCACCCCAACGGATGTAGTATTCGTTATTTGTCTTGTTGTAAATCTTTACTGAGTATGTAAGATTTTCGCCACTTACTGCACTGCCGAAAGGTGTAACATCCACGGTTCTGTCGATATCCATTGCAGGATACTGTGCACGTGATTTTGTTTCTTCGGGGATTACGAAATCCTTTGCAATATCGTTGCCCCAGTCCTCATCGTAACCTGGTGCCACGATAAGGTTGAGAGGTCTCATAATTATAAGAGCCTGTTTTCTGCTGCTGCCGAAATGATCTCTCAAATAGTTGAACTGCGCTTGCAGTGAACCGTTAACCTCTATTTTATCTCCGTCAGCACCGATTTTACCGCCGCCGCCTAATGTTGTACAGTGAAGAGTAAGATTGCTGCCTACATAGACTGTTGTATGATCCTGTGAAACCTGAAGGTCGCCGGGGCGGAGGTTTTCTTTGTAGTTGTCTGTAAATGCATAGAAGTAATCATCCTCTACCTTTTCAGGATCGAGTCTGTTACCCTCTGCATCGTAGTAGGAGTAATGAAGCTCTCCGTCATAGCCGTCTTCTTTGAAATAAAGACCTTCCGTATAATCTGTAAAGTGTTCTGAATCAAAGTAATTGAATGCTACAAATTCTGTAACTTTGGAAATTTTGCCTTTTTCCTTATAGTAGTCAAAGTCAATCCACTTTGCAATACATGTGTCAACATCATTGTCTGTAAGAGGCTCGTTAACACCAACAAGTGATGTGTTACGCTCCTGCTGGTTTTCAGCGGTGTAGTGAAGCTGCTGACAAGAAAGACCAAAGGGTGTGTTTCTGTCACCCATCATCAAAATATTAAGTGCTTCAAGATATGACTGGAATACGTAGTCAGAACATACTGAATAGAAATTCATATCCTCTGTTGCGTGTTCGGGAGGCATCATGGCACTTGTTCTGCCTGTACCGCCTGTATATCTGTTAAGGTATGAAACGCCTGCTGAATCGTACTGAACCTCCGGGCCTTTTACATAGTATGCCCATGCTACTTCTACAATCGCTTTTTCAAGGTCTTCACGGGTAACAACCTCTGTTCCTGCTTTTACAGTTTCAACTTTTTTGTTAAGACAGTTATTACAGGTGTATGTGATTTCGCCGTCTTCTGTTTCTGTCACTGCTTTTGTAAGTTCGCCGTCGTTATAATTATGCGCGCCTTCTTCTGTGTGACCGCTTTCGATTGCGCAGATGCGGGTACATGTGCCGTCGCCGTTATCCTTCCAGTCTTCCCAATCGCAAACATGGGTTGTAAGGATTGTTCTTACTGCGTATGCAACCCAACCGCGGGTAACTTCTGCTTTGGGAAGAAGTTTGTTGTCCTGTGCTTCAATAAGGCGCTTTCTTGCTGCCCAGGCAAACGCTGTGCGCGCGTAAAGACCGATTTCTGTTGCATCTTCGTATGTAGCAAGGATTTCACCATACATATTGTCGGCTTTCTTATTGAGTTTTGCCCATTCGTAAAGGAATGTTGCCGCATGCTCGCGGTCTACTGCCTTGCCGATACCTATTGTGCCGTCTTCAAAGCCTTTGATGATACCGTTTGCATAACCCCAGTAAATGGCGTCTGCATAGTAAGCGTCTGCGGGAACATCTGTAAAGTTAGCCTTTTCGGTAACCTCAGGAGAGCCTGACGCTCTGTAAAGGAAAGTTATAAACTGTTCCCTTGTACAAACGTCGTTTGCACCGAATGTTGCTTCATTGTAACCTTTTACAATGCCCATTTCGGCAAGCTCACGAATAGCCGCTGTATACTCGCCCTCCTCAAGGTCTGTAAATGCCATACCTGAAAATGCACAGCTTACAACCATTACGAGAGCAAGAATAATTGCCGTAATCTTTCTGTTTTTCATAAAAATTCCTCCTTTTTCATTTTCCTGTTAATTTTATTGTACACAACTGTTTCCTGCAAGTAAATAGAATTTTCATAACTTGTATGGAATTTTTGAAACTATTTTTACTGAATTTATCTACTTTTTCGAATTTAAGCGGACCTTCGCAGTATTACTGCACTACCGATAAAGAAAGAGACACTTGGAGTCCAAGTGTCTCCTTAATGTTTTCAATTAGTTACATTCAGCTGTAAGGGGGCCTGCAAGTTCCTTGAGATAGAAGAGCTTACCGGGGAATGTGGGCATGAATGTTGATGTGATATTCATATCGGGACCGTAGTGAAGAGTTGTGAGGAAGCTCATTCCCTGCCAACCCATACCGCGTCCGAGCGCACCGTCACAACCGCCAATGATGTAATCTGCCTGAAGGAAGAGACCGGGTCCGATTGTGTTAGCACGGCAAGGAACAAGAGTTGTACGGCTCTTGAAGCTTGTGATTGCGTTCTGCTCGATTGTGAGAGGATGAAGTTTTGCTGCGATGCGGTAGTACTGCTTCTTCCATTCTTCAACGCTTGAAAATTCGTCAGCAAACTGGGGTTCCCAGAATGCGATATGACACATTCTTCCGATACCGAATACTACAACAAGCTTTGCACCCTCTGCCTTGAGAGCAGCAATCTTCTCGGGATATGTAGGAAGATTTTCTTTTGTAGCAAAGTTTCTCTGGTTCTTCGGAACTGTTAATTCGCCAAGTGGATTAAAGAGCGCCTGTTCCATTGCATACTGGAATGCACCCGGGTTATCCGGAGCAAGTGTGTTTCCTTCTGCATCTGCCCATTCATCCATGTTAAATGTGTATACATGTTCACAAGAAACGTTCCATTCTTGTAAGAAATAAACAACCCATTTGTACATACCCATAGGACCTACAGGAAGGATAAATGCAATCTTTTCTCCTCTGTCTTTTGCAAGCTTAATCTGCATTGCAATTTCATGTCCCATATATGTTTCAAATTCGCCTAAGCTATCACACTGAATCGGTGTGAAACCATCGTTCCAGTGAGCCTGTCTTTCTAAAATCTTTTCCGGTGCATCGATACATGCATCAATTTTGTCAAAATCCCATCCTGCCGGATAGAAGCCTTCAAGTGCTGAACCTTTTACTGTTGAATTAAAATTCATAATCTTTTTCTCCTTTTACTATGGTAATAATCGTTTCGTTGTTCCTTTTAAATAAACCTGACATTGTTTGAATCCCTCTGCATAATCAGCGCCACACTGGAAACCGCGGTATCTGCAGCAAGTTTTCACCATATCAGGAAAATCAATATGGTCGTGATCTCTCATCCATACAATCTGTGATTCATGGCAATTTAACATTTCCAATTTTTTATCGATGTATGGTGTTACATCCACATACTCTGTTGGTTGGAAATCAACTCCAGCCAAAGTGTC
>CAYMHB010000041.1:0-11360 GCA_964390145.1 uncultured Oscillospiraceae bacterium
TCCCCGATAGCGGGGAAAATGTCCGAAGGACAAAAGGGGCACGCCTCGGGTAGAGTGGGGGCACTTTTTGTGCAATAATAAAACAAAGGATAACAAACACTATGAAAAATTCTATTCAGGAAAGGGAACGGACTTCTTCAGAAAGGATTGAACGCTTCCCTGAAGAAACAACAATAAGCAGGAATATCAATAACAAGAAAAGAATAAAAAAGAAAACGCGGGCAGCGGCTTTTCTGTTGTGCCTGCTTGCAATTTTCATATGTATAGGAGTGATTGCATATATCGTGTCGGATATGCTTTGCAAAGAAACACTCACAGGGGAAAACAAAGCGACGGAAGAGGAGCAAACCCCTTATTCCGCTTTTCCTTTCTACAAAGAGGATTATCAGAAACGCTATGAGGATTACGCGTCGATATTCCCCGAGCTTTCTCACGAAGAAATCGTGTGGATGGTTAACTCAAATCAGGATAAAGAGAAATATAACTACGACATACCCGTTTCGGGCTATGACGATATCACAATAATCGTAAACAAATATTACAAGGTTTCCGATGACTATGAACCGAGCGACCTTGTCCTTGTAGACGGGCAGAAAATGAGGCAAGAAGCGGCAACTGCATTTTTAAAAATGCAAAGCGATGCTAAAAGCGAAGGACTCAGAATTCTTGCAGTTTCAGGATACAGAACGGTCAGCTATCAGCGTGGCCTTTATAACAGATACCTTTCAACCGATACCCCTGAGAATGTAGACAGGTACAGTGCACGGGCAGGCTACAGCGAGCATCATACTGGGCTGGCAGTAGATGTGTTCGGTTCAAGGGACGGACTCAGGCAGTTTGAAAACACCCCCGAATACCCGTGGGTAAAGGAAAACTGTTATAAGTACGGATACATTATCCGTTATCTTAAGGAAACAGAGCATATCACGGGTTATGAGGCAGAGCCTTGGCATCTGCGTTATGTAGGGGTTGAAATAAGTACCGATATGAAAAACAAGGGCATAAACAGCTTCGAAGAATACCACGCTAAATATCTTCAATAACTGCACAGTTTGGGGTTGATTTCCCCGATAGCGGGGAAAATGTCCGAAGGACAAAAGGGGCACGCCTCGGGTAGAGGGATTTCCCCGATAGCGGGGAAAATGTCCGAAGGACAAAAGGGGCACGCCTCAGGAAGAGGAATGTCCAATAAGGAGAAAAAGACATGGGAAAATTTGACGGAATCTTAATTTGCTCAGACATAGATGGGACCTTTACAGGCTCTGGAGAGATAATTTCAGTTAACAAAAAAGCAGTTGAATATTTTAAAAGCGAGGGCGGAAAATTTACTTTCACCACGGGAAGAAGCGTGGATTATCTGCAGAATTCAAGTTTTTACGACTGCATAAATGCGCCGGCTTGTCTTCTTAACGGAAGTGTCATTTATGACTACGAAAACAAGAAAGTTCTCCGTGAGACCGCGCTCCCATTCCCCTTGGGGGAATTTGCAGAAAATATACAGGAATATCAGGGCGAGGATATAAGCATAACATCGCATAACGGGTATCAGGACGGCACATCTTTTTCATTTGGGATGAAAGATGTTCCGAACGAGCTGCTTGACATTTCTCCGCTTAAAATCGTGTGTCGTTTTTCTACGGCCGAGGAAGCGAATAAGTTCAAGGAATTTGCTTTATCCAGACCTGAATTCAAGGATTGCTATATCGCAAAATCGTGGAATACAGGGGTGGAATTCAATCCTATATCGGCAACAAAAGGGACGGCAATCAAGTTTATAAAAGAAAACCTTAAAACTATTCATACCTCCGTAGGTATAGGTGACTATGAAAATGATATTCCGCTTTTGTCAGGTGCTGATATTGGCGTCTCGGTCGGTAATGGACTGGACAGTGTCAAGGCAGTTGCAGATATTACTGTAAAAAGAAATGACGAGTATGCAATCTCGGATTTAATCAGTATACTTGGAAAGGGTAAAAAATTATGACTATTGAAAAACTTATGGGAAAATTAAATTGTACTATATGGCCCGAAAGTTGGCATAACTTATATGGTGAGGCTATGCAAAAGTACGAAAGTGAAGGCCTTCCTTGTGCAACGGAGGAATACTACGAAAAACTCGAAGAAAAGTACGGTATGCTCGGCGGAAACCTTGACTCTTTCAAACGTGCAGCGGTTGCAACTGCAAAAAATAAAGACCTTGAAAGGCTTCTTGCGCTTGTCTCATACGCAATGAATTTTTGTGAGGATGATGACAATTTTGTGCCACCGAATGCTCCCGAAGGAGAGAACCCACTCGCGTATGATATGATTATCGGCCTTGCAGTATGCTCTCACGCAGAGCGCGTGTACGAAAATATGAAGAAGAGAAATATTCCTGAGGAAAAAATCCTGGCGGCACTCAAATATCTTGCACACGGGCTTGAATCCTTCCGCCGTCTTCACGGCAGGGACGGTTATAGCGGATATTTGTGGCAGAGAAGAGTAGTAAACGGAAATATAATTCCCATCGGTTGCTTTAACGTTGAAATCAGCGGAAAAATGGACGCTCCCGCTACCGTGTTTGTTAACGAAAAAGGGGAGAGTGTCGCGCTTTCAAACAATGTATTCGTCCACAGGAGCGGTGTTCCGCTCGGCAGTAAACATTTCGAGGACGAAGAAGGCTCTTTCAAGGCGGAATTCATTGAGACCGAAGATAGTTACATAGGTTATCCCCATATTGAATACGGACACGTTTCACCTGAAAAGATAACTCTTAAAAAGAGCGAATGGAAAAAAGTGCTTTCCGAGAACGGAAAGGTCCTTTCGCTTCATATTCCGCGCGGAGTGAAGTTTACTCCAGATATAGTCAAAGCATCTTTTGATGAAATGGTGGAATTCGTAAAGAAATATTTCCCCGATGAAAATCCGCGTGCAATTTATTGCTTTTCGTGGCTCGTTGACCCGCAACTTGCCGACATTCTGCCCGAAACATCAAACATCGCAAACTTCGGAAAATTATTTACACCCATTGCCAAAATGAACAATGGAAAAGGTCCTTTATCATTTGTTTTCAGCATTGCCGATGATAATCCCGATTTTGACAAACTTCCCGAAGACAATTCTCTTTTCAGAGCGCTTAAATATCATTACAAATCGGGAAAAGCAATATATGAAACATCCGGATATATTTTAATATAATAGTTGCAGGAGGGATAAAAATGAACGCAATCGTAATTTATAAAACAAAATACGGAAGCACAAAGACCTATGCCGAGTGGATAGCAAAGGAACTTTCGTGCGACATCAAAGAGGCAAAGTCAGTCACTGCAGATGAGCTTTCAGGCTACGACACCATTATTTACGGCGGAGGTCTCTACGCCGAGGTTATAAACGGCGTAACTCTTATCACAAGGAATATGGATAAGTTAAAGGACAAAAAGATTGCCATATATACAACGGGTATAACACCAATTGATTGCCGTGACTATTACGATAAATATGTAGTGGAAAAGAATTTTAAAAACGGCATCCCCGAAAACATAAAACTTTTCAACTTTATGGGAAAGATGGTTCTTTCTGAACTTACCCCCGTGCACCGTGCGGCACTTAAGACATTGAAGAAAATAATGTCCTCCAAAAAAGAACCTACAGAAATGGAAAAACTATTGGTAGAACTTTGCGACGCAGACGGAGACTTTACAAATATAGAGGAAATAAAACCTCTCATAGACTACATAACAGAATAGATTAAAAACATAAAATGATGCGACAATTTTTGGCGCATCATTTTTTTGCAAAAAAAATAAATAAAAAAATCGTTCTTCGGGTATTGAAATATGTATTTTTTTAAGATATAATATGATACAATGGAAGAAATTTCGGATTTTACATCAAGGTAGGAGGTAAAAAAATGAGTTCAATGGAAAAAATATCCGACCTTATCGCAAGAAAAGAAGCTATTGCTCTTGGCGGCGGAAAGGAAAAACTGGAGAAACAGAAACAGGCTGGCTCTATGACTGCAAGAGAGAGAATTGAGGCTCTTTTGGACGAGGGCAGCTTTGTTGAAATCGGTGCATTTATTTCAGCACGCGATGAGGAAACTGCGGCAGACGGCGTTATTACCGGCTACGGCAGTGTTGATTCAAGACTTGTTTACGTTTATTCACAGGACGTAACAGTTCTTGGCGGTGCTATGGGTGAAATGTACGCAAACAAAATCAATAAAATCGTAGATATGGCTGCGAAGATGGGTGCCCCCGTTATCGGTATGCTTGATTCGAATGGTGTTCGTCTTTCTGACGGCCCCCGTGTGCAGCGTGCTATGGGCAGAGTGCTTAGTGCGTTTGCAAATATCAGCGGTGTTGTTCCTCACATCAGCATCGTTTTCGGTAACTGTGCAGGCGGCAGTGCTATTGCGGCATCTATGAGCGACTTCGTAGTTATGAACGCAAAGACTGGAAAAATGTTTGTAACAGGTCCTGACATTATCGAGGCAACGGAAGGCGCAGCACCCTCAGTTGATGCAAAGGGCAGCGTTAACAAGAACGGTAACGCACACTTAATTGGTGAGGATGACCTTGGATGTATCGAAATCACAAAGCTTCTTCTTTCATACATTCCCTCGAACAACCTTTCAGATGCATTTATTTATGAAACGGCAGACGATCTTTCTCGCTCCTGCGATATTCTCAATGATATTGAAAATATCACAGATGCACGCGTGGTTATCGCTGAAATTGCTGATGATAAGGCGTTCTTTGAAATTCAGGCTGATTACGCTGAAGATGCAGTAATCGGATTTATTCGTGTTAACGGTTCAGTAGTTGGTGTGATTGCTACAAATGATGGCGAGCTTTCAAGCCTTGCAGCACATAAGATGGAGCGTTTCGTCCGCTTCTGTGACTGCTACAACACACCCATCCTCACAATTACTGATGTAGAGGGCTTCCGCGCAAGCGCAGGTGAAGAAACATGGGGCCTTGCAAGAAAGAGTGCTGAGCTTATGTTCGCATTTACAGAAGCAACAGTTCCCAAGATTAACCTCATCACAAAGAAGGCATATGGAACTGCATACACTCTTCTTAATTCCAAGCAGGGCGGTGCAGACCTTATCTTTGCATATCCTACTGCAGAGATGGCGCCCCTTCCTCCGGCAGCAGGTGTAGGTGTTTTATATAGCGAAAGACTCAAGGCTGGCGAAAGCCGTGAAGCGCTTGAGAAGGAATATATCGAGACAGAAGCATCAATTTACAATGCTGCAAAACTTGGCTGTATTGATGATATAATTGTTCCCTCAGAGACAAGAGCGAAAATTGCGATGGCACTTGAGATGCTTAAGAGTAAGAGAGCAGGCTCGATTACCCGTAAGCATGACAATATGCCGCTCTGATTTGGAGGTAATACATTATGAAATTAGATACAGTCTGGAGTGCATCTGACCTTATAAAAACAGGTCTTGCATATACCGTAATGGGTGTGCTGGTTGTGTTCTTGATTCTTATAATCATAATGCTCTGTATCAAGGCGATGGCGCTCTTAAGCGGCAATGCGGATACGCAGAGCAAGAATAGTAACCAGACAAAGAACGTTGAAAAGAAGGCTCCCGCACCAGTAGCGGTACCCGTAGTAAAAAAAGATAATGACGAGGAAATCGTTGCAGTAATTACCGCGGCAATTGCGGCAATGCTCGGAGAAAGCGCATCAGGTTTTCGTATTCGTTCATATCGCAAAGCACAGGGAAATGAATGGAATCAGGCAGGACGCCGTGAAATTCTTGAAAGAAAGTTTTAAGGAGGAAATATATAATGAGAAAGTTTATTGTTAATGTAAATGGAAATTCATACGAAGTTGAAGTTGAAGAAGTAGGCGCAGCTGTAAGAACAGCAGCTCCTGTGGCAGCTCCCATAGCAGCAGCTCCCGCGTCGGCACCTGCTCCTCAGGCAGAAGCACCCAAGGCAGCACCTGCACCTGCTTCGGCACCTGCAGGCGGCACACCTGTAAAGGCTCCCATGCCCGGCACAGTGCTTGATATCAAGGTTTCAAACGGTCAGGCTGTAAATGAGGGCGATGTAGTAGTTGTTCTTGAAGCTATGAAGATGGAAAACGAAATATTTGCTCCTTGCAGCGGTACAGTAACAGTTGTTGCATCAAAGGGTGCATCTGTTAATACGGGCGATGTACTTATCTCTATTTCTTAATTGAGAAAAACAGTAAAATTGAGAAATGGAGTGATATTAGATGTTTGAAAAGTTAGTCGTAGGATTAACTGATTTCTTTGCAAGCACAGGCATAGCGAATATGTTTGCAGACGGTAGCGTTATATGGTGGAAAACCGTACTTATGCTCGTTATTGCATGCGTGCTTTTGTATCTTGCAATCGTTAAAAAGTTCGAGCCCCTTTTGCTTCTTCCTATCGCGTTTGGTATGCTTCTTGCAAACCTTCCGCTCGGACAGGTTATGCATCCCGAACTTTTTACCGGAAAAGTAATTAACTATGGCGAGGTTTTGCATAAAGGCGGACTTCTGGATATGCTTTATCTGGGCGTTAAACTCGGTATATATCCTCCGCTTATTTTCCTTGGCATCGGATGTATGACAGACTTTGCGCCGCTTATCTCTAATCCCAAGAGTATTCTTCTCGGTGCGGCTGCACAGCTTGGTGTATTCATCACCTTCCTTGGTGCAATACTCCTCGGCGCGTACGGAATCGGTGGCTTCGGTGGAGATGGCGCTACTGCGCTGGATATTTTCAAGGAAGCAGCTTCAATCGGTATTATCGGTGGAGCAGACGGTCCTACTGCAATTTATGTTACAAAAACTCTTGCTCCGCATCTTTTAAGTGCAATTGCAGTTGCAGCATACTCATATATGGCGCTTGTTCCCATTATTCAGCCTCCGATTATGAAGGCACTTACAACTAAGGAGGAACGAATGATTGTAATGGGCAATCTCCGTCCCGTAACACAGAAAGAAAAGATTATTTTCCCCATTGTTGTAACGCTCGTAGTTGCGCTTTTAGTTCCCGATGCAACCTCTCTTGTAGGTATGCTTATGCTCGGTAACCTTATGAAAGAAAGCGGCGTTGTTGACCGTATAACAAAGGCAGCACAGAACGAACTTATGAATATTATAACAATATTCCTTGGAGTAACAGTCGGTGCTACTGCTACTGCAGACACATTCCTTACACCCAAGACTATTCTTATCATCTGTCTTGGACTCCTTGCATTCTCTGTAAGTACTGCAGGGGGTGTGCTCTTCGGTAAGATTATGTGCAAACTTTCAGGCGGTAAAATCAATCCCCTTATCGGTAGTGCAGGCGTAAGCGCAGTTCCCATGGCGGCACGCGTGTCACAGGTAGTAGGGCAGAAGGAAAACCCCTCAAATTTCCTCCTTATGCACGCTATGGGTCCCAATGTTGCAGGCGTTATAGGCAGTGCGGTAGCAGCAGGTGTATTCTTGTCACTGTTTAACATATAGGCACGGGCGTATAAAAATGCACAGAACGCAAAAAGCATTCATTTCAATACGAGCTGAAAAACAGTAATGCTTTAGTAGGTTAAATAGGTAAAAATTCGTCTTTCAACGAATTTTAGAAAGATATGCTTTTTGCTGCGAACAAACTTCACCTCTCGGAGTATCTTAATACACCTTCGGGTTCAGTTTGTCCGTTCTGCACTATTTTTCTCCGCCCTAAATAAAAAAAGGGCATATAAAAATGCACAGAACGCAAAAAAGCAGGATAGAACACTGATAAAATCTATTGAAAGGATATAATTATCATGGAAAATAAAAGACCGGTAAAAATTACCGAAACAATTCTTCGTGACGCGCATCAGTCCCTCATCGCTACCCGTATGACAACTGACGAGATGCTCGACGCGGTAGAACTTCTTGATAAAGTTGGCTACAATGCTCTTGAAGCATGGGGCGGTGCAACATTTGACAGTTGCCTTCGTTTCCTTAAGGAAGACCCCTGGGAAAGACTCAGAAAAATAAAGGATAAGGCAAAGAATACTCCTCTTCAGATGCTTTTCCGCGGACAGAACATCCTCGGTTACCGTCATTACGGCGATGATGTTGTAGAATATTTTGTACAGAAGTCTATCGCAAACGGTATCGACATCATCAGAATTTTCGACGCACTTAACGACGTTCGCAACCTTAAGACAGCAATCAATGCTACAATCAAGGAAAAAGGACACGTTCAGGCGGCTATTTCATACACAATCAGCCCCGTTCATACAAACGAAACCTTTATCAATATGGCAAAGGAACTCGAAGGAATGGGCGCAAGCAGTATATGTATCAAGGATATGGCTGGTCTTCTCACTCCTTACAACGCATACGACCTTGTAAAGGGTATGAAGGAAGCAGTTAAAATCCCGATTGAACTTCACACCCATTACACAAGCGGTGTTGCTTCAATGACATACCTCAAGGCTATTGAAGCGGGTGTTGATATCGTTGACTGTGCTATGTCACCTCTTGCTATGGGTACAAGCCAGCCTGCAACAGAGCCTATCGTTGCGGCTCTTCAGGGCACACCCTACGATACAGGTTATGACCTTAACCTCCTCAGCGACATTGCAGACTATTTCAGACCCATCCGCGAGAAATATCTTGCAGACGGTACTCTTAATCCCAAGGCGCTTGCAGTTGATGTAAACACTCTTAAGTATCAGGTTCCCGGCGGTATGCTTTCAAACCTTCTTTCGCAGCTTAAGCAGCTTGGTGCAGAGGATAAGTTCCAGGAAGTTCTTCGTGAAGTTCCCCGCGTTCGTGAGGATGCTGGCTTCCCTCCGCTTGTAACACCTACCAGCCAGATTGTTGGTTCTCAGGCAGTGTTTAACGTAGTGCTCGGCGAAAGATATAAGAACGTTACAAAGGAATTCCGCGGTATGATTAAGGGCGAATACGGCAGAACTCCCGTTGAAGTCAGTGACGAATTTGCAAAGAAAATCCTCGGCGATGAACAGCGTATTACAGGCAGACCCGCCGATGCTATCCCTGCAGAGCTTGATAAGTTCAGAAGTGAAATCAGTGAATATATTGAGCAGGACGAGGACGTTTTGAGCTACGCTCTCTTCGGATCCGTTGCTACAAAATTCTTTGAATACCGTCAGGGACAGAAGTATAAAATCGATCCTGTTTTAGCCGATAAGGAAAACAAGGTACACCCAATGTAATGGGTTATAGTTCGAAATTCGAAATGATGGAAGGAATCCGTGAAAACGGATTCCTTTTTTGTGTGATTTTATCTTTTTTTGTCGAACATATTGCAATTTATTTTTTATGATGTTATAATAAATGTGCCAAACAAAAACTGAAGAATTTGTAGCCACAGCACGTGTTTTTATTTAGGTAAAAACATGTGAGTCTTTGCTTATACGTGCTTGTGGCGCTATAGGTTTTTGTTTGGCGACAGGGGCTTATGTGTTTTTCGTGCGTCGGCTTCGGTCGGCGCATTTTTTAATTGCACTAAAACGAGGGATGAGAAGTGATAATAGGAATGAAGAAGAAAATGTATGAGAACGGCAGATTTGTAATTCCGATAGAATTCAGGAAGTTTTATCATTTTGAAGATAATGAGGAAGTTGAAATCATAGCCACTCCCGAAGGTATTTTAATCAGAAACCCCAACTACAAAATGGTAAAAACAGAAAAAGAATAAAAAAAATACTTGACTTTAACGCTCTAAAGCGTTAAAATATATATGAACTTAATTAATTAAATGCGTTTGAGCAGGAACAAGTAAGCGTGTATCAAACTTTGAGAGAGTTGCCGGTTGGTGCGAGGCAATGGGGAGGACGCGTCCGAATACATCCTGCGAGCAGTGCACCGAAAGAAAGCTCAGCTTTTCCAGTAGGCTGCAACGGGTGTTCCCGTCATAGAACTATGGTATGTAAGTACCAGACAAGGTCGCTACCGTGAGATAGCGGCGAACTGAGGTGGTACCACGGGATTAAGCTTTCTCGTCCTCTGTATCTATTAACGATGCAGAGGACTTTTTTGTTTTCTTCTCTGCATTTTAAAAGGAGGAAAAACAAAATGACAAATGCACAACTTTACACTATCATTGCTCTTTGTATTTATGCAGTGGCAATGGCGTTGATTGGCTGTATCAGTTACGGCAAATCAAAAACACTTGACGGTTTCCTTATTGGCGGAAGAAATATCGGTGCCTGGGTAACCGCGTTTGCGTATGGCACTACATACTTTTCTGCAGTAGTGTTTGTCGGTTATGCAGGACAGCACGGTTGGAATATCGGTTTAGGCAGTATCTGGATTGGTGTTGGTAATGCAGTCCTCGGCTGTCTGCTTTCATGGATTTTGTTTGCTAACAGAACAAGAAAAATGACCAAGAAACTTGATGCAAAAACAATGCCTGAATATTTTGAAAAACGATATGATTCAAAAGGTATGAAAATTTTTGCAGCGGTTATTATCTTTATATTCCTCGTTCCCTACTCTGCAGCAGTTTACAAAGGCCTTGGCTCACTCTTCAGTGCAGTGTTCCCGGATGTTCCTACAACAGTATGGATGCTTATAATTGCCTGCCTTACAGCAGTTTATCTTGTTGCAGGCGGATATGTTGCTACCGCCTACACAGACCTTGTTCAGGGTATCATAATGATTGTAGGTGTAGTTTGCCTTATTGCAGCAGTTCTCGGTCATGAAGCAGTTGGTGGAATTTCAGGACTTATTGAAAATCTGAGCAATTTCAAATCCCTTCCCAACGATCCTAATCCTACTACGGGTGCTCAGCTTACAAATATTTTCGGTGGTTCTTCATTCAAGTTCCTTTGCTTTAACATCATGCTTACAAGTTTTGGTACATGGGGACTTCCTCAGATGATTGGTAAATTCTATGCAATCAAGGACACAGCAGCAATTAAGCGCGGAACAATTATTTCTACACTTTTCTGCGTTATTATCGGTTGCGGCGCATACCTCATCGGTTCTACATCAAGACTTATCCTTGGCGGCGTTCTTCCTAAAGGCGGCATTGACTCGGTAATTCCTGCAGTTCTTATGGAAGTTTTGGGTGGAGGAACACTTGGAATTATTCTTTTGGCAGTTATTATGATTCTTCTTCTTTCCGCTTCCATGTCAACATTGGAAGCAGTTGTGTTAACATCTGCATCTGCAGTTTCAGTTGACCTTATTCCTGCTGTAAGGAAAAAAGGAACAAAACCTGAGACTCAGATGCTCCTTACAAGAATTCTTTGTCTTGTGTTTGTGGCTTGTTCCTTTATCTTTGCAACACAGAATATTCCGATTATTGTAAATCTTATGTCATTCTCTTGGGGTGTTGTTTCCGGTTGCTTTATCGGACCTTACATCTGGGGACTTTTCTCAAAGAAGATTACAAAGATTGG
>CAYMHB010000042.1:0-5778 GCA_964390145.1 uncultured Oscillospiraceae bacterium
GATACATGTTGCCGCACCACCAAAAGGTTCAATTTCAGTAGGATGGTTATGTGTTTCATTCTTGAAAAGAAGAAGCCATTTCTCTAATTTTCCATCCTTCATAACATCAATTTTAACTGTACAAGCATTGATTTCCTCAGACTCGTCGAGTTTAGGAAGTTTGCCTGCCTTTTTAAGCACTCTTGTAGCAAGAGTTGCAATGTCCATAAGATTTATCGGCTTAGTTCTGCCGAGTTCTTTACGGTCATTTATATATTCGTCATATGTCTTCTGCAAAAGTTCATCCTCAAACTTAACACTGTCAATAGTTGTGAGGAATGTTGTATGACGGCAATGATCTGACCAATATGTGTCAATCATTTTGATTTCAGTAATTGTGGGTTCACGATCTTCGCTCTTAAAATACGACTGACAGAATAAAATATCGTCAATATCCATTGCGAGACCACGCTCATCAATAAACGCGAGGAGTTCTTCGCGGGAAAGGGCGCAAAATCCGTCAAGAATTTCAACCTCAGTAGGAATAGTATATTCTGTTTTAAGCGTTTCTACGCATTCCATACGTGCTTCGCGCGCCTCTACGGGATTGATTACATATTTTTTTATGCTCTGCTCTTCTTCGGCAGAAATTTTTCCGTTAAGGACATAGATTGTTGCTGTTTTAACTTCAGGTCTTTCTCCCTTGGAAATTATCTGAATACATTCAGCTGCTGATGCTGCACGTGCATCAAACTGTCCGGGGAGATATTCAACAGCGAACATAAAATCGCCCGTCGGACATTCAGTGTAAGTGTTATCAGTCTGAGGTTCGGAAAATACAGTTTTTACTGATTTTTCAAAAAGTTCTGCTGAAATGTTTTCAACATCATAACGGTTGAATGTGCGAAGCTCCTCTATACCCTTTATTCCCAAGAGATCACGAAGGTCTTTTTTCAGAGAGTTTGCACTATGGTCAAGACCGTTTTTCTTTTCAACATATATTCTAAAAACCATGTTAGTTGCTCCTTTCTTATTTGTTGGCAGCAAGTGCTTTTGCACCAATGTCACTTCTGTAATAAGCATTTGCAAAGCTAACTTCCTTTACAGTACTGTATGCCCTTTTAATGGCATTTTCAAGACTGTCTGCAGTTTCGGTTACACCGAGCACTCTGCCGCCACCTGTAAGAAGTTTTTCACCATCGAGTTTTGCACCTGCAACATATATATTTTTGTCTGTAGGCATTTTAATTTCAAATCCCGTATCATATTTTCCGGGATAACCATCAGATGCCATTACTACGCAACATGCGCTTCCGTCTGAAAAACGAACGTCTGCATCTTTCAATGTCTTATCTGAAATATGAAGCATAATTTCAAGAAGGTCGCTTTCAAGGAGAGGTAACACAACCTGTGTTTCAGGGTCTCCGAAACGGCAGTTATACTCAATAACCTTGGGACCGTCAGGAGTAAGCATAAGTCCAAAATAAAGACAACCTGAAAAACTTCTTCCCTCTTTATTCATAGCCTCGACCGTAGGAATGAAGATTTTTTTCATACATTCCTTTGCAATTTCGTCTGTGTAATAAGGATTAGGAGCAATTGTACCCATACCGCCTGTATTAAGACCCATATCGTTATCAAGTGCGCGTTTGTGATCCATTGAAGAAACCATAGGAATAAGTGTTTCGCCATCTGTGAATGAGAGAACTGAAACTTCTGGTCCTGTAAGGAATTCCTCGATTACGATACTGCTGCCGCTTTCGCCGAACACCCTGTCACCCATAATGCTCTTAACAGCGTCCTTCGCCTCTTCCCTTGTCTGTGCGATAATAACACCCTTACCAAGTGCAAGACCGTCTGCCTTAACAACCGTGGGGATAGGTGCAGTTTCAAGATAATCAAGTGCCTTATCCATATCGGTAAATACTTCGTACTGTGCAGTGGGAATATTGTACTTTTTCATAAGGTTTTTAGAAAACACCTTGCTTCCCTCAATAATAGCTGCTGCTTTATTGGGACCAAATGTTTTAATTCCATTTTCATTAAGTGCGTCTACACAGCCGAGAACAAGGGGATCATCGGGCGCTACAACTGCAAAGTCGATAGCATTTTCTACTGCAAATTTAACGATTGCATCAATATCCTTTGCGCCGATATTTACGCATGTAGCATCTGCAGCAATGCCACCGTTTCCGGGAAGTGCAAAAATCTCACTTACGGATTTATTCTCCTTAATTTTCTTTATAATAGCATGCTCGCGGCCACCGCCGCCAACAACCATAACTTTCATTGTGTTCAATCCTCTCAATATTTCGTTCGGGGTATATATTAGTGATGGAAAAGGCGCATTTTTGTCATTGCCATAACCATACCATGCTTGTTACATGCTTCGATAACATTATCGTCACGGATAGAGCCACCGGGCTGTGCAATATAACTTACACCGCTTCTTGCAGCGCGCTCGATATTATCACCAAACGGGAAAAACGCATCTGAACCAAGCGCTACACCCTTAAGTGATGCAAGATATTCTCTCTGTTCCTTGCGAGTAAAAGGCTCAGGCTTTTCTGTAAAGAGAGTTTCCCAGATTCCGTCTGCAAGGACATCTTCGTAATCTTCTGAAATGTAAACATCAATTGCATTGTCGCGGTCGGGACGCTTGATCTCATCTTTAAAAGGAAGTTCAAGAACTTTCTTATGCTGACGAAGGTGCCAGATGTCTGCCTTATTACCTGCAAGACGAGTACAGTGGATTCTTGACTGCTGGCCTGCCCCAACACCGATTGCCTGACCATCCTTGGCAAAGCAAACAGAGTTTGACTGAGTATATTTAAGTGTGATGAGCGCGATTATAAGGTCACGCTTTGCATCTTCGGGCATTTCCTTGTTATCTGTCACGATATCTTCAAGAAGAGCACGGTTTATTTCAAAATTATTTCTACCTTGTTCAAAAGTAATGCCGTAAACCTGCTTGTGTTCAACGGGATCGGGAACAAAATCAGGATCAATTTTGATTACGTTATATGTTCCCTTTCTCTTTCCCTTTAAAATTTCAAGTGCCTCGGGATCATAGTCAGGAGCTATAACGCCGTCTGATACTTCGCGTGCAATAAGCTTTGCACAGGTTACGTCACATTTGTCAGAAAGGGCAATCCAGTCACCGAAAGAGCTCATTCTATCTGTTCCTCTTGCTCTTGCATAGGCTATCGCAAGAGGAGATTCATCAAGTCCTTCTACGTCGTCTACAAAACATGCTTTCTTGAGTTCCTCACTCATTTTAACACCAACTGCTGCTGATGTGGGGCTTACATGCTTGAAAGATGTAGCAGCACACATGCCGAGTGCTTCCTTAAGCTCTTTTACAAGCTGCCAGCTGTTGAGCGCATCAAGGAAATTGATATATCCCGGTCTGCCGTTAAGAATTTCGATAGGAAGCTCGCCCCCGTTATGCATAAAAATCTTTGACGGCTTCTGATTAGGGTTGCAGCCGTATTTAAGTTCAAACTCTTTCATTTGTATTCGTCCTTTCGTATGGTGGATTAGTTGTTTTTATTAACGATTCTGGATTTTGTTTCGCCTGTTTTGATGTCGATAAATCTCACAAAAAGAGATACCTTGTTAGCTTCGTTAAGGCTTGTCCAAAGGTTGTTTGTAAATTCATCAATATCGTTGGGGATTTCTACGAGCTTAGGTTCTCCCTCAAACGAAGGAAGCGGATTACCGTCGCCCATATATGTATGGATGAAGTGACCTTCGCCATCAAGAGAGTTTTTATAGCTGAATGTAAATCTCTGGCAAGAATCGGGGTTACCATTGGCGCTCTTCAAGATTGACATAGCGTAACTGAAATGTCCTCCCTCAACCTTCATTATGCCTGAAATTCGAGGTGTGTAGTTGGGAGCATCGTCTTCAAACTCGCGTGTGCGAAGCGCCTGTTCAAAAGTCAGCTGCTGATTCATCAACTCGTATATTGTATCGGTCTGATCGCCGTTTGTTACGATAGTTTTATTTCCAAGAACTCTTACCGGCGCATATATGATAAGATGCGGATCCTCAAGTTTTGACGGGTCAAACGCCTGAGTACGGATGCCACAGCCATCTTCTACAAATACACGATTACGGCTGTTTACGCTTCTTCCCATAATGAAATATGCGGTAACGGCTGATTTTCCGTC
The DNA here is from genome assembly GCA_964390145.1 of uncultured Oscillospiraceae bacterium. Classification (GTDB taxonomy): domain Bacteria; phylum Bacillota; class Clostridia; order UMGS1883; family UMGS1883; genus UMGS1883. The sequence goes on from CAYMHB010000042.1 coordinate 4,155, forward strand.
AGCAGATTTGCCGATTATTATACCGCGACCGGGATACGCGTTTTCCTGAAGTTCTTTATAAATATCTATTTTTTTCATCAGAAATTCTCCTTACATATTTTTTCCACAGCCTGAGGAAGAATAATCCACTCCGCCTCCTGCATAACACGTTTTTGCAGTATTTCGGGTGTGTCATCATCCTCAATCGCTACTGCCTTCTGCATGATGATTTTTCCGCCGTCGGGAATTTCATTTACAAAATGAACGGTAGCACCTGTTACCTTAACACCGTAACTAAGCGCTGCCTCGTGAACACGAAGTCCGTAGAACCCTTGTCCACAGAAAGACGGAATGAGTGACGGATGAACATTTATAATTCTGTCAGCGTATTTTGAAGTAAAGTTTTCACTGAGTATACACATAAAACCTGCAAGCACGATAAGGTCTGTCTTATTTTCTTCAAGTGCTTTGATAAGTTTTTCTTCAAACTCTGTCTGCGTGCCGCATTCTTTTTTATTTACAACTGCGGTGTTTATTCCTGCAGTTCTCGCCCTCTCAAGAGCATATGCATCGGGGTTGTTGGATGCGACAAGTGTTATCTTGCCACTTTTGATAATACCGCTTTTCTGCGCGTCAATAAGCGCCTGAAGATTAGTACCCCCACCCGATACCAATACTGCGATACGCCTTAGCATATTACCACGCTCTCCTCATTCTTGATGATTTCGCCTATAAAATATGCGTCTTCGCCGTTTGCTTTAAGAATTTCAATAGCCTTGTCTGCTTCATCCTTTGAAACAACAACACTCATACCGACACCCATGTTAAAGGTGTTGAACATATCTCTTTCGGAAATGTTACCCGTCTTTGCGATGAGGTCGAATATTGGAAGAATGCGAATTGAATCCTTCTTTATCTTTGCGCACATTCCTTCGGGAAGACTGCGAGGGATATTTTCATAGAAACCGCCACCTGTAATGTGAGAAACAGCCTTAACTGTAACTGCGTCGAAAAGAGCAAGCATAGGCTTAACATAAATTCTTGTAGGTGTAATGAGAGTTTCGCCGATACTCTTTCCGCCAAGCGCTTCTATGGGAGATGTGATGTCGCTGTTTTCAACATCGAACACCTTTCTCACAAGGGAGAATCCGTTTGAATGAACGCCACTGGAAGGAAGCGCGATAATAACATCACCTTCACTAACTTTTGAATTGTCAAGAACCTTTGATTTGTCAACTGCACCAACAGAGAAGCCAGCAAGGTCATATTCGTCCTCGCTGTAGAAACCGGGCATTTCAGCAGTTTCGCCGCCTACAAGTTCGCAACCTGCCTGTACACAACCCTCTGCAATACCTGAAACGATTTCGGCAATCTTTTCGGGATAATTCTTTCCGCATGCGATATAGTCAAGGAAAAGGAGTGGCTTCGCTCCGCAGCAAATGATATCATTTACACACATTGCTACACAGTCAATACCTACTGTGTCGTGCTTGTCCAAAAGAAAAGCAAGTTTGAGTTTTGTACCAACACCGTCAGTGCCGCTTACAAGAACGGGGTGAGGCATATTGGTAATGTCAAGTTCGAACAGGCCGCCAAAACCACCGACGTCTGTCTTCTTTCCGTTAATCATAGTTCTTGCTATATG
>CAYMHB010000042.1:5788-10945 GCA_964390145.1 uncultured Oscillospiraceae bacterium
GCTATATGTTTTTTCATAAGTTCTACTGCGCGGTAGCCTGCAGTAATATCAACACCTGCTGCAGCATAACTTGCTGATTGTGAATTAGAATGCATAATTATTCTCCTCTCAATTTTGTTTGATTAACCCTTGCCGTTCCAGCAATATGTACAAAGTTTGCACGGTTCAATACCAATTGCTTCAATTGTACCTTCGATTGACTGGAATTCAAGAGATGCGAAATTAAACTTTTCAGCGATTGCCTTACGGAGAGATTTACCTCTCTCGGTTGAAGCATCGCTATATTCCTCAATATACTTAAGTCCCTCTTCCCCTTCAAGTTCAACAATAATTTTCCTTGCAATAAGTTCCATTTCATTTGTCGCACGGGAGAAGTTAAGATATTTACAACTGTACATAACGGGAGGACATGCGCTGCGCATATGAACCTCTTTTGCGCCGTTAGTGTACAGGAAATCTACAGTTTCTTTAAGCTGAGTTCCTCTTACAATCGAATCGTCTACAAACAAAAGTTTTTTGTCAACGATAAGATCGTGTATAGGAAGCTGTTTCATCTTAGCAACGCGAGCGCGTTCAATCTGATTAGGAGGTGTAAAGCTTCTTGCCCATGTTGGTGTATATTTTATAAAGGGACGCGCAAAAGGTGCATCGCTTGCATTTGCGTATCCGATTGCGTGTGGTGTTCCTGAATCGGGCACACCGCTTACATAGTCAATTTCCTGAACGTTTCCGCACTCTTTGTCATACTGTGCAAGAATGCGACCGTTACGGTTGCGCATTACCTCTACATTTACGCCTTCGTAGATTGAGTTGGGATAGCCGTAATATGTCCAGAGAAATGAGCATATTTTCATTTCGGTACCGGGCGCAGAAAGAACAGTAAGTTTTTCCGCATCAAACTCTACTATTTCACCGGGGCCGAGTTCTTTTTCGAGTTCATAGCCAACCTTCTGGCAGGCAAAAGACTCAAACGATGCACAGTAGCCTTCTTCGTTCTTACCGATATGAATAGGAGTTCTTCCCAATTTGTCGCGGGCCGCTATAATTGCACCGTTGTTCTTCAGAATAAGAATTGATGCTGAGCCGTCAATAACGCTGTGAGCAAACTTTATTCCTTCAACAAAGCTGCTTTTCTGATTGATCAGCGCCGCAACGAGTTCAATCGAATTAACCTTGCCACCGGTCATTGCGCCGAAGTGTCCTCCGCTGAAAGAAAGATACTGTTTAATAAGGTCTTCAGAATTGTTTATAATGCCTACAATAGTTATTGCATATGTTCCGAGATTTGAACGTATAAGAAGTGGCTGCGGATCGCTGTCGCTGATAGATCCTATTGCAGAATTACCCTTCATTTCGTCAAATACATGGTCAAATTTTGTACGGAAGGGAGAATTTTCTATATTGTGAATGTCTCTTTGTAATCCAATTTCTTTATCGTAAGCAGCCATACCGCCCCTCTTGGTACCGAGGTGTGAATGGTAGTCAGTCCCGAAAAAGACATCCGATATTACATCGCGCTTACTTGCTGCGCCAAAAAAACCGCCCATGAGTCTACTCCTTTCGGTTATGGTGATTAGTTGTTGAACTTATCCTCAATTGCCTTGTTCTTTTCAAGGACCTTTTCGGATGCTGATTTTCTGGAAGAATCAAGCTTGTCCGCAAGTTCATTGTCGGTAACTGCAAGAATCTGTATAGAAAGCAAAGCGGCATTGGCTGCACCATCAATAGCAACAGTAGCCACAGGGATACCGGAGGGCATCTGTACTGTCGATAATAGAGCATCCAAGCCGTCGAGTGTAGATGATTTTACAGGAATTCCTATAACGGGAAGCGTTGTGTTTGCAGCAATTGCGCCTGCGAGATGAGCTGCCTTGCCTGCTGCAGCAATAATTGCACCAAAGCCATTCTTACGAGCATTTTTCGAGAAATCTGCTGCCTGTACAGGAGTTCTATGTGCAGAAAAAACGTGTACTTCATAAGGCGCACCAAATTCCTTTAATACGTCAATTGCTTTTTCGACTACGGGCAAATCACTGTCTGAACCCATTATAATACCGACTTTTTTCATAAGTTGATCATTCCTTTCAAAAATATGCACAGCCGTTACAACTAAAAAAGGGTGTACCTGCTGCGTCGCTGCAGAACAGATACGCCCAGACGGTCGGCAAATTTAACTTTTTACTCCCATGTGGTTAAGCCCACTTTTCCGTCAGTCATAAAAAGCCTTTGTTCACGTATATAATTATAGCAATTTTAATAAATTTAGTCAAGGGAAAAACCGATATTTTTAGGTAAATAATTACCTTTGAAATTTAATTTGTTAAAAAAGAAAAAACAGTCGCTGAAAGCGACTGTTTTTAAGATGCAACTTTATATATCCCAATTAAAAACCATTTGCAATCCTGTCATCTAATTTTCGTTCTATTTCTATTAAAAAACGTTTCCATTCCCCTGCATCAACAATGCTCTCGCCAGCTAAAACTTTTTGAAGTTTTCCCTGTATATCGTTTTGACACGGATGATTCCCCAAGACGATATCCACGTGTTCATCGGCGATTTTATGGAGGCTGTATCTGAACGTATCTCTACACTTAAAAGAAAGGTTATATTTATTTAAAAAACCTGTTTCAAGCGTGTTAAATCCAACACCGCCGTGCATTGCAGCAACAAGGTCGGTAAGAATGTCTCCGAACAGGTTGGAAGTAACGACAATTTCAAATCTTTTCGGGTCTTTTACCATAAACATACTTGCAGCATCAACCAAGTAGGAATAGGTCTTAACCTCAGGATATTCCCGTCCGACCTCCCCAAAAATCTGATCCCAGAAAACCATAGAGTAATTAAGTGCATTTGCTTTGCTTATGCTTGTAAGTGTCTTATTTTGTGATTTGGCAAGTTCGTATGCATAACGAATAACGCGTTCACAGCCTTTTCGTGAAAATACACCGTCTTGGATAACAACCTCATTTGGTTTACCCTTAAACAACCAACTTCCGCTACCTGCATATTCTCCCTCTGTGTTTTCTTTGACAAAAATCATATCAATGTCTCTTGGCGAAATATCCTTTAACACGTTCGGTGCACCGTTCAGAAGTTTTACCGGACGAAGGTTTATATACTGGTCAAAGTTTTTTCTGATTGTCAAAAGCAAATCCCAGAGCGAAATATGGTCAGGTACACTCGGCGCTCCAACAGCTCCTAAAAATATTGCATCAAACTTTTTCAATTGTTCTATGCCATCGTCTGCCATCATCTTCCCTGTTTCTTTGTAATAGTCACAGCCCCAAGGGAAATATGTAAATTCAAATCGGAAACCGCCATCAAGGTATGGAATTGACAAAAGACGGAAAAATGTTGTCCGAGATGTGCCGGGATATACTTACACGCACCGAGCAGCTTGAAAATATTATGAAAGATTTAGGCAATGAACGGTGCAGATTAAGATTAGGCGTTCCGCCTATGATTGGCTTGCTTATACTTCCACATATTTACTGTAATTTTTGTCGGTTATATCCTGATGTTACTCTTGAAATTGTTGAAGGCGGACGAGGAGAGCTGCTTGATAAACTTTCTGAGAACTATCTGGATATGTTTTTTTTGCTTCAAATCAAGCCACTTGATGCAAAATATGAGTCAATAAAGTTAACTCAGTTGGAAATTGTATGTTGCGCCTCGAAAGACAATGAAATTGCAAAGTTTGAACATGTTTCACCGACAAACCTTGCAAATACGCCATTGGTTTTGTTCGGCAACAGCTTTTTTCAAACCGAAGAAATAGAAAAATGGTTTGCCTGCGAAAAAATTAACCCAAACATCATTCTTCAGACGAATCAATTATCTACTATGCTGACTATGATATCAAATAATGTTGCCGCAGGATTTACTTTCAGAGAGTTGACCGAAGCAAATAAGGATTTTGTTGCAATCTCAACCAAGAGTCCTATATATGTTGATGCAAGCCTTGTATGGAAAAAAGACTCCTATAAATTCAATTCGATGGAAAAATTCAAAAAATACATCAGGGAAAATAACCCGTTTGAAATTATCGATAAAAAGTAATAATTTTTGGCAAAGCAGAACAATAATGATGCATCTTTAATTGTTGTTTTTCTTATTACTTTTCAAAAATCGACAAGGATTTCTAGGGAATAGTGAAAAGTGAATAGGTAATAAGTAAAATCGACAAGATTCTATGCGAATCTTGTCGATTTTTGGTTGCGGGGGCGGGATTTGAACCACACGACCTTCGGGTTATGAGCCCGACGAGCTACCAAACTGCTCCACCCCGCGATATTAAGTTTTGCTCTTGCGAACAAAATATATTATAGCAGATGAAAAGACATTTGTAAAGCCTTTTTTTGATATTTTTGATATTTTGTTTTCGACAAAGATTTTTTCTATCCGACATTATAATATTTTTCACCTATTTTACGGAAAAGCCATATATTATAAGTGGAGGTGAAAAATATGTCAAAATTTAATTGCGAATGCTCTTGCACTCGCGGTGCACAATGCTCAATTCTTGCGATAGCCGCAAGTGTTGTTATAGGAATTATAACAACACTGCTTACTATTACGGCAGTTATAACAGTTACTCCTGCATTTTTATGGGTTGTTCTCGGTATTGCAGTTGTTTATCTGGCAGTAAATCTGTTAGTTTCGGCTACTGTGAGATGCTGCCGGACTCGTGAGTGTGTCGACACTCCCCTTTCGCTTGTTCTTATTGGAATATTAGGCGCAATTCTCACAGCAATAATACTTCTTGCGGTAGACTTTGCTGCTACAAGCGTGATTGGCGCAATTATTACCGGCGCGCTTCTTTTGTTCTTTTCACTTTTTATAACAGCCACAGCATGTCTTATAAGATGCCTTGCGGGAACAGATGATTATTGCGATGACATCTAATAGCACAGTTTGGGGTTGATTTCCCCGCTATCGGGGAAAATGTCTGCGGTAAGCAGACAAAAGGGGCACGCCTCGGGTAGAGGGGGCACTTTTTGTGCAACTGCCGAAGGTAATACCACTCGCAAACAATTCTAGGTAATAGTGAATATTGAATAAGTAATAAGTACAAAAAAAGAACAAGTCAAATGACTTGTTCTTTTTTTGTTCCGGCGACGACCTACTTTCCCGGGCGGCTTCCCACCAAGTATCATC
>CAYMHB010000043.1:0-10554 GCA_964390145.1 uncultured Oscillospiraceae bacterium
ATCTGATAAAACAGCTTGAGAAGGAAAACCCGGGATTTAAGACAAGACTTTTTACAGCCATAGAAGGTGGTAAGGTAAGTGGGTTTGGCGTTTTCCCTGAGAAATAATAAAAAGTAATCTTCAAGGCCGCCGCCAGATAAGGAAGTAATGGTTTTGAAGCCTTATTTTCCGTTTATGCTTCGTAAAAAAATCCCGAAATACGCTAGGTACAGCGAGAGGCGAAGTTTGCGTGGAACAAAACGCATAAAAACAGAAATCCACTCAAAACGAGTGGATTTCTACACTAAACTATAAAAGAAATGTTGAAAAATATCTTAATAAAAGCACAACAATAAATCCTTTTTCGCGTTTTGTGGTCTGTGCTGCTTTATTCCGTCCGTTATATAAGTTCCCAGAACAAATCAGTAAATTCGGCAGGGTTTTCAATAGAAAGGTCCGCAATCAGAAGCGCCTGATTGTAAAGAAGTTTGCCGAGTTTTGCGCATCTGTCCTTATCAAGCTGCCACATATCAAGAAGCATATAAAACGCCTTGTGAGTGGGGTTAATTTCAAGAACCCTCTGAGCCTTGATGTCGGGGTGGTCACCGGGGATTGTCGCAAAGTATTTTTCCATTTCGAGCGAAACCTCGCCGTCTGTTGTTACGCAAACGGGATGTGACTTGAGCTTGTTTGAAAGCCTTACTGCCATAACTTTGCCGTCAAGACTGTCGCGGAGATAATCAAGCATTACCTGATTTTCTTCCTGCTTCATGGCGATATCGCTCTTCTCTTCTTCTGTTTCAATACCGAGGTCGCGGTCATTGATGCTCTTAAACTGCTTGCCGTCAATTTCGCCGAGCATATTTACAACAAATTCGTCAACCTCGTCAGTCATATAAAGGATTGAGTAGCCCTTGTCCTTAATCTGCTCGGTCTGGGGGAGGTTGTCAATCTTATTAACCGTCTCGCCGCACGCGTAGTAGATGTATTTCTGACTTTCGGGCATTGTTTCAACGTAGCGCTGGAGAGTAACGAGTTTCTTTTCGTTTGATGTGTAGTACAAAATGAGGTCGCGAAGAAGCTCTCTGTGTGCACCGTAGTCTGCCACGATGCCGTACTTTAACTGAAGACCGAAGCTCTGCCAGAACTTTTCATAATTTTCGGGGTCGTTGTTAAGAAGCTTTTTAAGTTCCTGCTTGATTTTCTTTTCAATGTTATTTCTGATTGCGCCGAGCTGTCTGTCGTGCTGCAGCATTTCGCGCGAAATGTTAAGCGACAAATCCTGCGAATCGACAACACCCTTTACAAAGCGGAAATGCTCGGGGATTAAGTCCTCGCAACTGTCCATAATCATAACACCGCTGGAGTAAAGTTCAAGACCCTTGCGGTACTCTTTTGTGTAATATCCCATGGGAGTCGCAGACGGAACGAAAAGGAGCGCCTTGTAGGAGAATGCGCCTTCAACATCTGCGCGAATTGTAAGGGAAGGGTCCTCGGCATCAAAAAACTTTTCCTTGTAAAAGCGGTTAAGCTCTTCTTCGCTGACCTCGTCCTTACCTCTCTGCCACAGGGGAACCATACTGTTAATTGTTTCTTCCTCGATATACTTTTCGTATTCGGGTTTTTCAGAATCGGGCTTTTCAATTTTGCGCGATTTTTCGACATCCATGCGGATAGGGTAGCGGATATAGTCTGAATATTTCTTGATAAGACCGCGGAGCATATAGATTTCAAGATAGTCGCTGTAGCGCTCGTCCTCGCTGTCTTCCTTGAGCTTTATATAAATGTCTGTGCCGTTTGAATCCTTGCTTACTTCGGTAACGGTGTAGCCGTCCGCACCGTCAGATTCCCAGCAGTAAGCCTGCTCACTACCGAAAGCTTTGGTGATCACGGTTACTTTTTCAGCAACCATAAATGCACTGTAAAAACCGACACCGAACTGACCGATAATGTCGATATCGTCCTGTTTTTCCATATCGGTCTTGAAATCGAGCGAGCCGCTTTTTGCGATTGTGCCGAGGTTCTTTTCAAGCTCCTCTGCAGTCATACCGATACCGTTGTCGCTGATTTTGATTGTGCGAGCATCCTTATTAACGGAAACCTTTATAAAAAGGTCTTCACGGCTGATACCCTTTGCCCCCTCGGTAATCGACTTATAGCAAAGTTTATCGAGCGCGTCCGATGCGTTTGAAATAATTTCGCGCAGGAAAATTTCTTTGTGTGTATAGATTGAGTTAATCATCATATCCAAAAGCTTTTTGGATTCTGCTTTAAACTGCTTTTTAGCCATGATAAAAACTTCCTTTCAAAAACAAATATTAGCACTCTCGTCGAGGGAGTGCTAATATAGATTATCACTATTATACTTTTTTGTCAATAGATGTTAACACAAGATTCACAAATTACTTTGCAGTTTCAAGTAAGGGCATACCGAGTTTTTCGCGGATTTGGTTTTCAATAGAGTTAGTAAAGTCGGGGTTTTCAATCATAAACTGCTTGACATTTTCGCGTCCCTGACCAAGTCTTTCCTCATTATAACTGAACCACGAGCCACCTTTTTTGATGATTTCAAGGTTTGTTGCAACGTCGAGTATATTGCCTTCTCTCGAAATACCTTTTCCGTACATCATATCAAATTCAGCCTCACGGAACGGGGGAGCAACCTTGTTTTTAACAATCTTGACGCGTGTACGGTTGCCGATAAATTCGCTGCCGTTTTTAAGAGTTTCCACTCTGCGTACATCCATACGCACAGATGCGTAAAACTTGAGCGCGCGACCGCCCGCAGTTGTTTCGGGGTTTCCGTACATAACGCCGATTTTTTCGCGGAGCTGATTTATGAAAATGCAGATAGTGTTGCTCTTATTAACAACGCCTGCAAGCTTACGCAGTGCCTGACTCATAAGTCGTGCCTGAACGCCTACGTGACTGTCACCCATTTCACCGTCAATTTCAGCCTTGGGAACAAGTGCGGCAACAGAGTCGACAACGATTACATCAATCGCACCGCTGCGGACGAGTGACTCTGTGATTTCGAGTGCCTGTTCGCCTGTATCAGGCTGTGAAACAACGAGTGAATCAACATCTACACCAAGAGCCTCGGCATATGTAGGGTCGAGCGCGTGCTCGGCATCGATAAACGCTGCTTCGCCACCCATTTTCTGCGCCTCGGCAATAATGTGGAGGGCGATGGTGGTCTTACCGCTTGATTCAGGTCCGTAAATTTCAATAATTCTGCCCTTGGGAACACCGCCGATACCGAGCGCGATATCAAGGCTGAGCGCGCCTGTGGGGATAGAATCTACGTTATAATGAGCGCTTTCGCCAAGACGCATAACGGAGCCTTTACCAAACTGCTTTTCAATCTGCGCCATCGCGAGAGCGAGAGCTTCCTTCTTTTCGTTAGACATATATATCAATCCTTTCTCAAACACACCGTTTCCGAGTATGTCAAAAAACTTTCAATGCGAACATCTGTTCTTATTATAGAACGGATTTTTTATTTTGTCAATAGGGGAAGTGAAAAATTTTTTGTTTGCGGATTTTGTTGTTGAGAGTTGTATGGGGGACGGGTCGTTTTTGTTACGCCTACGGCTTACAAAAAACACCCCGTCCCCAAACACAATGTGCGGTTTAACAACTGTGTGCGAACAGTTTTTTGCTTGGGGACAGGTCGATTTCTGTTACGCTGTTGGCTAACAGAAATCACCCCGTCCCCTTATATGTGCTCGGCAATAAGTTTAAACACTTCGTCGCAGGTTTTTGCGCGAACTTCGTCGCGGTTGCCCGAAAGGTTTAACTTTCGTACCTCTGCGCCGTTTTTATCGGCAAATGCAATATATACAAGTCCGACGGGTTTTTCTACCGTTCCACCTGTCGGTCCTGCGATTCCCGTAACGCTTACTGCGATATCGCTTTTTGCTACTTTCCGTGCGCCCTGCGCCATTTCGCGCGCACATTCGGGCGAAACTGCGCCGTATTTTTCAAGTGTTTCGTGTGATACGCCTAAGATATTTTCCTTCGCCTCATTTGCATAGGTAATAAAGCCGTATCCGTAAATGGTGCTGACGCCCGAAACGGAAGTAATAATTTTACCCAGCGAGCCGCCCGTACAGCTTTCGGCAGTCGCGATTGTGATATTCTTTTCAATTAGTCTGGAAACAACTTGTTCGTACATAAATTCCGCACTCCGCATTTTTATGTTTGGGGACAGGTCGAATTTTGTGACGCTTTCAGCTAACAAAATTCACCCCGTCCCCATAAGCGCCCCAATTCAATTTTGTGGTCTGTGCCTCTTTATCACATCTGTGGCTCTATCAATACCCAATCCGTCTCTTCAACAGCCTTATTTACCCAATATTCCATATCAATCTTGCTCTGACTTTCCATAATTTTGGGGAGAGTAGGCTTTGTTGTGGGATGCTTGGGCGTAAATACTGTACAACAATCCTCGTAAGGAAGAATGGACGTTTCAAAAGTGCCGATTTTCCTTGCAATAGTCACAATCTCGTCCTTATCCATACCGATAAGCGGACGGAAAACGGGGATGGTTGTCATAACCTCATTCGTTACGCCGAGTGCCTGAATGGTCTGACTTGCCACCTGACCGAGGCTTTCACCCGTGATAAGCGCAAGCGAGTTGTTACGGAGCGCAATTCTCTCGGCGGTCATCATCATCATTCTGCGCATAATGAGTGTCAGGTGGTCTTCGGGACAGTTGTCACGGATTGCAAGCTGCTGCTCGGTAAAAGGTACTATATAAAGGTTGAATCTGCCCGTGTAAGAGGCAACAATTCTTGCAAGTTCAATTACTTTTTCCTTTGCACGCTCGCTTGTATACGGGGGCGAGAAGAAGTGCACCGCGTCAAGCTCGACACCGCGCTTTGCAATCATCCACGCCGCAACGGGACTGTCAATTCCGCCTGAAAGGAGAATTGTTGCCTTTCCGCTGCTGCCCGTCGGCATACCGCCGGGACCCTCGCACTGAGCACTGTTTGCATAAACATATGCTTCGTTTTCGCGGATTTCAACGCGCACGGTAACTTCGGGGTTCTGCACGTCTACCTTTAATTTATGAAGACGTGATAAAATTGCACCACCCATTTCGCGACTGATTTCGGGAGATTTGAGGGGGAATTTCTTATCGCTTCTTTTCGCTTCCACCTTAAATGTTTTTGCACCGTAAAGTGCATCGATAACATAATCTGCGCCCTCGGACAGAACTACATCCATACTTTTAGGGAAAACGCCTGCCTTTGCGATGAATATAATGCCGAAAACCTTTCTCATTTTTTCCATCAGACTGTCGGCATCCACATTTTCTGCAGGCTCGATATAGATTACCGCCTGCGCCTTGCGGATTGATGCGATATTCTGTTTTCCCACAACCTTTTTGATGTTGCGGACAAGCATATCCTCAAACTTGCTTCTGTTAAGACCCTTGAGGATGATTTCACCGTATTTTACAAGAATAATTTCTTTCATAGTATCACCTAAACCTGTATATTTTTTGCGATTTCGTGGACTTTTTCCGCGACAATCTTTGCCTCGTCAAGCGTATTGTATCCTGAAAAGCTGAAACGGATTGCGCTGTCGGGGAGAGGTGCGCCCATTTCGAGAAGAACACCGCTTGTATGCGCGCCGCGAGCGCAGGCAGAGCCGCTTGAAACATAAATCTCCTCGTTTGAAAGGGCGTTAAGCATTATCTCGGAACGGATTTTGCCAAATGAAATGTTGAGGATGTAGGGGCTTTCATTCGCACCGCCTCCATTATGAACACTGCCGTCAATTTTCAGCAGATTTTCGCGGAGATAATTTTTGATTTCAAGCACTTTTTCGCTGTCGGCAAGATTTATAAGCTCACACGCCTTGCCAAAACCTGCGATTGCACCGACATTTTCCGTACCGCTTACGATGTTTTTTTCCTGACCGCCACCGAATACTGACGGCTTTAAGGTTGTGCCCTTTTTAATGTAAAGCGCGCCGATACCTTTCGGCCCGTGGATTTTGTGACTGCTCACCGAAAGAAGGTCAATCCCCCACGCAGACGGCTTTACCGCGATGTGTCCGAACGACTGCACCGCGTCAACGTGGAAAAGAGAACGCGGAGCAATTCTTTTTAAAACTGCGCCTATTTTTTCAATCGGCATAACGGCTCCCGTTTCGTTATTGACGTGCATCACGCTGACAAGAACTGTGTCGGGCGTAATTGCGTCTAAAATATCGGTGACTTTTACCGTGCCGTCTTGTTGCGGTTTTATTCGTACAACGTCAAAACCCTGTGTTTCAAGGTGTCGGGCGGTTTCCGCCACTGCAGGATGCTCAACCGAGGTTGTGATGATGCGCTTGCCCTTTTTGATGTTCGCCGCGCCGAGTATTGCAATATTATCAGCCTGCGTACCGCCCGATGTGAAATAAATTTCGTCGGGAGTAACAGAAAGTGCGTTTGCAACCTTTCTGCGAGCATCGGAAACGATTTTTTCCGCCTCCAGACCGAGCGCGTGACGGCTTGACGGATTGCCGAAGCTTGTTTTCATATATTCAGTTATGGTTTCAACTACCTCAATTGCAGGAGGAGTAGTTGCGGAATTGTCAAAATAAATCATAAAAACCTCGCGAATGTGATAAAGCAGTTCTCGTTTGGGGACGGGTCGTTTTTGTTACGCCTTCTCGTTTGGGGACGGGTCGTTTTTGTTACGCCTTCGGCTTACAAAAAACACCCCGTCCCCCATAAGCACTCGCAATAGCGAAGCGAAGGATCTCACATTTCGAACTTCGAACTTCGCATTTTAACTTTTATTCATCAAAGAGTGATGTCTGCACCGTCCCACCGTCTCCGTCACGAAGATAGTAACCTGATGACGGAATAGTCCTTGCCTCGTATCCTGCAGTGGATTTAAGCGAAACTTCGGGCATTTCCATTCTGGTTAAAAGTGACTTTCTTCTCATCGTCATTACCTGCACGCCCTGCGATGTGCGGCTTGTCTTTGTCATAATGTCCTTCGTGTTAAACACAACACATTTATCGATATTGCTGAAAAGTGCAACCTGACATTCTTCCCTGCAGTAGAGCATACCGATAATCTTGCCCTTGCCGTAGGCATTTGTAAGCTTTTTGCGGTTGGTTTTTGTTTCGTAACCCTTCATATCAACCTTGGCAACCTTGCCGCTTTCAAATGCAAAGAGCATAAATCCGCCAAAATCGTATGCAGGTGTAGCGTAGAGTATCTTTTCGTCAGGCTCCATACCGATAAGGTTGGGAAGATACTCGCCCAGCGCACTTGCCTTTGTATCGGGGATGTCGTAAAGCTTCATTTTATATACATTCTGCTTGTCCGAGAAGAAGAGCATTTCCATTTTGTTTGATGCCTCTGCCTCGCAAAGAAGACTGTCGCCCTCCTTGAACTTCTGCTCGGAAGCCGCGCGGAGCGAAACAAGCGTTATTTTCTTGAAGTAGTTTTCGCGCGACATAAATACGCGGACATTGTAATCCTCGATAAATGTTTCGGGACTTTCAATTACTTCGTCCTCGGCATCAATAACAACAGTCTTTCGGTCAGCACCGTACTTTTTCGCAATTTCTTCAAGTTGTTTTGCGATAAGTTTGCGGATACGCGCATCGCTTTCTACCGTTTTCTGAAGCTCGGCAATTTCCTCAAGGAGCTTTTCAATTTCGCTTGTGCGCTTTAAAATGTACTCCTTATTTAAATTACGAAGTTTGATTTCCGCAACAAATTCAGCCTGAATTTTGTCGATTCCAAAGCCTGCCATAAGGTTTGGGACAACCATAGCATCTTCGAGGGTGTTGCGGACGATGTAAATTGCCTTGTCAATATCAAGGAGGATTTTTTCAAGCCCCTGCAAAAGATGCAGCCTGTCGCTCTTTTTGCCGATTTCAAAATTGAGCATACGGCGGATACACTGCGTTCTGAACTTAATCCATTCGCGGAGAATGTCGCGAACGCCGAGCACCATCGGTTCGCCGTCAATTAAGATGTTGAAATTACAGCTGAAGCTGTCTTCAAGCGGTGTCAGTTTATAAAGTCGCGCCATAAGTTTTTCGGCATCTACACCGCGCTTTAATTCAAGCGTGATTTTAAGACCCGTCTTGTCGGTCTCGTCGCGCACGTCGTTAAGGTCGCGAAGCTTACCGCTTTTTATGAGTTCAGTTAATTTGTCAATAATCGCCTCAACAGTAGTGCTGTAGGGGATTTCAAGTATTTCTATTATATTCTGCTTTTTGTCATAGACATATTTTGCGCGCACCTTTACGCTTCCAGTACCTGACGAGAAAATTTTCTGCAGAACTTCGTCATTTTTGATAAGGAAACCGCCCGTTGAGAAGTCGGGACCGAAAATATGCTCGGAAAGGTCGGCATTCTTATCCTTCATAAGCGCAATTGTGGCATTACATATCTCGCGCAGATTAAATGACGCGATATTGCTCGCCATACCAACGGCGATACCCTGATTGGGGTTTACGAGAATGTTCGGGAACGCAGTCGGAAGAAGCGCAGGCTCCTTCATCGTGCCGTCGTAGTTGTCGACAAATTCAACAGTATCCTTGTCAATATCGCCGAAAATCTCGTTACAAACGGGAAGAAGCTTTACCTCGGTATAACGCGATGCGGCATACGCCATATTACTGCTGTAATGACGGCCGAAGTTACCCTTTGAATCAACAAGAGGGTGCAGTAACGCCATATGACCCTCGGTAAGACGCACCATTGTCTCGTAAATAGCCGCGTCGCCGTGGGGGTTTAATTTCATTGTCTGTCCGACAACATTAGCGCTTTTTGTGCGGTTTCCGCCTAAAAGCCCCATTTTGTACATCGTATAAAGGAGTTTTCTGTGTGACGGCTTAAAACCGTCAATTTCGGGGATTGCACGGGATATGATTACGCTCATCGCATAGGGCATATAGTTTTTTTCAAGGGTTTCGGTTATGCCCTCTGTCGTGAGAGAATATTTTTCTTCGTTCATACAAATTTCCTCCATCTAAAAGAAATTCAACCAATCAGAATTATTATATCACAAAAATAGGTAAAAAGCAAATTATAACGAAAGAACCTATAACTTTATTTTCTGTGGAATAATTTTTTTGTTGAGATTACACACAAAAATTGGTTTTTTAAGATTTTAAAAAGGATAGGAACAAACCATTCCTATCCTAAACACTATAATTTATAATTTTAGTCGCAAAAATTGTTCTACAAATTGTTCAACTTTGCGTATACAACTGATGCAGTAAGCAACTCCATAAAGTCGTTTTCATATTCAATGTTTAAGTCTTTAAACGCCCTCCCCTTGCGGTCTCCCGTAAGATAAATAATTGAACCAGAAACATCAATGTCTATTGGTTCAAATTCATATTCTCCATTAGAGCACTGGCAAGTAATATATAATTTGAGGGGCAGATTTATAGGAAATGCATATCCTTCGTCAACTTTATATCTGTCTCCTGTTTGATAGTTTGCAGGTTTTTCTTTCACCCAATCAGGAATTGAAACTTCAACTAAACACTCTTCAATATCAACATCTTTACAGTATTCTATATAACTGGTTAGATTACTTTCCTCTATCTGTTGTACAATTTCTGTTTCAGCAACCTGTTCGACAAAAGCATCCGCTTCAATCATTTCCGTCGTTACCTTTGTTGGTGTGCGAAAAAACAAAAACCAAATAATAAAGCCAATAATCAAAATGAAGAACCCCCCCGCCAAAGCGTTTGATTTCTCATCTTTAGATGATTCGACATTGACAGTTGTTGCATTTGATATTGTATTATCATTCTTCTCTTGTTCTATATCCTTTGTAAAATTTTCATCCATTTTTCAGTTCCTCCTATATAAAAATGTGTCACAAGATTAAAGTGAACCCAATTTGTCGATTATCTTCTGTTTGACAAATTGGGTTACTTTAATGCTTTTGGGATGACATGTTGTTAATCAATAAAAAATAATTATATGCCTAATACGAGGTAAAGCAAACCGCCTACAACTATGTACCATGTAATTTTGCTTTTCATGCTAAAAAACATAACAGAAGTCCCCGTAATTTTCATAAGTAATTTTTGTCCTAGATTAACAATAATTATTGCAAGAATTGCCGAAACCATAAAACACCTCTCCTTTCTTTGTAATTTTGCCAATAAAAAATGCGCCAACCGAAGTCAGCGCAATAAAACGCAAACTCCGATTGTCGCCAAACAAACTTTATACAGTACGAGATATACGCACACACTTATAAATGGAATTTGCATTTTTAACAGATTCACATAATAAGTGTATGCAAATAAAAGTATATTATAAATAAAAATATACCTCGATTCTGTATAAATATTTAGTTTGTTTGGCAACTGGTATTATATCATAATTTTTATAAAAAGCAACACTTTTGACTATTTTTGTCTTCAAGTAAGTAGTTTTCTATAGAATACAGTATTTTTTATTGGTAAAATTAGCAAAAAAGTGCGGTCGGAAAATCTTCCGCAATTTTCCAACACTTTTAAACGACAACTAAAAAAGGCTCCCTTGTGCAAAGGGAGCTGTCAGCGGAGTTGACTGAGGGATTGTT
>CAYMHB010000044.1:0-3139 GCA_964390145.1 uncultured Oscillospiraceae bacterium
CTTAAGGATATGATTATCCGCGGCGGTGAAAACCTTTACCCCCGTGAGATTGAGGAATTTTATCTTACCAATCCCAAGGTGCGCGATGTTCAGGTTGTGGGCGTGCCCGACGAAAGATACGGCGAAGAATGCTGTGCATGGGTAATTCTTCACAAGGGCGAAGAATCAAGCGAAGAAGAAATGAAGGAATACGGCTACGCTTCAATTGCCCGTCATAAAGTTCCCCGATACTTTATCTTCACAAATGAATTCCCCATGAATGCCGCAGGCAAAATCCTCAAGTACAAGATGCGCGAAGAGTCAGAAGAGCGCCTCGGACTCAAGAAAAACTAAAATCGTATAAGAATTTCAGAAAGGAAGTTTTATATATGCTTAATATAAAAATTGAGAAAACAACCAATCCCAAGACAAAACCGGCGAAGGGTGAAAAGCTCGGCTTTGGTAAAATCTTTACAGACCATATGTTTGTAATGGACTATACTGAGGGCAAGGGATGGCACGACGCAAGAATCGTACCCTTTCAGGACCTTGTAATGTCACCTGCCGCAATGGTGTTCCACTACGGACAGGAAATGTTCGAAGGTCTCAAGGCTTACAAGGGCGTTGACGGAAAGATTCGTCTTTTCCGCCCCGATATGAACGCAAAGAGAACAAACGACACCAACGACCGTCTTTGCATTCCGCGTCTTCCCGTAGAAGATTTCGTAGAAGCAGTTAAGGCAGTTGTTAAGGTTGACGAGGACTGGATTCCTACAGAGGACGGCACATCACTCTATATTCGTCCCTTCATCATCGCAACAGACGAATTTTTGGGCGTTGCTCCCTCCAAGACTTATAAGTTTATTATCATTCTCGCTCCCAGCGGTGCGTACTACGAAAGCGGCCTTGCTCCCGTAGGCATCTGGATTGAGGATGAGTATGTAAGAGCCGTTAAGGGCGGCATGGGCTTTGCAAAGACAGGCGGTAACTACGCTGCAAGCCTTATTGCTCAGGTTAAGGCGCACGACGACGGATACTCTCAGGTGCTCTGGCTTGACGGTGTTGAAAGAAAGTACATTGAAGAAGTTGGCGCTATGAACATCTTCTTCAAGATTGACGGAAAAATCGTTACTCCTATGTTAAATGGCAGCATCCTTCCCGGTGTTACCCGTAACAGCGTAATTGCGCTTTGCAAGAAGATGGGCTACGAGGTTGAAGAGCGCCGCATCAGTGCAGAAGAGCTTATCACAGCGCAGAAGGAAGGCAAGCTTGAAGAATGCTTCGGTACAGGTACCGCAGCCGTTATTTCTCCCGTTGGCAAGCTTCGTTATGTAGATGATGTAATGATTATCAACAACAATGAAATCGGTGAAGTAAGCCAGAAGCTCTACGATACACTTACAGGTATCCAGTGGGGTAAGCGTGAGGATGATATGGGATGGACAGTAGAGGTATAAAACGCATCACGATTTTCAGCGGCCATTACGGCAGCGGAAAAACGAATGTCGCAGTAAACTACGCACTCTGGCTGAAAGCACAGGGGGGAGAGGTCACAATCGCAGACCTTGACATCGTAAACCCCTATTTCAGAACGAAGGATTCTATGGCAGTGCTTGCCGAAAACGGCGTCGCGCTTATTTCGTCAGAATACGCCAACAGTAATGTTGACGTTCCTGCACTTCCTGCGGAAACCTACGGTGTGCTTCACGACAAAAGCAAAAGATGTGTAATTGACGTCGGTGGTGACGACCGCGGCGCGCTTGCACTCGGTCGCTACAGCGAAGGCATAGAGGAGGATGGCGATTACGAGCTTCTGTTCGTGATTAACAAATTCCGCCCTTTGACAAGAAATACATGTTTGACACTTGAGATAATGCGCGAAATTGAAAACGCGTGTCATATGAAATTTACTGCAATAGTAAACGACTCAAACCTCGGCGATGAAACGAGTGAGGAAGATGTTTTATCCTCAGTTTCGTACGCAAACGAGGTTTCAGAAAAAGCAGGTATCCCTATAAAGATGACCTGCGTTAAAAAAGATTTGTACGAAAAGCTTTCCGATAAAATTGAAAATTTAATGCCCATCGAACTTTATGTCAGACAAAGCTGGGCAGAAAGGAATGAATGATATGGCAAAGGTAACCTTTGATAAGGATTTGTGTAAGGGTTGCGGTCTCTGTGTGACTGCCTGCCCGAAAAAGATAGTTGCTCTTTCAGATGACCTCAACAAGCGCGGATATCATCCCGCCGAGGTAACAGAGCAGGATAAGTGCATCGGTTGTGCATTCTGTGCAACAATGTGCCCCGACTGTGTAATCACAGTCGAGAAGTAAGGAGGTAGAGAAAAATGGCTGATAAAGTTTTGATGAAAGGTAACGAAGCTTTGGCAGAAGCCGCTATTATGGCAGGCTGTAAGCACTACTTCGGTTATCCCATTACACCGCAGACAGAGGTTGCGGCATACATGGCGAAGAAAATGCCCAAGACTGAAGGCGGCGTTTTCCTTCAGGCAGAAAGTGAAATTGCAGCTATCAATATGGTAATTGGTGTTGCTTCAACAGGTAAGAGAGTTATGACTTCCTCTTCCTCTCCCGGAATTAGCCTCAAGAGTGAAGGTATCAGCTACCTTGCAGGTTGTGACCTTCCCGCGCTTATCATTAACGTACAGCGTGGTGGCCCCGGCCTTGGCGGTATCCAGCCCTCACAGTCTGACTATTTCCAGGCTACAAAGGGCGGCGGACATGGTGACTTCCACCTTCTTGTACTTGCACCCAACAGCGTTCAGGAAATGGTTGATATGGTGTTCAAGGGATTTGACCTTGCTGAAAAATACCGTATGCCCGCTATGATTCTTTCCGATGGTACCATGGGTCAGATGATGGAACCCGTTTCTCTTGAAAAAGGTACAATCAACGAATATGACAAGTCATGGGCGCTCACAGGAACAAAGGGCGAGAGAGAGCCCAATATCGTAAACTCTCTCTACATTCAGCCTGAGGCACTTGAAAAGCTTAACTTCGAGCGTTACGAGCGCTATAAGAAGATAGAAGAAACAGAAGCTATGTACGAAGAATACCTTATGGACGATGCCGAAATCTGTATCGTAGCATATGGCGTAGCATCCCGCGTAGCGAAGAATGCTATCGACCAGGCAAGAGCA
>CAYMHB010000044.1:3149-10382 GCA_964390145.1 uncultured Oscillospiraceae bacterium
CAGAGGGTATCAAGGTTGGTATGATTCGTCCCATCACACTCTGGCCTTTCCCCAAGAAAGTTCTTAACGCAGCCGCTGACAAGGTTAAAAAGTTCATCAGCGTAGAGCTTTCCATGGGACAGATGATTGAGGATATCGAACTTGCTATCCGTTGCAAGAAGGAAGTTCTTCTCTGCAACCGTACAGGCGGTATGATTACAACTACTCAGGACGTTCTTGACAAGATTTACGAAGCGAACGGAGGTAGAAAATAATGGTAGTATTTGAAAAACCCAATGCGCTTACTAAAGCGCCGCTGCATTATTGCCCCGGTTGTACACACGGTATTATTCACCGTCTTGTGGCAGAAGCTCTTGACGAGCTCGGCGTTACAGGCAGAACAATCGGTGTTGCATCAGTAGGCTGCAGCGTATTCACATACAATTACTTTAACTGCGATATGGTTCAGGCGGCACACGGTCGTGCTCCGGCAGTTGCAACAGGTGTAAAGAGAAGCGACAAGAACAATATTGTATTTACCTATCAGGGTGACGGTGACCTCGCGGCTATCGGTACTGCTGAAACTGTTCACAGTGCGGCTCGTGGCGAAAACATCACCGTAATTTTCGTTAACAACGCAATCTATGGTATGACAGGCGGACAGATGGCTCCCACAACACTTCCCGGTCAGAAAACACAAACTTCTCCCTACGGCCGTGATGTTGAAGCGGTAGGCTATCCCGTAAAGGTTTGTGAAATGCTTTCACAGGTTGACGGTGCTACATATCTTGAAAGAGTTGCAGTAAATAATGTTGCAAATGTAAAGAAGGCAAAGGCAGCTATCAAAAAGGCATTCCAGAACCAGATTGAAGGCAAGGGCTTCTCTCTCGTAGAGGTTCTTTCAACTTGTCCCACAAACTGGGGTCTTGCTCCCGACAAGGCACTTAATTGGCTTGAAGAAAATATGCTTCCTTACTATCCCTTGGGAGTATACAAAGATAAGTATGCAGAAGCCGAGGGGTGACTCTCCCATCAAGGTTTAAAAAGATAAATTTTGCGTAATACGGCAGAAAATTCTTCGAAATAATTTAAATGCGGAGGACGAAGGTAGGCTGTCGCCTTGCGAGGACGACAAATTTAAAGGATAAAAATTTAACAAATTTAAGGCTTGAGGGGAGAGTTACCCCTCGGCTTAAGGAGAAATAATTATGAATAAGGAAATATTGATTGCCGGTTTCGGCGGACAGGGAATTCTCTTTTCAGGAAAATTTCTTGCATACGAAGGTCTTATCGACGGTAAAGAGGTAAGCTGGCTTCCCTCTTACGGTCCCGAAATGCGTGGCGGTACAGCAAACTGCAGTATCATCATTAGCGATAGCGCAGTAGGTTCTCCCATCGTGTCCAATCCCGACATCCTTATTGCGATGAACCTTCCTTCTCTCGATAAGTACGAAAATGAAACCAAAAAGGGCGGACAGATTTTTGTTGACAGCTCACTTATCGACAGAAAGGTAGAACGTACAGATGTAGAAACATACTACATTCCTGCAACAAAGATGGCTTCTGACGAAGGGCTTACAGGTCTTGCAAATATGATTATGATTGGTCATATGATTGCAAAGAGCGGAATTATCCCCAAAGAAAACATTGAAAAAGCAATGCAGAAGGTAGTTCCCCCTACAAAGCAGAATATGTTTGACCTTAATATGAAGGCAGTAAAACTTGGTTTCGAATTCTAAATACAAATTAAAATATGTAAAATGGAGGTATAGCTATGAATACACAGATTAAAGATATCGGAATGCGTCTTGCTTCACTTCGTGAGGATTTTGAAATTAGTATTGAAGAAATGGCAGAGAAACTTGGGGAAGACATAGAGATTTACAAGAAGTATGAAAACGGCGAAATGGATTTCTCATTCAGTTTTATTTACAATGCTGCAGAAATTCTCGGCGTAGATGTTCTTGACCTGATTAGCGGAGACCAGCCGACACTTTCTATGTGTAGTATGGTTAAAAAGGGTCAGGGCTACAGCGTAAAGCGTGAACACGAATATGACTACAAGCATCTGGCATACACCTTCAGGAATAAAAAAGGCGAGCCATTTTTGGTTACCATTACTCCTGACAAGGCGGCACCGGTACTTCACGGACACGAAGGACAGGAGTTCAACTATGTCATTTCAGGCAAAATGAAGCTTTTTATCGGGGATATTTCCTACGAGCTTGAAGAGGGTGACAGCGTTTACTTTGACTCAAGCGTGCCCCATGCAGTACAGGCAATGGGCGATGACGACGCACAGTTTATCGCCGTGGTAATGAAATAAAAAAGCCATTGGCTTATATTAACCAAGAATGGAGGCGTTGCCGTTATGGCAATATATGAAAAATTCGTCGGTGCATCAAGAGACGATTTCCTTTCTCTCAAGGATGCACAGACAAACTATACACTACAATACAGAGATGATTTTAACTTCGCATATGATGTAATCGATGTGCTCGGTACAGAAAAACCCGACAAGCTTGCAATGGTATGGCTTTCAGCAGACAAGAGCGAGGAGAAGAGATTTACTTTCCGCGATATGATGCTTGCATCAAACAAGGCGGCAAACTACTTTAAGTATATGGGCATAAAAAAGGGCGATACAGTAATGCTCACCCTTAAGAGAAGCTATTATTTCTGGTTCTGTATCCTCGGCCTTCACAAAATCGGTGCAGTTGTTGTTCAGGCAACCGATATGCTCAAGGGTAAAGACTACGTTTACCGCTGCAATGTTGGTAACATCAAGGCAGCCGTTATCACAGGTGACGGTCAGGCTACCGAATATTTCGACGAAATGCAGGATCAGTATGACCATCCTATCCTTAAGTTTGTAACAAAGCATAAGGATGCAGGCGAGGGTTGGATAGACTTCGAAGCAGGCTTTGAAATGGCAAGCGACCAGTGGCAAAGACCGTCAGGTGAAGAGGATACCAACGTGAACGATACAATGCTTATGGCATTTTCATCGGGTACAACTGGCTATCCCAAAATCATCACACATAACTTCAAGTATCCGCTTGGCCACATAATGACCGGTGTATTCTGGCACAGAGTTGTAGACGGTGGCTTGCACTTTACAATCTCCGACACAGGCTGGCTTAAATCCCTTTGGGGAAAAATCTATGGTCAGTGGTTTGGTGAGTCAGCAGTACTCGTTTACGATTTTGATAAGTTTGACGGGGCAGATATCCTCGGCGTGCTTCAGGATTACAAGGTTACAACCTTCTGCGTACCGCCTACAATGTACAGAATGATGCTCTTAAACGATGTTAAAAAATACGACCTTTCATCGCTCGTGCATTGTTGTACAGCGGGTGAGGCATTAAACCCCGAAATCTATAACAACTGGCTCAAGGCAACAGGTCTTAAAATCTACGAGGGCTTCGGTCAGACAGAAAC
Source organism: uncultured Oscillospiraceae bacterium (assembly GCA_964390145.1). Classification (GTDB taxonomy): domain Bacteria; phylum Bacillota; class Clostridia; order UMGS1883; family UMGS1883; genus UMGS1883. Next base: position 6,570 of record CAYMHB010000044.1, read on the forward strand.
AACCCTCTGTATCGCAACAATCTATCCCTGGACAGAACCTGTTCCCGGTGCAATCGGTCTTCCCGTTCCGGGCTTTGACGTTCACATCCTCGACAGTGAGGACCAGTCTTGTCCGCGCGGTACTACAGGCGAAATCTCTATCCGTGTACTCAGCCGTGACAGAAAGGCGTGCGGACTTCTTGATACCTACAACTTCAGCAAGGAAGACACTAAAAAGGCAATGCACGACGGCTTCTATCACACAGGCGACACCGCTTATCGTGATGAGCGCGGACTCTTCCGCTACGTAGGCAGAAACGACGACGTTATCAAGTCCTCCGGTTACAGAATCGGGCCCTTTGAAATCGAAAGCGTTCTTCTTGAACACGCCGCAGTTGCCGAGGTTGCCGTAACAGGCGTGCCCGATCCCATCCGTGGCTTTGCAGTAAAGGCGACAATCGTTCTTGCAAAAGGTTTCGAGCCGTCAGACGAGCTTACAAAAGAGCTTCAGACTTATGTAAAGACAAATACGGCTCCCTACAAATATCCCAGAATCGTGGAATATGTAGCCGAGCTTCCCAAAACCTTCAACGGTAAAATCAAGCGTAACGCAATCCGTGAAAAGGATATGGAAAAAGCAAATAAATAAAGAAGCGTGCCGCTTCACCCATTTCGCGTTCCAACTAAATTTTAACCTGACAAATGTTGCTCGCGAAAATACGCAAATTCCTATAATATAAAAAGAACCCCGCATCTTAAGATGCGGGGTTTTAATTTGCTTTTTAAAGATTTGCTTTTTCCTTTGCGAGAAGGTCGCGGATTTCTTCAAGAAGAACAATATCATCCGGCTTGGGAGCGGGCTCTGCAGGTTTTTCCTCTACAGGCTTGGGGTTCTTGAGCTTATTCATAATCTTAACAACAATGAAAAGGCAGAACGCGATAATGATAAAATTGATAAATGCCTGTATAAGCATACCATACTTAATGGATGCTTCTCCAACAGTAACACTAAGACCGGAGAAATCTTTGCCTCCGAGGATGATACCGAAAACAGGCATCAGAATATCGTTAACGATAGAATTAACGATTGCGTTGAATGCAGAACCTATGATTATACCTATAGCCAGGTCAATCATATTGCCCTTGAGTGCAAACTCTTTGAATTCAGCTATAAATTTTTTCATTTGATTAAATCCTTTCTACAAAATTCTACAATTAGATTACCATATGTCCGGAAAAATGTCAATCCTGTCAAGCTGAATATGACTATCTTTCAAGTAAGAAAGAATACCATCATACTCATCGGGGAAGCCAAACCGTATGCGATACGAACATAGCGCCTGACCGCCGCTTGTTTTGGCACCGTACTTGCTGTCTCCAACAAGAGGGCAACCGATTGACGAAAAGTAAGCTCTTATCTGATGACTGCGCCCTGTGTGGAGCAATACCTCGACGAGTGCCTTACCATCATATTCCTTAATAACCTTGTACTCCATCGAGATTTCTTTTCCGTCATCTGAAATACGGCTTGTGTTAGTAGTTTCTTCCTTTATTATATGTGCATTTACATATGCACTTTTTTCCTCGGGCACATTTTCAAGCAGACACAGATAATACTTATATACATTCCGTTCTCTTATCTGCTCGTTCATATCACGAAGCGCTGCCGCATTTTTCGCTCCGATTACAAGACCGCAAGTATTAGTGTCAAGTCGGTTGCAAAGAGCGGGAGAGAAACTGCTTTCGCTTTCGGGTTTATATTCGCCTTTTTCGATAAGATAACTTTTCAGCATATCTGAAAGAGTACCATCTTTATGATTTTCGTCAGGCTGGCAGGGAAGAGAAGAGGGCTTGTTGAATATAATGATATTCTCATCCTCAAAAACTATCGGTGCAGTAAGGGGAACTTTTGAAATTTCCTTTTCGCGACGAAAATCTTCCTTTATATATATGCGCAGTACATCGCCTTCGCGCAGAATATAATCTTCCTTTATCCACTTGCCGTTTATCTTGACATCTTTTTTACGGAATGACTTGTAGATAAGTGAACTCGGGGCAGTAGTTGCCTTTATAAGAAATCTGTCGGCGCGTATATCGGCGGAGTTTCTTCCTATTATATATTCAAGCATAATATCACCGAAATTATTTTATCATAAATAAAACAGGGTTGTCAACGGACAACCCTGTTTACCATTACCCGAAATCGTGCCTCGATAAATCAGAGCAATTCAAGTTTTCAAATTCTTTAACAAGTCTTTCGATTCTTTCAAAACATTCTTTGTCATCAAGAGAATCATCATTTAATATTTCTTTTATTTTTTGAATTATCTTGTAACATTCTTTTTCAAAGAGTTTTTCAAGATTCCCGTCAAAGCGAGGGAATGAAATATACGATTCCTCTCTTGCCAAAGCACTAATAAGTATTTCTTTATACAAATCCAATGTAATTCCCTCACTTTTTAGAATCAAGACAGAATTCAATCATTGAAATCACAACATTGTTCCAACTGGTTTCATTGTTGGAAGCGATGGTTTCAATTTTATCTGACAGTTCTTTTTGTATGTATAAGGTTTTGTATATAGAAGTTTTCTTTTGCTTTGTCTTCTTTACTACGAAATTCATACATTCCACCTCAAAAACATTTTAACATATATTTTGTTATCAAAACATATTAGAAAATTATGTGTTAAAATGTATTAGACTTTTCTATGGTATTCCTCTGCGGAGAGGGGCTTTTGGTTCTTTTGTAACCAAAAGAACCAAAAGTTCTGGGGTTCCGATTCCCCAGACCCCGAAACGGCCTCGCAGGGGCGCAAGCCTTTAGGGCGTGGTTTTCTTTTGCTATCGGGTTTTTGTTTTTGCAAATTTTCCACCTTTGAACCGTCGGCCCCAAGGAAAACTCTTTTTCCTAGTCGCCTGAAATTGCTCGCCAGCAGCGGAAAATGATGCTCGCAATTTCTCGGTAGTCGGAAAAAAATTTGCAAAAGCCCAAGTTTAGTGCATATGGTTAGTTTTGTTTTAAACTATCTTTTGAAATAGACTGCGGTTTTTGAAGCAACGAAGCCGACTGCCGAAAATCGTGCCCACATCAGTTTCCTTTGCAGGTGGGTACGATTTAGAAAGTTATGATGATGAGTTCATCATTCTTTCGGCGGCAAAAAGGCGAGGAAACTGAAAAAACGACACTTGCTTAGTTAAAGAAAACCACGCCCGAGAGACATGCGCCCCTGCGAGGGCGTTTCAGGGGGTTCGGGGGGAATCGCAACCCCCCGACGCTTTTCGCCATTGTGGCGCTCAAAATGGCAAAGACCTTCAGCGTTTCCGCTGAAAAGTTAGAATTTTGACACCAAAAGTATAGCGCTCCTCTCCACAGAGGTATAATTTTGGCAATAAAACCTCTTTTTTACACTTTTTTATATCAAAACACTGTACGTATTGCACAAAATACAAAGCCTAAATTGTGCAACCCTACAAAATTAAATAAAAGTGTACTTTTTTTCAAAATACCACTTGCAATTTTTCCTTATTTAATATACAATAGCGTGGCTGTGACATGACAGACGATGAAGCGGGAGGTTGCTACCATGTGGGTAGGTTTTTCCGTGGAGAATGTCCGATTCTTGAAATCGGGCGGCAGTCACTGTACAACATGATAAAGCTTTGCGCATCTGCGCCCACTTTCATGTAGTACCCAGAGGATTGCTCTGGGTTTTCATATGGCAAAAGGCGAAACGCCCGGCGCCGTGTACAGTCCGTCGCATGAGTCAGCGAAAAACTATTTTTAGGAGGCTTAGCAATGGCAGCAAAGCAGAAAATCAGAATCAGGGTAAAGG
>CAYMHB010000045.1:0-10200 GCA_964390145.1 uncultured Oscillospiraceae bacterium
TGCCAATTCCGCCACATCCGCGTACTTTTGTATTTTAGCATATGGCTACCTAAATATCAACTATTTTTTTATAACCCGATTACACTTAATATAAATGCACCTGCGGCACCGCCGAGCGCTACGGTTAAAAGTCCCCGACGATAATATGCGAGAAAGAGTGCTACCACGCATCCTCCAACTGCAGAAACAGTTGACGCAGTACTGCCAAATACCGCAGGGAACGTCATTGCTGCTAGGACTGTGTAAGGCACATAATATAAAAATGACTGAATAAATTTATTTTCTATTTTCTTTCGGAAAAGCACCATCGGAATAACGCGAATCAGGTATGTGACAAGTGCCATTACCGCGATGCATAAAAGAATGTACGATGTTTTCATTTGTTATCTACCTCGTCTGTTATGGGGAACATTTTCGCGCAGATTGCACTTACAAGGATTGCGACTATAATTATACTCCAACCGCTTGAAAGCGAGCGGAGTATTGGCGTGTATGTAAATATGACACTTCCCATGGTTGCCATAATTACCGCAATAAGTACATTTTTATTATCACGCGCAGGGGGTATTATAATCGCGATGAACATACAGTAAAGCGCAATTCCCATTGCCGCTGAAAGTGATTCGGGCATAATTGATGTTGCAAGCGCGCCTGCCGTTGTGCCACCCGTCCAGCCTATAAGAGGTGTCAGGATAAGTCCCGACATATACGCCAAAGTAAGCGGCCTTGTATGGCGCATTGATACTGCAAAAATCTCGTCAGTTATGCCAAACGACACTAAAAAGCGCTGCCACAGAGTCATTTCACTACTTACTTTCTGCGAAACGGAAAGTGACATCAAAAAATATCGCGCATTTATAACAAGAGTGGTCAGTATAAGTTCGATTATTCTCCCGCCTGCAAGAGCGATGTTTACCCCTGCGAACTGTCCCGCGCTCGTAAGGTTTGTAAGCGATGTCAGAATTGCCGCCCATGCGGGAAATCCTGAGAGTACTGCCGTCATACCAAACGCCATTGATACGGAAAAATATCCAAGACAAATCGGTATTCCGTCCTTTATTCCATTTAAAAATTCATTTTTATTCATAAAAAACACCTCTATAAGTGTAGCATAAGCCTTCGCTAAAATCAACTTTTTTAGACAAATAAAGCAGTATTTATTGATTATAAGATTTCTTTGTGTTATTATAAAAGCAGATTTTATTAAGGGATGATTGTATGAAATTAAGTCAGTTATTTACAGACAAGCTTTCACTTTCCTTTGAAGTTTTTCCGCCAAAGACGGATTCTTCTTTTGAAAGCGTTAAATTCGCAACAGAGGAAATTGCGAAACTGCGACCTTCTTTTATGAGTGTTACATACGGTGCAGGCGGCGGGACAAGTGAATATACTCTTGAAATCGCAAAAAATATCAAATACAGGTATGGTGTGCCCACTCTCGCCCACCTGACATGTGTTTCATCAACACGGGAAACTGTGCGCGAGAGACTTTTAAAAATGCACGAGGCAGGCATTGAAAACGTTATGGCACTTCGTGGCGATCTGACACCTGAGCTTATTCAAAGTGACCGTAGCCGTTGGGATTACAGGCACGCCGTTGACCTTATCCGCGACATTCGTGAGAGCGGCTATGATTTTTGTATTGGTGGTGCGTGTTACCCCGAAATTCATCCCGAAAGCACCAATCAGAAAGAGGATATAAAGTATCTTAAGGAAAAGGTTGAAGCAGGATGTGAATTCCTTACAACGCAGATGTTTTTTGATAATAACTTACTTTATAATTTCCTTTATAAAATCCGCGAGGCAGGTATTACCGTCCCCGTTATCCCCGGTATTATGCCAATTACAAATGCAAATCAGTTAGAACGCGCAATCCACCTTTCAGGTTCATTCATTCCGCAGAGGTTTAAGAGTCTTGTTGATAAATTCGGCTCTTCCCCCGATGCTATGAAGCAGGCAGGCATTGCATACGCCACAGACCAGATTATTGACCTTTTTGCAAATGGTATTACAAATGTTCACGTTTATTCTATGAATAAGCCTGATGTAGCCGAAAAGATACAGAGCAACCTGTCAGATATTATAAGTCCGTTATGATGAATATATTTACAAAAACCTACTGTGCACCCGATTTTGACAGACGTGAAATTCTCAGATATTCAGGGGCTAAGGAAAGTTCTCCCGAGATTGATACACTTCTTGAAGAATGCCTTTCCGAAACCGATGACATATTTACATACAGAGTGTGTTATGGCAAATTTCCGCTCGTTATAAACGGTGACGAAGTAGATTTGACATTTATAAAAACAGTTTCAAAAGATTTGGCAAAGTGCCTTAAAAATTCGGACAGTTTCATCCTTTTTGGCGCGACAGTCGGCATAGAGCTTGACCGTTTGATTTCAAAATACAGCCGTATTTCTCCGTCAAAGGCGCTGATGCTTCAGGCAATTGGTACGGAGAGGATTGAAAGTCTGTGCGATAAATTTTGCCGTGATATAGAAAAGGAGTTTGGTTTTACCACTCCCCGATTCAGTCCCGGTTACGGTGATTTGCCCCTTGTAATTCAGAAGGAATTCTTTGCAGTATTAGAGCCCAACCGAAAGATTGGACTTACATTAAACGGCAGTCTTGTTATGTCGCCGTCAAAGTCGGTTACGGCGATAGTAGGTATATCAAACTGCGATGAAGAAAAAGAACATAACTGTAATAAATGCAGTAAAGAGAACTGTTCTTTCAGGAGATAGATATGAATATAAAAGATTACTTAAAAGACAATTTTATAATCCTTGATGGCGGTATGGGAACACTTTTACAGGATGAGGGACTCCTCCCAGGCGAATTTCCCGAAAGGTGGAATATTTCCCACGCTGACGTTATAACTAAAATTCATCGCGACTATTTTGACGCGGGTAGTAATGTCGTAAACACTAACACCTTCGGGGCGAATATATTAAAATTCTCGTCCGATGAACTTGACGAAATCGTAAAGTCTGCCGTTTCAAACGCAAAGCGCGCGCGTGAGGAGTCTTCTTCAAAGGGCGAAAAGTGGATTGCCCTTGATATCGGACCAAGCGGACGAATGCTTGCTCCTTACGGCGACCTTGATTTTGAGGATGCGGTAAACGTTTTTGCGCAGACAGTAAAGCTAGGCGTTAAATATGGCGTTGACCTTATCTTCATTGAAACAATGAACGACAGCTATGAAACAAAGGCGGCGCTTCTTGCCGCGAAGGAAAATTCGTCTCTTCCCGTTTTTGTGTCAAACGCTTATGGCGAGGACGGAAAGCTGATGACTGGAGCGTCTCCCTCGGCGATGGTTTCCATGCTCGAAGGTATGCGCGCAGATGCTATTGGTATAAACTGTTCACTCGGTCCCAAAGCACTTTCAAAAGTGGCGGAGGAATATCTTGAAAAAGCTTCTGTTCCCGTAATATTAAAGCCGAATGCAGGACTTCCAAGAGTGGATGGCGGCAAGATAGTCTACGATGTACTGCCCGATGAATTCAGCGAGGATGTAAAAGCACTTATGGAAAAAGGCGTGCGTGTTGCAGGAGGTTGCTGCGGCACTACGCCTCAGTATATAAAGGCACTTGCAGACAAGACATCTTCCCTTTCTTCCAAAGAAATTACAAAGAAAAATACAACATGTGTTTCTTCATATACACATACTGTTGAATTTGATAAAAACCCCATTCTTATCGGTGAAAGAATCAACCCAACAGGCAAGAAAAGATTTAAGGAAGCACTTAAAATCGGCGATATGGATTACATATTAAATGAAGGTATCTCTCAGCAGGAAAAGGGTGTACATATCCTCGATGTAAATGTGGGACTCCCTGAAATCGATGAAGCACAGATGCTGAAAAGTGCCGTTTGCGAACTTCAGGCGGTTACCAATCTGCCACTCCAAATAGATACTGCAAATACATCCGCAATGGAGGGTGCTCTCCGCAGATATAACGGAAAAGCGATGATAAATTCCGTAAATGGAAAGAAAGAAAGTATGGATGCAGTATTCCCGCTGGCAGCAAAGTATGGCGGTGTTATCGTTGCGCTGACTCTTGACGAGGATGGTATCCCCGAAACTGCCGAAGGAAGATACGCTGTTGCGGAAAAAATTCTTGCAGAGGCGACAAAGTACGGCATTGATAAAAAGGATATTATATTCGACCCTCTTACACTTACAATCAGCGCAGAGCCTGACGCGGCAAAAGAGACACTGCGTGCAGTAAATATGATTAGAACTAAACTTGGTGTACATACATCGCTCGGTGTGTCGAATGTGTCATTCGGTCTTCCGCATCGTGAGGCAATCAACAGTGCATTTTTCACACTTGCTCTCCAAAACGGTCTTTCAGCCGCTATTATGAATCCTTATTCTGTCGAAATGATGAAAGCATATTATTCATACTGCGCTCTTTCAGGACTTGACGAGAATTGCGCCGAATATATCGCATTTTCGGAAACCATTAGAGAGACGGCAGTGCAGACTACCTCCCCTGCCTCATCTGCGGAGGAACAGGGAACTGCACTTCAGAAGGCAATTATAAAAGGTCTTCGCGAGCAAGCGGCAGCACTTACAAAGGAGATGCTCACCACAGTAAATCCGCTTGTAATCGTGCAGAATGAGATTATCCCTGCACTTAACACAGTGGGCACAGGATTTGAAAACAAAACAGTTTACCTTCCCCAGCTTCTAATGAGCGCGGAGGCGGCAAAAGCGGCATTTGAAGAAATCAAAATTGCAATGCCTAAAGAAAATTCCAAAAACAAGTGCAGCGTTGTAATTGCGACTGTTAAGGGTGATATCCACGATATTGGTAAAAACATCGTGAAGCTCCTTCTTGAAAACTACGGATTTTTGGTATATGACCTTGGAAAAGATGTTATCCCCCAAAAAATCGTTCAGAAAGCAAAAGAAGTAAATGCTCCCCTTGTGGGACTGAGCGCACTTATGACCACCACCGTTCCTGCTATGGAGGAAACAATTAAGCTTATAAGAAAAGAGCTTCCCGACTGCAAGGTGATTGTCGGAGGTGCGGTTCTTACAAAAGAATATGCAGATTCCATCGGCGCCGACAAATACGCAAAAGACGCAATGGAGGGCGTTAGGTATGCAGAAGAAATAAATAATACATTGAAATAGAAAAGAAGGACTATCAGGCGTGATAGTCCTTCTTACGTATTATTCCGCAGGCAATTTTTTCGCCTGAATTTCCTGATGGCTGAGTTGTAAAGTCGTCAGGCATAGAATGTATTATTATCGTTTTACCGATAATATCTTCGATTTTAAATCTTTCCGTCATAAACGCTGAAAACGCCCTGCCGTTTTCACTGAATAATGGCGGCATATCTCCTGCGTGATAGGGATGAGGGCATCCCGTGGGATTGTAATGAGTAAGCGCATCTTTGAACGCATCTTCCCCGTTTCCCGTGCAGCTTCCGCCCGAATGAATATGAAATCCAAGCACACCGCTTCCGCACTCCTTTATGGGAAGTCCCTGCGCCCATGTTGCAATAATCACCGAGGTCTTGTAGCGGTAAAAATTCACTTTTGCATAGACTTCGGGATATTTTTCACTGCCGTTCACAACGGCAAATGCCACAGGATAAGAATTAAGTGCAGATATTAAATCGCTGTACCCTGACATAAAATCACCTCGTATACAGTATATGTCAGAGGAAAGGAAAAAAGTCACTTTACATTTTAATTTATGTAGTCCTTAATATTATCTATCCAAACTTTATAGCCTTCAGAATTAAGATGCAACCCGTCAACGCTTAAGTTTGCATTCATTTGATTGTTTTCTGCGAAGACGGAATACAAATCAATATATGTTATTTCCTCTTGTTCAGACAGTTTCTTTATTTCTTTGTTGAATTTCTTTATGGTATCATTACTGCAAAACAGTTCTTTTTCCTTTTTTTCGGAAATAGGAAGAACACTTTGCACATAAATCTCTGCTTCAGGCACCGCTTCCTTTACAGAAGTTAATAAAGTTGAATATGTTTCCATACAAATGGCACTGTTCATATTCGTCAGGCTATTGATTCCACCCATAATGAATACCTTTTCCGGAGATGTGTTTTTTAACATCGATACTCTTTGAGTCATTCCAACGATAGTGTCGCCGCCATAACCTAAATTGATGACTTTTTTATTGGGAAAATACGTTTGAAAATCGCCCCCTTGGGTGATTGAATCACCAATAAAAGCTATATCGGAATCATAATGCAGTTGTTTAAGAGAACTTTTCCACGCAACGACTGCCCAGTCTGCTTTTGGTTCCTGTGCTTTAATTCCGAGTTTTGACAATACTTTGTCATCATACCCTCCATGAAAAAACAACACACTAAAAGCAATTATGCTTAAAATGGTCAAGATAGATGCGATAATTAAATACATTTTTCTGATTTTCATAGTCTCTCTCCTAAAATAAAAAAGTGCGCAGCCGAAGCTGCGCACCAAAAAATGCACAACTCCAATTGCTGCGACACAAGTTTTCGAACAACCAAAAAGGTACACGAAAAGAGCAGTACATTTTTATCTAATTTAAAATGTACCAATTTGGTTGAAAATATTCACTTGTGTCGCAATTTCATTATATCGCACGTAACATTTTTTGTCAATAATTGCAAAAAAGAACCCCATTTTAGTAATGGGGTTCTTTGAGTGTTCTTATTTTACATCGTAATCAAGTTTGAATTTTTCGCCGCAACCATAGTTTTCGTAAACATAGTCGATATCCTTATCGCCACGGCCTGAAAGCGATACGAGGATTGAGCCTGTCTTATGTTCTTTTGCATAGCGGATTGCATATGCAACTGCGTGTGCACTTTCAATAGCGGGGATGATACCTTCATATCTGGAAAGCAGGAAAAATGCTTCCATAGCTTCTTCATCTGAAACAGTATCGTATTTTACTCGTCCCATATCGCGAAGATGAGCGTGTTCAGGACCTACACCGGGATAGTCAAGACCGCTTGCGATTGAATATACGGGAAGCGGCTCTCCGTTTTCGTCCTGAAGAAGGTAACTGTCAAAACCATGAAGTCTGCCCTTTGTACCGTACTGCATTGTAGCTGCATGATCACCGATATTGATACCCCTTCCGAGAGGCTCGATACCGTAGATTTCAACGGGGTCAGCAAGGAATGGTGTGAACATACCGAGCGAGTTAGAGCCGCCGCCTACGCAAGCGCAAACTGCGTCAGGCATAATTCCTGTCATTTCAAGGAACTGTTCACGTGCCTCTATACCTATAACCGACTGGAAATCACGCACCATCTTGGGGAACGGATGCGGGCCGAGTGCTGAGCCGATACAGTAAATTGCATGGTCATACTCCTTAAGATACGCTTCAAAAGCCGCATCAACAGCTTCTTTAAGAGTTTTAAGTCCGTGTGTTACGGGAATAACATTTGCGCCGAGCATCTTCATACGGATTACGTTGGGATGCTGTTTTTCAATATCAACTTCGCCCATATAAACGTCACATTCCATACCGAAGTATGCCGCTGCGGTTGCTATTGCAACACCGTGCTGACCTGCACCTGTTTCTGCTATAAGCTTCTTCTTACCCATATATTTTGCAAGAAGTCCCTCGCCCATACAGTGATTGAGCTTATGTGCACCCGTGTGGTTAAGGTCTTCACGCTTTAAGTAAATCTGGCAGTTGCCGAAAATCTTGGAAAGACGCTCACAATGATACACAGGAGTAGGTCTGCCCTGAAATTCCTTACGTATTCTGCGAAGCTCATTAATAAACTGTGCACTGTGGCAGATTGCCTCATAAGCATCATCTGCTTCTTTGAAAGCAGGAACGAGCTCGGGAGGAAGATATGCTCCGCCATACTGACCAAAATAACCGTCCTTTGATGGATATGTCTTAAGATAATTTTCAAAATCCCTGTAACTTTTCATAAATATATACTCCTTTTTGGTTTTCTTTTATATTATATGATTTGAAGTATGCTTCGCCATCGCTTAACATATTTTTCTCTTAACATAAACATAAAAACTCCTCCAAAATGTAATGCCCTTGAATTGCACTGCAAGTCAAGGGCATATAAAGCAAGCTAATATAAGGCGGTGAAACCTTATGCGAGATACCTACATATCCCCGACTTTAACGCAAGTCCTGCGTCAGTGCATTTAACACTGCCCTCGACAGTCCATATTACTCAGGCAGTTCTGCGGAACTCACACCGTAATCCGCTCGCTCTTAGAACTGTTGACTGACTTTTTTCTGTCTCAACGGTTTTATATTTCATTTGAAAATATTATAACACCTGAAAAATCATATGTCAAGCGTCTTTTGTATATATGAGCTCGTACTTTTCACCATCTTTTATTTTTGTCATATCAACACCTGTCTGAAGAGGCTTTGAATCTTTGGAAAATGCCCAGTACGCCTTGTCTGTATTAAAATCTGCCTTCATTCCGTTTACAGATTTTACATAAAGTCCATAAGGGCCCTCTTCCCCGTCGATAAGTTTATGCTCCATAAGAGCATCACCAACTGTGTCCTTATCAGTATGTATGGTGAATGTAACATTGTTTTTTCCAACAATAACTTTGACGCTGATTGTCTTCTCTCCTTCACCAAACTCTTTATTTTCAGTATATGTTGCTTTTTCCCAGACGCCCTTGTCTTTTTTTACGCCATCGCCGATAAAGAATGTTCCGACAAGAACTACTGCTAGCAAGCAAATCACACAAAGCACGGTTATAATTGTCTTTTTCATTATATCATCCTCGCTCTTTAAGCGGGCACTTCTCCACCGAAGAAGTGCCCTTTTGTGAATTTTTATGCTTTTTCCACACCAATCTTAACCTTTTCGCCGTTGATATTCCACTCTTTTGAGTTAGCGCAATCGCCCTGCTTGATTGCAAGTGCGAGAACATCCTCTTTGATTTCGTTGGCATTTTTATCAACGATGGAAGCAATCTTTTCGTTGTCTCTGATATAGATATTGATGTTGTCCATAACCTCAAATCCGCTATCCTTACGCATAGTCTGGATTTTGCTGATGATTTCACGTACAAAGCCTTCTTCGATAAGTTCGTCTGAAAGGCGTGTATCAAGAACAACTGTGATACCGAAATCACTTTCTGATGCAAAGCCTTCAACCTGTGCAGCTTCGATGAGAAGGTCTTCTTTTTCAAGAACAACGCTTTCGCCGTTTACCTCAAACTTGATGCTGCCGTTTGCTTCAAGTTCATCCATAGCGGCATTACCGTCAACACTAGCGAGATATTCGCGGATTCCACCGAGCACCTTGCCGTACTTGGGTCCTACTGTCTTGAGCTGAGGCTTGAAGTTATATGTTGTGCATTCGCGAACATTATCTGTAAATTCAACAACCTTTACATTAAGTTCGTCTGCGATGATTTCAGCATAGAAGCTGTCAAGTGTGCCCTCTGCCTTAACATACATCTTGCCGATGGGCTGACGGTTCTTGATATTTGATGCGTTTCTTGCAGCTCTGCCGAGTACAACGATGTCGAGAACTTCTTCCATTGACTTTTCAAGCGCAAGGTCAATCTTACTTTCGTCATATTCGGGATAATCGCAAAGATGTACGCTGATGGGTGCATCCTTGTCGATACTGCAAACCAGGTTGCGATAAATTTCTTCTGCCATGAAGGGAATCATGGGAGCAGTAGTCTTCACAAGAGTAACGAGTGTTGTATAAAGTGTCATATACGCGTTAATCTTGTCCTGTGTCATTTCCTTGCCCCAGAATCTTTCACGGCTGCGACGAACATACCAGTTACTCATTTCATCGGTAAATTCCTGAATAACGCGCGCACTTTCAGTAATCTTGTAATTTGAAAGATAATCGTCAACAGTCTTTACAAGTGTATTGAGCTTTGAGATGAGCCACTTATCCATTACGGAAAGTTTGTCATAATCAAGGGTATATTTTGTTGCGTCAAATTCATCAATGTTAGCATAAAGCACGAAGAATGCATATGTGTTCCAGAGTGTACCCATAAACTTACGCTGACCTTCGCTTACTGCACCGTCGTGGAAACGGTTGGGAAGCCAGGGAGCACTGTTTGAATAGAAGTACCAGCGGATAGCATCTGCACCATGCTTTTCAAGTGCATCAAACGGGTCTACTGCGTTACCCTTACTCTTACTCATCTTCTGACCGTTTTCGTCCTGAACGTGACCGAGAACGATTACGTTC
>CAYMHB010000046.1:0-9054 GCA_964390145.1 uncultured Oscillospiraceae bacterium
TTATTGCAATCAACAACGGCATAGACAGTGTCAATCAAACTGACAGTGATTTTACAGAGGACAGAGAGGGTTATCTTGACCTATGTGCAGAAGAAGGTTTCTCAGGCTCTCCAATTTTCTTAAACAATTCACAGATAAAGCTTGTTGGCGTTTTGGTTCAATGTGTAGGTAAATCAAAGAAACCTCAAAGCACAACCATATATGTTTCAGCAGATAAAATATTAGATATGATAAAAAAAATAAGCAAAAAAATAAAATTTCCTCTAAAACACAGAACGCCGTAAACCCTTGTAAAATATGGGTTTACGGCACTTTCCTTAAATTACTAATTTCGGTGAGGCTCTTCGCAGTGTTCAGGATATGTCAGATAAAAGATGTTACAGCGCAAATATAAATAAATGATATACTGACAAAAAAATACAAACACCCCTACCAAACTGGTGCAGTTCACCAATCGGTAGGGGTGTTTAATTCGTTCAATTACTTTTTCTGCATAAGGTGGATACCAAATCCGCCAAATTCTTCTGCAAGATAGATGAACTTTCTTGTGCCGTCAGCGTTATATGTAGCACTTTCTTCGTTGAACTTAACGCCACGAGCGCCAAGATGATAGATAGCTCTTTCAACGTTGTTTGCGTAAACAGCGATATGTCCGCACTTTCCGGGACCCTTTGACTTCATAACCTCAAATTCGCTTGTTACGAATACACTCTTAGCGGTATCCTTTTCAGGAGCCTTGCCGAGCAACATTGAAAGCATTGCTGCTGTCTTCTGTGCATCTTCTTCATTTTCGCTATTGATACCGATATGAGCAATTTCAAGACCGAGTATTGTATCAACTGACTTCTTTGTAAGAGCTGTGATTTCATCCCACTGCTCATTATCAATGAAGCTTTCCTTAACCATAAAACTACCGCCGCAAGCAACAATTTTATCGCAACCAAGGTAATTGTTAACATTATCAAGGCTTACACCGCCTGTGGGCATAAACTTAACGTTTCCGTAAGGAGCTGACATAGCTTTAATCTTATCAAGACCGCCGCTCTGCTCTGCAGGGAAGAATTTAACAACCTTAAGACCAAGTTCAAGAGCCTGCTCAATTTCAGAAGGTGTTGTACATCCGGGAAGGGGTGTTACATTGTTATCAAGACACCACTGAACAACCTTGGGATTGAAGCCTGGGCTAACGATGAACTTAGCACCTGCATCAAGCGCACGCTGAGCCTGTTCGATTGTAAGTACTGTGCCTGCACCAACGAGCATATCGGGATATGCCTTTGCAATAGCACGGATTGCATCTTCGGCTGCATCTGTTCTGAACGTAACTTCAGCTGCAGGGAGACCGCCATCAATAAGAGCCTTTGCAAGCGGAACAGCCTTTGATGCGTCATTGATTTTAATTACGGGAATAACACCAATATTATAAATCTGCTTTAACATTTTTATCTTCCTTTCAAAAGTTATCTCTGTACACGACCGCTACCGTCGCCGCCAACAAGGTTGTCAACCTCTGCACGTGTAACGAGGTTCATATCTCCGGGGATTGTGTGCTTAAGAGCAGAAGCAGCAACACCGAATTCGAGAGCTTCCTTAAAGTTCTTACCATCAAGGAAACCACAGATTGTACCGCCTGCGAAGCTATCACCACCGCCTACACGGTCAACGATGGGAGAAATTCTGTATTCTCTTGAATGATAGAATTCCTTAGTATCTCTTGAATAGATGCAAGCAGACCAACCGTTGTCGGAAGCAGAATGAGAAACTCTGAGTGAAGAAATTACATATTCAAAGTTGAACTTTTCAACCATCTGTTCGAAAATGCTCTTGTAACCTGCAAGTTCAAGTTCACCGCTTGTTACATCTGTTTCGCCGGGCTTGAAGCCGAGAACCTTTTCAGCATCTTCTTCGTTGCCTATACATACGTCAACGTACTGCATAAGATTTGACATAACGCGCTGAGCCTTTTCACTTGACCAAAGCTTCTTTCTGAAGTTAAGGTCACAAGAAACCTTTACACCCTTAGCCTTTGCAGCTTTAAGAGCGATTTCTATAAGTTCTGCGGCCTGATCAGAAACCGCAGGAGTGATTCCTGTGAAGTGGAACCAATCGCAACCGTCGAAAATTTTATCAAAATCAAAGTCTTCTGCAACTGCAGTAGAAATTGAAGAATGTGCTCTGTCGTATACTACGTTTGAAGCACGCATTGAAGCGCCTGTTTCGAGGAAATAGATACCAAGTCTTTCTCCACCGCGAGCAATGTTGTCAGTTTTAACATTCATCTTGCGAAGAGCAGCTACTGCGCACTCGCCAATAGGGTTAGAAGGAACTTTTGTAACAAATTCAGCATCGTGACCGTAGTTTGCAAGTGAAACTGCTACATTGGCTTCACCGCCGCCGTAACATACATCAAACTCGTCTGCCTGAATAAATCTTTCGTTGTTGGGAGTTGATAAACGAAGCATTATCTCGCCCATTGTAACAATTTTTGCCATTTGTGATTTCTCCTTTTTGTTTTGAAATTTTTGCCTAATTTCCCAATTATCTATATAATATCACTTTATCGATATGGTTGTCAATGATTATAGTGCATAAAATTTCAAATTATTGGGCTTGTCTACCCTATTTTCTTACGGAGAATACCGAGTAATTTTTTCTCTATTCGAGAAATCTGTACCTGACTCACTCCCATTATTTTTGCAACCTCGCTCTGCGTTTTTTCTTTGTAGTAGCGTAGCATCAATATCTGCTTTTCTCTGGAGGGAAGTGTATCAATTGCCTGCTTCAGCGCCATACTTGTCAAGATATTCTCTTCCCCGTCGGATTCTGCATTGATTTTATCTATCAGTAAAATCTGAGAATTTTCCCCGTCGTGTATACTGCGATATATTGATTCCGTAGGTTGCGTTGCTTCCAGCGACAAGGTTACATCCCCTACAGGGCAATTCATTGCTTGGGCTATCTCTGAAACCGTAGCCTCTCTACCTTCTCTTAAATATATTTTTTCTGCGGTAATTCTGGCGGTGGATGCAATTTCTTTCAGGTTGCGACTTACTTTTATAATTCCGTCATCTCGCAAAAACCGTCTTATTTCCCCCAGTATCATTGGGACAGCATATGTGGAGAATTCCACATCAAATGATGTGTCAAACTTATTTATTGCTTTAATAAGTCCTATTGCGCCAATTTGAAACAAATCTTCAATATCAACACCTCTACCGGAAAATCTACGCGCTGACGCCCATATTAACCCTGTGTTTTGGAGTGTGAGAGTTTCCAAAGCGGACTTATCGCCGCTTTGCGCAAGTTTTATAAGGCGATAGTTTTCTTCCTTCATACCAAGCACCTATCAAAGTTTTTTTGTCATAATTACCGTTGTTCCCTGCCCTTGTTCACTGATTATATGTAGCGAATCCATGAAACTTTCCATAACCGTAAACCCCATTCCACTTCTCTCACATTCGGGCTTGGATGTAAAAAGAGGTTCTCTCGCCTGCTCTATATCTAATATTCCTATACCATTATCACTCACTTTGATTGTTAACTCGCGCTCATTCAGGGTAAGTTCCAACAAAACCTTTCCTTCGCTATTTTCGTAAGCATGTATTATTGAATTGGTGACTGCTTCCGAGACTGCTGTTTTTACGTCTGAAAGTGTTTCAATTGTCGGGTCGAGCGGCATTATAAATCCAGATACGATAATTCTTGCAAGGCTTTCGTTTATCGAATTAGAAGTGAATTCTGCTTTTAAATAGTTATTCATACTTTATCTACCTTTCTCCCTTGATAATGATTTTTCAGCTTCGCTTTGCGTTTTAAATATTTCAATAACTTTCTGAATTCCGCTCAGCTTTATCATTTTTAAAACACTTTCAGATGCGTTGCAAATAAGAACCCTACCGCCCAGAGATGTAACAAGTTTGTACCTTCCGACAATAAGTCCTATCCCTGAAGAATCCATCAGCGAAACCCCCATAAGATCAAATATAAGATTTTTCTTCGGAGAGTTTTCAATTTCTATATCGATGTTTTCTTTCAACTCTGCAGCTGCATACTGGTCAATCTCTCCGCGAAGGTGCACGATAAGAGAATTTTTCCCAAGACTGAAATCCTTTGACATCTTAAATCCGTCCTTTCACTATTTGTCTATAATTTTATCATAGATTTTAATGCAAAAATTGATAACCTTTGCCGAAAAAAATGTTACTTTGACGCAATAAAAAAACAGACGACAAGGTCGTCTGTTTTTTGTATTAAAACCTGTTATTCTTCGCTAAAGAAACCTCTATTAGTGTCTACAACCCATTTGCTGCCGTCTTTTACAACTACAAGTTCGAATTCTTCTTCCGTTACATCTTCGCTTAAATCAATGCTTTCAACAGCTTCTTTCATTGCATCAAACATAGCTGTCATGAACTTTTCCATCATTTCTTCTTCGGAAGTTTTCTCTGTTATTTCACCGCTTTCAAACATTTCCATCAAGATTGCTTCCATTTTCTCGTTGTTGAGCTGTTCTCCTAAATATGATTCGAAATCTATGTTATTGTAATCAGGTGCTGAAATAGTTCCTGTAAATACGTAGTCGCCGTCTTCTTCCTTAACATCTTTGATCTCGTATTCACACTCACTCTTTATTTTGTCAATCATAATTTCATATATTTCTGTGTAACGGTCTTCAAAATCGGCTAATTCCTCGGGAATTTCGCCCATTGCCGCGATAGCTGCTTCGACACTTATATCTTTGAATTCTTCGGGTACATCATCAGGGTCGGCAGCAACAGCCTGCAAACCTTCATAATCGAAATCTACGAATGCATCCAAAAATGCTTCTGCCGTCTTTGTAGCTTCCGTCTCAGGATCTGCTTTTTTTTCATCCTTGTCAGCCTTTTCTTCTACTTTTGTGTCTTCGTCTTTTTCGTCGCTTTCGTTGTCAGAAGAACAACCTGCAAAGCCGAATGCCAACATCAATGAAAGTGCAAGTGCTAAAAGTTTTTTAATCATAACATACCGTCTCCTTTTTTGATTCGTAGCATTATTGTACAATTTCTTCTATAGTTTGTCAACATCGGGTATATTTTTAGATTTTTAACAAAAAAAAAGAACCGCAACAATATTGATTTCATTTTCAAACGATGATATAATAAGTATAAGTGTATATTTCACACAAAATTTTAGGAGTAATCGGAAATGACGCATATTCTTTCATCAATTAAAGAGTCATTAAGTTCAATATTACCTATTGCCATAATTGTACTCATTCTTTCCATGGTGTGCGTACCGCTTGATACGGGAGTGCTTGTTCTCTTCCTTTTTGGTACTATATCACTTCTTTTGGGGATGAGTTTCTTTACAGTTGGTTCAGGAATTTCGATGGAGCCTCTTGGTGATGGTATTGGTAAATCACTTAATAAAGATAAAAAGATTGTTTTCCCGCTTATTATCTGCTTTATTCTCGGTTTCTTTATCACCATTTCCGAGCCTGATTTACAGGTATTGGCGGAACAGGTTCCCACTATTCCCAACACTATTTTGATTTACTGTGTAGGTATAGGCGTCGGAATATTCCTCTCTGTTTCTTTAATTAGAAACAAAAAGAATATTCCCCTTCGCACGCTTTTAATCTTCTTCTATGCAATTGTGATGGTGCTTGCAGTTTTTGCGCCCAAGGAATTTGTCCCTACTGCGTTTGACTCCGGCGGTGTTACGACGGGTCCGATTACTGTTCCGTTCATAATGGCGCTTGGTGCAGGTCTTGCAGCAAATAAAAAAGGTAAAAATTCAGGCGAACACAGTTTTGGTTTGGTTGCTTTGTGCAGTATCGGCCCAATTTTGTCGGTGCTTCTTTTAAGCATATTCTTTAAACCGCAACCGTCAACATCTGTGTACGAAATTCCGTCCGTTCTTACCACAACGCAGGCTTTTCGTGCATTCACCTCTGCCCTGCCTAAATATGCGGAAGAAATCCTGCTCGCATTTGTTCCGATTGTGCTTCTTTTCGTGGTTTATCAGATTATAACACGAAGATTTCATCTGCATAATGTAATTAGAATGTCAGTAGGTTTTATATACACATATATTGGACTTGTTCTATTCCTGACAGGCGCAAATGTTGGCTTTATGCCTATGGGAAGACTTATTGGTGCGGAATTGGTCAAAGGCAGTTACAAAAATCTCCTTATCCCGATTGGTATGTTGATGGGTTACTTCGTTGTATCGGCGGAGCCTGCTGTACATACTCTTAAAAGACAAGTCAGCGAAATTACAAACGGTGCTATTTCCCAGAAATCAGTTGCAGTTGCACTTTCAATCGGTGTTTCAATTTCGGTGGGAATTTCACTTCTTCGCGTGGTAACAGGTATATCAATTATCCCGTTTTTGCTTTTTGGTTATGCTGTATCACTTGTTATAAGCTATTTTGTACCGAGCATATATACAGGTATTGCGTTTGACTCCGGCGGTGTTGCAAGCGGTCCTATGACATCAACATTTATGCTTCCGTTTGCTATGGGTGCGTGCGAGGCTATTGGCGGTAATGTAATGACAGATGCGTTTGGTATTGTGGCGATGATTGCTATGACTCCGCTTATCACTATTCAAATACTTGGTTTACACGAAAAATGCAACCGTATCAGAATAGTCAAGAAGCTGCACAACGAAATCAGCACTATTACGGATGACATAGTATTTTTTGATGTGGAGGTCGATTTACATGAGTGAAAGACCTATGGTTCTTTTATCTATCGTCGAACGCGACAAGGGTAAAAAACTTATAAAAGAACTTGAAAAACTTAATATTCCGATTAATTTTCAATGTGTTGGTTTTGGTACTGCCCCAACTGAAATGATGGATATTTTCGGATTTGGCAGCAACGACAAGGATATTATAATAAGCCTTGGCACCGAAACTAATGTCAGAAATATGATGTCGAATTTTGGGACAACATTTGTCAGCCATTCAAAATACGGCGGTGTTATGACAGTGCTTAATATTTCTGCCACAAACAGAATTCTGATGGAAATTTTGAATTTCAACAATGAAACAAATCTTGAAAAAGGAAATGTTAATATGACAAACGTACATCACAACAATTTGATTATAATATCAGTTAACGAAGGTTATTCCGACGATGTTATGAGTGTTGCCCGAAAAGCAGGTGCAACCGGCGGCACAATTATTAAAGGCAGACTTGCAAGTTTTGGTCAATTTGCAGACATCAGCAAGGTTGAAGCCGACGGCGAGCGCGAGATACTGTGTATCCTCGCTCCCCTCACCACGAGCAAACAGATAATGGAAGATGTCAACAAAGAGTTTGGCATAAAATCTGATGCAAATGGCGTTATAATAGCCCTCCCAGCAGAAAAATCATATAAAATTTAACAAATATATAAACCCCTTAACATTAGATGTTAAGGGGTTTATATATTTAAATATGATTTTTATTAGAGCAATTTAAAATTATTTTTTTCAAATTCAATCAAACCATCATCACGCATTTTGCAAAGCTCATTTGACATAGCACTTCTATCAACTGATAAAAAGTCAGCAAGTTGTTGTCTGTTGAACGGGATAGTAAAATATGAGCTGTTTTTCTTACTTGCTTCTTCCGAAAGATAAGAAATCAACTTCTCGCGTGTAGAACGCTTGGACATATGACTGAGTTTCTGGACGAGTTGTCTGTTTTTCTCCGATATAGCAAAAAACATATTCTGTACTACCACCTGATGAAATCTGCAGGCAGATGGGCAGGTTGTCAGTATTCGTTTCACATCAAAAAAGATAACCGTGCTTTTTTCTACTGCTATCACATCATTGATTACAGGTCCGCTTTCAGGTGCAACATATGCTTCGCCAAACATTTCTCCAACCCTGATTTGAGCTAATATACTCCGATTACCCCAGTAGTCATCCTTTTGAATATGGAGATTTCCATCTACTAAAACAACAATATCATTCAGATGTTCGCCTTGTTTTATTACATAATCGCCCTTATCATACTCATAAAGCTTTGCTCCAAGGCAAGAAAGCATAGACTCTATTTCATCTGAGCCTACACCCGAAAACATTTGTGTTCTTTTCAGAACAGGAATATATTTCTTCATTTAATCACCTTTCGTTGTAAAAACAACAGACTTGTTAGAATTATTATACTATAATTAACCCATAAAGTCAATGAATCAGGAGGAATTGATATGATAAGAAAAATAATCAGAATTGATGAAGAAAAATGTAACGGATGCGGAATTTGTGTTAATGCCTGCCACGAGGGAGCAATTGAATTGATAGACGGAAAAGCAAGACTTACTCGTGAAGATTATTGCGACGGCCTTGGCGATTGCTTGCCTGCTTGCCCTATGGGCGCAATTTCTTTCGAGGAAAGAGAAGCACCCGCTTACGATGAGGCAGCAGTGCAAGCCGCCAAGGAGAAAAAAGCATCCGCTCCGCTTCCTTGCGGTTGCCCTGGAACGCAGTCAAGGGCAATTCGCAGAGAGAGTTGCGCCGACAGCACACCATCCGCAACAACGGAGAATGTGAGTCAGCTTTTACAATGGCCTGTTCAGATTAAACTTGTACCCGTAAATGCTCCATATTTCGACGGAGCAAATTTATTAGTAGCCGCAGATTGTACCGCTTATGCATACGGAAACTTTCATAACGAATTTATTCGCAATCATATTGCTCTTATTGGTTGTCCTAAACTTGATGAAGGTGATTATACGGATAAATTAACTGCTATTATTGCAAATAACAATATAAAGAGCGTAACGGTTGTCCGTATGGAGGTGCCTTGTTGCGGCGGTATAGAATCTGCGGTAAAGAATGCGCTTAAGACAAGTGGGAAATTTATTCCTTGGAGAGTTGTAACAATTTCAACAAACGGAAATATTATTGAATAAGGTTCATGAAGTTAAATAAGCAAAACAAAAGGGTTGAGCGACGCTCAACCCTTTTGTTTGTTGATAATTGACTATTATCTGTATTTATGGTACAATAAAGGAAATTGTTTTTGGAGGTATGAAAATGGCATTTTACAGATTTATTTACAAATTACCCATAAT
>CAYMHB010000047.1:0-7836 GCA_964390145.1 uncultured Oscillospiraceae bacterium
CATAAACGGAAAATAAGGCTTCAAAACCATTACTTCCTTATCTGGCGGTGGCCTTGCGAATTCCTTTTTTATTGTTAAAAGACAAAAGGACTAAAAAGTAGTGCGTAACGGGCAAACGGAAATAGTACTGCTTTATATTTCGCTACCCCCGTTACCTGTACCTGTTACATAAAATGATGCTTTGTGAGCAAACTTCTCTTCATATTCTTTTCCTATTGTTTTTATGTATTTTTCCACGCTATCATTCTTTATAATAGCGACTGTACATCCGCCGAAGCCCGCACCCGTCATTCTTATTCCAAGTACTCCGTCTATGTTTCTTCCCATATTTGCAACAAAGTCAAGTTCGGGACAAGTTACTTCGTAATCATACTGAAGTGAATCGTGCGATTCGTTCATATACTGACCGAAAAGTGCTATATCATCATTTTTCATCGCTTCTGCACTCTTTTTCACTCGGTCACATTCATAAACAACATGTTTAATTCGTTTTCTTGTCGTTTCGTTTTCAATTGCATTCTTATGCTCTTCAAACTGCTCTATCGTTACATCTGCAAGTTCTTTTATATCAGGAAGAACAGTTTTAAGTGCATTAAGACCTTCTTCACACTCTTCCCTTCTTTCGTTATATTTCGAGTTTCCGAGAGAATGCTTTACATTCGTGTTTGTAAGAACAATACTGCAATCATCAAGTTTAAGCGGAATATGCTCATATTCAAGCGTGGCGCAGTTAAGGTATACTGCGTGGTCTGCTTTTCCCATTGCAGAGGCAAACTGGTCCATTATTCCGCATTTAACACCTATAAAATTATGCTCTGCGCGTTGTGAAATGAGTGCCATTTCAATCATATCTACTTTTTTGTCTATACCATTTTTCTCGTTTGAGAAAGTTGCAAAGCATAATGCAGTCGAAACCTCAATCGCAGCAGACGAAGAGAGTCCGCCACCGTGAGGAACTGTATCATCATAAAGAAGGTCGCATCCGCAGATGTCATACCCGTCTTTCATAAGTTCAAGCACAACACCAATCTGGTAATCACCCCATTTGAGTTTGCCTTTGAGATTGTGCATCTCGGAAACTGTTGTTTCAACCATAATGTCAAGATCGGTTGCCTTAAGGCGGATTACATCATCGTTTCTTTTCCTCGCGATAATTGTAGTTTTCATTGTAAGCGCGACAGGCATAACACAGCCTCCGCAGTAATCTATATGTTCGCCAATAAGGTTTACTCGTCCGGGGGATGCAAAAACTCGCATTTCTCCGTCTCCGTAAATATCGGCAAATACTTTTTTCATTTCATTTAATTCCATTGTTATCTCTCCTACAGGGTTTTTATGAATTTATCAAACGCTTTTCTTCCCTGCTCATCTCTTTTATATACGCCTGCATGCTCCAGAACATTAACAAAGACCTTTCCTACCTCTTGCCTGAGAATCTCTGTTACATTTGAACTATCTATTTCAGGATGATTTTTAACGACTTCTTCTGCCCATTCTTTATGTGAGGCAGTTTTTTCATTTTCAGCCATATCTTTTCCATTTATAATAACGTCTGCCACCGCATCAAGTTCTTCTACAAGTCTTGACGGAAGAACTGCAAGTCCCATAACCTCAATAAGACCTATATTCTCTTTCTTAATGTGATGAAGTTCGCTATGGGGATGGTAAACACCTAAAGGATGCTCGTCTGTCGTGATATTGTTACGAAGCACTAAATCCATCACATATTTTCCGTCTGACATACTTGCAATAGGTGTAATGGTATTATGCTTTACTCCGTCTGTTTCTGAGAAGATAAACGCATCTTCATCTGTATAATTACGCCAGTTTGTAAGTATTTTATCTGACAACTCCACAATCTTATCTGTGTTTTCAGATTTAAGTCTTATAACTGACATAGGCCATTTAAGAGTGCTTATTTCAACATCTTCAAAGCCTGATATTTCATAGAAACATTCACTTTCTGCTCTATGCATAGCAAAGACGTGATTACCGCCCTGAAAATGCTCGTGCGAAAGAATTGAACCTCCTACTATGGGAAGGTCAGCGTTAGAGCCAATCATATAGTGATTGAACTGTTTTATGAAATCAAGCAGTTTTTCAAACACACTTCTGTCAATTACCATAGGAATATGCTCTGAATTGAGCAATATACAATGCTCGTTATAGTAAACATAGGGAGAATACTGAAATCCCCATTTCTGCCCGCAGATTTCAATGGGGATAATTCTGTGATTCTGCCTTGCAGGATGATTTACTCTACCTTCGTATCCCTCGTTTTCTACACAGAGTTGACACTGCGGATATGATGAATCCTTGATAAATTTTGCCTCAGCGATTGCTTTGGGGTCTTTTTCGGGCTTTGAACGGTTGATGGTTATTTCCATTTTTCCGTATTCTGAATCAACTGTCCACTTTAAGTCCTTTTTTATTCTGGCTCTTCTTATGTAGTTACTGTCACAGGAAAGTTTATAGAAATAGTCTGTTGCTTCTTTTGATGAGTTTTTACGGAGTTCATTGAATTTGTTTATAACAGCAGACGGATAAGGTGTTAATATATCCATAACTGCAGTATCAAATATATCTCTGTATATGATACTGTCGTTTTCGACTAAACCTTTTTCCACAGCATAATCTGTTATTGTCCCGAGTATTTCGTCAAGTTCCTCAATACTGTTACACTTTGCCCCTGTTTCTTCATATGAATCAAGTTTCAAAAGTGCAAGGATTCTGTTTCGCACATAAATCTTATCAGATTCTTCGATAAGTCCTGTTATAACTCCATACGAAATTAATCTATCTATTTGTTTATTTATATCCACAAAGAGCCTCCTGCCTGATAGGGATGACGACCTATGAATCGTCACTGGTTAATTATATTTGGGAAGATAGTCTCCGTGAGAGTCTATAAGTTCATCAACCATCTTCCTGATTGTATCTATATCAAGCTCGGATGCTGTATGGGGATCCATCATTGCTGCCTGATAGATATATTCCTTTTTGCGTGTTTTTGCTGCTTCAACTGTAAGAAGTTGAACTGCTATATTTGACATATTAAGAGCAGCACACGCAAGGGGCAGTGTGCCCACACTGCAGGGAGTAATTCCCGAACCGTTTACAAGGCAAGGCACCTCTACGCATGCGTTTTCGGGGAAGTTTGATATAAGGTGCCCTGTGTTCAATACATTTCCGCCAATCTGGTAAGGTTTATTTTCAACAATACTCTGCATTATATGCGATGCATACTCGATGCTTCTTTTATGCTGCTTAATCCCGTTTTCTTTAAGTTCAGCATATTCCTTCTTCCATGAATCAATCTGTTTGATACAGCGATGGGGGTATTCATCAAGAGGAATATTATATTTTTGGATAAGTTCGGGATACTTACTCTTAATATAATAGGGATTGTATTCGGCATTATGCTCACTGGACTCAGTACAATAATACCCGAAATTTCTTATGTAATCCATACGAACCTTGTTCGTGGCATCAGGGTTTTGCATGTAAGCATCAATTCTCGATTTGATTTCGGGATACAGGTCGTTGCCGTCCTTATCTTTTATTTCAAGAAGCCAAGCCATATGGTTTATGCCCGCAATCACATCCCTCACGCCATCAATCCTATCTTCCATATCAAGACTTTTCAGAAGAGACTCAGAGCAAACCTGAACGCTATGGCAAAGGCCGACTGTTTTAACAGGAGTATAACGCAACATATATCCCGTGAGCATTGCCATAGGATTTGTATAATTAAGAAAAAGTGCGTCAGGGCAAACCTCTGCCATATCCTTTGCAAAATCTTCCATAACAGGAATCGTTCTGAGCGCACGCATAATACCGCCAATGCCCAGAGTATCGCCTATCGTCTGTCTCAGGCCATATTTCTTTGGTACTTCAAAGTCGATAATTGTGCAGGGGTCATATCCGCCGACCTGAATGGCATTAACAACAAAGCTCGCATCCTTTAATGCAGCTTTGCGCTGCTGTGCACCTACATAGCATTCGATTCTTCCAAAGCCACCCTTTTGTTTTCTCATGGCTTCAAGAATTACTCTGGATTCTTCAATGCGCTCCGCATCAATGTCATAAAGTGCAAAAACGCTGTCCTTTAGTGAATCTACGCACATACAGTCCCCGATTACATTTCTTGCAAAAACAGTGCTTCCTGCACCCATAAATGTAATTTTCATAATATTCACTCCCGATAATTTGTTATCTTTTACATTTATTATAGATTGACAATACAAAAAAGTGAATGGTATAATATTATAAAAATTTGTCATTTTGTTGTTTTTTTGGGGAGCGGTTTTTTCTATGAAGCATACAGTTATTATCAGCGATAAGAAATACAACGATCTTAATCCTGTACAGTTTGGCTACGAAAAATGTGTAAGCGGTCACTCTTACGGCCCGGCTATCCGAACACACTGGCTTATACATTATGTTGTTTCAGGATTTGGTATTTTCAGGATAAACGGAAATCAGTACAGGATAAGACCGGGAGAAATGTTTATAATTCCTCCGTTTGTCGAAACTTACTACGAGGCAGATATTGCTAACCCATGGAATTATATATGGATTGGGTTTACCACAGATTCAGGCATTGCGGATACTTTGCCGCATACATTAAAGCTTTCGGAAGCCGGAGAAATATTCAATGCTATGAAAAGCTGCGAGGATTATTCTGATGGCAGAAGCGCATACCTTTCAGCAAGATTGTGGGATTTGTTTGCACTTATTATGGGTAAGAACGGACAGCGAAATGACTATGTAAAGGATGCCCTCGACTGCATTCATTCGGAGTATATGAAAGGAATTACCATAGAAGAAATCGCAAGCAGACTAAATTTAGACAGAACATATTTTTACGCCATTTTTAAGAGAAAGGTTGGCATATCACCCAAGCAGTACCTGCTGAGTCATCGAATGAATATTGCCGCATCGCTTATCAATGACCAGAAGGTTTCTGTTTCAATAGCAGCCTATTCTGTTGGATATACGGATATATTTTCCTTTTCTAAGATGTTCAAAAAGCATTTTGGAGTTTCGCCAACACAATACGCAAAAGCTCCAACAAAATGAGGACTATGCTTGTAAAATCTGCGGATATGTTTACGAGGGCGAGCCTCTCCCCGAGGACTTTATTTGTCCGCTTTGCACTACTTTCTCCCATCCCTCTGTCTTTTAACAACAAACACAAAAAAGGAACTTGTTAAATCCAAGTTCCTTTTTTGTGTTGCTTATCTTCATCCCGTTATATTATTTCTTTCCTGTTGAGCCAAAGCCACCTGCACCGCGGTCTGTGTCATCGAGTTCGTCTGAAAGAACAAAATCTGCTACAACGTAGGGTGCAATTACAAGCTGTGCAATACGCTCTCCGCTTTCGATTGTCTGCGGAACTGCACTGTGGTTATGGAGCGCTACCATAATTTCTCCGCGGTAGTCGCTGTCAACTACACCAACCTTGTTTGCAGGGGCGAGGCCGCGCTTTGATGCGATACCGCTTCTTGCATAGATAAGTCCTGCAAAACCTGTGGGAATTTCCATAGCAACTCCCGTATGAACGAGAATTGTTTCGTGGGGATTGATTGTTAGTGCCTCCTGGAGACACGCGTAAAGGTCTGCACCTGCCGCAAACTGTGAGCCGTAAGTCGGGATTATTGCCTTTTCGTCAAGTTTTTTAATTCTTACATTATATTTTTCCATATCAATTATCCTTTCGTATTAAATCTCGTAAATATCTCCGCTGCCCATTGTACGCTCCCATTTACCATCAAGGAGTACTACATCCCCTTTTTCAAGGGTTTTGGGGACATCTATTATGCGCTGATTTGATGAGCCACGAAATAAAAGAGCAAGGTTTTTAAGCTTTTCTACAAAACGACCGTCAACAAGAACATCTATGAGCGAAAGAAGCTCCATAGTATCACTCTCGCCCATCTTTAAAAGTTCTTCGTCAAGAAGATACCCCGTATAGCACCAGACTGTTTTTTCGGGATACTTTTCGCGAAATTTTTTCACAAGAGTTATAAGTCCTGCACGATTCTCCTTTTCAAAAGGCTCTCCGCCCAAGAGTGAAAGTCCTGTAATGTGGTCGTGATTGCACGCGTCAAGAATTTCTTTCTCAACCTCATCTGTCAAAGGTTTGCCGTAGTTAAAATCCCAAGCCTCTTTATTGAAACAGTTTTTGCAGTGATGCCTGCATCCGCTGACAAAAAGAGAAACACGCACACCCGGACCGTTTGCTATATCAAATTTTTTAATAGTTGCATAGTTCATAGTCATCTTCCTGAAAACAGGGTACGAAGTTCGTACCCTGTTTTATTCTAATTTTATAAGTGAAGGACACGCTCTTTTATTTCCTGTGTTCTTCCCTGATTCCAGAACTGTGTTCCGATATATCCGCAGGTACGACGCGCTACATTAAGTTTTGTCTGGTCAGTGTTTCCGCAAGAAGGACAATGCCATACAAGCTTTCCGTGCTCGTCTTCCTTAACCTCAATTTCGCCGTCGAAACCGCATTCATGACAATAGTCACTCTTGGTATTGAGTTCTGCATACATAATGTTGTCGTAGATGAACTTCATTACAGAAATTACAGCCTCGAGGTTGTTCTGCATATTGGGAACTTCTACATAGCTGATTGCACCGCCGGGAGAAAGCGCCTGGAATTTCGCTTCAAGAGCAAGTTTGTCAAATGCGTCAATATCCTCGGTAACGTGCACATGATAGCTGTTTGTGATGTAGTTCTTGTCTGTTACACCCTTTACGATACCAAATCTCTTCTGAAGGCTCTTTGCAAACTTATAAGTTGTGCTTTCAAGGGGTGTGCCGTAAAGTGAGTAGTCTATGTTTTCCTCTGCTTTCCACTTTGCAGTGTACTCGTTGAGTTTCTTCATAATTTCAAGGCCGAGTGCCTCTCCTGCGGGTTCGGTAAGCTTCTTACCGTTTAAGCTGTATACACACTCCCAAAGGCCTGCATAGCCAAGTGAAAGTGTTGAGTAACCTCCGTGGAGGTACTTGTCAATCTTCTCGCCTTTTTTAAGTCTTAAGAGAGCACCGTGCTGCCAGAGAATCGGAGCGGCGTCTGAAATTGTGCCTGTAAGACGCTCGTGACGAGCCTGAAGTGCACGATGGCAAAGCTGCATTCTTTCGTCAAAGATTTCCCAGAACTTTTCAATGTTTCCGCCTGCAGAAAGACCGATATCAACAAGGTTAACAGTTACAACGCCCTGATTGAATCTGCCGTAGTACTTGGGATTTCCATCCTCGTCAATAAAAGGAGTAAGGAAGCTGCGGCAACCCATACATGTATAGCAGTGACCGTCACCTTTCTTGTCGATCTTGTTCTGAAGCATAATCTTCTCTGAAATATAGTCGGGAACCATACGCTTTGCAGTACATTTAGCTGCAAGTTCTGTAAGGTAGTAGTATTTACTGTCTTCGTGAATGTTGTCTTCTTCAAGAACGTAGATAAGCTTGGGAAATGCAGGAGTAATCCAGATGCCCTTTTCGTTCTTGACACCTCTGTAACGCTGACGGAGGGTTTCCTCAATTATAAGAGCAAGGTCAGCCTTTTCCTGTTCATTCTTTGCTTCGTTAAGGTACATAAATACTGTTACGAAGGGAGCCTGTCCGTTAGTTGTCATAAGAGTTACAACCTGATACTGAATCATCTGCACGCCGTTTTTAACTTCTTCACGAAGTCTCTTTTCGGCAATACGGGCAATCTTTTCTTCGTCGTACTTCTCGCCGATAAGCTCCATTTCCTCCTCAACCTGCCTCTTGATTTTCTGACGGCTGATATCAACAAAAGGAGCAAGGTGCGTAAGCGAA
>CAYMHB010000048.1:0-6966 GCA_964390145.1 uncultured Oscillospiraceae bacterium
GAACCCACCTATCCAGCTTGGAAGGCTGGTGTTCTACCAATGAACTACACCCGCAGATGTGACTTTAAAAGTATAACAAAATAAAACCCTTTTGTCAATACGTTTTTTACCTTTTTTTTATTTTTTTGGAAGTTGTAAAATACTTTACTATTCATTATTTGCAATATAAAAACATTTATACACTAACTCATCTGCCGATAAGAGGCCTGTTATCACCCATTTAGTGTAAATTGTGTAAACTTTTATTAAAATACCCCAATATAGTGTATTTTACACTTGATTATTTCGCAAAAATATGATATAATTTCCAAGTACGTATATATTAGAAAAGAAGGTGACGAAATGTACCTTAAACGAATAGAATTACAAGGCTTTAAGTCCTTCGCAGACAAAACTGTCATAGAAGTTCATCAGGGCGTAACTGCCATTGTCGGCCCTAACGGAAGCGGTAAGAGTAACATCTCCGACGCAGTTCGTTGGGTTATGGGTGAGCAGAGTGCCAAGACACTTCGCGGCGGAAAAATGGAGGACGTCATATTTGCAGGAACACAGAAGAGAAAGCCTCTTGGCTATGCCGAGGTTTCGCTTGTGCTTGATAACTCTACCCACTTTTTGCCCTGCGACTTTAACGAGGTTGAAATTACCCGTCGTGTATTTCGCAGCGGTGAAAGTGAATATATGATTAACCGTACCGCCTGCAGACTTAAGGATATTAACGAACTTCTTATGGATACAGGTCTCGGCCGTGACGGTTATTCAATCGTAGGACAGGGTAAAATTGCAGAAATCGTTTCTGCCAAGAGTGAAGACCGCCGTCAGATATTTGAAGAGGCGGCAGGCATTTCAAAATACCGCTACCGCAAGAATGAGGCGGAGAGAAAGCTCAATCATACCGAGGATAATCTTGTCCGCGTGCGTGATATATTGGGAGAACTTACCGAGCGGGTTGAACCTCTGCGTAAACAGAGTGAAAAGGCAATCCGATACCTCGACCTTCGTGAGGAACTCAAGGGGATTGAGGTAAGTGCGCTTCTTGAAATAACCGACTTGAAGCGTGAAGAGGGCAAGAAAACTGCCGAGCTCTACGAAAATGCAGTTGGCGAATTTGATGCGGCTAAGGCACAACTTGACGAGTGTAATGAAAAGAGCGACCTTCTTTATGCGCAGATTAGAGAAACTGACAGCGAGCTTGAAGAAAAGCGCGAAAAACTGAATTCTCTTGAAGGTGACAGCGCATCTATCGAAAATGAGCGCGCAATTATTAAAAATAACATTGAAAATCACAAGGTAAATATTATCCGTATTGATACCGAACTTCAAGGCTGGTCACAGCGAGAAGAAGGTATTAAGGAGCAGATAAAACTCCTTGAAGAAGAAAAGATAAAGAAAAACGAGCGCTTCCTTAAAATGACAGACGAACTTTCAGTTCTTGAGGATGAGGACCGCGCAATCGGAGAAGAAGTTTCCCGCAGAGTAAAGGCTCTTGAAACTGCTCGCGAGGAAGTAATGAACCTCCGCGCTAAAAAGAGCGAGGCGCAGTCAAGAATTGACAGTATCGACCTTATCACTCAGAATATCGAAACAAGGCGTTTTTCTATTGAGGTGGATATAGCAGCGGCATCCGACGATATAAACCGTCTTACTGCAAAATGCGCAGAACTTTCCGGCAAAGCGGAAAAGGCTCAGGTGGAGTTTGATAAACTCTCTGACGATGTATATAATGAAAATCAGCGCTACCACGACTTGAACCGAAAAAGTGGAGAACTCAAAACAAAATATAACGAAATTTCAACAAGCCTCGGCGAAAAGCAGGGAAGACGCAAAATGCTTGACGAAATGGAGCGCGCACTTGAAGGCTATGCCCGCAGTGTCCGCGACCTGCTTCGTGCCAAGGAAGAGGGTAAGTACAACGGTAAAATTATAGGTGTACTCAGTAAACTTATAACCGTTGACAAAAAATACACGACGGCGATTGAAACCGCGCTTGGAAACGCCATGCAGAACATCGTTGTAGACAGCGAGGAAGATGCAAAACAGGCAATAGAATTCCTTAAAAAGAATAAAATAGGCAGAGTAACATTTCTTCCCATAACTACGCAGGAGGGCAAGCGCCTTGATAACGAAGACCGCGTTATGAATAATGACGGCGTAATCTCCGTTGCAAGCGATGTTGTAGAATGCGACAAGTCTATAAAGAATGTCATCGAGGCTCTTCTCGGCAGAACAGTCATTATGGAAGATATGGACAGCGCCATAAAGCTTGCGAAAGCAACGCATTACAAATTCAAAATAGTAACTCTTGCAGGCGAGCTTTTGCAGACGGGTGGTAGTATTACCGGCGGTAGCGTAAACCGTGCACAGGCACTCCTCGGCAGAAAAGACGAGATTGAATCTCTTGACAAAGAGTGCGACCGTCTTGCAGATGAGACCGAGCGTCTTGAGGATGAGATTGATAAATGCGCTGACGAAGCGGAAAAAAGCCGTCAGAAGGAAGCAAAACTTCGCGAAAAACTTTCTGAAAGCGAAAATCAACTCCTTAAAGTTAAGGCTGAAGCCGATATGAAGGCAAGCCTTCTTCAGATTGCTAATGAGCGCTTTGAAAAGCTTTCTGCAGAAAAATTGCAGATTTCAACCCAGCAGACAGACACAGTTGAAACAAAGAAAAAGCTTCGCGAAATTCTCGAAGGTTCTGACGAACTTATCGAAAAGGCAGAAGCTATCGTTAAGGACAAGCAGGACAGCGTGCGCGAGGAAACGCTTCGCCGTGAAGCGCACAGTGCAAAGGTTATCGACAAAAAGATGGAGATCAACAGTGCCCAAAAGGATGTTGAACTTGCACAGGAGCGTATTGATGACGCAAAGAGGGGCATACTGAATTCACAGTCTGATTATAAGGCTCGTCTTGATGAAAAGGCTGCTCAGGAAAGTGCAATAGAATCACTTGAAAAGCAGATAGAAGAAAATCTTATGCGTCAGAAACAGTGTGAAGTTGCTATTGAGTCTATGCGCGAAGAAATAAAGGCACATCTTTCAGGTCGTAGCGGAAGCGATGTTGAACTTGAAAAGCTCCGCGAAAACATTAAAACCTTGAACGAAAAGATACTCGTATTACAGGGTGAGGTTGTGCGCATAGAAACCAAGAAAGCGAAGATTGAAGAGGACCTTGAAAGCGCTGCTGCAAGGCTTTGGGATACTTATGAGCTTACTTATAACACCGCCCTTGAGCTTAAAAAGGACATTGGCTCACTTTCCGAGGCGCAGAAAACCATTTCACAGCTTAAAAACTCAATCAGGGCGCTTGGTAATATCAACATTGACGCGATTGAGGAATATAAAGAGGTTAAGGGCAGATACGAATTTTTGACCACGCAGGTTGATGATATGGAAAAAGCCAAAGCCGACCTTGAAAAGCTCATCAGCGAAATGATGAATGTAATGCGCGAACAGTTTGCCAAAAAGTTTGAAATTATAAACGAGCTTTTCGGAAAAAGCTTCGTAGAACTCTTCGGTGGCGGTAAGGCGGAGGTAAAACTTCTTAATCCCCTTGATACACTTGAAAGTCCTATTGAAATCGAAGTTCAGCCCCCGGGAAAGAAACTTCAGAGCATCACTCTTCTTTCTGGTGGTGAGCATGCGCTTACGGCGATTGCGCTTCTCTTTGCCTTGCTTCAGGTTTCGCCTGCGCCGTTCCTTGTGCTTGACGAAATAGAGGCGGCACTCGATGAAGAGAATGTATATCGCTTTGCAGAATACATAAGAAGCCGTGGCGAAAAGACGCAGTTTGTTATAATCACACACAGACGCGGTACTATGGAAGCAGCAGACATCCTTTACGGTGTAACAATGCAGGAACGCGGCGTCAGCAGACTTCTTTCAATGAAACTTGAGGAAGTTGCATTTGAGGAGCAATAATTATGGAAAATAATACAGAGAAAAAAGGACTCTTTGCCAGACTTCGTGAAGGGCTTGGCAAAACGAGAGACTCATTCAACGAAAAAATTGATAATGTATTTCAGGTTTTTTCAAAAATTGACGATGACCTTTATGACGAGCTTGAAGAAGCTCTTATTATGGCAGACATCGGTGGACAAACCTCGTGCGAAATCGTTGAAGAACTTCGCGAAAATGTCAAATCAAAGCACATAAATAGCGCGGAGGGTGTAAAGGAAGAACTCAAAAATATAATCTGCGGAATTTTGGGCAAAAACGACTGTACGCTTGAACTTAAAACAAAACCCACCGTAATTTTGGTTATTGGTGTAAACGGCGTTGGTAAAACTACCACAATCGGTAAATTAACCTCCAAACTCAAAAAAGAGGGGAAAAAGGTTGTTTTGGGTGCAGCGGATACATTCCGCGCGGCAGCGGCAGACCAGCTTGAAATATGGGCAGAGCGCAACGATGTTCCTATCGTAAGACTTACCGAAGGTGCCGACCCTGCAGCAGTTGTATTTGACGCTTGTTCAAGTGCAAAAAGCAAGGGGGCAGATGTATGTATCTGCGATACTGCAGGCAGACTTCATAACAAAAAGAATCTTATGGATGAGCTTGGAAAGATTTACCGTGTAATTGAGCGCGAACTTCCCGAGGCTCATAAGGAAATTCTTTTGGTGCTCGATGCAACAACTGGGCAAAACGCCGTAAATCAGGCTGAAGAATTTAACAAGGTTGCACAGATCAGCGGTATAATTCTTACAAAACTTGACGGTACTGCTAAAGGCGGAATTGTCGTAAATATCTGCAAAAAGCTTGGAGTAGGAGTTAAATTTATCGGTGTGGGGGAAGGTATTGATGACCTTCAGGAATTTGACCCGATGAGTTTTGCGTCAGCACTCTTTGGCGAATAAAAAAATGTTTTCGGTATAAAATAAGGAAAACTGATAACGGAGAAAAAGGATAGACAAATGTCTATCCTTTTTAGTTTGCTATGACAAAAAAGTTTATTAAAGATGTTTTATACGATATCATAGGTTGCTTTGGAATATCGGTAGGACTTTACTCATTTGCCGAAAAGGTTAATATTGCTCCAGGTGGAGTAAGCGGTATTGCCATAATGATAAAGTATCTTACGGGACTTCCCGTAGGACTTCTCTCTCTTTTAATGAATGTTCCGCTTCTTATGATAGCATACAAATTTATGGGCAGAAAATTCACCATCAAGACTTTGCGAACTGTTTTAATCAACACAATTGTAATTGATGCCGTCGTTACGCCCTTCTTTCCGCAGTATGCAGGGGACCGACTTCTAGGTTCCCTTTTTGCCGGGGTCACCATCGGCTCAGGGCTTGGTTTTATCTTTATGAATGGTTCTTCTACTGCAGGCACGGATATTCTCGGACATTTAATAGAAAGGCGCTTCCCCCATATTTCTATAGGAAAAGCACTTTTGATAGTAGATATCGTTATACTTGCGGTATCGTCAGTTGTTTTTAAGGATATTGAATCAGGACTTTATGGAACAGTTGCTCTTTTTACGCAGACAATTGTGATAAACAAGCTTGTCTACGGTGCAGAAAAAGGAAGAAACTTATTTATCATATCGCAAAAGAGCGAGCAGATTGCACGGCGCATCATTAACGAGAGAGAGAGAGGCGCGACGTTTTTGAGTGCCAGCGGCGCGTATTCAGGGAAACCTACGGCAGTTCTTATGTGTGTAGTTCGTGTGTGGGAGTATCATCACATTAAGGAAATAGTCTACGAGGAAGACCCTCTTGCATTTGTGATAGCAACACAGGCTGAGCATATTATAGGAGAAGGGTTTACAAGAGAAAAACAAAAAGGGAATTCGTAAATCGAATTCCCTGCTTATATGTATCCGTATCTTATCTGTTGTTGATGAGCTTTGTAAGTTCCACGGGCTCTACAATCTTGCCGTCCTTGTAAACTCGCATATTACCTGAAGCGATTTCGTCAATAAGGATAACTTCGTTGTTGTTGTAACCAAACTCAAACTTAATATCCCAAAGGTCAAGACCAAGAGTCTTAAGGTCGTCTGCAACAATCTTTGTGATAGCAAGTGTCTGCTTCTTCATGCTTTCAAACATTTCGGGAGACATAACGCCAAGAGCTGCAAGACCTTCTCCTGTTACGAGGGGATCACCCTTTTCGTCGTTCTTGAATGTGCATTCAACATAGCCACCCTCAAGAACTGTACCGTCTTCAATGTATTCGCCGTATCTGCGGATAAAGCTTCCTGTTGCAACAAGGCGGCAGATAACTTCAAGACCGTGACCGAATACGGTTGCGGGAAGAACCTCCATAGTTGCTTTATCAACATTTGCGCTCACATAGTCAGTTTTGATGCCTGCTTCTTTGAGAAGGTCAAAGTAATAAACAGAGGTTTTAAGGTTAGCCTTTCCGATTCCTTCAATGGTAAGTCCAACGGTATTTTCACCCGGATCAAAGACTCCGTCTTTACCTGTGCAATCATCCTTAAACTTTAACATAACGTTGCCGTTTTCAAGCTCATACACATCTTTGGTTTTGCCTTCGTATAATTTTTTCATATCTGCGCCTCTCTCTTTTAAATTAGTTTGCAATTATAATATACCACAAAATTATAGAATTTTCAATATTTTTTTACAAAAAAAGGGAAATATATAAATTTCCCCCTGTGTACGATATTTATTGTGTGGAAAATTGCCTATACCGCACCAATTATCCTTTATGAAACAGCTTCAGCACTTTTCTTCTTACCCCACGTGCGGCAGAGCGTATTCTCTGACGGGGCAGGATAACCGTAAGCATAAGTATAAGCAATATGGCAAAACCGATTACTGCATAGGAAATTTCCGTTTCATTTCCGAAAAGCAGACCGCATATATCTATAACAAGCGAAAATCCGCAAAGAATACTTAAAAGGGTCATTGCTCTCGTCGTGTTTTTCTGCCCTTCGGCTTCATAAAAGTCGGAAATACGTTCAATCTCTCCGTCAATATCGTTGAATTCTCCGTCAAGATTTCTTTT
>CAYMHB010000049.1:0-6800 GCA_964390145.1 uncultured Oscillospiraceae bacterium
TGCAGACAAGAGCCGTTATCCGCGCTGCCATCAACGTGAAGAAGGCTCATCCCGACTGGAACATCGTTCCCGAAATCATGATTCCCCTTGTTGGCGACATCAAGGAGCTTAAGTACGTTAAGAACGACGTTGTAGCTACTGCTGACGAAGAAATCGCTGCAGCAGGCATCGAACTTAAGTACGAAGTTGGTACAATGATCGAAATCCCCAGAGCTGCTCTTACAGCAGACGACATCGCTAAGGAAGCTGAATTCTTCTGCTTCGGTACAAACGACCTTACACAGATGACATACGGTTTCTCTCGCGATGACGCCGGTAAGTTCCTCGATGCTTACTACGATGCAAAGATTTTCGAAAACGATCCCTTTGCAAAGCTTGACCAGACAGGCGTTGGTAAGCTTATGGAAATGGCTGTTGAACTTGGTAAGAAGGTTCGTCCCGAAATGCACTGCGGTATCTGCGGTGAGCACGGCGGTGACCCCGTATCAGTTGAATTCTGCCATACAATCGGTCTTGATTATGTATCATGTTCTCCCTTCCGTGTGCCGATCGCTCGTCTTGCAGCTGCACAGGCTAGAATTAAGGAACTTGACTAATCACAGTTTCCAAGTAAATCAAATCCGCTCACAATATTGTGAGCGGATTTTTTATGCAGAAGAAAAACAGGAGTGGAAATCCACTCCTGTTTTTTGTTATGCAATTATTCAAAATCTAAAAGCAGTTTAAGCACTCTCTTTGCGCTTTGCTGAAGTTCGTACATTCTGCCTGTATATGCAAGCTGAAGTGCCGAGTCGTGATAGCCGCGAGGCATTCTGACATCGTTTCCTGCGATGATTTCGTTTCCGTGATAACTGTGCGCTCTCCAGTCAGTCATAACAATTCCGTCAAAGCCCCATTCTCCGCGGAGAATGTCTGTCAGCATATCATGACACTCGCTTGCGCGTTCACCATTTATGGGATTGTATGCGGTCATAATACAACGCGGTTTTGACTCCTTGACACAAATCTCAAAACCTTTGAGATAGATTTCACGGAGAGCACGCTCGGAGACGACACTGTTACAGTCACGGCGGTTTGTTTCCTTGTTGTTCGCCGCAAAATGCTTGGGCGTTGCAGCAATATTCTGCGACTGAATACCGCGCACCTTTGCCGCTGCCATTTTACCTGTAAGGAGGGGCTCCTCCGAATAGTATTCA
The DNA here is from genome assembly GCA_964390145.1 of uncultured Oscillospiraceae bacterium. GTDB lineage: Bacteria > Bacillota > Clostridia > UMGS1883 > UMGS1883 > UMGS1883. Next base: position 1,197 of record CAYMHB010000049.1, read on the forward strand.
AAATTTCTGCCGCAAAGCGGACTGCGATGGATGTTCATACCGGGAGTGAGCCATATCATAAGGTTATTTTCCTTTGCCTCCATGGCGCCCCTTTTACCCATTTCGTACATTAAATCAGTATCCCAAGTGCAAGCAACAAGTGTTGCGCAGGGGAAAGCAGTTGTACTGATTCCTCTGTCTTGAATAATTCGCACGCCTGCAGGTCCGTCGCAGGTCATTGCACAGGGAACACCATACTCGTCGCCATTGGGGGCTCCGCCGATACCGCTTGTATATGCAACACCGCGATTTGGTCTGCCACCGAGAAGGTCTGCCATATACTGCGGAGAAAGTTGCGCGATAAATTCGTCAAGTGTTGCCTTTCCGTCTGCAACATCGGAAAACATTATTTTTCCTTTTTTATATGAGGCAGGAATAGGCTTCTTATATTCAATTTCTTTCATCGTTCTTATCTTTGCAGGAATACTTTCATATGTCCCGTCTGAAAGAAGGCGCTTCTCCAATTCGTAGGGGTACATTTTCTCGCTGAGTTTCTCGGTTACAATATATTCCTCGCTTAATACATATTTATAATCGGCCGTAGCGGTGTTGCGCACACTGTTACCGATATAGAATGTGTATTCTCCCTTTTCAAGAACATACGCCGACTTTTCGCACTTTCCCATATCGTCATAACTTGCCATATCTTTTATGGCAAAGGTAAGTTCTATTTTCTCTGATTCACCCGGTGCAAGAAGTTTTGTCTTCTTGAACGCCGCAAGTTCGCGGGCGGGTTTTCCTAGTTTGCCCTGCGGAGCGCTGTAATAAAGTTGAACTACTTCGCGACCTGCTGTGTCGCCTGTATTTTTTACTGTGGCATTTGCGATAATATTTTCATTTTCTTTTTTAACCGTTATATTGCAAATTTCAAAGTCTGTGTATGAAAGTCCGAAGCCGAAAGGATAATTTACCCTCTCTGCCGCACCCTTGATTGTTTCAAAGTAGCGGTAGCCTACATAGATATCTTCATAATATTTCACAAACATATCACTATCGTGGAAATTTTCAGACGAGGGGTAATCGTTAAATGATTTTGCAAATGTGTCTGTAAGCTTACCCGAGGGGTTTACATCGCCGCAAAGAATGTCTGCCGCTGCAAGACCGCCTTCCATACCGGGATTCCACGCAAGAAGTGCGGACTGAATTTTGTCGCTATTCTTAAACCATTCGGTATCAATCATACCGCCGACATTTAATACTGCGATAACCTTATCAAAGTTTTCGCAAACGGTTTTTACCATTTTTTCTTCCATATCACTGAGATAGAAATCGCCTTTTTCCTGACTTCTGTCCTTTGCCTCGCGGCTGTAACGGCTGATTGTTATAATGGCTGTGTCTGTAAACTGACGCGCCTCATAAATAAGGTCAGATGGTATTTCGTTTTCCACGGCACAACCGGGGGCATTTTTTATTTTAGTAGGGTCAAGCCAATCCTGTTCTCCGCCCATCTGGAAATTATTTTCATAATAGTCAGAGAGTTTGTGGAAGATTTCAATTTTCCCCTCTTCTTCCTTTATTTTAAGTCCCTCATAAATGTTGCGGTCGTATGCTGAAAAAGCTTTTCCGCTTCCACCGCCGCCGGGAACATAGTCAATCTGCGCCTTGCCGAAAATTGCAATTTTAGCACCTTTCTTGAGAGGAAGTGTTTTATTGTCGTTTTTAAGAAGCACCATACCCTCTCCTGCAAGCTTGCGCGCAAAAGAAATATGCTCTTTACTTCCTGTAACGCATCTTCCATCCTCTCCAAGCGGAATGCAAGGATAGTATTTCATCCTTGTCCATTTTAACATCATTTCCACTCCTTTTATTTCCTACTTGTATTTTATAGCATAAAATGTTATAATACAAGACATATAATAGCTGTTTTCAGACAAAAATTGCAGTTTTGGGTGATTATATGAATTTTTTTTATCAAGGCAAAAGAAATCACGACTTATACTTTAATGTCACGCACTCTCTTACCTATGAAGCACATATGCACGAAAGCGTGGAGATAATCTATCTTGAAGAGGGAACGGCGCATGCTTTTGCAGGCGGAAAAGACTGCAATCTTTCTGCCGGCGATTTTTTTGTGGCGTTTCCCAACAATGTGCATTACTACGATGATTGTCAGGATAATCTTGCGATAATTACTATCGTACCGCTGCGTCTGCTTTCTGAATTTCATAATATTCTGACTACAAAAGCACTCTCTTCTCCCCGTATCTGCGGTGTGAATCCAGAAGCGTCCCGACTTTTGAAAATGCTGACAGAATATGACGGCAATTACAAGGATGAGGCATACCGCGGATTACTTCTTACTGCATTTTCAATGATTATGGATAAAGCCCAGCTTACTGATAAAAAGGCAGTTGACGAAACAACCATAGGCACAATTCTTGCGTTCTGCGAAAATAATTATAAGGAAAAAATCTCACTTAAAATGGTGTCAGAAAGCCTCAAAATAAGCCAATCACATATATCGCATATCTTTACCGATAAAATCCATATGAACTTCCGCGATTACATAAACTCACTCAGGCTTAGCTCTTCTTTAAGGCTTCTCCAGCAGTCAAAAGGAACTATAACCGAGATTGCCTTTGACTCTGGTTTTGACTCGGTCAGAACCTTTAACCGCGCTTTCAAAAAGAAATTTGGTACATCGCCGAAGGAGTATATAAAAAGCAGTATTTGAGGAAGTGGCTTATCTTGACAAGCCTTTTTCTCTGGTATAAAATATAATAAGATGCAAACTATATTAAAAGGAGGGGTTATATGCAAAGTTTAGTTGAAAAACTTAAAGAAAATCGCACACTTTCGCGCGATGAATTTAAGATGCTTCTTAGTAGTGACAAATATGACTCCCTTCTTATCTCTTCTGCCGACGAAATAAGGCAGAGTATATACGGCAAGGACGTGTATATCCGCGGACTGATTGAATTTACGAACTACTGCAAAAACAACTGCTATTACTGTGGAATACGCTGTGATAATAAAAATGCACTGCGTTACAGGCTGACAAAGGAAGAAATACTTGAATGTTGCCGCGAGGGATATACGCTTGGCTTCCGCACATTTGTGCTTCAGGGCGGCGAGGACCCGTATTTCACTGATGAAAGAATTTGCGATATCGTGCGTTCTATCCGTGAGAGTTACCCCGACTGTGCGATAACTCTTTCAATCGGCGAAAAATCGTACGAGAGTTATCTTTCCTATTATAAGGCAGGGGCAAACAGATTTCTTCTGCGTCACGAAACGGCGGAGAGCGAGCATTATAATAAACTTCACCCTGAAGAGATGACGCTTGAAAGTAGAAAGAAGTGTCTTTTTGACCTCAAGAAAATCGGTTATCAGGTTGGCAGCGGTTTTATGGTAGGCTCGCCGTTTCAGACGCTTGACAATATTATTTCCGACCTTGAATTTTTGCACGAGCTTCAGCCCGATATGATTGGAATTGGTCCATACATCGTGCATAAAGAAACTCCGTTTGCGCAGTATGAAAGTGGCGATGTTACCCTTACAGTAAGGCTTATTGCCTTGCTGCGCCATATGTTTCCTTATGCCTTGATTCCTGCAACAACGGCATTAGGCACACTTCATCCCGAAGGTCGCGAAATGGGACTTCGTGCAGGTGCAAATGTTGTGATGCCTAACCTCTCCCCCAGAAAATTCAGGAAGTTATACGATATTTACGACAATAAAATTGCGACGGGTGAAGAGGCTGCAGAAAGTCGCGCACTCCTTGAAAAAAAGGTTGAGAGTGTCGGATTTAAGGTTGTTACCGCAATTGGCAATGTAAAAAAAGAACGAAAATGTTTAGTGGCGATGAGTGGCGGTGTTGATAGCGCCGTTGCCGCGCTCAGAATAAAAGAAATGGGCATCCCTGCAGTAAGTGCCACGATGAAACTTTTAGGCGGCGGCGGAATCGAACTTGATGAGGAACACGCTTGTTGCAACAAAGAGGACATTGAGGACGCGAAAAAGGTTGCCGAGAGCCTTGGTATGGAGCATCACCTTTACGACTTCTCCGAGCATTTTGCCGAAAAGGTTGTGGATAATTTCGTGCACGCTTACGAAACGGGCGTTACCCCAAATCCATGCATCGAATGTAACCGCTATTTGAAGTTTGAAAAGCTTTTTGAGGAAGCAAAAAACCTCGGTTGCACACATATTGCGACTGGGCACTACGCCCGTGTGGAATTTGACAAAGAAAGCGGCAGATATCTTTTAAAACGCGCGAAAGATTTGTCAAAGGATCAGAGTTATGTCCTTTATTCGCTTTCGCAGGAGCAACTGTCTAAAATAATATTCCCGCTTGGCGATATGACAAAAGATGAGGCACGTAAAATTGCTGAGGAAAATAGTTTTGTAAACGCGCATAAAAAGGAAAGTCAGGACATATGCTTTGTTAAAAACGAAGATTACACTGATTTTATAAAGCGATATACGGGAAAAAGTTACGAGAACGGAAATTTCGTTGACAGAGAGGGAAATATCCTCGGCACTCATAAGGGGATTATCCACTACACAGTAGGTCAGAGGAAAGGTCTCGGTCTTGCACTCCCTGCACCGATGTATGTGTGTGAGCTTGATACAGATAAAAACGAGGTTGTGCTTTGCGACCACGAGGGACTTTTCACAAGTTCGCTGATTGCAAAGGATATAAATCTTATAAGTATTAAGGATTTATATACACCGTTGCGCGTTAAGGCAAAGGTGCGTTACCGTCATATTGAGCAGAGTGCAACTGCAATGCAGATTGACGAAAACACTATCCGCGTTGATTTTGACGAGCCACAAAGAGCAATCACAAAGGGACAGTCTGTCGTGCTCTATGACGGCGATGTTGTAGTCGGCGGCGGAAAAATTTGTTAATCATAAAGGAGCGTATGTAGATGAAAGAAGCATTATTCAAACTTACTTACGGATTATTTGTACTTTCTACACGTGATGGTGAAAAGGACAACGGCTGTATCATCAATACTGCGATGCAAGTGACTGATAATCCCCTGCAGATTGTAATTGCGGTTAATAAAAACAACTACACCCTTGAAATGATACAGAAAAGCGGTGTTTTCAATGTGAGTATTCTTTCCGAAAGCACACCCTTCTCCGTGTTTGAAAACTTTGGTTTCAAAAGTGGCAGAACGGAAGATAAATTCAGCAGTTTTGAGAATAAGAAAAGGTCTGCAAACGGCATTTACTATATTACTGAATATACAAATGCTTTTATCAGCGCAAAGGTTGTAAAAACCGTTGATTGCGGTACGCACCTGATGTTTATCGGCGAAGTTACCGAGGCTGAAATTCTTTCTGACAAGACGTCTGTAACATACGATTACTATTTCAAGAATATAAAGCCAAAGCCCGAGAAAAAGAAAAAGGGTTATGTCTGTAAAATCTGCGGATATGTTTACGAGGGCGAGCCTCTCCCCGAGGACTTTATTTGTCCGCTTTGCAAACACCCTGCAAGCGATTTTGAAAAACTATAACAGAAAAAGGAATTCGCTTTGGCCACCACCAGATAAGGAAGTATTGTCCTAAGAATCGTCTTTTTTGCGAATTTCCGTGTTAAAAACAGCCCGT
>CAYMHB010000050.1:0-5764 GCA_964390145.1 uncultured Oscillospiraceae bacterium
ATACTTATGTAAATACTTATATGCAAAAAGTGCTATAAAAAAGAACACCACGCCGACAAGATAAAGTTTCATCTGTCTTATTCCGTTATCCTGATCAATTCTGGACTGCATAATGATACCTACTGAAGATAGCATAGATATAATTATAAAAAGATACGAATCACCAAGCGAAAACAATGTGATAATTGCATACATTACGAGGCTTAAAAGACACATTGCCGCACACAGAACCGCCATATCTTCCATGGTGTCTACGCCCTTTACATACATCAGCAGCATTCCAATCGCATTAAGAAGAAGCAAAAGCAGGAGCGGTCCTATATTGTGAAAGAGTTTTTTCATAACTGACACTTCTCCTATTTATTTTTTATCGGAACCTGCCGGAAGAACAAACAGAAATGTAACTCTTCCCAAACGGATTTTATCACCGTCAAGAAGCTCAACCGCCTCATTGCCGAGTGGTTCTCCGTTAAGATAAGTCCCGTTAGTGCTTCCAAGGTCTTCAATATAAAACTTTCCGGAATTTTTGAAAATTCTGCTGTTTTTAACCGAAAGAAATCTGTCCGGAACAACTATACTGCATTTTTTACCTCTTCCGATTACTTCGTTATCTTCGATTTCGTAACTTTCATCAACGGGGAAATCAAGATCCTGTCTGAGATTGATAAGTTTAAGGTATGCTTCGGCCAATCCGCCAGTCTTTTTTCTGTACATCATTTGTATATCCGAAAATATCATTCTTATAATTACGTATATAAATAAATAAATTATAAAAACAAAGATGTAAGTCAGGAGCTTTGAAAATAAAGCTTGCATAAGTATACCTCCTTAACTTATTTTTCATCCATCCATACAGGAGTATTCGTTTCCTCGTCTATGTGGTCAATTTTTTCGAATGTTTCCGCATTATAGTCAATGCCCTTTTTCCGAAGCGCAAGATGACATCCGTCACTTGTCAGCGTGAAAATTACAGCAAGTATGGGGACTGCACATACCATTCCCCATATGCCGAACATTCCGCTTCCCACAAGAATTGCAAACATTACCCAGAAACTTGAAAGGCCTGTTGTGCTTCCAAGAATTTTCGGTCCAAGGATGTTTCCGTCAAACTGCTGAAGAATGATTATAAAAATTACAAATGTGAGACACTTCACCGGGTCTTCAAAGAGGATAAGTATTGCACTCGGAATAGCTCCTATAAAAGGTCCGAAGAAAGGTATAACATTTGTTACGCCTACAATAACGCTTACAAGTGCAGCATAGGGCATATTGATAATAGCAAGTACAACATAACAGATAACACCGATTATAAGTGAATCAAGTATCTTGCCTGCAATAAAATTACCGAATTTATCGTGAGTAAGTCTGAAAAAGGCGATGACATTGTTTGCCCTTTTAGTAGTAAGCAAACTGTAGAAAAGGCGCTTGAACTGTGCCACAAACTTTTCTTTATCCTTGAGAACATAAACGGATACAATTATGCCGATGAGCATATTAAGAACCGCTGTAATAAGCGCATAAACACTGCCTGTAAGGCTGGTTATCATTATGTTAAGGTTAGGAAGCAATCCCTGAATTTTCACCATAGTTTCAGAAAAGTCAGTAGTGAATCCCAAAATGAAGGTTTCAAGGAAATTTATTATTTCAGGGTTACGATCAAGGATTTTATACGCTCTGCTGAGAAAAGCAGTTCCTAATCTGGGGACAAGTTCAATAAGCGAACTTATACTCTTGTAAATCTCAGGTACAACAAGGGCGAAAAGTGTGATAATGAAAAGTGCCGCAATTACCCACGCCAAAGTTATTGAAAATCCGCGTGCTATACCATTAGCCAGTTTAGTATTTTTCTTAAATATTTTTTTGCAGACAGGCAAAACCATACCGTGTTCAATTATATTTACAAGTGGATTAAGCAGATATGCAAGTATCAAACCATAAGTTATCGGTTCTAAACTTTTTGCCAATCCGCTTAACACAAAAGCAAAAGTATCCCACTTTAAAAGTGTCACAAAAAACAAAATACAGGCGGAAATCGTTAAAAATGCGGTGATTCCCCAGCCAAAGTATTTTTTATCCCATGGTAATTTCATCCTTCAACAACCTTTCCCTGTTAAGTAAAACCTTCCTGTTTACAATATACCTTTTTTCTTTTTCAATTACAAGAATATATGGAAATTTGTAATCTAATTGTCATTTTTGAAGGTTGTTTCTATTGAAAAAGGGCATATTCTATGTTATAATTGTGTGGAACTTTCTTTGAAAGGAGCAAAATGTATGGAGAAAAAAGAACATATCACATCTATCGGTGGCAGTGCAGTTATGGAAGGTGTAATGATGAAAGGCCCGAAAGAAATTGCAACCGCGGTAAGAAAACCTGACGGAGAAATTGAAATTGACAAGCGTGCAGTAAGCTCACTTGTTACAAAATATCATGTTAATAAAATACCGATTATAAGAGGTGTTTTTGCGTTTTTTGATTCTATGATTTCAAGCATTCGCGCGCTTATGTGGAGTGCGGAATTTGTTGATTTAGAGGGCGAAAGCGAATCTAAATTTGACAAGTGGCTTGAAGAAAAACTCGGAAACAAAATCAAGGATGTTGTAATTTATTTTTCCGTTTTTCTGTCTGTGATTTTATCGGTTGGACTCTTCTTTATTCTTCCTAACCTTATAACCGGACTTGTAGGCGGTTTCATAGACAGCAATCTACTCAAAACGCTTATTGAAGGTATTGTAAGAATCAGCATTTTCTTAGGATATGTCATCATTGTTTCTCAAATGGAGGATATTAAGAGGGTTTTTCAGTATCACGGTGCTGAACACAAAACTATTTTCTGTTACGAAGCCGGACTTGATTTAACCGTTGAAAATGCAAGGGGTATGTCAAGACTTCATCCCCGTTGCGGAACAAGTTTCCTTGTTTTTGTAATGATAATAAGTATTATTCTTTTCTCATTCATATCCTGGGATAACATGTGGACAAGACTCGGTCTTCGCCTTCTTCTCCTCCCTGTTGTAGCAGGCATCAGTTATGAAATTATACGCTGGGCTGGAAAGAGCAAAAGCAAAATTGTATGTATTATCAGCCGCCCCGGAATATGGCTTCAGAATATAACAACACGCGAACCCGACGACAGCCAGCTTGAGGTTGCAATCGCTTCTATGAAAGCGGTTTTAACTGATAACAAAGAGGATGACAAATGGTAAGGGATATTCTGAAAAAGGCGTCGGAAAGACTCAAGAATTGCGATACGCCACTTCTTGATGCGCGTATTCTTTTAGCCTATGCAATGGGCAAAGAAGATGCTGCCCTGATTTTCGAAGTTCCTACAAAAGAGCAGTTTGCGCTTTTTGAAAGTTGTATTGAAAAAAGAGAAAAGGGCGTTCCCGTAGCGTACATTCTTGGAAAAAAAGAGTTTATGGGGCTTCCTTTCCACTTAAACGAAGATACCCTTATTCCCCGTCCTGATACGGAGTGCCTTATAGAGAAGATTGTTGAAAAAAACACCTTTTCCGCACCGAAAATTCTCGATTTGTGTACCGGAAGCGGATGTATCGGCATATCACTTGCCAAGTTTATTCCTTCGTCACTCTGTGACCTTACTGATATTTCTGAAGGCGCACTTAAGATGGCAGGGATAAACGCCGATCTTAACAATGTTAAAAGTCGCGTAGATGTATTTAAACTCGATGTTTTAAATGACGATATTCCTGAAGGATATGACATCATTGTTTCAAACCCTCCGTATATAGAAAGTGGGATTGTACCTACTCTTGATGTAAGTCAATACGAGCCAGTGCGCGCACTTGACGGTGGTGATGATGGGCTTGATTTCTATAGGGTCATGGCAAAAAAAGCATATAACGCACTGAAGGAAGGCGGTATGCTTGCCCTTGAAATAGGCTACGATCAGGGCGAAAGCGTAAAAAATCTTTGCAAGGATTTTTCCAAGGCAGAACTTTTTAAAGATTATGGCGATAATGACAGAGTAATAATAGCAACAAAATAAAGCGAACGGGAATTGCCCGTTCGCTTTTAATCTTCCTTTAATTTTTCTTTATCTTTGTTTGCGACTGCAGGGACGCTACAGATTTCGTTGTAGCTTTCCGCCTCACTCTCATCCTCGGCAGGACGGTACATAAGTCCCGTACATTCGGTTGCTGACACAACCCCTGTCAGCGCATCGTACTCGGCAAAGAAATCATAGTCCTGTTTCTTTTTTGGAAGTGGTTCTTTCATTATATCAATCACCCATATTCAGTATATGCACTTACCACTCCAATATACAAAAAAGGACACACATCTATTTATTTTACACCGAAAAGCATTTCTGTATAGTCAGGATATGGCCAAACTGTTCTGTCGCAGATTACTTCAAGTTCATCTGCCGCTGCGCGAAGTTCTTCCATAAACGGAATAATAATATCGCGGTAGTAGTTCGCCTTTTCCTGCGTATCAGCTATTTTTTTAGCAACACTAAGAGAAATTTCAAGGTCACTTGCCTTTTCGTACATCGTGTCGAGAAGCTCTGATGCCTTTGTTATTATTCCCTTTTCATATTCACAAGGTACATTCTTTAACACTGAACGCTTTAAGCTGAGCGTTTCTGAAACTGTTCCTATGAACTGTGAAACTGCAGGCATAATGTCTTTTCTGGACATTTCAAGCATTGTGCGAGCCTCAATTTTCAGTACCTTGATATAATTTTCAAGGAGAACCGCAAGACGACTCTTAAGTTCCACTTCTGAATATACCCCGTGGGTCTCGAAAAGCTCAACGCTCTTTTTCTCGATTATGCTAGGAAGTGCATCGGGAGTTGTTTTGAGGTTAAGAAGCCCTCTTCCCTCTGCCTCCTTAATCCACTTATCATCGTAACCGTTACCGTTGAATATAATGCGCTTATGCTTTTTAATTGTTTCTTTTATGAGATCGTGAAGAGCAGTTTCAAAATTATCTGCCCCTTCAAGCGTATCTGCAAACTGGCGCAAACTTTCTGCAACAGCGGTGTTGAGAACCACATTTACATCTGAAATTGATGCCGCTGAGCCAAGCATTCTGAATTCAAACTTATTTCCTGTGAATGCAAAGGGACTTGTCCTGTTACGGTCAGTCGTATCTTTGGGGAATTTGGGAATTACGTGAACACCGATTTTAATCTGTGTCTTTTCGCGACCGCCATATTCCTTATCCTCTTCAATCGCTTCAAGGATTTCGCTGAGTTCTTCTCCAAGGAACATTGAAACAACCGCAGGAGGTGCTTCGTGAGCACCGAGACGGTGGTCGTTACCTGCACTTGCAACGGACGCTCTCAAAAGTTCCTGATAATCGTCAACTGCCTTTATAACAGAGCAGAGGAAAAGAAGGAACTGCGCGTTTTCATGCGGCGTTGCACCGGGGTCAAGAAGATTCTTGCCTGTGTCTGTGGAGATAGACCAGTTGTTATGCTTACCGCTGCCGTTTACGCCCTTGAAAGGCTTTTCATGGAGAAGGCATACAAGGCCGTGGCGCTGTGCCACCTTCTGCATCATTTCCATTGTAAGCTGATTGTGGTCAGCTGCAATATTTGTTGTGGTAAATATGGGTGCAAGCTCGTGCTGTGCAGGAGCCGCTTCGTTATGCTCGGTCTTTGCAAGGATACCGAGTTTCCACAGTTCCTCATCAAGATCATGCATAAAGTTCATTATACGGGGTTTGATACTTCCGTAATAGTGGTCGTCAAGTTCCTGACCCTTGGGCGGTTTTGCACCGAAAAGTGTTCTGCCT
>CAYMHB010000051.1:0-4945 GCA_964390145.1 uncultured Oscillospiraceae bacterium
ATCCTGACGGATACGGGCTGTTTTTAACACGGAAATTCGCAAAAAAGACGATTCTCAGGACAACACTACCTTATCTGGTGCCAAATTCTCAGTGGTTTTTATTTGACAAAAACAGAGGATAATAGTATTATTGATTTAAAGGAGGGGATAGTATGGCAGTTAAACTTAATCCCGATGCAGAAATTGTAAAAACTATTAAGGAAGGGCTTGAAAGAACGGGCGGATACTGTCCGTGCCGACTTCAGAAAACTCCCGAAAACAAGTGTATGTGTGAGGAATTTAAAAAGCAGATTGCAGATCCCGATTTTGAAGGGTTCTGCCACTGTATGCTTTACTATAAAGAAAAGGAGAAACAGGCATGAGTGAAATAATAATTACAAAAGAAAATTTCGAGCAGGAAGTATTAGAAAGTGAAGCTCCCGTTCTGGTGGACTTCTGGGCGTCTTGGTGCGGTCCCTGTAAGATGCTTGCTCCGGTGATTGAAGAAATTGCCGCAGAAGGAAATGTAAGGGTAGGCAAGGTTAACGTCGATGACGAAGGTGAGCTTGCAATGAAATTTGGTATTATGAGTATTCCAACGGTAATCCTTTTTGAAAAAGGAATGCCGGTTAAAAAAACTGTCGGATTTATGAGCAAGGAAGAATTGAAGGCAGAATTCGGAATGTAAAATAAGAAAAAAATTAGCAGAAAAATTTTGTTTTTCTGCTAATTTTTTTGTTTTCGTTAAAATATAACATTTTTCGATAAAAAAATGTCGATTTGGTTAATATTAACAAATAAAGTCCCATATTGACAACAATTTTTGTATATGTTATTATAATATTGATAAAAAATTAGGAGGATTAGAAAAATGTTAAAAGGTATTCCAAAAATAATTTCACCCGAACTTCTTAAAGTAATGATGGAGATGGGACATGGAGACGAGCTCGTTATCGGCGACGGAAATTTCCCAGGTCAGAGTGTGAATCCCAACTGTATCCGTTGCGACGGACACAATGTTCCGGAACTTCTTGAAGCGATACTCCAGCTTTACCCGCTCGATACATATCAGCTTCCTGTGTACATCATGGCAAAGACCCCTGGAGACACAGTTGAAACACCCATCTGGGATGAGTACACTAAAATCATCAAGCCTTACACCGATAAGGAAATTGAACAGATTGAACGTTTTGAGTTCTATGAGAGAGCGAAGAAGGCATACGCTGTTGTTATGACAGGTGAAAGCGCCCTTTATGCAAATATTATTTTGAAAAAAGGCGTAGTTACTGAATAAGCTTATAATGGGATTACTCCCAACAGAAATACAGAAAGGGGAGATAGTATGAATGAAGTAATTCTTGAAATGAAAGACATTGACAAAAGATTTTCCGGAGTTCATGCGTTGAAATCCGCTAATATCGAACTCAGGGCAGGCGAAGTTCATGCTCTGATGGGAGAAAATGGTGCAGGTAAATCCACCCTGATGAAAGTTTTATGCGGAATTCATAAGCGCGACGGTGGTGAAGTAAATCTTTTCGGCAATCCTGTAGAGTTTTCCAATATCAAGGATTCACAAAAAGCAGGTATCAGTATAATTCATCAGGAACTTAATATGATGAATCATCTAACTGTTGCTCAGAACATATATATAGGCAGAGAACCTATGAAGGGTGGCGTCTATATTGATGACAAGAAGATGGAAAAGGATGCAAAAGAACTTTTCGACAGAATAGGTGTTAAAATCGATCCGTCAGTTGTTCTTGGTACCCTTACCGTTGGTAAACAGCAAATGGTAGAAATTGCAAAGGCGATTTCCCACGACTCAAAAATTCTTATCCTTGACGAACCTACCGCGGCACTTACTCAGCCTGAGGTAGAGGAACTGTTCAAAATAATGAACGACCTCAAGGAAAAGGGGATAGGAATGATTTACATATCTCACCGTATGGACGAAATTAACAGAATTTCGGACAGAATTACCGTAATGCGTGACGGCGAGTATGTAGGCACACTTATAACTAAAGAAACTACCAAGGACGAAATTGTAAAAATGATGGTAGGCCGTGTTATCTACGGCGATAAGAAAGAAGAAAGCAATGTTCCTGACGACGCTCCCGTTGTTCTGGAAGTTAAAAACCTCTGTCGCGGAAAAGAAATCAAGAATGTCAGCTTCAAATTGAGAAAGGGCGAGATACTCGGTTTCTCGGGTCTTATGGGTAGTGGAAGAACTGAAGTTGCCCGTGCCATTTACGGCGCAGACCACTTTGATTGTGGCGAGATTTTCATAAACGGTGAAAAGAAAAATATAAGAGCCCCTGAAGAGGCTGTTAAAAACGGCATCTGCTATCTTTCAGAAGATAGAAAGAGATACGGACTTCTTCTTGATAAACCCGTTTCTGAAAACTCAGTTCTCAGTAATCTTGACGACTATATTCGCTTCGGCTGGATAAACGATGCAAAAATTGAAAAAGATGCCACTCGTGAAAATGAAAAACTTAAGACAAAAACACCTTCAATGAAACAGAAACTCCGTAATCTTTCCGGTGGTAATCAGCAGAAGGTTATTGTTGCAAGATGGCTTCTTAAAAACTCCGACATCTTCATATTTGACGAGCCGACTCGCGGTATTGATGTCGGGGCGAAGAGTGAGATGTATACTCTTATGGAAGACCTCGTAAAAGAAGGCAAATCAATTATCATGATTTCATCCGAACTTTCTGAAATACAAAGGTTAAGTGACCGAGTTGTAGTTATGTGCGAAGGTCGTATAACAGGTGAACTTGATATCAAGGATGCAACTCAGGAAAAAATTATGGCATATGCCACAATGAGGGAGGAAGATTGAAATGAACAACAATCAAGGAAAAAATAATAAGTTTCTGGATATCCTTGCAAAAGGTAAACAAAACTTGATCATAATTTTGGCTCTTGCTGTTCTCGTTCTTATATTTACAGCACTGAATCCAAACTTCTTAAACAGATTCAACATTGTAAGTATGGCTCAGTCATTGGCGCCGTACGCAATAATGGCTCTTGGCGTAACATTCGTTATCGCAACCGGAGGTATCGACCTTTCAATCGGTACAACCTGTATCGCTTCTGCAGTAATTGCCGGTAAGCTTTATATGGATGGCGTGGTTCCGCTTGGAGCAACAATCCCGATTATGATCGCAATCGGTGGCATTATTGGTCTTGTGAACGGTCTTCTCGTTGCAAAACTCAAGATACCTGCATTCATTGCAACTCTCGGTACAATGATGTTCGGCAGAGGTTTGAGCGCGATTATCGTTTCAATCCCCAATATCTTTTATCCGAGCGGAACATGGTACAACAAGGTTTTCTCAAACTACAACGGCATTCCTGTTGGACTTTTCTGGGTAGTTCTTTTTGCAATTATCTGTATGTATCTTATGTACAAGTGTAAGATTGGCCGTTACATCCTTTCTATCGGTAGTAACGAGGAGGCAACCCGCCTTTCAGGTATTAACACTGATAAGTACAAGATTATCGCATACACAATTGCAGGTATCTCTACAGGTATAGCGGCAATATTCTGGTCAGCATCATTCCCGACAGTTGCAGCGGCAACAGGTAACGGTTATGAGCTTGACGCTATCGCAGGTGTATATATCGGCGGTACAAGTGCAGCAGGCGGTGTAGCTTCTATTGCAGGTTCTGTAATCGGTAACATCATGCTTGTTGTTATAAGAAGCGGCCTTAATATGGTTCTTGCTAAATTCAACCTTAATGTTAACTCTACTTATGCTACATATGTACTTACAGGTATCATCGTAGTTGTAGCGGTTCTCATGGACGTAATCAAGAACAAGAACGCAGCAAAGGTTAAAGTTGAAAAACAGCCGAAGAAAAAAGAGGCTGCTCTTCAGAAGAACGAATAAAAAAGTTTATATACGGCGGAAAGCCGTAAATATATAAAAAATTGGAGGAAAAAAGTATGAAAAAAGTATTAGCACTCGTATTGGTAGCAATTCTTGCTGTTGCCACACTCAGCGGCTGTGGAAATTCCGCAGACGAAAAGACAATCGCAGTTGTTGCAAAGGGTGAATCTCACGCATTCTGGCAGTCAGTTAAGGCTGGCGCAGAAGATGCAGCTGAAAAATATGGCTACAAGATTACTTTCAGAGGTCCTGCAAGTGAATCTGCAAAAGACCTTCCCTCGCAGATGGAAATGGTTCAGACAGCACTTTCCAATAGTGCATCAGCTATCGTTTTGGCAACAATCGGCGAAGGTTTCGTTGATATGCTTTCACAGGCAAGCGACGCTGGAATCCCCGTTGTACAGTTTGACAGTGGTATCTGGGCAAACGATGTTGCAGCTCTTGACAAAGCTGGTAAGAACCCCATCATTGCTTCTGTAGCTACAAGCAACTACCTTGCAGCAGGTCTTGCTGCAGAAAACTTCTATGCAGCAGTTAAGGAAGATATCACAGCAGCTGACCAGTATGTTGTAGGCGTTATTCAGCATGACGAAACACAGACAGGTATCGATAGAGCAAATGGTTTCATTGATAAGTTTAAAGAACTTGTAGAAGCAGACGCAGCTACAAAGGGTAAGGTTAAGATTGAACATGAAATCAAGCCTGGTGACGCTGACAACGCGTACAAGGCAGCTCTTGAAGCTCTTGATGAAAAGGGCGTAAACGCTATCTTCATGTCAAACGAAGGTGTTGTTAAGCAGGTTTATGATGCAATCGGTGCTGCAGGTTCAAAGTACGATGACATCAAGTTCGTAGGTTACGATGCAGGTACAAAGCAGATCGAATGGATGAAGGCAGAGTCAGGTCCCAAGCTCGTTGGTTCTGTTGCTCAGGATTCATACCAGATTGGTTATCAGTCAGTTGAACAGGCTATTTTGAAGCTTGAAGGCAAAGAAATCACAGAAAAAGTTGACATCTCCGGCGCATGGTGGGATGCAGCAAATGTTGATGAAATGATTTCAAAGAAC
>CAYMHB010000052.1:0-4642 GCA_964390145.1 uncultured Oscillospiraceae bacterium
ACCCAACAGAAATCTGTGATTTCGTGTTGGGTGATGGTTCTTATTATTCACTGTTCACTTGACTTGACACGAACCGCTTAATAAAGGAGGAAAAAATATGAAATTACTGATAGCATCGGATATACATGGCTCGGCACAGTATTGTCGGCAACTTATGACGGCAATAGAAAGGGAAAATCCCAAAAAGGTACTGCTGTTGGGGGATTTACTCTATCACGGTCCGCGCAACAATTTGCCTTGTGAATATGCTCCCAAAGAGGTGGCAGCAATGCTCAACGCAATAAAGGAAAAACTCGTTTGCGTTCGCGGTAACTGCGACTCCGAAGTTGATCAGATGATGCTTGAGTTCCCCGTTTTATCTGATTCTGCCTTGCTTTGTTGGGAGGGAATGACCATCTATGCGGCTCACGGGCATCATAATTTCCCCGCTTTGCAACAGGGAGATGTGGTTGTGTCCGGTCATACCCATATTCCCGTGGATTATGTAAAAGAGGGCGTTCGCTACATAAACCCCGGTTCAGTATCCATCCCCAAGGAGGAGTCATGGCATGGATATATAGTGCTGGAGGGAGAGACATTTACTTGGAGGAATCTTGACGGAGAGATTCAGAAGGTTGAGAGGTAAAAAAGGAAGAATATAATGTACGAAAATATCACTCAATTTATAGAAAAAAGCAGAGCGGAAATGTTTCGCCTGTTGAAAGACCTTTCGGGTATTCCTGCGCCGTCGCATTTTGAACACAAAAGGGCGCAGTACTGCAAAAACTATCTTGAAAATATAGGCGCTACGGGTGTGTATATAGACGAGGCACAAAACGTTATTTTTCCGCTGAATTGCGATAACAGTCGGAAAATCACAGTTTTTGCGGCGCATACTGACACGGTTTTTCCGGATACGGAGCCCATGCCATATTTTGATGACGGAGAAAAAGTTCATTCTCCGGGAGTGGCGGATGACACGGCAAGTGTTGTAGTCCTTCTTCTGATGGCAAAGTACTTTATAGAAAATAAGATTATGCCGCAAAACGGCATACTGTTCGTATGCAACTCCTGTGAGGAGGGACTTGGAAATCTTAAAGGGACAAGAAAACTCTTTGATGACTTTGAGGACCGTATCAAGCAGTTTATAACTTTTGATTGTAATCTTGACGTGGTTAACGATGTGTGCGTGGGTTCGCACCGCTACGAAGTTAAAGTTTCAACACAGGGTGGACATTCCTACGGCGATTTTGGTAATATAAATGCCATCAGTGTTGCGTCAGGAATTGTAAGTGAAATATATAAAATTAAGGTTCCCCAAAAGGAAGGAACCAAAACCACATACAATGTGGGAACATTCTCCGGCGGCACATCGGTAAATACTATCGCGCAGGATGCAAAGTTTTTATGCGAATACCGCTCCGATGATGTAGAGTGCCTTTCATATATGGAAAAGGAATTCGGGAGAATTTTTGACAGCGCAAAAGTAAACGTAATAGATATTGAAATTGCACGAGTGGGCGAGAGGCCCTGTGCCGATATTGATAAGAGCAGGATAGTAGAATTAAAAAACCTTGTTGTTCCCGAAATCGAAAAAATAATCGGTAAAAAAGTGACATTCGAAAGCAGTTCCACGGATTGTAACATCCCATTGTCAAAAGGCATACCGGCACTTTGCATAGGCGTAAATACATACAGCGGTATGCACACAAGAGAAGAATGGGTAGATAAAAAGTCAATGCTCATTGGTCTTGAGAGCGCAATTTCAGTAGGGATAAAATTGTTGGGGTCAGAAAAGTAAGAGGATAAAACAATGCTTAAATATACAAAAACAATTTTCAAGTGGCTGGTGATTTCACTTCTTATGGGAATAATTGGAGGAATATTCGGCTCGCTGTTTCATCATTGGCTTGAAATCGTAACACACACAAGAGAAAAAAACAGTTGGATTATATTCTTTCTTCCACTTGCAGGTCTTGTTATAACAGCGCTTTACCATCCGTTCAGAAATAAAGGCGGTCTTAATACAAACCGAATTCTTTCTTCCGTTGAAGAAGATGACGATGTCCCCATTATTCTTTCGCCGCTTATTTTTGTCAGCACTCTCATTACGCACCTTTTCGGTGGCTCGGCAGGGCGAGAGGGAGCGGCGCTCCAACTTGGCGGAAGTATAGGTTACAATATCGGCAGACTGATAAAACTCAACAAGGATGAACTGCATACTATTGTTATGGCAGGAATGAGCGGTTTTTTCTCTGCTATGTTTGGCACACCTCTTACCGCGGCAATTTTTTCGCTTGAAGTAATAAAGGCGCACAATACGCACAGAAAAAGCGTGCTCCCCTGTATGATTTCATCCGTAATGGCGTACATAATTGCGCGCATTGTCGGCTCAGAGGGCGTCAGATACTCGGTTGAAACAATGGAAATTTCTGCCTCGGTAATAATAAAAACAATTATCCTTGCGGCACTTTGTGCACTTGTAAGTATCGCGTTTTGTCTTTCAATCAAATACACATCGCGATATATGAAAAAGTTTATCAGTAACGAATATATAAGAGTCGTTGTCGGCGGCGCTGCAGTAGTCGTTCTTGCACTTATTCTCCGTACAACAGACTACAACGGCGCAGGTATGAGTGTCATAGACCGCGCAATGACGGGCGAGGCATCATATGTATCATTTGCGCTCAAGATAATATTTACAGCGATAACAATTGCGGCAGGTTTCAAGGGCGGAGAAATTGTTCCCACACTTTTTATTGGCGCGACATTTGGCTGTGCTTTCGGTGGGCTTCTGGGACTTCAGGAGGCTTTTGCGGCATCTCTTGGATTTGTGGCGCTTTTCGCGGGCGTGGTGAAATGTCCGCTCGCATCGGTTGTGCTGGCAGTAGAGGTGTTCGGCAGCGAAGGAGTTTTATTATACGCATTTGCGTGTATAGTGACATATCTTCTTTCAGGCAGGTTCAGTATATATGAGCACAGCAACAGTTTGGGTAAGAAGCACTTTTTGTGCAAGATAAATAAAGGAGAGGTAAAAATGGCTTACAAAATTATCGTATCAAAAGGAAGTTTCAAGACAGTAGAAGATGCTGCATACGGCGAAAAGAAAATTTCGTGGGCAGACTCTTATTCTGATGATTGCAGAGCGTGCACAGAATGTTTTTCTGCACTCGATGCAAAAAGTGTTTTCGGGAAATATAAAAACCTCGATGTTGAGGTTTGCGATATAAGCGCTATTCCCGAAAGCGGAGATGTTATTATCTTCCTCGGCGACGAATGCGCAAAATTTGCCGCAGAGAAATACAATCTTCCTTACGAAAAAGTGACCGTGGAAGAAGGATACCGCATTTTGGGTGCGAAAAAAGGAGACAAACAAATAGTTCTTCTTCACGGTGACGGCAGACGCGGAAGTGTCTACGCAATGGATGAATATATGGAGTACCACGGAATAAGATTTATCTCTCCCGGGGAAGACGGCACGCATTACTGCGAAAGCCTTGATAAGTCGAAAAATGCTGAAATAGATATAACAAGCGCCCCCTCCTACAGAACGAGAGAGGCGTCGAGCGAATTTGCCAACGATACAAGCACAGAACTTCTTATGTGGCTTTTCCATAACAAGTACAATTTCCTTTTCCTTGTGAAGTTTGAACATTGCGAGCTTCTGCAGAAACTGGGCCTTGGTGTAACAGTAGGCGGTCACGTAATCTGGTACAACTATATGGATATTAACCATGAATATCCCTACAAGCACAAACTTTTCGGCGGAGAGGGTAAACCCGAAGATCCATACGAGGTAAGTCCTCTTTATAAGGGCGATGTAAACGGCGACGGCATCCTTACATATGGCGAGGCGCATCCCGAATGGTACGCAGAAATCGACGGTAAGCGTAATCTTTTCCGCGATTACGAATATCAGGCACGAGGATACTGGACAGGCGACTTTATCTGTACATCGAACGAGGATGCAACAGACGAATTCGTGAAATTGATGGTAGATGCTCTGGCAGACGGTGAATTCCGTGATGCCTCCAAATTCAAGTTTTCCACACTTGACAACGGAACATGGTGTGAATGTGAAAAATGTAAAAACGCAGGCTCGCTTTCGTACAGAATGCTGATGTTTGCCTACAAGCTCGACAAGGCGATAAAGAAAGCAACCGAGGAAGGCAGAATAAAGAGGAAAATCGCGATATTGACACAGGCATATCACGAAACACTTCCGCCACCGGACAGAGAGCTTCCCGAGGATTTTGATTATTCTACAATTTCAGTCGGCTTCTATGTTATTGAAAGATGCTATCTTCATAATATTGATGACCCCGGATGCGAAGAAACAAACAAATGGATTTTCGAGAATATCAAAGCATGGTCAGGCGGATATTACAAGGGACAGCTTCTTATGGGCGAATACTATAATGTAAGTACATTTGCTGCACTTCCTTTTGTCCTTGAAAAGAGAATACGAAACGATATTCCTGTATTCTATAACACGGGTACAAGACACTTTGTATATCTTCATATGCTTGCTCGCGTATGGGGCGTTCAGGCGCTCAATAACTATCTTCTCAAGAGTATGTTATGGGATGTAAACTGCGATGCTGACCGTGTTGTAGAGGAATACTTCCTCGCACGATACGGCGAAGACGCAGAAAAAATGAAA
>CAYMHB010000053.1:0-4546 GCA_964390145.1 uncultured Oscillospiraceae bacterium
GACTAAATTTAAAGCTCACAAATGTTGCTCGCGATAAAAGTACACAAATTCCTACACGAAAAAAAGAGAGTGATTTCACTCTCTTTTTTTATACATATTTTTTCACAATTTCTGCCATTTCGGGGAGCTTTTTCTCTATATCGACAACGAGAGCAAACTGATTTCTTGCACGGTCAAGATTATGATTTTCACGGTGAATCTTGAAATATGTATCACCGTTAATATGATCGGCAAGAAAACGAATTCCGCACTCATACGTCATAAGAAGCGCTGAAAGAGGAAGAAGTTCAATTTCCTTTTCTGTAAGGCACTGACCAAGTTCTTCCAAAAATCCTTTTGCGAAAGCCTCGAACTTATTAAGGTCAAAATAGATTTTTTCTATATCTGTTTCGTCTTCTTCACAAGAAGATGCACCAAAACGAAGTGCATCGCCAAAATCGTAAAGAACCGAGCCGGGCATTACTGTATCAAGGTCTATTACACAAACATCCTTGTCGGTTTTGGCATCAAAAAGAACATTGTTGAGTTTTGTATCGTTGTGTGTAACACGAAGAGGGACTTCCCCTGATTCCATAGCGTCAGTGATTTTTGATGCGTACTTGCTGTAGTTAAGCGCAAACTTAACTTCTTTTTCAATACTTGCAAGTCTGCCTGAAATATTTTCTTCCATTGCACTTTTAAGTTGCTGTACACGAACAGGTGTGTTGTGGAAATCGGCTATTGTTTCGTGAAGTATTTCAGCGGGAAAATCGCTGAGCATATGCTGAAACTTACCGAAAGCATGCCCTGCATACATAAGTATTTCGGGTTTTTCTGCAACATCATAGCTTACTGTATTTTCTACAAAGGTGTACATGCGGTAGCAATCACCGTTTTCGTGTCTGTAATAAATATCGCCTTTTCTTGTAGGAACGATGTTCATAGATTCACGGTCGGGATCTCCGCCTGCTGCTTTTATCTTTTCCCTGATATGGCTTGTTACATTATATATGTTTTCCATAACAGCATCAGGGTCCTTGAAAACATTTGTATTTATTCTTTGCAATATGAATTTGGGAGAAGTTTCGCAAAGGTAGGTATCGTTTATATGTCCGTTTCCGTAAACTTCCGTATTGGTTCCTTTTTTGAACTGGGAAAGTATGTCCTGTACGCTGAAATCCTTATTATATTCCATCGTATATTCCCTCCTCAAAAAGCTTCTTGATTGCACTTACAACAGACTCCTTATCTTCGCGGTAGGTAACACCATACCACTTTTCGTCTGTCTCGAGAACTTTTACCTTTTCGCCGTCCTCTTTAATTGCGCCGTCTATAACAAAAGGTATGTAGTATTCGTTTTTAAGAGGATCCTGAAGATTCTTCAAAAACTTTACAAAACCCGCTTCCACGCGATTAAAGATTTCGGGGCGAAGTCCCCACATATTCATTGAAACTATTGTATCAAGAGGAATACCGCTGTTTTTGTCAAGAGCAGTATGCTCGGTAATGCTTTTAAGAATACCGTTCTCTACATCACACACACCGCGTGCAACGGTACCGTTTTCCGTGAGAGTATTTCCAAGCTTGTATCCTACCATGCAGGTCGCATCTGAAGAAACAAGTTCGTTATAAATCGCCTTAAACGCGCTCTGTCCATAATAATCGTCCGCATTTATAAGTGCAAAAGGCTCTTTTACAACGTCCTTACAGCAATATACTGCATGACCTGTTCCCCACGGTTTTGTTCTGCCATCAGGCACTCTGAACCCATCGGGGAGTTTATCTATACTCTGGAAGATATATTCTACATTCACTTTATTTTCTATTCTTTTTCCAACAAGCTCACGAAAGTCATGCTCAATATCTTTGCGGATAATGAAAACAACTTTATTAAAACCTGCCTTAACAGCGTCATATACTGAAAAATCGAGTATAAC
This sequence comes from uncultured Oscillospiraceae bacterium, assembly GCA_964390145.1. Lineage (GTDB taxonomy): Bacteria > Bacillota > Clostridia > UMGS1883 > UMGS1883 > UMGS1883. The sequence continues at coordinate 1,917 of CAYMHB010000053.1, forward strand.
CTCACCATTGGGGCCTATTGGTTCAAGCTGTTTAAGTCCGCCAAAGCGACTTCCCATACCTGCTGCCATTACAACAAGTGTAGCGTCTTTATTCATAAGAACACTGCTCCTTAAAGTATAATATATACTAATATATTATACTATATTCTCCCCCTTATGTCAAGACAAGCCGACTCTTTAAAAAAACTAACTGACTCCAATTGTCCGAAGTCAGTTAGTTTTTTAATCTGTGATAAGTCCGATATCCAGGGCTTTTTCTATTATTTTTGAAGCAATGGGAGCACATACACTTCCGCCGCCGCGTCCTGAATATTCCTTCATTACGCAAATTGCAATCTGCGGATTATTGGCAGGTGCAAAGCCTATAAACCACGCATGGGTTTTACCCTGGAGTTCGTTTTCGGCTGTACCCGTTTTACCTGCGACCTCTATTCCGGAAACTTGTGCTGCAGTTCCTGTTCCGCTTTCTACACAACCTACCATATACTCCTTGATTTTCCTCGCAGTATAGCTATCAGTTGCGCGGGAAAGAACCTTCGTGTCGGCATTATAAACGGATTCTCCGTCGTTGAAAAATGCCTCTGCCACCATATAGGGACGCATTATGATACCATCGTTTGCAATAGCACACGCGACAAGTGCCATATTTAAAGGGCTTACCCTGAGTTTTCCCTGTCCAATCGCAACAGAGCCAAGCCCTGCTTTATCAATATCGTCAAACGCACCGCCTGATGCATTCGCGGGAATATCAAAGGGCACTTTTTTCATAATACAAAAATCTTCTGCCTTCTTTTCAAGTGCTTTTGCGCCTATTTCCTGAGACAAGCGGGTAAAGTAAACATTGCTGGATACACGCAACGCATCAGCCATATCTATTTCTCCATATGCTTTTTCGGATGCATTTCTGAAGACCTTACCTCCGATTGTTGTTTTTCCTTCGTCATCAAAGGTGAAATCTTCATAGCCTTCGTCTATGCCCGCCGCTGCAGTAATTACCTTGAACGTAGAGCCTGGAGCATAAAGCGCCTGTGTCGCTCTTGCAAAAAACGGGCTGTCACTTCGTTCGTTAAGTTCGTCCCATTTTTCGGTGAGCTTCACTTCGTTCGGGTCAAATGTTGGCGATGAATAGAGACAATAAACCTCTCCCGTTACGGGGTTAATGGCAACAACACTTCCGTTGTCTTCTCCCAAAAGTTCTGCCGCAAGTTTTGTCAGAGAATGGTCGAGCGTCAGAGAAAGATTTGCACCTTTTGTAAGTGGATCTTCCTTTTCTTCATCATCCTTGCCGCCGTTTCTCTCTTTTTTCAAAACGTCAATCATGGACTGAGTTTCCAGCAGATAATCATTAAATTCAAATTCGATATTTGTCTTTCCGTAAGTACGGCTGTTATAGCCGATTGTATGAGCATAAAGAGAACCGTAGGGATATACTCTCTCCTGTTCATCCCCCTCCTGCTTGCTTTCTGCAAGGATTGTGCCTGTTCTGTCATAGATTGCACCTCGCAGTATTTTTTTCTCTTTTTCCCATATTCGCTGATTATAATTGGATTTCACTAAATTGGGCGCTGTGAAAATCGTAAAATATGTAAGATATCCCACAAGAATCAAAAAGAGCGTAAGTACCGTTACCATAACTGTTATTATGCGTTTATTCAATTTCATCGGTTACTTCCCCCTTTATTGAACTTATCGCCTGAAGCATTCCCATAACGATAAATGTCGTAATCATACTGCTTCCACCAAAACTGATGAAAGGAAGTGTTATACCTGTAAGGGGTATGAGTTTTGTAACGCCGCCTACAATTATAAAGGTCTGTACCCCAAGCATTACGCTGAGGCCTGCTGCAACGGCTTTGTTAAACTCATTTGTGGAGCTGAGCGCAATTTTGAAGCCCCGATACACCAGAAGGAAGTAGAGCATCAATATTGCCACACCGCCTAAAACTCCCGTTTCCTCGCATATTGCAGAGAATATAAAGTCACTTGAAACAACAGGGATAAGATAAGGACTGCCTGCTCCTATTCCGCTGCCTGCAAAGCCGCCTGCACCTATCGCAAAAAGCGACTGCGCTATCTGATATCCTTTTCCCGTTATATCGGCAAACGGGTCAAGCCACGCTGACACTCGAACTTGTATGTGACTCATAAATTTTACGCCGACAAATGCCGCCAGAATTACCATAAGTATATTTGCAGCGAAGAACAGTTTGTTCTCGCCGTATATGTAAAGAAATGCAAGATATATGGCAAAGAATAAAAGCGCTATACCCCATTCTCGCTGCAGAAAGAGGCACATTGCGTTTGAAAAAGCGATTGCCGCCGCAAATAAAAGGCGCGTGCTGCGAATCTTTTTTCGTTCAAGGTAAGATACTTTTCCTTTTTTTATCGTTCTCGCTTTTGTAAAAATAGCCGCCAGCGAAAGGACAAAAAGGATTCGTATAAATTCACTCGGCTGAATAGATACGCCTGCCAAAACAATCCAGTTTTTTGAGCCGTTTCGCACCACACCGAAAATCGCTGTGAAAGCGAACAAGAACATTGAAACTCCCCAATAGAAGATTGTGAATTTCCTTAAATACTTATGTAAATACTTATATGCAAAAAGTGCTATAAAAAAGAACACCACGCCG